>NZ_CP026101.1:614690-1229381 GCF_002902945.1 Paraburkholderia caribensis
CGGCTGTTCTGCGCGGATTCCGTCGCGCATCCGAAGCCGGCGCCCGACGTCTATCTCGCCGCCGCTCGCGGGCTCGGCGTGAACCCGGAAGCGTGCCTCGTGATCGAGGACAGCGTGGCGGGCGTGACGGCGGCGACGGCAGCGGGCATGACGGTGTATGGATTCATCGGCGGCGGTCATGCGAGCGAGGATCAGATCGGCGCGCTGCGCCGCGTGGGCGCACAACACGTATTCGACGGCATGACGCAATTGCCGGAACTGGCCGCGCGATGGTTGCAGCGCGTGACGGTGGCATGACGGCATCGGCGAAACGATTAAACGTAGTACGGAAATCCGGAGACACATCATGGCAAGCGTAACTCTGCGCAACATCAGAAAGGCCTACGACGACAACGAGGTAATGCGCAACATCAACCTCGACATCCAGGACGGCGAGTTCGTCGTGTTCGTCGGCCCAAGCGGCTGCGGCAAGTCCACGCTGATGCGGATGATTGCCGGCCTCGAAGACATTTCGGGCGGCGACCTGAATATCGACGGTGTACGCATGAACGACGTGCCGCCCGCCAAGCGCGGCATCGCGATGGTGTTCCAGTCGTACGCGCTGTATCCGCACATGACGCTGTATGACAACATGGCGTTCGGCCTGAAGCTCGCGGGCACGAAGAAGCCGGAGATCGACGCCGCCGTGCGCAACGCCGCGAAGATTCTGCATATCGACCACTTGCTCGAACGCAAGCCGAAGCAGCTGTCGGGCGGTCAGCGTCAGCGCGTGGCGATCGGCCGCGCGATCACGCGCAAGCCGAAGGTGTTTCTGTTCGACGAACCGCTGTCGAACCTCGACGCCGCGCTGCGCGTGAAGATGCGCCTCGAATTCGCGCGCCTGCACGACGAGCTGAAGACCACGATGATCTACGTCACGCACGATCAGGTCGAAGCGATGACGCTCGCCGACAAGATCGTCGTGTTGTCGGCGGGGAATCTGGAGCAGGTCGGCAGCCCGAACATGCTGTATCACGCGCCGGCAAACCGGTTCGTGGCGGGCTTCATCGGATCGCCGAAGATGAATTTCCTCGAAGGCGTCGTGCAGTCGATATCGGCGAGCGGCGTGCTCGTCAGGTACGAAACGGGCGAGACGCAGCTCGTGCTGGTCGAGCCGGGCCGCGCGAAAGAAGGCGACAAGGTGACGGTCGGCATTCGCCCCGAGCATCTGCATCTCGATCTGCCCGACAACGGCGTATCGGCAAGCGTGATGGCTATCGAATCGCTCGGCGATGCAGCGTATCTGTACGCCGAAAGCAGCGTTGCACCGGACGGCCTGATCGCGCGTATTCCGCCGCTCGAGCGGCATGAGAAGGGCGGGACGATCCGGGTCGGCGCGACGCCCGATCACTGCCATTTGTTCGACAGCGACGGACAGGCGTTCCATCGCAAGATCGTCGAAGTGCTCGCGGCCTGATCCGCCGCTCGACCAGGGCGCCGTTGCAAGCTTTGCAACGGCGCCTTTCCTTTTGCAGACTCGGACTTCTCCGATATCTCTGCCGCCTATCTCATATCAAAATTGTGCATCGTCTGACAGCGCGCACCTGAGCGGTTCTTCAGGTGGGTTCTGTCGGTTCTCCCGTCCATTGCCCCGAACATGTCATCCGCGCGATTGCTACCATGATCGCGAGACTCCGCGTGTTCGGCCGACTCAAGACGCCATGCACAACGCTGCCGCTCCCACACCTCAAGAAGCCGTCCCGACACCGGCTGTCGATCACGCGCTCGCGCTGCATCGCGCCGGCCAGCTCGATCGCGCTGAACAGGCGTATCGCGCGCTAGTCGACGCACAGCCCGACGACGCAAACACGCTTTATATGCTCGGCGTGCTGCACTTGCAGCGCACGGATATCGAACGCGCAATCACATGCTTCGATGCGTCACTGGCGCTTCGGCCTGACGACGCGGACTGTCTGAACGATCGCGGAATCGCGGCGCTTTCGCGCGCCGACAACGAAGGCGCCGCTAGTTTTTTTCGAAGAGCCGTGGAATGCGCGCCGCAAGATGCGCTCGCGCACTGCAACCTGGGCAAGGCGCTGCGGCGCCTGTCCAGGCCTGAAGAAGCGCTGAGCCACTTCCAGCGCGCGCTTGCCATCGAACACGACCTGTTGGACGCGCTGCTCGGCAGCGCGGATGTGCTCGAAGTTCTTTCCCGTCCACATGAAGCCGTGGCCGCCTACGAATCCGCCGCACGTTACGCTCCCGATGATCTGCGCGTGCTGCTGGGTCTCGGCTTGACGCTGAACGCCGTGCGCCGCCATGCGCAAGCCGAAGCATGCTTCGAACGCGCCTTGCAGAAGGAACCGGAAAATCCGCACGCGCTGTTCGGGATCGCGTTTGCAACGGATGGCCAGTTGAAGTTCGACGATGCGCTCGCCCGATACTATCGCGCGCTGGAAGTCATGCCCGATTCGCCGACGCTGCACAACAACGTCGCGTTCACGCTGACCTGCATGTCGCGTTACGACGAAGCGGATCATCACTTACGGCGTGCCATCGAACTCACGCCGGATCTCTCGAATGCTCACAAGTTGCTAGGCATGTCGGAGCTGCGGCGCGGAAATTTCCGCAAGGGCTGGGCGTATTACGAGTATCGCAAGACGACGCCGAGCGGGCTGCGCGATTACCCGAAGTGCGAGATGCCCGAATGGCGGGGCGAGACCGTCGAAGGCAAGCGCTTTCTGCTAGTGCGCGAACAGGGTGCGGGCGACCAGTTGCAGTTCATTCGTTATGCGAGCGTGCTGCACGACATGGGCGCAACCGTCGATGTGTGGACCAGTGTGGAACTGGCGCCGCTCTTTGCCCGCGTGCGCGGTGTGAACGATGTGTTGACGGCGTTGCCCCGAGGTGCCGTCTACGACTACTACTGCCCGATGATGAGCGTGCCCGCATGGCTGAACGACGACGCGATTCCGGGCGCGGCGCCGTACCTGTCCGTCGATGACACGCAGGTCGCCGCATGGCGCGCGCGGCTCGAACAGGCCGCGGGGTCGCGCAAGAAAATCGGCCTGGTGTGGGCGGGCAATCCGGATCATTACCTCGATGTCTACCGTTCGGCGCGGCTCGCGGCGCTCGAACCGCTTGCGTCGGTCGGCGGCCTGGCATGGTTCGCGTTGCAGAAGGGCGCGCCGGAGACGCAACTCGATGGCGTTGCGCAGCGCTGGCCGATCTGCGCGCTTGGCCAGTCGCTCGACAGCTTTTACACGACGGCAGCCGTGATCCAGTCACTGGATCTCGTCATCACCGTCGATACATCCGTCGCGCATCTGGCCGGCGCGCTCGGCAAGCCGGTCTGGGTGATGCTGCCGCAGCAGGCAGACTGGCGCTGGATGATATCGGGCGAGACGAACCCGTGGTATCCGACCGCGCGGCTTTTTCGGCAACAGGTTTTAGGCGACTGGTCGCCCGTCGTCGAAGCGCTGCGCAGCGCGCTCGAAGCGCTCTAGCGCAAGCGAACCGCGCGCGGGCGCGCGGCTAACCTGCGCCGTGATTCAGCGCGGCCCGCGCGCACAACTCGTCGGTCACGAGCCCCGACAGCCAGCCGCCCTTCAACGCGGCAATCACCGCATTGCGCTTGCGTTCGCCTCCGGCGAAGCCGATCACGGGACGCTTCGGCGGCGAATCGAGCCGCAGGCTCGTCACGCGGCGCCCGGTCGGCGACTCGACGCGCGCGCCGTTCGCATCGATAGGCAGTCCGAGCAGTTCGGCCACCGCGCCGAGCGACACCAGTTCTTCCACTTCATCCGACGTGATGAAGCCGTCTTCATGCAGCGGGCAACGCAGCCCGATATTGCCGATCCCGACGAACGCGACATCCGCGTCGCCCGACAGCGATTCGACGATCCGGTACAGACGGTGATTGCACCATTGCGCGCGTTCCGCTTCGCTGTCCGCGATCAACGGCGCAGGCAGCAGAAAGTGCTTGCCGCCCGTCTTCTCGGAGATATGCAGCGCGACGTCGTAGCGGTTCGACGAGCCGTCCTGCGCAATCGCGCCGACCATCGACACCAGCCGGTGCTGGGGCCGCTCCAGCTGCCCGACCTGATCGACGACGGCCTTCAGCGTACGGCCGCTGCTCACAGCGACGACCATCGGCTTTTCTTCGCCGAGGTAGCGTTCCATCACCTGCGCGCCCGCGACGGCGAGCTTGCGGTCGATTTCTTCGGGCTTGTCATTGTCGACGGGAACGACCTCGCACATCGACAGGCCATAGCGCTTCGATAGCTGATCGGCGAGCGACAGACAGTCCGCCAGCCGATGATCGACGCGCACGCGAATCAGGTTCTTCTCGACGGCGAACGCGACGAGCCGTTGCGCGACGGGCCGCGACACCTGCAGTTTTTCGGCGATCTCGTTCTGCGTATTGCCGGCCACGTAGTAGAGCCAGGCGGCGCGCGTTGCGAGATCGAGCTTTTCAGTGGACTTGGGCACGATGTTGTCGGTCTGAATGGCGCTAGTGCGTACGACGTCGATGTGTCACCAGGAAGCCCGTATCGGGCGATCTGGTGCGCTGCATGCCGAGGACATTCATCGCAGTCTTCACGGGTGGTTCATGCGTTCAAGCCCCGTCCGCTTCGGGCGCGGGCACGAACAGCGGCTTCACATGCCGGTACAGCGCGCGATAACCCGCGAGCCGCTCGCGCAGCATCGCATGGCGCCGCGCGTCCGGCGTGAATTCGATTTCGACGGGCGGCTTGGTCAGCACCTTCGCCGGATCGCCGCCCGCCGCGAGCCAGCCCAGACGCGCCGCCCCGAGCGCGGCGCCCGTTTCGCCGCCGCCGTGCTTGCGCGTGGTGGTGTTGAGCGAATCGGCGAGCAGTTGCGCCCAGTAGTTGCTGCGCGCGCCGCCTCCCAGCAGCGACAGCGCGTTCACTTCGGTGCCCGCCGCGCGCAGCGCGTCGAGGCCGTCCGTCAGCGCGAGCGTCACGCCTTCGAGCACGGCATAGCCGAGCAGGGCGCGGTCGGTCGCGTGGGTCATGCCGAAGAACACGCCTTGCGAATATGGATCGTTGTGCGGCGTGCGTTCGCCCGACAGATACGGCAGGAACAACGGCGCAGTCGCGAGCGCGTCGTCGGGCAGCTTTTCGACTTCGGCGAGCAGCGTCGGCTCGTCGGTGGAGGTGAGCTTGCAGACCCAGCGCAGGCAGCTCGCCGCCGACAGCACCACGCTCATCTGATGCCAGCGGTCGGGGATCGCATGACAGAACGCATGCACAGCCGATTCGGGGTTCGGGCGGAAGCTGTTGCCGATCACGCACAGCACGCCCGACGTGCCGAGCGACACGAAGCCGTCGCCCGGTTGCGTCGCGCCGATGCCGATTGCGCTCGTCGCATTGTCGCCGCCGCCCGCCGCGACCACGACGGGTTCGCGCAAGCCGAGCTCGCGCGCGAGTTCCGGGCGCAGCATGCCCGACGGCGCGCTGCCTTCCGCCAGACGCGGCATGTGCGAGCGGTTCAGGTCGCAGGCGGCGAGCAGCGTATCGGACCAGTCGCGCTGCGCGACGTCGAGCCAGAGCGTGCCGGCGGCGTCGGACGGATCGGAGACCTTGTCGCCCGTCAGTTGCAGACGCAAATAATCTTTCGGCAGCAACACGCAGGCGGTCTGCCGGAAGATCTCCGGCTCGTGGCGCGCCACCCACAGCAGCTTCGGCGCGGTGAAGCCGGGCATCGCCAGATTGCCGGCGATCCGATGCAGATCCGGCGCGCGCCGGAGCAACTCATCGCATTCCTCGACGGCGCGCATGTCGTTCCAGAGGATCGCGGGACGCAGCACGCGGTCTTCATTGTCGAGCAGCACGGCACCGTGCATCTGTCCCGACAGCCCGATGCCGCGAATCTGCGCGAACTGCTCCGGGTAGCGGTCGCGCAGCGCGAAGAGCGCGGCGCGCGTGCCTTGCCACCAGTCGGACGGATTCTGCTCCGACCAGCGCTGATGCGGACGCGAAACGGTGAACGGAGAACCCGCCGTGCCGACCACGCGTCCGTCGGACGCGAGCAGCAGAACTTTTACTTCGGACGTGCCGAGGTCGATGCCGAGATACATGGGCGCGAAACCTTCGTCGGTAGGAGATGCGCTACTTTAGCCGCATGCCGCGTGCGATGCCATGCGCAAAAGACCTGACGCATCGCATGTATCGCAGCCATCGGATACGGCGCTCAATGGGATCGGCCGCGCGTGGTGTGTTGCCATGCGCGGCCGGGTTGTCATGTGCAGAACGAGCCGGGATGAATGCGCCTAGCCGTTGCGCTTTGCGAGCCACGCATCGACGCGGCCGACGGCCGAACGCACCACTTTTTCGAGCGACGCCGTGCCCGCCATGCTGCCCCACAGCAGCCTGTCCGCACAGAACGCCTGCACGGGATCGGCGGCGCTGAAGAAACCGCGCGCGACGCCTTCGTCCATCACGCCATCCTGATACGTGTACGGCAGCTTGCCTTGCTGCCACCTGTCGAGAAAGCGGAAAAACAGCGCCGGCAGCATGGCCGTCGCGTTCGGCTCGACGTGGCGCTCGAAGCACTCGGACAGCGTCGGCGCAATGAAGCCTGGAATCTTCGAGAAGCCATCGGCGGCGACGCGCTGATTCGTGTCCTGGATATACGGATTGCCGAAGCGTTCGAGCACGACGTCGCGATACTTCGCGAGATCGAGCGGACTCGGCGTGAGACATGGAATCACGTCCTGCGTCACATAGTCGTGCGCGAACTGGCGGATCTCGGCGTCGAGCGTGCCTTCGTGAATATACGAAAGACCGACGAGCGTGCCCGCCCACGCGATACAGCTATGCGTCGCATTGAGGATGCGGATTTTCGCTTCCTCGTACGGCAATACCGATTCGACCAGCTCGGCGCCGACCTGCTCCCACGCCGGCCTTCCAGCGATGAAGTGATCCTCGATCACCCACTGGATGAACGATTCGCCCATTACCGGGCAAGCGTCGTCGAAGCCGGTGGCTGCTTTCACGCGCTCGCGCACGTCGGGCGTGGGACGCGGCGTGATGCGATCGACCATCGAATTCGGGCACGCGGTGTTCGCATCGAACCATTTGCGCAATTCGCCCGCGCCGCGCCGCTCGAGGAACTGCGTCATGCCCGCGCGAAAGCGGTCGCCGTTGCTGCGCAGGTTGTCGCAGGTCTGCAGCGTGACGGCGCCCGCATTGCGCTGCATGCGCGCTTCGAGAATCGCGGCGAGCGCGCCGTAGATGGTGGTGCGCGCACCGTTCAGGTCGGCGGCGAGGTCGGGGTTGGCCGTGTCGAGCTTGTCGTGCTCGTCGAGGTAATAACCGCCTTCCGTGACGGTGAACGCGACGATCTTGCACGTGGGGTCGGCGCCTGCTTCGACGAGCGCATCGAGATTCTGCGACCACGGCACCACACGTTCGATCGAGCGGATTGTCTCGTACGCGCGCTTGCCTTGCGGCGTAACGGTTTCCAGTGTGTAGACGCCGTTCTGCGCGGCGAGCGCTTCGGCGACGGCGTTCATGTCGCTGCGAATATTGCCGACGGTCAGCGACCAGTGCGGATCGCCGGGCTTGCGCGTTTCGTTGAGCCGGTGCAGATACCAGGCCTGATGCGCGCGATGAAACGAGCCCGCGCCGATATGCAGGATCACCTGCTTGCTTGCGCCGCTGCCTTGGCCGCTGTTCATATGTGTCTCCTAAATGCGCACGGTCTTTCGCGTGCGTTCCTTGAGATAAGTCTAGAAGGTGTCCCGGCGTTGTGAGCCGATGTCGGAAGAATATGAGAGCATTTGCTCCGCATTTGAACTAATGATCGTATTCGGCCGATTGAAAGTCAAGGCACTGCGCGCCGCTTTTCGTGGCGCAGCGCGGTGGGACGGGCTTCTCCAGCGCACGCGACAGGCGCGGAATGCGGCCCCGCAAGCAATCGCATGGCTGTTGCGTTGCATCAAATTTGACAGCGCAGAGGCCAGGACTAACCCGAATGCAAAAAAGTATCGGTCGGCGGTCTCATTTCTAGTGGCCGCCGTTGCGTCATGGGTCTAACTTTCGGTACACACAACAAGAGCAACAAAACACGTTCACGCCGCGAGCCTTGAGTTCGCGCTGCTGGGCGCAGACACAGGAGGAAGGCAGATGAAGGACATCGTCACTGCGGTTACCTGGTTGCACGCGCATCGACATGCCGATTGGCATGGCCGCCGCGCGGAACCCGCGCTCGATGCGCGAACCTGCGTCTGAGCCGCGGCTACAGGAGACCGACGTGCAACCCGATCTCGAACTGGTCAGCGTGCGCCGCGACGAGTCGTTCAAAGCGTGGTATCACGGCTTTCCGTACCGCACGGTGCGCTGGCATTTCCACCCTGAATTCGAAATCCATCTGATCGTCGCGACGACGGGCAAGATGTTCGTCGGCGATTACATCGGCGGCTTCGCGCCGGGCAATCTCGTGCTGATGGGGCCGAACCTGCCGCACAACTGGGTCAGCGAAGTGCCCGAAGGCGTGACGATCGCGCAGCGCAATCTCGTCGTGCAGTTCGGCCAGGACTTCGTCGCGCATTGCATGGAGAGCTTTCCCGAGTGGCGCACGCTCGAAGCGCTGCTCGCCGATTCGCGGCGCGGCGTGTCGTTCGGCCCGCAGACCAGCGCACTGATCCAGCCGCTCTTCATGGAACTGCTCGACGCGCGCGGCCTGCGCCGCATCGTGCTGTTTCTGTCGATGATGGAAATCCTGCTGAACGCGAGCGACCGCGAACTGCTCGCGAGCCCTGCCTATCAGATCGATCCGACCGGCTACGCGTCGACGCGCATCAATCACGTGCTGTCGTATATCGGCAAGAACCTCGCATCGGAGTTACGCGAATCCGATCTCGCGCAACTCGCGGGGCAAAGCGTGAGCGCGTTCTCGCGCTACTTCCGCCGTCATACGGGCCTGCCGTTCGTGCAATACGTGAACCGCATGCGCATCAATCTCGCGTGCCAGTTGCTGATGGACGACGAGTTGAGCGTCACCGACATCTGCTACAAGGTCGGCTTCAATAATCTGTCGAACTTCAACCGGCAGTTTCTCACCGCGAAAGGCATGGCCCCGTCGAAGTTCCGCCGCTTCCAGCAACTGAACGACGCGAGCCGCGCCGCTTCGGAAGCAGCGGCGGCGCTCGGCAAGGGCATCGCCAACGCGCCTTCGATCGTGCCGGCCGCGCAGACGCCCAGTCATACGCACGGCCAGCCGCGCGCCGCGCCCGCGGCGTATCCGCCTCATGGCTCGCCGCTCGCGACGACCTAGGGCACTTTCTCTAGCGTTTCTGTAGTTCACCGCTTCATCGTCCGATCACGCACTGAACCCGCGTGAGGGGCGCACTCATCCTCAAAAACGGAGACAAGCCATGACGCACAACACTTCGCTTCAGTCGCGCACGCTGCGCCTGCACGCCACGCTGACCTTCGCCGCCGTGATGCTCGGCGCGCCGCTCCTGGCGCCCGCCGCCGAAGCCGCGCCGTTGAAGATCGGCATGACGTTCCAGGAACTGAACAACCCGTACTTCGTGACGATGCAGAAGGCGTTGAACGATGCGGCCGCATCAATCGGCGCGACGGTCGTCGTCACCGACGCGCATCACGACGTGAGCAAGCAGGTGAGCGACGTCGAAGACATGCTGCAGAAGAAGATCGACATTCTGCTGGTGAACCCGACCGATTCGACGGGCATTCAATCCGCCGTGGCGTCGGCGAAGAAGGCGGGCGCCGTGGTCGTCGCCGTCGATGCGAATGCGAACGGTCCTGTCGATTCGTTCGTCGGCTCGAAGAATTTCGACGCCGGCCAGATGTCGTGCGAATACCTCGCGAAAGCCATTGGCGGCAGCGGCGAAGTGGCGATTCTGGACGGCATCCCCGTCGTGCCGATTCTCGAACGCGTGCGCGGCTGCAAGGCGGCGCTCGCGAAGTTCCCGAACGTGAAGATCGTCGATACGCAGAACGGCAAGCAGGAACGCGCGACGGCGCTGTCCGTCACCGAGAACATGATCCAGGCGCATCCGAACCTGAAGGGCATCTTCAGCGTGAACGACGGGGGATCGATGGGCGCGTTGTCCGCGATCGAATCGTCGGGCAAGGACATCAAGCTGACCAGCGTCGATGGCGCGCCGGAAGCGATCACCGCGCTGCAGAAGCCGAATTCGAAGTTCATCGAAACGTCCGCGCAATTTCCGCGCGACCAGATTCGCCTCGCCATCGGCGTGGCGCTCGCCAAGAAGTGGGGCGCCAATGTGCCGAAGACGATTCCCGTCGACGTGAAGCTCGTCGACAAGGACAACGCGAAGGGCTTCAGCTGGTAAGCGACGTGTTGCGCATGGGGTAAAGCGGGCGTGTCCCGCATGACCCCATGAAACGCAGAGGAAACGCGATGGACACGATTCTCAAACTCGACAACATCACGAAGAGCTTTCCGGGCGTGAAGGCGCTGCAAGGCATTCATCTCGACATTGCGCGCGGCGAGATTCACGCGTTGCTCGGCGAAAACGGCGCAGGCAAGTCGACGTTGATGAAAATTCTGAGCGGCATTTATCAACCCGACGACGGCACGATCGTGATCGACGGACAGGAACGGCACTTCACGAGTTATCACGATGCCGTCGCGGCGGGCGTCGGCATCGTGTTTCAGGAGTTCAGCCTGATCCCGTATCTGAATGCCGTCGAGAACATGTTTCTCGGCCGCGAGTTGCGCACCCGGTTCGGCATGCTCGATCGCGCGAAGATGCGGCGCGCGGCGGCGGAGATTTTCGCGCGGCTCGGCGTCGCGATCGATCTGTCCGTGCCGATCCGCGAACTGTCGGTCGCGCAGCAGCAGTTCGTCGAAATCGGCAAGGCCCTGTCGCTGAATGCGCGCATCCTGATTCTCGACGAGCCGACGGCCACGCTCACCCCGGCCGAAGCCGAGCATCTGTTCACCATCATGCGCGATCTGAAGCAGCAAGGCGTCGCGATGATTTTCATTTCGCATCACCTCGAAGAGATTTTCGAAGTGTGCGACCGCATCACCGTGTTGCGCGACGGCCAGTATGTCGGCATGACAGATGTCGCAAAGACGGACGTGAGCCGGCTCGTCGAGATGATGGTCGGACGCAAGATCGAAAACAGCTTTCCGCCGAAGCCCGCATTGCCCGCCGATGCGAGAGCCGTGCTCGAAGTAAACGCATTGCAGTTGCACAAGGACGGGCCGATCAATCGCTTCACGTTACGCGAAGGCGAGATTCTCGGCTTCGCGGGACTGGTCGGCTCGGGCCGCACGGAGACGGCGCTCGCGGTGATCGGCGCGGATGCCGCGCATGTGAAGGACATCCGCATCAACGGCGCGGCGGCGAACCTGTCCGATCCCGCCGATGCATTGAAGTCGGGCATCGGCATTCTGCCCGAGAGCCGCAAGACGGAGGGGCTGATCACATCGTTCTCGATCAGGCAGAACATCTCGATCAACAACCTCGGCAAGTACCGCACGGGCCGCTTCTTCATCGATCACCGCAGCGAAGCGAAGGCTACTGCCGACATCATGAAGCGCGTCGGCGTGAAGGCGCCGACGATGCACACCGAAGTCGCGACGCTGTCGGGCGGCAATCAGCAGAAAGTGGTGATCGCGCGCTGGCTGAATCATCACACGAACATCCTCATCTTCGACGAGCCGACGCGCGGTATCGACGTCGGCGCGAAAGCGGAAATCTATCTGCTGATGCGCGAACTCACGGCGCGCGGCTACTCGATCATCATGATTTCGTCGGAACTGCCGGAGATAGTCGGCATGTGCGACCGCGTCGCCGTGTTCCGGCAAGGGCGCATCGAAGCGATTCTCGAAGGCGACCAGATCGAATCGAATGCCGTGATGACTTATGCAACGGCTGGTGCATCGGCTGCAACTCGTGGAGCAACACAGCATGAACACGCCTGACACTTCTCCGAAGACCTCGACAGTCGCATCCGATACGCCGGGTGCGCCGTTTCACCTGAACTGGGCGAGCATCAAACGCTCAACCTTGTTCTATCCGTTTATCGGCTTGCTTGTCGTGTGCATCGTGATGGTGTTCGCCAGCGACAGTTTTCTGTCCGCGGCGAATCTCGAGAACGTGCTGCGCCAGGTGTCGATCAACGCGATCATTGCCGTCGGCATGACGGCCGTGATCCTGACGGGCGGCATCGACCTGTCCGTCGGCTCGGTGATGGCGCTGTCGGGCACGCTCGCGGCGGGGCTGATGGTGGCGGGCCTGAACGGCGTCGCGGCGATCGCGATCGGCATTGCGGTGGGGCTCGGTTTCGGCTTTGCGAACGGGTTTTTCGTCGCGTTCGCGGGCATGCCGCCCATCATCGTGACGCTGGCGACGATGGGTATCGCGCGTGGCCTCGCGCTGATCTACACGGGCGGTTATCCGATCGACGGCCTGCCGGACTGGGTCGGCTTCTTCGGCAGCGGCAAGGTGCTAGGCATTCAGGCGCCCGTGCTGATCATGCTGGTGATCTACGCGATCGCATGGGTGTTGCTAGAACGCATGCCGTTTGGCCGCTATGTGTACGCGATCGGCGGCAACGAGCAGGCGACGCGCCTGTCCGGCGTGCGCGTCGCGCGGGTCAAGCTGATTGTCTACACGTTGGCGGGTTTGACGTCGTCGTTCGCAGCCGTCGTGCTCACATCGCGCCTGATGAGCGGCCAGCCGAATGCGGGCGTCGGCTTCGAACTCGATGCGATTGCGGCCGTGGTGATGGGCGGCACATCGATCTCGGGCGGACGCGGCTCGATTATCGGCACGCTGATCGGTGCGCTGCTGCTCGGCGTGCTGAACAACGGCCTCAACATGGTTGGCGTGAATCCGTACGTGCAGAACGTGATCAAGGGCGGAATCATCCTGCTCGCGATTTACATCAGCCGCGAACGCAAGAAGTGAAATCAATCGCTTATTCCTCTGTTTCCATTTATCGCAAGGCAAGGCAATGACCACTCAGGACAACAGCAAAAGCATGACGGCGATCGTGTGTCACGCGCCGGAAGACTATCGCGTCGAACGCGTGACAAAGCCGCTGGCGCGCGCACATGAACTCGTGATCCGTATCGCCGCGTGCGGCATCTGCGCGAGCGACTGCAAGTGCCATTCCGGCGCGAAAATGTTCTGGGGCGGCCCGAGTCCGTGGGTGAAAGCGCCCGTGATTCCGGGTCATGAATTCTTCGGCTACGTCGAAGAAATCGGCGAAGGCGCGGCCGAACATTTTGGCGTGGAGAAAGGCGACCGCGTGATCGCGGAACAGATCGTGCCGTGCGGAAAATGCCGCTATTGCAAATCCGGCCAGTACTGGATGTGCGAAGTGCACAACATCTTCGGCTTTCAGCGCGAAGTCGCGGACGGCGGCATGGCCGAATACATGCGCATTCCGCCGACGGCCATCGTCCACAAGATTCCCGATGGCATCTCGCTCGAAGATGCCGCGATCATCGAGCCGCTCGCGTGTGCGATTCACACCGTCAATCGCGGCGACATACAACTCGACGATGTGGTCGTCATCGCGGGCGCGGGGCCGCTGGGTCTGATGATGACGCAGGTTGCGCACCTGAAGACGCCGAAGAAGCTGGTCGTGATCGATCTCGTCGACGAGCGGCTGGCGCTTGCGCGCGAATACGGCGCGGACGTGACGATCAATCCGAAGAACGACGACGCGCTGGCCATCGTCAAATCGCTGACGGACAACTACGGCTGCGACGTCTACATCGAAACGACGGGCGTGCCGGCGGGCGTGAATCAGGGCATGGACCTGATTCGCAAGCTCGGGCGTTTTGTCGAGTTTTCCGTGTTCGGCGCGGAGACTACAATGGACTGGTCGATCATCGGCGACCGCAAGGAACTCGACGTGCGCGGCGCGCATCTGGGCCCTTACTGTTACCCGATTGCTATCGATCTATTGGCGCGCGGGCTCGTCACATCGAAAGGCATCGTCACGCATGGCTTTTCGCTCGAAGAGTGGGACGAAGCGATCAGGGTCGCGAATTCACTCGACTCGATCAAGGTGTTGATGAAGCCGGCCCGATAGTCCGAAAAAATGAACAGTGCGCGTCGTTCGAGGCGCGCACACGGAGACACTATGAATTACGTCATCGGCGTCGATATCGGCACGCAGAGCACGAAGGCCGTGCTCGTCGACCAGAGCGGCGCAATCGTCGCGCAGCATTCGAGTGGCTATCACCCGGACACACCGAAACCCTTGTGGGCCGAGCAATGGCCTACCGTATGGATGAAAGCCGTGGTCGAATGTATCGCACGCTGCGTGGCGAAGGCGGGTGAGGCGGGCATCGCGTCGAACGCGATCAAGGCCGTGTGCGTGAGCAGTCTGTACGGCGGCTCGGGCATCCCCGTCGATAGCGACATGAAGCCGCTGTATCCGTGCCTGATCTGGATGGACCGCCGCGCCACGGCGCAGGTCGAAGCGGTGCGAGCGAACGTCGATCTCGAACGTCTGTATGCGATCACGGGCAATGGCGTCGACAGCTACTACGGCTACACGAAGATGCTGTGGCTGCGCGACAACGAGCCGAACGTGTGGGCGAACACGCGCTTCTTCCTGCCGCCGAATGCCTATGTGATCCATCTGCTGACGGGCGAAGTCGCTGTCGATCACAGTTCCGCGGGCAACATCGGCGGCGTGTATGACATCGCGAAGCGCGACTGGTCCGACGAGGCGCTCGACATGCTCGGCATTCCCGCGACGATGATGCCGGAGCATCTGGTGGAATCGTCGGATGTAGTGGGCGGTTTGCTGTCGCAATGGACGGAGCAGCTTGGACTCGAAGCGGGCACGTCGATCGTCGCGGGCGGCGTCGATGCGGCGATGGCCACGTATGCGGCCGGCGTGACGCGCGCCGGCCAGCATGTCGCGATGATCGGCACGAGCATGTGCTGGGGCTATATCAACCAGAGTGTCGACGCGCATCATGGCCTGATCAGCATGCCGCACGTCTTCAACGGCTTGCAGGATATCTATGTGTTCGGCGGCGCGATCACGGCGGGCGCGTCGGTGACGTGGTATCGCGAGCAGTTCTGCCATGCGGAAATCGAAGCGGCGAAAGCCTTGCCGAATGGCGACGCGCATCAACTGCTCGAGGAGGACGCCGCGCAGTTACCGGCGGGTTCGGATGGCGTGATGTTCCTGCCGTATCTGATGGGCGAGCGCAGTCCGGTGTGGGACGCGAAGGCGAGCGGCGCGTTTGTCGGGTTGAACCTGTATCACACGCGGGCGCATCTGTATCGCGCGGTGCTCGAAGGCGTTGCGTACGCGTTGCAGCACAACATCGTCGCGGGGCGCAAGGGCGCGAAGTCACTCGACGACAAGCTGATCGTCGTCGGCGGCGCGGCGCATTCGGACCTGTGGATGTCGATCATTGCGGACATCACGGGCTTTCCCGTCTACACGATCGAGCAGGACGTGGAAGCGGCGATGGGCGCGGCGCTGCTTGCCGCGTACGGCACGAAGCTGATTTCGCAGGAAACGGCGCGCGGCGGCTGGGTGAAGCTGATCGAGCGCGCGAAGCCGGAGCCTGCGCGGCAGGCGGTGTACGCGGAGCGCTTTGGCATTTATACGGACCTGTATCCGGCGTTGAAGCCGGTCATGCATCGGCTGCAAGCGAAATGAAGACGACCTTCGATTTTTCCGGGCGCTCGATACTCGTGACGGGCGCATCGAGCGGCATTGGCCGCGTGACTGTTGAGATGTTGTGCGCGAGTGGTGCGCAGGTTGTTGCGGCAGCGCGCAACGTTGGCGAGCTGGCTCGTCTTGCGGAGGAGACGGGGTGCGAGCCTCTTGTGCTCGACGTCGGAGATGAGGCTGCGATTGATGAGGCGCTTGCGTCGCTCGATGTGTTCGATGGGCTGGTGAATTGTGCGGGCACGGCGATGCTTGAACGCGCTATTGATACTACGGGCGCCAGTTTTGATTCGGTGATGAACGTTAATGCTCGCGGCGCGGCTTTGGTTTCGAGGCATGTTGCGCGGGCGATGATCGATGCGAAGCGCGCGGGCAGTATCGTGAATGTTTCTAGCCAGGCGGCGCTGGTTGGGCTTGAGGATCATTTGAGTTATTGCGCTTCTAAAGCTGCGATGGATGCGATTACGCGGGTTTTGTGTGTCGAGCTTGGAGGGTATGGGATTCGCGTGAATAGCGTTAATCCGACGGTCACTTTGACGCCGATGGCGGTGAAGGCATGGAGCGAGCCTTCCAAGCGCGATCCCGCGCTCCAGGCTATTCCGCTTAAGCGGTTCGCTGAACCGCGGGAAGTTGCTGGGCCGATTTTGTTTTTGCTTAGCGAAGCGGCTTCTATGATTAGTGGGGTGGCTTTGCCGGTTGATGGCGGTTATACCGCCAGGTGAATTTTGGGGTTTGGTTTTTGTCTGCGACGCTGGGATTTGGGTTTTGCGCTTTTCGCTTTGCGCTGGCATCCGCCGATTTATGTTTTCGCTGGCATCCGCGAATTGTTAGCTTGCTTCAAGCGTCGCCCCTGTGCGGGGCGGCACCTACTTTTCTTTGCCGCCGCAAAGAAAAGTAGGCAAAAGAAAGCGGCTCACACCGCCAATTCTTGACGTTTGCCCACGGGCCCCCAACGTCCCCACACTTCACACACCAGTGGCCCTGGTTGGTGCCCGTTGCCAACACTTCGAATGAGCGCCTCACCCGCTTCGATTACCCGTACTCGGGCAAACGGCGGCGAATGGTATGCGCCGCCCAGGTGGCAAACTGTGTGTAGGTTGTCGCACCACATACGTTAGCGCTCTTACCAGAAACACCAATCGTGCTACCCAGTCCGGAGTGATGCGTGTATGGCGCGAAAGCCTACACACAGTTTGCCACCTGGGCGGCCGTGGACTGTCTGGTGAGGCATGCTGACACGCAGGTGCGTGAAGTGGGTGAGGCGCTCATTCAGAGCGTTAGCAACGGACGTGGATCATGTGGTTGCCGTGTGAAGCGTAAGAACCTTTGGGGGCCCTCAGGCAAGTATTAGTGCTGGCGGTGTGAGCCGCTTTGAGCCTGTCCGCATTTTTGTGGGCGAGGCGGTTAAAGGAATCGTTAGCCGCGCGCCTGCGTAAATCGATCGCCAAACAGAATAGCAAACTGGTTCATGGCTGACTTCCAGTCGAAGGCTGAGCGCACGTTTTTGGCCAGGACGTTGCGCAATGCCAGCCAGAGTAGCTTGATTGCAGCCTCGTCATTGGGGAAGTGACCGCGGGTCTTGATGATCTTGCGCAACTGCATGTTCAGACTCTCAATGGCGTTCGTGGTGTACACGACCCGCCGGATCTCGGGTGGAAACACGAAGAACGGCGTGACGTGCTCCCAGGCGCGCTGCCAGGACTGCACGATAGTCGGGTATTTCGCGCCCCATGGCCCATCAGCAAAGGCCTGCAGAGCCTGCTTCGCTGCCTCTTCGCTGGCAGCTGCGTAGATCGGACGCAGCGCCTGGGCGACAGCCTTGCGGTCCTTCCAGCCAGCGTATTCCAGGCTGTTGCGGATCAGATGCACGATGCAGGTCTGCACCGCCGTCTTCGGGTAAGCTGCGCCGATCGCGTCGGTCAGCCCCTTCAGGCCGTCAACGACCGCAATCAGGATGTCCTGGCAGCCGCGGGTCTTGAGTTCGTTGAACACCTTGAGCCAGAACTTCGCGCCCTCGGTCTGCTCAATCCACAGGCCCAGCACATCGCGCTGGCCGTCCGCCTGAATGCCCAGAGCCAGATACACCGCCTTGTTGCTGACCACACCGTCATCGCGGATCTTGACCCGCAACGCGTCGAAGAAGACCACCGGATACATCGTCTCGAGCGGACGGTTCTGCCAGGCCAGCGTTTCGGCCATCACCTCGTCGGTGACCGAGCTGATGAAATCGGGCGACACCTCGGTGCCGTAGCTCTCGGCCAGAAAGGCCTGGATCTCGCGCACGCTCATGCCACGCGCGTACATCGCGATGATGCGCTCGTCAAAGCCGGTGAAGCGGCGTTCGTGTTTGGGGATCAGGATCGGCTCGAAGCTGCCGTCGCGGTCGCGCGGCAACTCGACCCGGACGACGCCACGATCGGTGATGACCGTCTTGCGGCTGGCGCCGTTGCGCTCGTTGGCCTGGCCAGCGGGTTTGGATTCGCCCGGTGGATACCCCAGATGCAGATTCATCTCCGCACCCATCGCGCGTTCGATAATCGCCTTGTTAAACGCCAGCATCAGATCCTGCACCTCGGTCGGCGTCATCGGCCCCTTGACCAGCTCGTCCAGCAGTGCTTTGGGCAGTTCAGGCAGCGGCCCTCGGGCCGCTGCCTGAGACGCCACCGTGCGTTTCTTCTTCATTGGCATATCCATGACTTTTACCTCTCATGATATGCCTCGCCCACAAAATGACGGATAGGCCCGCCGCTTTCTTTTGCCTACTTTTCTTTGCGGCGGCAAAGAAAAGTAGGTGCCGCCCCGCACAGGGGCGACGCGTGAATCACGCTAACAAATCGCGGATGCCAGCGCAAAACTAAACCCGGCGTCGCAAGACAAAGACAAAAACAAAGACAAAAACAAAAACAAAAAAACCTACAGCAAAGTCCTCACATGCCAAAGCTCAGGAAACAACACAATATCAAGCATCTTCCGCAGATACGGAGCCCCAGCGGTCCCACCAGTGCCTTGCTTAAACCCAATAATCCGCTCAACAGTAGTCACATGCCGAAACCGCCACTGCCGAAAGGCATCTTCGAGATCGACGAGTTCCTCAGCCATCTCATACAGTTCCCAATGCTGCGAAGGATTCCGATAAACCTCAAGCCAGGCGGCTTCAACCGAAGCATCGTGTTGAGTAGGCAGCGTCCAGTCACGCTCCAGCCGTGAGGCATCAATGGCAAACCCCCGCCGCGCCAGCAAACGAACCACTTCGTCATAGAACGAAGGCGCCTCGAGTGCCGCTTTCACTTCGGCAAACACATCGGCACGATGCGCATGAGGCTTGAGCATCTGCTCATTCTTATTCCCGAGCATGAACTCCAGCTGACGATACTGATAAGACTGAAACCCCGATGAACTGCCAAGAAACGGCCGCATCGACGTATATTCCGAAGGCGTCATCGTCGACAACACATTCCACGCCTGCACAAGCTGCTCAAGAATCCGCGACACACGCGCCAGCATCTTGAACGCCGGCGGCAACTCGTCTCGATGCACTGAAGCAAGCGCCGCACGCAACTCATACAGCGCAAGCTTCATCCACAACTCGCTCGTCTGATGCTGAATGATGAACAGCATCTCGTTGTGATCCGGCGACAACGGATGCTGCGCATGCAGAATCGAACCGAGCGACAAATAATCGCCATAGCTCATCGACTTCGAGAAATCGAGCTGCGCGTCGTGCCAGCCTTCGCCCTCGTCGACGGCCATGTGCGAACCGTGCGTCTCGCGCGGCGTCGGCGTGCCACCATGCCCGAACGGGCAGCCTTGCACGGGCTTGTCTTCCGTCATCTTCATGTGGTCGGTCATCGCGCGCTCCTCAGGTCACGGCGCCGCGTGCGGCAAATTCAGGTGCACGCCAGATCTCGTGTTCCAGCACGTGCCGCAGATGCTCGACGGCATCCCATACATCGACAAAGCGCGTGTACAGCGGCGTAAAGCCGAAACGCAACACATGCGGCTCGCGATAATCGCCGATCACGCCGCGCGCAATCAGCGCCTGCATCACTTCATAACCATGCGGATGCTCGAAGCTCGCATGCGAGCCGCGTTGCGCATGCGCGCGCGGCGTCACGAGCGTGAGAGGAAATTCCTTGCAACGCGTTTCGACCAGTTCAATGAAAAGGTCCGTCAGTGCAAGCGACTTCTTGCGGATCGCCTGCATGTCGGTTTGCAGAAAAATGTCGAGCCCGCATTCGACGAGCGCCATCGACACCATCGGCTGCGTGCCGCACAAAAAGCGGCCGATGCCGTCGTCGGCGGCGTAGGTCGGGTCCATCGCAAACGGCGCGCGATGCCCCCACCAGCCCGACAACGGCTGCTCGAAGTCGCTCTGATGACGATGCGGCACCCACGCGAACGCCGGAGAACCCGGACCGCCGTTCAGATACTTGTAGGTGCAGCCGACGGCGCAATCCGCGCCAACGCCATTCAGATCGACAGGCACGGCGCCCGCCGAGTGCGCGAGATCCCACAGCGCGAGCGCGCCCTTGTCGTGGATCAGCTTCGTCAGCGCGGCCATGTCGTGCATATAGCCGGTGCGGTAGTTGACATGCGTGATCATCGCGACGGCGACGTCGTCGGTGATCGCGGCGGGCAATTCGGACGGATCGTCGACGAGCCGCAACTCGTAACCGCGATCCAGTTGTTTGATCAGCCCTTGCGCGATGTACAGATCGGTCGGAAAGTTGGAGCGCTCCGACACGATCACGCGGCGCTTCGGGTCGCGCTTGTCCTGCATGCGCAGCGCCGCCGACAGCACCTTGAACAGGTTGATCGAAATCGTGTCGGTGACCACGACCTCGTTGTGCGCCGCGCCGATCAGCGCCGCGAGCTTGCTGCCCAGACGCCGCGGCAGCGAGAACCAGCCGGCCGTGTTCCAGCTGCGGATCAGTCCTTCGCCCCATTCGGCGCCGATCACCGTCTGTGCGCGCTGCGCGGCCGCGGCTGGCGGCACGCCGAGCGAATTGCCGTCCAGATAGATGACGTTCGGCGCCAGCGCGAACTGGTCGCGCAACGGCGCGAGCGGGTCGGCTGCATCGAGCGCGAGTGCTTCTTCACGTTGATTCATGATGTTCGTTCAGTCGAAAGAGTGTGTTCAAGCGGAATGTCGTGGTTCAGGCAGCGCGCGCAGCACGGCGCGCACCGGGCTGGCGTCGAGCGTCGTCAGCTTGAGCGGCAGCGCGATCAGCTCGTAGTCGCCAGGCGCGACGGCATCGAGCACAATGCCTTCGAGAATCGCCATGCGATGCGCGCGGATGCGTTGATGGGCGTCCATCGTCTTCGATTCCTGCGGATCGAGCGAAGGCGTATCGATGCCGATCAGCTTCACGCCGTGCGCGGCGAGCAGATCGATCGTGTCGGGTGCGACTGCGCAGAAAGCGCTGTCCCATCTGTCGACGGGCGCTGCGCGGTAGGTGCGCAACAGCACGCGCGGCGGCACGCCGTCGAGCGACGCGGCAACATGCTCCGGACTCACCAGCGGCGCCGCGCCGATACAGTGGATCACGCGGCAGCGGCCGAGATACGCATCGAGCGGCACCGCGCCGATCGCAGCGCCATCGGCGTCGTAGTGCAGCGGCGCGTCAGTGTGCGCGCCCGTGTGCGGCGAGATCGTCAGCCGCGCGACGTTGACGGGCGAGCCCGCCTCCATCCGCCACACGCGCTCGATGCCCACGGGCGTGTCGCCCGGCCAGACGGGCGTCGCCGTATCGACGGCGGGCGTGATGTCCCAAAGCGTGTCCATGCGTCTCCTATTGACCACAGTGCATGCCTGAGCGTCCTACTCTCGTCTCATGCTAGCGCCGTTGTTCTGCAACCTTCTTTGGATGATAGGCGGCATCAGACGAAATGTGCTTGCTAAAAAAACTGTTTATTTCGCCCCCTTTGGAACATAATTTGAGGCAAACGGGAAAGGGAGACCGAAAATGAACGCGATCTCACTGGACGCCACCGATTGCCGTATCTTGACGGTGCTGCAGCACGAAGGACGAATCAGCAATCTGGATCTGGCGGAGCGCATCTCGCTTTCGCCGTCCGCGTGTCTGCGGCGCTTGCGCCTGCTGGAAGAGCAGGGGGTGATCGAGCGTTATCGCGCGTGCCTGAACCGCGAAGTGCTGGGGTTTGAACTGGAAGCGTTCGTGCAGGTATCGATGCGCAACGACCAGGAAAACTGGCACGAGCGCTTCGCCGACGCGCTGCGTGACTGGCCGGAAGTGGTCGGCGCGTTCGTCGTGACGGGCGAGACGCATTATCTGCTGCGGGTGCTCGCCCACAATCTCAAGCACTATTCGGATTTCGTGCTCAGCCGTCTGTACAAGGCGCCGGGCGTTTTGGACATCCGCTCGAACATCGTGCTGCAGACGCTGAAGGAAGACTCGGGCGTGCCCGTCGCGCTGGTAACGAGCTCGAAGGCGCAACAGCCTGGCTAGCCAGCGCCGCCCGGGCGGGCGAGGAAAACCCGCCTTTCTCGCCACATGCAACGGCGCCGGCGTGTCAGCCGAGCCGTTTCAGGCCGTGAAAATCGCCGTTGTGGAAGACGAGTGGCTCGATTTCCCCCGCCCGATCGTGGACGCCGCAGCGCTCCACCTCGCCGACAAAAATCACGTGGTCGCCTTCGTCATAGCGGCTGCGGTTGTGGCATTCGAACCATGCGAGCGCACCGTCGAGCACGGGCATGCCCGTGTCGCCCGCCGCATGCGATACCCCTTCGAAGCGGTCGCCCTTGACGGTGGCGAAGCGCTTGCACAGATCGAGCTGCGTCGCGGCCAGCACATTGACGACATAATGACTGTTCGAGCGGAACACGGGCATGGAGGCCGAGCGTGTCGCGAGACTCCACAGCACGAGCGGCGGCGCGAGCGAGACGGAATTGAACGAACTGGCCGTGATCCCGATCAACGCGCCCGACGGCGCGCGTGTCGTAATGACGGTGACGCCCGTCGCAAACTGGCTGAGCGCGCGGCGAAAAGCGTCGTTGTCGAAATTGGGCGGGTTGGCGCGCTTCATCGGCGGGGGCATGCTGGCGAACGGACCGCTTCATGCAGCGACCAGAGGAAAAAAAACGGTTCGAAGGTCATGTAGAAATTTGGCGAATTGTCCCAATTTTAACTGCAATCGCAGAGGGCCAGGCGCGAGCGCGTGGCGGGACAAGGGCTGCTGCATGGTACGGATGGTGCGTGCGGGCAGCATGAATACCGAAAAGGGCGGAGTATTGGCCGGTCGGATGCGGTGAAGCATCGGGTGTCCACAGTGACTGCGGTGAGCCGACGCGGCTTTGTCCAGACGTTTTGTCCGGAACGCAAGCGTCGCGGTGAGCCAATTCAAGGAGCGAGCATGAGTCAGTCAGTCGAGACCGCCACGCTGGGCGGCGGGTGTTTCTGGTGTCTGGAGGCGGTGTATCTGGGCGTCGATGGGGTGACGTCGGTGGAATCGGGGTATGCGGGCGGGCAGGTCGACAATCCGTCGTACGAGCAGGTGTGCGACGGCGACACCGGGCACGCCGAAGTCGTCAACGTCGAGTTCGATCCGGCGCGCATTACGTACCGCGAGATCCTCGATATTTTCTTCGCGATCCATGATCCGACCCAGCTCAACCGTCAGGGAAACGATGTCGGCACGCAATACCGGTCGGTGATCTTCACCCACTCGGACGCGCAGCGCGAGACGGCACTGCAGGCGATCCGCGAGATCGGCGCCGAAGGCATCTACGACGGCCAGATCGTCACGCAGGTGCTGCCGCTCGACGGCAACTATTTTCCTGCCGAGGCGTATCACCAGAACTACTTCGCGCAGCATCCGGATCAGGGCTATTGCGCGTTCGTCGTGGCGCCGAAGGTGGCGAAGTTCCGGCAGAAGTTCGCGCATCGGATCAAGGCCGGAGCGTGAGCGCGGGCTGATTTCCGCGCGTGAGGTAACCTGAAGTAACCGTTTGCGCGGCGCAGGTCCTAAGCGGACTGCGCCGCGTTTTCTTGTTGCGCGGCGCGCAGCCGTTCGCACGCAGCCGCGATTTGCGCCGCGAGCTTCACGCAGGTCAGCGGCGCGGAACCTTCGGCCTTGTTGTTCGCGGCGATCAGCACCGGCTGGCCAGCAATCGCGTAACGTGCGGCCAGTTCGGCGAGCGCGGTGCGGGTGTCGGGGTCTTCGTCGACGAGTTTGTCGAACGGTTCGTACTTCGCTTTTGCCTGCTCGTACTTGAAGCCGCCGTGCAGGCTCCAGCGCACGATCAGCGGCCCCGACGGCGCGTCATCCAGCATCGCGAGCGCGGCGGCCTGCCGCGACGGATCGGGCATCCGCGCGTGAATGCCGACGCAATACCGCACGCCCGTCGCCTTCAGCGCGCGAATCAGGCGCGGCGTCAGCAACGACGCATCGCGGATTTCGACGGCGTAGCAGGTATCGCCTTCGAGCGGCGGCAGCGCCGCCAGGAAGGCCGTCAGCCGGTCGACGAAGAGAGCCGGCCGCGCGAGCATTTCATTGGGCAGCGGCGAGAACTGGAACACGAGCGCCCCCGCCTTCGCGCCCAGGCCGTCGATGCAAGGCCGCACGAATTCGTCGATGGCCAGTTGCGCGTTCAGAAAGCAGGGATTCTCCGATACCGGCTCGCCGCGCTCGGCGCGCACCGTGGCGTCGGTGACGAGCGCGGGCGCCTTCACGATGAAGCGAAAATGGTCCGGCACCTGCTGCGCGTAACGCAGATAGTCGGTGAGCGTGAGCGGCGCGTAAAACGAGCGGTCGATGCTCACCGTTCGCAGCAGCGGATGCGCGCCGTAAGCGGTGAGGCCGTCGCGCGACAGCTTGCTGTTGCTGTAGTCGTCGCCGTAGACGATGCCTTTCCAGCCCGGAAAGGACCATGTCGAGGTGCCGAGATGCACTTGCGGCGGCAACTGGCTGGCGAGCTGCGTGAGCTGTTCGGAAGGCGGCGCGGCGAGGACGCCGCGGGCGCGGCGTTTTTTCGGCGGCGCTTCGCCGGTCGCGGCCGCCGTTTCGGACGAAGCGTTGGGCGCAGAGGCAACGGCGACCGCCGCCTGCTCGACGGGATTGCCGAACATGTCGAGTTGCACGGTGCCGTCGGGCGCGTCGGGTGCCGCTTCTTCTTCCATCGATCCGTTACGAGAGACGTTGCGCTGACGCGGATGAACGACGTCCGCTCCGGGCCGATGCATGAGCGCAACGGACCCGAAGCGGGAACAGCCCGCGATTCTACAGCGCCTTCTCGTACATGAAGCGGCGCGACCAGGGCAGCGTCGTGGCGCTGCGGCCAGCCTTGCGGCATACCACCTGATAGATCGACACGTCGTCGTTCTCGAACGCATACGCGCAGCCCGCGAGGTACACGCGCCAGATGCGAAATTTCTCGTCCTCGACGAGTGTCTTCGCTTCGGCCGCTCTTGCCTCGAAGTTCTCGGCCCAGATGTCGAGCGTGCGCGCGTAATGACGGCGAAGGCTTTCAACGTCGAAAGCTTCGAGCCCGCCACGCTGCATCGATTCGAGCGCGAGGCTGATATGCGGCAGCTCGCCGTCGGGGAACACGTATTTGTCGATGAACTCGCCGCCGCCCAGCGCTGTTTCGCCGCTGTCGTAATCGGTCGACGTGATGCCGTGATTCATCGCGATGCCGTCGTCGGTGAGCAGGTCGTGGATCTTCTGAAAGTAGCCGGGCAGGTTCTTGCGGCCCACGTGCTCGAACATGCCGACGCTCGTGATGCGGTCGAACTGCCCTTGCACGTCGCGATAGTCCTGCAGGCGGATTTCGATCTGGCCTTCGAGTCCTGCGTCCTTCACGCGCTGCGTCGCGAGATTGAACTGGTTCTGCGACAGCGTCACGCCCACGCACTTCGCGCCGAACTTCTGCGCCGCGCGCAGCACGAGCGCGCCCCAGCCGCAGCCGATGTCGAGCAGACGCTGGCCCGGCTGCACCTGGATCTTCGTCAGGATGTGATCGATCTTCTTGATCTGCGCGGTGGCGAGGTCTTCGTCGCCGTTCTCGAAATACGCGCACGAGTACACCATGTTCTCGTCGAGCCACAGCTTGTAGAACTCGTTCGAGACGTCGTAGTGATACTGGATCGCCTTCTTGTCCGAGGTTTTCGTGTGATTGAAATAGCGCCGCACGCGCGCGAGCTTGCTCGCATTCGTGACCGTGCTGCGCGCAAGCGAATAGCTGATGTCGATGATGTCCGACAGCTTGCCTTCGATGTCGATCTTGCCCTTCACGTACGCCTCGCCCAGATTGTCCAGGCTCGGTTCGAGCAAAAGCGGCAGCGCGGACGCGCTATTCACTTTCAGCGTGACCTGCGGCGCGGCGAACGTGCCGAAGTCATGTTGCTGGCCATCCCATAGCACCAGGCGCGCCGGAAGATTGGCCTTCGTTTTTACTTCTTCTACCCACTGCGCCAGCTTCTTCTCCCAGAACATGTGATTTCTCCGTGTCCAATGAATCAAAGCAAAGCCTGTCGAACCACAGTGCGCAGCGCGCGAGCCGGCCTTGGCCGCGCTGTTTGATGTCGAGCCGCGCGCACGCGATTCTGCCGTCGGCGCGACGCGTCATGCGTGAAGCAGGACGGGCCGCGCGCCGGTGTATTGATGTGTCAGGGCGACAGACGGGCGATCGTCCAGTCGGCGCTGCCGCTACGCGTGTAGAGCAGCCGGTCGTGCAGACGTGAGGGCCGTCCTTGCCAGAATTCGATTGCGTCGGGAATCAGGCGGTAGCCGCCCCAGTGCGGGGGCCGGGGCGGATTGTCCCCGTATTGTGCAATGAATTCGCGTTCCCGCGCTTCCAAAGCGGCACGGCTTTCAATCACCTTGCTTTGCTCCGACGCCCATGCGCCGATGCGTGAGCCGACGGGACGCGATGCGAAGTACGTGTCGCTTTCGGCGTCGCTCGTCTTGACGACGGTGCCCTCGACGCGCACCTGGCGCTCGAGTTCGATCCAGTAGAAAAGCAGGCTTGCGTATGGGTTCTGCGCGAGTTCGAGGCCCTTGCGGCTCTCGTAGTTCGTGAAGAACACGAACCCGCGTTCGTCGACCCCCTTGATCAGCACGATGCGCGCCGAAGGCCGGCCGCGCGGGTCGACTGTCGCAAGCGTCATCGTGTTCGGTTCAGGGAGTTGCGCGTCGACAGCCTGTTTGAACCATACGTCGAACTGACGGAACGGGTTCGGGTCGGCGTCGGCAATGTCCAGCGAACCGAGCGAATAGTTTTTGCGGAGATCGGCAAGAGTGCTCATGTTTTTATGCAAGCGCTACAGTGTGGGGCCAGTATAGCGAAGGACAAAGTTTTCTGCGTTGAGGCGTGTCGTGCGGGCAGCGCGTTGAAGCGCCCGACGCCGCGATCCGCGGGCGTGTGCCGTCGCGATCAGGCAAAATAGCGGGTTGAACGCATGCAGATATCCGCAGGATATCGCAATGCCGTAGTCCGAATCCGCGAAGCTACCCATCATGTCCACGCCTCTCGTCACCGAGCATTCCGATATTACTACCGACTCCAGCGCGCATGAAACCGCCGACCGCGCCCGGCGTTTCGGCGGCGTCGCGCGCCTGTACGGCGCGCCGGCGCTGGCCGCGTTCGAGCGCGCGCACGTTGCCGTGATCGGCATTGGCGGCGTCGGTTCGTGGGCGGCGGAAGCGCTCGCGCGCACGGCGATCGGCCGGATCACACTGATCGATCTCGACAACGTCGCCGAGAGCAACACGAACCGGCAGATTCACGCGCTCGACGGCAACTACGGCAAGCCGAAAGTCGATGCGATGGCCGAGCGCATCCGGCTGATCGATCCGCAGTGCGAGGTGCGCGTGATCGAGGATTTCATCGAGCCGGACAACTTCGACAAGGTACTGGGCGGCGGCTTCGACTACGTGGTCGATGCAATCGACAGCGTGCGCACGAAGACGGCGCTGATCGCGTGGTGCGTCGAGCACAAGCAGCCGTTGATCACGGTCGGCGGCGCGGGCGGCCAGCTCGATCCGACGCGGATCCGTATCGACGATCTCGCGCAGACCATTCAGGACCCGCTGCTGTCGAAAGTGCGCGGCCAGTTGCGCAAGCAACATGGCTTTCCGCGCGGGCCGAAAGCGAAGTTCAAGGTGAGCGCGGTGTATTCCGACGAGCCGCTGATCTATCCCGAAGCGGCTGTGTGCGATATCGACGAAGAAGCCGAGCACGTCACGACGTCGCCCGGTCATCATGGCCCGGTGGGATTGAACTGCGCGGGCTTTGGGTCGAGCGTGTGCGTGACGGCGAGCTTCGGCTTCGCGGCTGTGGCGCACGTGCTGCGCGCGCTGGCGAAGAGCGCGGCCTGAAGCGCAACGGCTGAGGCGGCTTCGCCTGAAAGAAAAAAACGCGGCACATGGCCGCGTTTTTTCATGGTGGGGCGAAAACGATCAGTTCAACGACGCACTCAGCTTGCGGCGCCATTTCGCCACCAGTTCCGGCTGATGCGCAGCGAGATCGAACACGGACAGCATCGTCTTGCGGCCGATGTCTTCGCGGAACGTGCGGTCACGCGTGACGATGGCAAGCAGATGCTCGAGGGCCGGGTCGTACTTGCGCCGCGCAATCAACGCGCTGGCCAGATCGAAGCGCGCTTCGAGGTCGTCGGGATTGCTGGCGACGGCGGCTTCGAGGGCATCCGTGGGCGGCAGGTCGGCGGCGGCGTCGACGGCATCGAGCCGCGTCTTGATTGCGTTGTAGCGCGCGTCGATGCCCTGCGTCGTTTTAGGCGACAGCAGATCGTTTTCCTTCTGTGCTTCTTCGGTGCGGTTGTCTTCGAGCAGCAGTTCCATCAGATCGAGCCGTGCTTCGTCGAAACCCGGGTCATAGGCGAGTGCCGCCTTCAGCGCGTCGTACGCATCTTCGCGGCGGCCTTCGGCGATCGCAATCGCCGCTTGCGCGCGCGATGCTTCCGCGCCGTCCGGCACGAGACGGTCGAGGAACTGGCGCAACTGGCCTTCCGGCAGCACGCCGATGAATTGATCGACAGGCCGTCCGTCCGCGAAGGCGACGACGTGCGGAATGCTGCGCACCTGGAAATGCGCGGCCAGTTCCTGGTTTTCGTCGACGTTCACCTTCACGAGCCGCCATTTGCCCTCGTACTCGGCTTCGAGCTTTTCGAGCATCGGGCCGAGCGTCTTGCACGGTCCGCACCACGGCGCCCAGAAGTCGACGAGTACGGGCGCGAGCATCGATGCGCTGATGACGTCCTTTTCGAAAGTGGCGAGGGTGGTGTCCATTGCTATCTCTTCCTTGGATCGGTACGCGGGATATATGGGGGCGGCCTGAGTCGTTTCAATGCAAGGCCTGATCGGGCCTATGGTGCTGCTGCGCCGCTCCCCGCGGATGTCTCCCAGTCTAGCGCGGCTTGCGCTCGGGCAGCGGGATCCATTCGGTCTCGCCGGGCACCTTGCCCATTTCCTGGTTCGTCCACGCGAGCTTCGCGCGCTCGATCTTCTCGCGCGAACTCGCGACGAAATTCCATTCGATGAAGCGCTCGCCGTCCAGCTTCTCGCCGCCGAGCAGCATCACCGTCGCGCCTTGCGCGCTGGCGAGCGTCACGGTTTCGCCGGGCGTGAGCACGGCCATCGACGCGGCTTCGAGCGGCTCGCCGTCGAGCGACAGGTCGCCGTCGACGAGATACACGCCGCGTTCGTCGTGCTCCGGTTCGAGCGCGAGCACGCTGCCCGGCGAGAAATGCGCGGCGGCATACAGCGTGCCGGAGAAGGTGCGCGCCGGCGACGTCTTGCCGAACGACGTGCCCGCGATGATGCGCAGCGTGACGCCGTTGCGCTCGATTTCCGGCAGCGTGGCACCCGCATGATGTTCGAACGACGGCTCGACGTCTTCGTCGGCGAGCGGCAGCGCGACCCAGGTCTGGATGCCGTGTACCGTCGAGCCATTCGTGCGGTCGGGTTCGGGCGTACGCTCGGAATGAACGATGCCGCGTCCTGCCGTCATCCAGTTGACGTCGCCGGGAACGATCTTCTGTTCGGAGCCGAGGCTGTCGCGATGCATGATCGCGCCTTCGAACAGATAGGTGACGGTCGCGAGTCCGATATGCGGATGCGGGCGCACGTCGAGCCCGGTGCCGGCGGGCAGCGTGGCGGGGCCCATGTGGTCGAAGAAGATGAACGGGCCGACGAGACGCGCGGCCATGGCGGGCAGCACGCGCCGCACGGCCAGATTGCCGATGTCGCGGACGTGGGGCTTGAGAACCGCTTTGATCGATGAGGGCATGACGGGCTCGGCTGGTGGGGACAGGACGGATCATTTTACTGCCCGTGCCGGTTGCATGTGTCGGAGGGCTTGGGTCGCAGAACGATTCGTCCCGGTCGAAGCGGGCAGTGCATCCGCCGCCGCTCGGCTACACTCTCATGCTCTGATACAGGCAAAAACAGGAATGCAGATGTCACCAAAAGACCTGCTGCTGGCGCTGGTCGTCGTCGTGGCGTGGGGTGTGAACTTTGTCGTGATCAAGGTTGGGCTGCATGGCGTGCCGCCGATGCTGCTCGGCGCACTGCGCTTCACGCTCGCCGCTTTTCCCGCTGTGTTCTTTATCAAACGGCCGCGGATGCCGTGGCGCTGGCTGATTGCCTATGGCGCGACGATCTCGCTCGGGCAATTCGCGTTTCTGTTTTCGGCGATGTATGTCGGCATGCCTGCCGGGCTGGCGTCTTTGGTACTGCAGGCGCAGGCGTTCTTTACGCTCCTGTTTGCGGCTTTGTTTTTGCATGAGCGCTTTCGTTTGCAGAACGTGCTCGGGCTCGTTGTCGCGGCGATCGGGCTTGCTGTGATCGGTATGCAGGGCGGGGCCGCGATGACGCTTGCCGGGTTCGTTCTCACGCTGTGCGCGGCCGTGATGTGGGCGCTCGGTAATATCGTCACCAAGAAAGTCGGTAAGGTCGATCTGGTGGGTCTGGTCGTGTGGGGCAGTTTGATTCCGCCTGTGCCGTTCTTCGTGCTGTCGTATGTGCTCGAAGGGCCGCAGCGGATCGAGGCAGCATTGACAGGCATCGGCGCTTCGTCGGTGTTCGCGATCGTTTATCTCGCGTTTGTGGCTACGCTGGTTGGGTATGGGCTTTGGAGCCGGCTGCTGTCGAGATATCCGGCTGGGCAGGTCGCGCCGTTTTCGTTGCTCGTGCCGATTGTTGGGCTGACGTCGGCTTCGGTGTTGCTCGGTGAGTCGTTGTCGGGTGCGCAGATTGCGGGCGCGGTTTTGGTGATGGTCGGGCTTGGGGTTAATGTGTTTGGTGGGTGGGTGGTGGAGAGGTTTTCTCTCGCGCGGTGAGTTGCTGTTTTTTTGTCTGCGACGCTGGGTGGCTTGCTAGTGTTTGCGCTGGCATCCGCGAATTGTTAGCGTGCTTCAGGCGTCGCCCCTGTGCGGGGCGGCACCTACTTTTCTTTGCCGCCGCAAAGAAAAGTAGGCAAAAGAAAGCGGCTCACACCGCCAATTCTTGACGTTTGCCCACGGGCCCCCAACGTCCCCACACTTCGCACGGTAACGCCCTTGTTCGTGTGCGTTGCCAACGCATCGAACTGGCGCCTCACCCGCTTCAGACTCCCGTACAAAGGGCAGCGGCAGCGAATGGTATGGGCCGCCTAGGTGGCAAACTGTGTGTAGGTTGTCGCGTCGTATAGGGTGGCGTTCCTACCGGGTGGGATGCGTGCGCTATCGGTCCGGAGTGGTGCGCGTATGGCGCGAAAGCCGACACACAGTTTGCCACCTGGGCGGCCGTGGACTGTCCGGCGCGGCATGCTGAAAAGTGGGGGCGTGAAGCGGGTGAGGCGCGCATTCAGAGCGTTGGCAACGAACGTGGGTCACGTGATTGCCGTGTGAAGCGTAAGACCCTTTGGGGGCCCTCAGGCAGGAACATGGGCTGGCGGTGTGAGCCGCTTTCTTTTGCCTACTTTTCTTTGCGGCGGCAAAGAAAAGTAGGTGCCGCCCCGCACAGGGGCGACGTGTGAAGCGCGATAACGAACCGCGGATGCCAGCGCAAACACTAGCAAGCCACCCAGCGTCGCAGACAAAAGAAACGCCAGTTCAAGTCATCCGATTCTTAGCCAGCGGCGGATTAGCCGCAAAATACCGTTTAATTCCGGTCATAATCGCGCTAGCCATCTTCTCCCGATACGCATCATCATTCAGACGACGCTCCTCATCCGGGTTACTGATAAAGGCAGTCTCAACAAGAATCGACGGAATATCGGGCGCCTTCAACACGGCAAAGCCAGCCTGCTCAACAGACCCCTTATGCAACCTGTTGATCCCCCCAATCTCCTTCAACACGAAAGTGCCATACCGCATCGAATCGCGAATCTGCGCGGTCGTCGACATATCGAATAACGCGCGATTCACGCTCGCATCGGCGGACTTGATGTTGATGCCGCCAATCTGATCCGACGAGTTCTCCTTGTTCGCCATCCAGCGCGCGGCCGCGCTCGACGCGCCATGCTCCGACAGCGCAAACACCGAAGAGCCGCTCGCCTCCGGCGTGGTAAACGCATCAGCGTGAATCGACACGAACAGGTCCGCGCCGACACGCCGCGCCTTCTGCACGCGCACGTTCAGCGGCACGAAGAAGTCGGCGTCGCGCGTCATCATCGCGCGCATGTTCGGCTGCGCATCGATCTTCGCGCGCAGTTTCTTCGCGATATCGAGCGCGACGTGCTTCTCATACGTGCCGCTGCCGCCGATCGCGCCAGGGTCCTCGCCGCCGTGGCCCGGGTCGATTGCGACCGTCAACAGGCGCACCGTGTTGCCGCCCTTCTTCGGGTTGGTGAACTTGTAGGCGTCGTCGCCGTTGTCGCCGTCGTTGTCCGCATCGGCGTCGTTGTTGCGCGCGATGACGGGCGGCACAGGTGTCGGCGTGGGCTTCGACGGAATGTGCGGCGCGGGCGCCGGCGCCGTATGCACGGGCGGACGCGGCGCGGGCGAGGGCGACGTAGGCGTGTTGTTCTGCGCGTACTTCTCGAAGAACGCGTCGGTGTTGTCGGCAGGCGGCGCGGACGGGCCGCTCAGCGTGGCAGCGGGCGGTGCGGCGTTCGGCGCAGCGTTTTCATCCAGCTGCTGCTGCTTGCGCTCCGACTGGGCGAGCAGTTCCATCAGCGGATCGGGCGCGACGGCGGGATACAGGTCGAACACCAGACGATACTTGTACGTGCCCACGGGCGGCAGCGTAAATACCTGCGGCTTCACCGAGCCCTTGAGATCGAACACCATCCGCACGACATGCGGCTGATATTGCCCGACCCGCACGGATTGAATCTGCGGATCGTTCGGCGCAATCTTCGAGACGAGGTCCTTCAACGCCTGATCCAGATCGAGCCCGTTCAGATCGACCACCAGCCGGTCGGGCCCTTGCAGCAACTGCTGCGTGTTCTGCAGCGGCTGGTCGGACTCGATGGTCACACGCGTATAGTCGCGCGCGGGCCACACGCGCACGCCCAGCACCGACTGCGCCCACGCCAGACGCGGTGCGACAAGCCCAAGGACGAGCGTGGAAGCGCCCGCGCGAAGAATCTGCCGGCGGCGCCAGTTATGCGTCGCGGTGGCCGCCGATTCGATCGAGCGGAACGGTTTGATCAACATCTTTCGAGACATGCCTTTCCTGGTTCGCTATACGCCCGGGCGATCAGCATGCGGCCATCGCCGTCGACGTCGAGCGAGAAGACGAGATCCGGCACGCCCAGCAGACTGCCCGCGCGTTCCGGCCATTCGACGAGGCAGATAGCGCCGCTGTCGAAGTATTCGCGAAAGCCTGCGTCGGCCCATTCGGCCGGATCGGTGAAACGGTAGAGATCGAAGTGATACAGCTCGAGTTCCCCATCCGGCCGTTCGACCGCATAAGGTTCGACGAGCGTATAGGTCGGGCTGCGCACGCGGCCCGTATGTCCGAGCGCGCGCAAGGTGGCGCGCACGAGCGTCGTTTTGCCGGCGCCCAGGTCGCCGTGCAGTTGCACCTGGAGACCGTTGAATGCGTGATGGCCCGTCGCGCCGGCTTCGCTGCGCACGCCGTCGATCGCATGCGCGAAGCGCTCGCCGAATGCCATCGTCGCGGCTTCGTCCGCCAGCGCAAACTGGCGCTCGAGCAGGACGGCAGCGGAAGGTCGATTCGCGGGACCGGTGTGATCGGGCATTCTCGTAAAATGACGTAATGAACCAAGGCCAGCAGCATTCCATGTCGGACCCACATCGCGATCCACTTTCGCCGCTCGAAACGACGAATGATGAAGCACCCGCCACGCGTCACTATGATGAAGCGCAACTGGCTGCGCTTGCTTCGCGTATCAAGGGCTGGGGACGCGAACTGGGTTTCGGCGCGGTCGGCATCAGCGATATCGATCTGTCGCACGCTGAAGCGGGCCTTGCAGCCTGGCTCGACGCGGGTTGCCACGGCGAGATGGATTATATGGCCAAACATGGGATGAAACGTGCGCGGCCGGCCGAGCTTGTGGCCGGCACGCGACGCGTGATCTCGGTTCGCATGGCTTATTTGCCGGCTTCTTCAGGGGCCCGAAAGGGCGATGAAAGTGCAGTCGCCGACGTTCAACACGATTGGCGTCTCGATGAACGCACGCGTCTCGACGACCCGGCAGCGGCCGTCGTGTCGATCTATGCGCGAGGCCGCGACTATCACAAGGTCATGCGCAACCGCTTGCAGCAACTGGCTGAGCGGATCGAGGCGGAGATCGGGCCGTACGGCTTTCGCGTGTTCACCGATTCGGCGCCCGTGCTCGAAGTGGAGCTTGCGCAAAAGGCGGGCACGGGTTGGCGCGGCAAGCACACGCTGCTGCTGCAGCGCGATGCGGGGTCGCTGTTCTTCCTCGGCGAAATCTTCGTCGACGTGCCGCTGCCGACGGATGCCGACACGTCGCCCGAAAGCGCGCCCGAAACGCCCGGCGCGCATTGCGGCAGCTGCACGCGCTGCATCGGCGCGTGTCCGACGGGGGCGATCGTCGCGCCTTATCAGGTCGACGCGCGGCGTTGCATCTCCTATCTGACGATCGAACTGAAGGGCAGCATTCCCCAGGATTTGCGGCCGCTGATCGGTAATCGTGTGTATGGCTGCGACGATTGCCAGCTCGTGTGTCCGTGGAACAAGTTTGCGCAGGCCGCGCCCGTCGCCGATTTCGACGTGCGTCACGGACTGGATCGCGCGTCGCTGGTCGAGTTGTTCGGCTGGACCGCAAGCGACTTCGACACGCGCATGCAGGGCAGCGCGATCCGCCGGATCGGCTACGAGTGCTGGCTGCGCAATCTCGCCGTCGGCATGGGCAACGCGTTGCGTGCCGCGCGCGACACGCTTTCCGCCGATGCCCGCGCGGCCATCGTCGACGCGCTGCGCCAGCGTGCCGGCGACCCTTCGCCGCTCGTGCGCGAGCATGTCGAATGGGCACTGGAAGCGGCGTGAGCGCGCCGATCGAATGAGAGGAGTGAACACATCATGTTCAACGCAGTGATCGATGCACCGTTCGGCAAGATCGGCGTGCGCCTGGAAGGAGCGGCGGTGCGCGAGATCGTCTACCTGCCCGATTCGGTTGCGAACGTCGCGCCGGATTCGGCGCTCGCCAGGCAGGCCGTCGAGCAGATCGAACATTATCTGGAGCACGCGTCCGCCAGCTTCGATCTGCCGCTCGCCGACATCGGCACGCCGTTCCAGCGGCGCGTGTGGAAAGCGATCAGCGAGATTCCGCCCGGTGTCGTGCTCACCTACGGGCAACTGGCGAAGCAGATTGGCAGCGTGCCGCGCGCGGTCGGCCAGGCGTGCGGATCGAACTTCTTTCCGATTGTGATTCCGTGTCACCGCGTGGTCGGCGCGGGCGGCATCGGCGGCTTTGCGCATACGGGCGGCGACGGCTACTATCGCAACGTCAAACGCTGGCTACTCAAACACGAGGGCGTACCCTACGCATGACTGATGTGCTGACCGATGACGCGCAGTCCGCGTCGCCATTGCTGCTGACGAGCGGCGCGTCGATCGACGCGTTCTGCGACGCGCTGTGGCTCGAACATGGCCTCGCGCGCAACACGCTCGACGCGTACCGCCGCGACCTGCGGCTGTTCTCCGAATGGCTCGCGAGCGCGCGCGGCGCGTCGCTCGACACGGCGCGCGAAGCCGATCTGACGGCGTACAGCGCCGCACGCTCGGCCGACAAGTCGACCTCGGCGAACCGGCGTCTGTCTGTATTCCGGCGTTATTACGCATGGGCCGTGCGCGAGCATCGGGCGTCGGCGGACCCGACTTTGCGCATCCGTTCGGCCAAACAGCCGCCGCGTTTTCCGTCGACGCTGACGGAAGCGCAGGTCGAAGCGCTGCTCGGCGCACCCGACGTGACGACGCCGTTGGGCCTGCGCGACCGCACGATGCTGGAGCTGATGTACGCAAGCGGCTTGCGCGTCAGCGAGCTGGTCACGCTGAAGACGGTGGAAGTGGGCCTGAACGAGGGCGTCGTGCGCGTGATGGGCAAGGGCTCGAAAGAGCGGCTGATTCCGTTCGGCGAAGAGGCGCATGGCTGGATCGAGCGGTATCTGCGCGAGTCGCGCCCCGCGTTGCTCGGCCAGCGTGCCGCCGACGCGCTGTTCGTCACAGCGCGTGCCGAAGGCATGACGCGCCAGCAGTTCTGGAACATCATCAAGCGCCACGCGATGACGGCGCACGTGCATGCGCCGCTGTCGCCGCATACGCTGCGTCATGCGTTCGCGACGCATCTGCTGAATCACGGCGCGGACCTGCGCGTCGTGCAACTGCTGCTCGGCCACACCGATATCTCGACTACGCAAATCTACACGCACGTCGCGCGCGAGCGGCTCAGAACGCTGCACGCCGCGCATCATCCGCGCGGCTGACCGTCAGGCTTGTGCGTGCGCGCTCACGCCAGATCGCGCAGGCGGTGCTTGAGAATCTTGCCCGTCGACGCCGCCGGCAACGCGGCGAGCACCTTGATTTCGGCGGGCCGCTTGTAGGGCGCGAGGCGCGCCTCGCACCAGGCGGCGAGATCGACAGGCGTGACCTTGGCGCCGCCCGTCAGTTCGACGAACGCGATCACTTCCTCGTTACCTTCGACCGCGCGGCCAATGACGGCCGACTGCACGACCTCGGGATGCGCATTCAGCACATGCTCGACTTCGGCTGGGTACACGTTGAAACCCGAGCGGATGATCAGTTCCTTGCTGCGTCCGGCGATATGCAGCGCGCCGTCCGTGTCCTGGCGTGCGAGATCGCCTGTCTTGAGCCAGCCGTCCACGGTGACGGCCGCCTGCGTCTGCTGCGGATTGCGGTAATAGCCGAGCATCACGTTCGGCCCGCGTACCCACAGCTCGCCGACTTCGCCTTGCGCGACGTCGACGCCGTCCAGTCCGACGAACCGCACTTCGATGCCAGGAATGGCCTGGCCGACAGAACAGTCGGTCCGCGGTGCATCGATCATCGTTTGGGAGACGGTGGGGCTGCTTTCGGTCATCCCGTAGCCGTTGTGCAGCGCGACGCCATACACGCTTTCGACGCGAGACTTCAGTGCGGCGTCGAGCGGCGAGCCGCCGGAGTAGGCGAAGCGCAGGCGCGGCGCGGACCACGGCGAGCCTTGCGCGTGCAGATATTCGAGCAGCTTGGCATGCATCGCGGGCACGCCCTGGAAGATCGACACCCGTTCTTCGGCGAGCGCGCGGCGCACGGCGTCCGGTGCGAAGCGCGCCGCGAGCCTGAGCGTCGCGCCCGCATACAGGCTGCCGAGGCACACGGAAGCCAGGCCGTACACATGAGAGATGGGCAGTACCGCATAGACGACGTCGTCGGCATCGACGCGCCGCAGCGTGCTCGACATCGCCGCGATGAACAGCAGATTGCGGTGCGACAGCATCACGCCTTTGGGTGAGCCCGTCGTGCCCGTCGTGTAGATCAGCGCGGCGCATTGGCGGTCGCTGGCGGGTTCGACGGGCTCCACTTGCGCTTCATCGTCGAGCGCGTATGACCAACCGCCGATGTCCACCGCGACCTGCCGGGCCCGCTGTGCGCCGTGGCGCTCGGCGTGCTGCCGCGCATCGGGCGATGCCTCGACGGCATACGCGACCAGACGCGGCTGCGCGTGCGCGCGGATCGCATCGAGTTCCGCCGCCGACAGCCGGGCGTTCGACACCAGCGCCCAGGCATCGAGCTTCGCCGCCGCGAACAGCAGCACGATCTGCACGACGCTGTTCTCCGCGACGATCATCACGCGGTCGCCGGCGCGCACGCCTTGTTCGGCGAGCAGGGCGGCGACGGCATCGACGGCTTCGACGAGTTGCGCGCGCGTCAGTTGCCGGTCGTCTTCGATCAGCGCGGCATGTTGCGGATCACGCCCGGCGATGAGTCTGGGAATATCGGCGATGCGTTCGGGGAGCGCGGCGAGCAGCGCGGCAACGTCGACATGCTGCGCGCCGTCATGCGAGTGTTGGCCAGGATTCAACGATGTCTCCTTTGTCGACGGGAGTTAGCGCTTTAGCGCTTACTCCCGTCCCTTGCAAAGCACGCGATCTCTACGCGAGCCGCTGTTGGATTCCATTGCACCGGAACAATTCCGAACGATCGTGCCATAGCCTCGGAGCCCGCGCAATTGGCCGTTCGGCCAATGGCCGTCGTGTCGCGCGGCCATTACAATGCGCCGATGAGCAAATCCAGACACGTTTCCGAGACCCCCGCCACGCAGTTTCTGCGCCGCCACAAGGTCGCGTTCGGCGAGCATCCGTACGACTACGTCGACCACGGCGGCACGGCCGAATCGGCGCGGCAGCTGGGTGTCGACGAGCATCAGGTCGTCAAGACGCTGGTGATGGAAGACGAAAGCGCGAAGCCACTGATCGTGCTGATGCACGGCGACCGCACCGTGTCGACCAAGAACCTGGCGCGGCAGATCGGCGCGAAGCGTGTCGAGCCGTGCAAGCCCGAAGTGGCGAGCCGTCATTCGGGTTACATGATCGGCGGCACGTCGCCGTTCGGCACGAAGAAGGCGATGCCCGTGTACGTCGAATCGACCATACTCGAACTCGACAGGATCTTCATCAACGGCGGGCGGCGCGGCTTTCTGGTCAGCATCGAGCCCGCCGTGGTGACGTCGCTGCTGCACGCGAAGCCGGTTCAATGCGCGATCGTCGAATGACGCGCGCCGTCGTTGTACCGACCTGTGGAGGCAGCTGAAGGGTTCGGTAGAATGTGCGCCGTTGCGTTGGCGCGTGTTGCGCATGCGGCGCATGGAGACCAGCGTCGCCTGGTACGCTTTCCGACATTGATAAGAGTTCGAACATGGAAAACCTGATTGTCGCCGTCGTGGCCTATCTGATCGGCTCGGTATCGTTTGCCGTGATCGTCAGCGCCGCGATGGGACTCGCCGATCCGCGCTCGTACGGCTCGAAGAACCCCGGCGCGACGAACGTGCTGCGCAGCGGTAACAAGAAGGCCGCGATCCTCACGTTGCTCGGCGACGCGTTCAAGGGCTGGCTCGCCGTGTGGCTCACGGGACATTTCTCGGCGCACTTCGGGCTCGACGACACGTCCGTCGCAATTGCCGCAATTGCCGTATTCGTCGGCCACCTGTATCCCGTCTTCTTCCGCTTCAAGGGCGGCAAGGGCGTTGCGACGGCAGCAGGCGTGCTGCTCGCAATCAATCCCATCCTCGGCATCGCGACGCTGGCAACCTGGCTGATCGTCGCGTTCTTCACGCGCTATTCGTCGCTGGCTGCACTGTGCGCAGCGATCTTCGCGCCGTTGTTCGACGGCTTTCTGTTCGGCGCGAACGTGATCGCGGTGGCGATCGTCGCGATGAGCGCGCTGTTGATCTGGCGTCACCGCGCGAACATCGCCAAGCTCGTCGCGGGGCAGGAGAGCCGCATCGGCGACAAGAAGAAGGCGGAAGCGGCGGCGCGGGCGGCTTCGAACAAGCACTGAGCCCGCAGCGGGCGGGGCGGCGAAGCTACGCTGCTTGCCCCGCTGTCATTCTCGGCGGGGCAGGACGGCGAGCACCTGGGCGGGAGAATCAGTCGCGGAAGTTGTTGAAGTCGAGCGGCGTGTCGGTCACGTCCTTGCGCAGCATCGCGATCACGCTTTGCAGATCGTCGCGCTTGGTGCCCGTCACGCGTACCGCGTCGCCCTGAATGCTCGCCTGAACCTTGATCTTGCTGTCCTTCACGAGCTTGACGATCTTCTTCGCGAGATCGCCGGACACACCCTTCTTCACGGTGACGACCTGCTTGACCTTGTCACCGCCGATCTTCTCGATCTTGCCGTACTCGAGGAAGCGCACATCCACGTTGCGCTTGGCCATTTTCGACACCAGCACGTCTTTCACCTGGCCGAGCTTGAACTCGTCGTCGGCGAACGCGGTCAGTTCGCGTTCCTTCTGCTCGACGCGAGCGTCCGAGCCCTTGAAGTCGAAGCGCGTCGAGATTTCCTTGTTGGATTGCTCGATGGCGTTCTTCACCTCGATCATGTTGGCTTCGCAGACGACGTCAAACGATGGCATTGCTTTCTCCCATTTGTTTCAAAGCGTGTGGTGCGCAAGGCTGCGCACGACGCACTCGCTATAATCACGGACCGGTGTCATTTTACCGACGCCTTCCCTATTTGCCCAAGGCTCGCGCGGACCGTGTCCACGCCGCGCGGGTTTCCTGAGCGCTTGCCAGAACGCCTGATGTCCCAGTCCGATCCCATTTCGTTCATCCCCGACTTCCCGCTGAAGCCGCACAACACGTTCGGTTTCGACGTGCGCGCGCGGCTTGCATGCCGTATCGAAAGCGAGGCGCAACTGCTTGCGGCCGTGCGCGATCCGCGCACGGCGGGCTTGCGGCGGCTCGTGCTGGGTGGCGGCAGCAACGTCGTGTTGACGGGCGATTTCGACGGCCTCGTGCTGCTGATCGGCTTGCGCGGCCGCAAGTCGATCCGCGAAGACGACGATGCATGGTACGTGGAAGCGGCCGCGGGCGAGAACTGGCACGAATTCGTGTCGTGGACGCTCGCAGAGGGCATGCCCGGCCTCGAAAATCTCGCGCTGATTCCGGGCACGGTAGGCGCGGCGCCGATCCAGAACATCGGCGCATACGGCTTGGAGATGTGCGAGCGCTTCGTGTCGCTGCGCGCAATCGAACTGGCCACGGGCGAAGCCATCGAACTCGATGCGGGCGCTTGCCGTTTCGGCTATCGCGACAGCTTCTTCAAGCAGGAAGGGCGCGAACGCTTCGTGATCGTGTCCGTGACGTTCAGGCTGCCGAAGGCGTGGGTGCCGCGCGCGGGATATGCTGACATCGCGCGCGAGCTTGCGGCCGTCGGCCTCGGCGATTCGACGCCTTCGCCCCAGGCGATCTTCGATGCCGTCGTCGCGGTGCGGCGCGCGAAGCTGCCCGATCCGCTCGCGCTGGGCAACGCGGGGAGCTTCTTCAAGAATCCCGTCGTGGAGGCGGCGCAGTTCGACGCGTTGCAGGCGCAGGAGCCGGAGATCGTCTCGTATCGTCAGGCGGATGGCCGCGTGAAGCTCGCGGCTGGCTGGCTGATCGACCGGTGCGGCTGGAAAGGCCGCACGATGGGCGCGGCGGGCGTGCATGAGCGGCAGGCGCTCGTGCTCGTCAATCACGGCGGCGCGAGCGGGACAGAGGTGCTGGCGCTTGCGAAGGCCATTCAGCAGGATGTCGCGCAGCGGTTCGGCGTCGACCTGGAAGCGGAGCCGGTTTGTCTGTGAGCGGTTTGTGCCGCGCCTGAAACGACAATCGCCGGCTTCGAGCCGGCGATTGTCGTTTGATCGGTCTGTCGGAAAGCTTAGTGATTCAGCTTGCCGAGCAGCAGGAACTCCATCAGCGCTTTCTGCACGTGCAGACGGTTTTCCGCTTCGTCCCACACGACGCTCTGCGGCCCGTCGATCACCTCGGCGCTCACTTCCTCGCCGCGATGCGCGGGCAGGCAGTGCATGAAGAGGGCGTCCTTGTTCGCGCGCGACATCATGTCGGCGTCGACGCACCAGTCCGCAAACGCCTTCTTGCGTGCTTCGTTTTCAGCCTCGAAGCCCATGCTGGTCCAGACGTCCGTGGTGACGAGGTCGGCGCCCTTGCAGGCTTCGTTCGGATCGTCGAATTCTTCGTAGAACGGCGCGCTTTCGGCGGCTACCAGCGCGCGGTCGAGCTTGTAGCCAGGCGGCGTGGACAGGCGCAGCTTGAAGCCGAGAATGTGCGCTGCTTCGATCCACGTGTACAGCATGTTGTTCGCGTCGCCGACCCACGCGACCGTCTTGCCGCGAATCGGCCCGCGATGCTCGTAGAACGTGAAGATGTCGGCCAGTACCTGGCACGGGTGATATTCGTTCGTCAGACCGTTGATGACGGGGACGCGCGAATTTTCCGCAAAGCGCTGGATGATGTCCTGGCCGAAGGTGCGGATCATGATGATGTCGACCATCCGCGAGATGACCTGCGCGGCGTCTTCGATCGGCTCGCCGCGGCCGAGTTGCGTGTCGCGCGTGCTCATGAAGACGGCGTGACCGCCCAACTGGAAGATGCCCGCTTCGAACGACAGGCGCGTGCGCGTCGAGTTCTTCTCGAAGATCATCGCGAGCGTGCGGTCGTGCAGCGGATGATACGTCTCGTAGTTCTTGAACTTGCGCTTCAGGATGCGCGCGCGTTCGAGCACGTACTCGTAGTCATCCAGCGAGAAATCGTTGAACTGCAGATAGTGGCGGATTTTCTTGGCGGTCATGAAACAAATACGGCGGATTCAGCCGGGCGAAAGTGCCGGACTGGGCCGCCGTTGTTTGTGGTAACTCGGTCCAGCATAAAGGATTTTGAATGTTTTGACGAGTCAGCCGGAACGCGTGTCCGACTTGTCGGCAGTTGCAAAGGACTGTTTCAGGGGGCTTGGGTGCGGTGCGGAAAAACCCTCGCTGCGCTATAATCTCGGAGTTTTCTCAAAGCCCGGCGGGCAGGCTCCACGCTTGCAGGACACGGCTTTCGCGCACGCGCTGGCGTACCTCTGGTACGCACTGCGCAGTGTGCCGTCATGGCTGCTGCCCAAGGTGCCCTCGCTGGCTTTTCGCGACAAACGAACAGCAGGCTTGCTGCCGGTTCGCGTGGCGCGATACGTATTCCGACAGCGTTTTCTGGCAACATCCTTCGCGGGCTCTTTACCGGCAGATCGCTGGGCAGTCACTCAGGGTTTCGTACATGGCCGACACACCCCCAACCGAATATTTCATTCAAGGCATCACGTCGAGTGGGCGAAAGTTCCGTCCAAGCGACTGGTCGGAGCGGCTGGCAGGCGTGATGTCGTGTTACGGTCCGGGCGCGAAAGGGCCGAATGCCCGCCTTCAGTATTCACATTACGTTCGCCCTACGTTGATCGGCGACGTGAAGGTCGTGATTCTGGATTCGCGGTTGCGGGACATCGAGCCGATGGCGTTCGACTTCGTGATGAACTTCGCAAAAGACAACGACCTGCTCGTCACCGAGGCCTGCGAACTTCCACTGGAGCATGAGGCTCGCAAATCCAAGTAGCTTTCGTTGGGCGCCGCGTTTCGCGGCATTGGCAGGGAAGTGAACAATGGAACCCGCATCGGCGGGTTTTTTTGCGTCCGCGTTTGCGTCCGCGCATCTGAGGCTGCGCGCAGAAACAAAAAAGCCCGCAAAAGCGGGCTTTCATGACGCAGCGGAAACAGGAAGCAGCCCGCGTGAGCGAGCCGCCGGATTCGTAAATTTACTGCGCTGCGGGCGCTTGCAGACCCTTGACGGCTGCAGCGAGGCGGCTCTTATGGCGAGCTGCCTTGTTCTTGTGAACAATTTTCTTGTCGGCAATGATGTCCAGCGTCTTTGCCGATGCCTTGAAGATTTCAGCGGCTTGCGCTGCGTCGCCGGCTTCGATTGCCTTGCGGACAGCCTTGACAGCCGTGCGGTACTTCGAGCGCAGCGCCGAGTTGTGCGAGTTTGCCTTGGCGGCTTGACGGGCGCGCTTGCGTGCTTGTGCGGAGTTAGCCATGACGGTTCCTTATCCTGTTCCTGTTTCCAGTGCCCGCTTTCATACGAAGGCAGGCGCTGCTTTTAGATCGAACCCCTGAGAGCGATTGCTCAAGGGCGCAAAATAGACAAACGACTGAGAACTACTTGAAATCCCGCTCGTTCCGGCTCGGATTGCCCTGAATTCGAACAAGGCAGGTGAGGCAAAAGGCTGAGCGAGCTTCGAAACCGGCGATTATAGCAACAAAATCAGGCACGTGGCAACCGCGCGGCGCGGCGGCCCTCAGGCGAGTCCACGCGAGGCGGCGCGGCGGGTGTGCATTTGCATTGGGGCAGCGCTGTGAAGGCAGGGAATTGCGTGCAAGCGGCCCCCTTCGGACGAGACATTTCTTCACAAATTCGTCGTCAAATCGAACGTCTTTGCTGCAAATCGGTCCCAAACGCTTCGAATTGCCACGAATCATGCCCCTGACATGCTGACCGCCCTGGACGGCCCCGTATAATAAGCGCCCCATGAATCTATTCCGAGCCCTGCTGACGGTCAGCGGCTTCACGTTGCTTTCGCGCGTGACCGGTCTGGCCCGCGAGACCCTGATCGCCCGCGCATTCGGCGCAAGCCAATACACCGACGCGTTCTACGTCGCGTTCCGCATTCCCAACCTGTTGCGCCGCATTTCGGCGGAGGGCGCGTTTTCGCAGGCTTTCGTGCCGATCCTCGCCGAGTTCAAGAACCAGCAAGGCCACGACGCGACGAAGGCGCTGGTCGACGCGACCTCGACCGTGCTCGCGTGGGCGCTCGCCGTTCTGTCGCTGCTCGGCGTGGCGGGTGCGACCTGGGTCGTGCTGGTGGTCGCGTCGGGGCTGCGCAGCGATGGCCAGGCGTTCACGCTCGCCGTGTCGATGACGCGGATCATGTTCCCTTACATCGTGTTCATCTCGCTGACGTCGCTGGCGTCGGGCGTGCTGAATACGTACAAGAACTTCTCGCTGCCGGCGTTCGCGCCCGTGCTGCTGAACGTCGCGTTCATCATCGCCGCCGTGTTCTTCGCGCCGCTGATGAAGGTGCCGGTGTACGCGCTCGCGTGGGCGGTGATCGCGGGCGGGATCGCACAGTTCGTCGTGCAACTGCCGGGCCTTAAACGGATCGACATGATCCCGCGCATCGGCCTCAATCCGCTCAAGGCGCTCGCGCATCGCGGCGTCAAACGGGTGCTCGCGAAGATGCTGCCGGCGATGTTCGCAGTCTCCGTCGCGCAGATCAGTCTGATCATCAACACGAATATCGCGTCGCACATCGGTCCGGGCGCCGTGTCGTGGATCAACTACGCCGACCGTCTGATGGAATTCCCGACGGCGCTGCTCGGCGTCGCGCTCGGCACGATCCTCCTGCCAAGCCTGTCGAAAGCGCACGTCGACGCCGATACGCACGAATACTCCGCGCTGCTCGACTGGGGCTTGCGCGTGACGTTCCTGCTCGCCGCGCCGAGCGCCGTCGCGCTGTTCTTCTTCGCCGAGCCGCTCACGGCGACGCTGTTCCACTACGGCAAGTTCGACGGCAATGCCGTGGTGATGGTGGGACGCGCGCTGGCCGCATACGGCATCGGGCTCATCGGCATCATCCTGATCAAGATTCTCGCGCCCGGTTTTTACGCGAAGCAGGACATCAAGACGCCCGTGAAGATTGGCGTCGGCGTGCTGATCGTCACGCAGTTGAGCAACTATGTGTTCGTGCCGATCTTCTCGCATGCGGGCCTGACGCTGTCGATCGGCCTTGGCGCCTGCGTCAATGCGCTGTGTCTGTTCATTGGCTTAAGGCGGCGCGGCATCTACATGCCGTCGCGGGGCTGGTCGGTGTTTTTCGTGCAACTGGTCGGCGCGTGCCTCGTGCTCGCGGGCGTGATGCATTGGTTCGCCATCAGCTTCGACTGGATCGGCATGCACGTCGAGCCGTTGCGGCGCATGGTGTTGCTTGCAGCGTGCCTCGTGCTGTTCGCGGCGCTATATTTCGGTATGCTTTGGGCGATGGGCTTCAAATACGCGTACTTCAGAAGGCGAGCGAAGTGATCACGATGACCCGGGTTCTCGACTATTTCAGCGCGCTTGTCGCCGAGGACGATGGCCTTCCACTCACGGAGGCGGCGCTCTCGCTCGCGCAAGACGCCTATCCCGACCTCGATCTGCAAGCCGTGCTCGCCGAGATCGACGAGCTCACATTGCGCGTCAAACGCCGCATTCCCGACGACGCCGACATCCAGCAGCGCGTCGGCATTCTGAACCGCTACTTCTTTCGCGAACTGGGTTTCGCGGCGAACGTCAACGACTATTACGACCCCGACAACAGCCATCTGAACATGGTGCTCAAGCGCCGGCGCGGCATTCCGATCTCGCTGGCGGTGCTGTATCTTGAGATGGCATCGCAGGTGGATATTCCCGTGCGCGGCGTATCGTTTCCGGGGCACTTTCTGCTGCGCGTCACGCTGCCCGAAGGCGACGCGATGATCGATCCGACCACGGGTCATCCGCTGTCGGAAGCGGAGATGGTGGAGATGCTCGAACCTTATGTGGCGAAGGCGGGCGAATCGGTCAGCCGCGCGCTTCGCATGCTGCTGCAACCGGCGACTCGCCGCGAGATTGTCGCGCGCATGCTGCGCAACCTGAAGGCGACGTATCTGCAAACCGAGCGCTGGCAGCGGCTGCTTGCCGTGCAGCAGCGACTCGTGATCCTGCTGCCGGAAAGCATCGAGGAAGTGCGCGATCGCGGCTTTGCGTATGCGCGGCTCGATTACCTGCGGCCGGCGCTCGAAGATCTCGAACGGTATCTCGGCGACCGCCCGGATGCGGACGATGCGACCGTCGTCGAATCGCAGTTGCACGAGTTGCGGCAGCGCACGCAACACGACGATCACGACTGACGCGGGTCCGAGCCGCTGCTTCAGACAAAAACGCCTGCGTGGTCGAATACGCAGGCGTTTTTCATTTGAGCGTCGTGCGCGCTCGCTTCACGACGCGAGCCGCGCTCACTTCGGCTGCATGCGGATCGCGCCGTCCAGACGGATCACTTCGCCGTTGAGCATCGGGTTGTCGAAGATCTGCTTGACGAGCATTGCATACTCGTCCGGCTTGCCCAGGCGCGGCGGAAACGGCACCATCGCGCCGAGCGCGTCCTGCACTTCCTGCGGCATGCCGAGCAGCATCGGCGTTTCGAAGATGCCCGGCGCAATCGTCATGACGCGGATCGCGTTGCGCGACAGGTCGCGCGCGATCGGCAGCGTCATGCCGGCGACGCCCGCCTTCGACGCCGCGTACGCGGCCTGGCCAATCTGTCCGTCGAACGCCGCGACGGACGCTGTGTTGACGATCACGCCGCGTTCGCCGAGCGCATTCGGTTCGAGTTTCGCCATCTCGGCGGCCGCGAGGCGAATCATGTTGAACGTGCCGACGAGATTGATCGACACCGTGCGCGCGAACGAGTGGAGCGGATGCGGGCCGTCCTTGCCGACCGTCTTCATCGCGGGCGCGACGCCCGCGCAATTGACGAGACCGCGTAGTGCGCCGAGTTTCGTCGCGGCTTCGACGGCGAGCACGGCGTCGTCTTCGCGGCTCACGTCACATTTGACGAACACGCCGCCGAGTTCCTGTGCGAGAGCCGTGCCTGTTTCGTGGTTCAGGTCCGCGAGCACGACCTTGCCGCCGTTCTGCGCGAACAGGCGCGCTGTTGCGGCGCCCAGGCCGGACGCGCCGCCTGTGACCAGGAACACGTTGTTCTTGATGTCCATGTCTTCTCCTTGATGGATGCGTTGATCGCGTGATTGGAATAGTTGTCGCTGGACGATTTTAACGGGTCGATTCTGTGCGTCAAACGGCGCAGGTGGTTGGGGTTTGGTAGTGTTTTGTTTTGCGGTGGCATCCGCGATGTGGTTTTGGTTCGTAGGCGTTGCCCCTGTGCGGGGCGGCAACTACTCTTTGGTTGTCGGCGACGCCGGATTGTTTGGCCGTGTTTGCGGTGGCATCGCCGTGTTGTTGGCGTGCTTCACGCGTTGCCCCTGTGCGGGGCGGCACCTACTCTTTGGTTGTCGGCGACGCCGGATCGTTTACTCGTGTTTGCGCTGGCATCCGCGTGTTGTTAGCGTGCTTCAAGCGTCGCCCCTGTGCGGGGCGGCACCTACTTTTCTTTGCCGCCGCAAAGAAAAGTAGGCAAAAGAAAGCGGCTCACACCGCCAGCCCATGTCCTCATCCACGGGCCCCCAGCGGCCCCGTCCTGTACACGGCAACGCACGAGTCATTGCCCGTTGCCAACGCTTCGAAGAGAGGCATCACCCGCTTCGATCGCCCGTAGCACAGCGGGAGGCAGCGAATCGTATGCGCCGCCCAGGTGGTGTACTGTGTGTAGGTTTCCTGTACTTCACACGCACCACTCCAGACCGATCGCGCATGCGCTCCACCCTGCAAGAGCGCTAACGCATACGACGCGACAACCTACACACAGTACACCACCTGGGCGGCGGTGGACTGTCTGGCGCGGCACGCTGTTGTGGGGGAGTGTGAAACGGGTGAGGCGCACATTCAGAGCGCTGGCAACGGGCATGAACAAGCAAGTTGCCGTGTGAAGCGTAAGACCCTGTGGGGGCCCTCAGGCAAGAACTAGAACTGGCGGTGTGAGCCGCTTTCTTTTGCCTACTTTTCTTTGCGGCGGCAAAGAAAAGTAGGTGCCGCCCCGCACAGGGGCGACGCGTGAAGCACGCTAACAACACGCGGATGCCAGCGCAAACAAGAGCAAACAATCCGGCGTCGCCGACAACCAAAGAGCAGGTGCCGCCCCGCACAGGGGCAACGCGTGAAGTGAGCTAACGCATCGCGGATGCCAGCGCAAACACCGGCAACCCACCCCACCGTCGCAAGACAAAAAAACTTACTTCAGCGCCTCAAACACACGCGCACGAATTTCATCGACGGAACCCAAGCCCGAGATACGCCGATATTGCGGCGCCTTGAGCGGCGACGACGGATCGCCTTTCTGCGCCCAGTTGTTGTAGTACTCGATCAGCGGCTTGGTCTGAGCAACGTACACGTCGAGGCGCTTCTTCACCGTCTCTTCCTTGTCGTCGTCCCGCTGGATCAGCGGCTCACCCGTCACGTCGTCGACACCTTCGACCTTCGGCGGATTGAACTTCACGTGATACGTGCGGCCCGACGCCGGGTGCATGCGGCGCCCGCTCATGCGCGTAATGATCTCGTCGAACGGCACGTCGATCTCCAGCACGTAGTCGATGGCCACGCCCGCGTTCTTCATCGCTTCCGCTTGTGGAATGGTGCGCGGGAAGCCGTCGAACAGATAACCGTTCTCGCAATCGCAGTCTTGCAGACGTTCCTTCACGAGATTGATGATGAGTTCATCCGTGACGAGTTCGCCCGCATCCATGTAGCGCTTCGCTTCGATGCCAAGCGGCGTGCCTGCCTTGACGGCGGCGCGCAGCATGTCGCCCGTCGAAATTTGCGGAATGCCGAACTTTTCCTTGATGAAGTTGGCTTGGGTGCCCTTGCCCGCGCCAGGTGCGCCCAACAGGATCAAACGCATTTGATATCTCCAGATCTATGTCAATTCTGTGTGGCGCGCCGCGAGTCAGTGGATGCCGCGGCCGACGCTCTTGATTCTTCGTTGCCGCTGTGATGGCCGGGCAGCTTTTCGCTGCCGGCTTCGCGCTGCACGCAATGAAGGGCGCTGCGAAGCAAACGGCAAAACAGGCGGATAAAAAACGGGCGAATAGTGATATCGATCAACGCGCATCGATATCGGGTGAATCGCGCGAACGATCGATTATGCCATGGCTTCTTACGCCGACGACCCGAAAAACGCCTGTACACGGGCCAGATCGTCAGGCGTGTCGACGCCCGGCAGCGGCGCGTCATGCGTGACGAGCACCGCGATACGCTCGCCGTGCCACATCGCCCGCAGTTGCTCGAGCGCTTCGGCCTGCTCGATCGGCGAGATCGACAGACTCGGGTAAGTACGGAGGAACTTCGCGCGATACGCATACAGCCCGATATGCCGGTACACGGCAGCGGGTGCAGGCGGAGCGGGCATCCGCGCGACATTTGGCCAATGCGGCTGGTAGGCGTCGCGCGCCCATGGAATCGGCGCGCGCGAGAAGTACAGCGCGACGCCGCGTGCATCGAGCACGACCTTGACGACGTTCGGATTGAACACGTCCGCGGGCTCGTGGATCGGATGCGCAGCCGTCGCGATCGCGCAGCCTTGCGTCGAAGCGAGGTGCGACGCTACGCCGCGCACCAGCGCCGGATCGATCAGCGGCTCGTCGCCCTGCACGTTGACGACGATCGTGTCGTCGCTCCAGCCATAGTGCGCCGCCACTTCCGCGAGACGGTCCGTGCCCGACGGATGATCGGCGCGCGTCATCATCGCGTCGATGCCATGCGCGCGCGCGACGTCGAATACCGATTGCGCGTCGGTCGCGACCAGCACCTGCTGCGCGCCGGACTCGAGCGCGCGTTCCGCGACGCGCACCACCATCGGCTTGCCGCCGATATCGGCCAGCGGCTTGTTCGGCAGGCGCGTCGACGCGAGGCGCGCCGGGACGACGGCGATGAAGGGCGGAGTGTGCAGGGTGTCGTTCATCGGAAGCGTGACGTCAGGCCTTGTGCGGGCCGAGAAAGACGCGCCGCCTGATCGGCGGCGCGGGGTAGGTGTTCAGTGGCGGCGTGCAGCGCGCGGCTCGACGCACCGCGTACACGCTGCGGCGCTCAGGCGACGGAACCCGGGTTGAGATCGACGGGCGTGCCTTCGACCGTTTGCCGCGCTTCGTCGACCAGCATCACGGGAATGCCGTCGCGGATCGGATAGGCGAGCTTGTCTGCGTTGCAGATCAGCTCCTGCGCGGCGCGGTCGTAGCTGAGCGGGCCCTTGCAGATCGGGCAAACGAGAATTTCAAGCAGGCGAGCGTCCACGGACTTTCTCCACAACGAGTGCAATGAGGCGATGATCGAGCGTGGCTTCGACGGGGACGACCCAGAGCCGCGCATCGTGCCAGGACCCTAATTTTACCGCATCCTTTTCAGTGATCAGGATCGCGTCGGCGTCGACGTCGACGAACGGATTCGTGCTGAACGCGTAATGATCGGGCAGGGCGCGCGTCTGCGGCGAAAGGCCCGCTGCGCGCAGCGTCGCGAAGAAACGCTCGGGCGCGCCGATGCCCGCCGCCGCAAGCACGCGCTCGCCGGCAAACTGCGCCAGCGGGCGGCGCAGGCGCGGATTGTCGAGATGCCACGCATCGCCGGGCGCGAGTTCCAGCGAGAAGGTATTCGGCCAGGGCGGCAGCGCGCGTTCATACGGATTGTTGATCAGGGTCGCGTCGCGCTCGCGCGACAGCGGCTCGCGCAACGGACCGGCGGGCAGCAGGAAGCCGTTGCCGCCCAGCCGGTGATCGAACACGACGATCTCCGCGTCGCGCTCCAGACGGTAGTGCTGCAAGCCGTCGTCGCTGACGATCACGTCGACGTTGCGATGCGCCTTGCACAGCGCCTCCGCGGCGGCGACGCGATCGGGGCAGACGAACACGGGGGCACCCGTGCGGCGCGCGATCAGGAGCGGCTCGTCGCCCGCCTGCGATGCCTTCGACGTCGGCGTGACCAGCGTCGGCAGCGTGATCTTCGCGCCGTAGCCGCGCGACACCACGCCCGGCGTGAAGCCCGCGCTGCGCAGCGCCTGTACGAGCGCGATCACCGTCGGCGTCTTGCCCGTGCCGCCGACCGTCACGTTCCCGACCACCACGACGGGCACGCGGACACGCACCGACTTCAGCCAGCCGAGCCTGAACGCCGAGCGGCGCGCGAGCGCAACCGCGCCGAACACGCAGGCGAACGGCGTCATCGCCCACGCGAGCGGACCGCGCTGCTGCCACTCGCGCGCGATGCGCGCTTCGATACGGGAAGCTAATTCGCTCATCGGCGGGCGGCCGGCGTGCGCGGTGCGTCAGACAGGACGGACAGGGCGAGCATCAGCAGGCATCTCCGGGCGGTCGGTTGCGCACCGACGGTTGAAAGATCAGGGGAACGACGGGAAACCATGGAACGCGGACGACGACGGCCGTCAGCAGCATGAGCGCGACGGCGAAATCCATTCGCGCAGGCGCGCTCGCCGCGTCCGACAGATTCCGCCAGAACCCGGCACTCTAGCGCGCGAGCGGCGTTAGCTGCAAGTCGGAAAGGCCACCCCACATCGATCTCGCACGACCAATGCTTTATCCATAGCCTGTGGATAACTTTGTGGAGAACGTGCCTTGCAATTTGTCGGGAGGGCCGTCGCGCAAGCATCGGCTCGGTAGATGGGAACTTTTAAGAAGTAAAAATATGATAAAAATCAACGAGTTAAATGGTATTAAGTGGGCTCTGGGGGCGCTTTTGAGTGCGCTCTCGATGGCCCTCCCGACATGTGGACACTTTTAACAATCCGGCGAAAGAGGTTTAGAACGCGCTGGACCTGGCTGGCCGATCGGTCTATCGTCTGTCCGGCCTGTTTAAACCATTCCTCGCATGAATTCCGAAAGTCCTTTCTCGTCGTCCGCCGGCGCGGGCGGCGATGCCGTCGTTCCCGTCTCGGTACTCAACCGCGCGATCGGCACGATGCTCGAACGCTCGTTCCCGCTCGTCTGGGTGTCGGGCGAAGTGTCCAACTTCACGCGCGCCGCGAGCGGGCACTGGTACTTCTCGATCAAGGACGCGCAGGCGCAGATGCGCTGCGTGATGTTCCGCGGCCGCGCGCAATACGCGGAGTTCACGCCGCGCGAAGGCGACAAGATCGAAGTGCGCGCGCTCGTCACGATGTACGAGCCGCGCGGCGAACTGCAACTGAATGTCGAGGCCGTGCGCCGTACGGGGCAGGGTCGTCTGTACGAAGCGTTCCTGCGGCTGAAGGCGCAACTCGAAGCGGAAGGTCTGTTCGACGCGGAACGCAAGCGCGCGCTGCCCGCGCATCCACGCGCGATCGGCATTGTCACGTCGTTGCAGGCGGCCGCGTTGCGCGACGTGCTGACCACCCTGGCGCGCCGCGCGCCGCACATTCCCGTGATCGTCTATCCGGCGCCCGTGCAGGGCGCGGGCGTCAGCGCGAAGCTGGCCGCGATGGTCGAGATGGCGAGCCGGCGCGGTGAAGTGGACGTGCTGATCGTGTGCCGCGGCGGCGGCTCGATCGAAGACCTGTGGGCTTTCAACGAAGAAGTGCTGGCTCGTGCGATTGCGGCGAGCGAGGTGCCCGTCGTGAGCGGTGTCGGTCACGAAACCGACTTCACGATCGCCGACTTCGCCGCCGACGTCCGCGCGCCCACGCCCACGGGCGCCGCCGAACTCGTCAGCCCGCAACGCGTGCTGCTGCTGCGCGAGCTCGATCATCGTCACGCCACACTTGCGCGCGGCTTCGGCCGCATGATGGAGCGGCGCGCGCAGCAGCTCGACTGGCTCGCGCGGCGTCTCGTGTCGCCGGCCGAAAGGCTCGCGCGGCAACGCACGCATTTGCAGCAGCTGAGCGTGCGGCTCGCGTCGGCGGGGGCGCGGCCCGTGCGCGATGCGCGTGGTCGTTTCGCGCTCGTGCAGATGCGCTGGCAGCGCTGGCGTCCCGATCTCTCGCTGCATCGTTCGCAAGTGAGCGGCCTTGCCGAGCGGCTCGAGCGCGCATTGTTGCGTCAACATGAAAGACACATTGCGCGCGTGGAAACGCTTGCCGCGCGGCTCGAAGTGCTGAGCCCGCAACGCACGCTCGAACGCGGCTACGCAGCCTTGCTCGATGCGCAAAACGGCCGCGCAGTGCGCGCGCCATCGGCACTGAAACCGGGCCGCCGCATGACCGTTCACCTCGCTGAAGGCTCGGCGGATATCGCGCTGTCGGATGTTCAGCCGCGTCTTACGGATGGCTTTTAATCGTGTTCTGAAGCACCGTTGGGCACAGTAGTTTTGACCTTCATACGACAGGTGAAAGGCCGCTGCGCGAGCATTAATTACGCTGCCCGCGCAGCGCGTTTTCGCAATGCAGACCATAAAGGGCTTGCGTTTGCGGGGTTATTCCAAGTCGCCTACAATCGAGTGCTCCCACAGCGTTATCCGCAGACTCCCCATAAACAGATACAAAGGAATAGCACCATGGAACATACGCTCCCGCCGCTGCCGTTCGCGAAGAACGCGCTCGCTCCGCACATGTCGGAAGAGACGCTTGAGTTTCACTACGGCAAGCACCATCAGACCTATGTGACCAACCTGAACAATCTGATCAAGGGCACTGAGTTCGAGAACCTGCCGCTGGAAGAGATCGTCAAGAAGTCGTCGGGCGGTATCTTCAACAACTCCGCGCAGATCTGGAATCACACGTTCTTCTGGAACAGCCTGTCGCCGCAAGGTGGTGGCGCGCCGAAGGGCAAGGTCGCGGAAGCGATCAACGCGAAGTGGGGCTCCTTCGACAAATTCAAGGAAGAATTCACGAAGACGGCAGTCGGCACGTTCGGCTCGGGCTGGGCATGGCTCGTGAAGAAGGCAGACGGTTCGCTGGATCTGGTGTCGACGAGCAACGCCGCGACGCCGCTGACCACGGACGCAAAGGCGCTCCTCACGATCGACGTGTGGGAACACGCGTACTACATCGACTACCGCAATGCGCGTCCGAAGTTCGTCGAAGCATTCTGGAACATCGTGAACTGGGACTTCGCGGAAAAGAACTTCGCGTAAGTCTTTGCGTAATCCGGTAAGCGTTTGAAAAACCGGCAAGCGTAGAGCGAATGAAAGAAAGGCCCTCACTTGTGAGGGCTTTTTCTTTTTGGTTTCGATTAATTCGCCATCCGAATTAATTAATGAATTGCGGCAATGCTCGCAAAGCGCGCACTCCCTTCGCCACCCGTTCGGGGTGGTCCTGTCCGCTGCCCGCTAGGGCCTACTACGATCAAGGGGCACTCTGCCGCCCCGACACTCACAAATCGACAGCAAGGCCCGGCCGGCACCCGTCGCCGGGCCGCATTTCCATGGAGACAGATGGACGATGGGCGTTTTGAACGGAATCAGAGTGCTGGAATTCGAGGCGATCGGTCCCGGGCCCTTCGGCGCGATGCTGCTCGCCGATATGGGCGCGGACGTGCTGCGCATCGACAGGCCTGCTGCGCCCGACGATCTCGGGCCAAAAACCAACGGCAAGCGCATCGACGTCACAGGCCGCGGGCGCCGCTCGGTCACGCTCGATCTGAAGCAGCCTGCATCGGCGGCAGCGGCGCTCGATCTGATGGCGCGGGCTGATGTCGTGATCGAAGGCTATCGGCCCGGCACGATGGAGCGGCTCGGACTCGGCCCGGACGAGGCCCTCGCGCGCAATCCGAAGCTCGTCTATGGACGCATGACGGGCTGGGGTCAAACAGGCCCGCTCGCGGCGCGCGCCGGCCACGATCTGAACTACATCGCGCTGTCCGGTGTGTTGTCCGGCATCGGACCGGCTGATGGCGCACCCGTCGTGCCGCTGAATCTGGTCGGCGATTACGGCGGAGGCGGCATGCTGCTCGCGCTCGGCGTCGTGTCGGCGTTGCTCGGCGTGCAGCGCGGCGGATCGGGCCAGGTCGTCGATGCGGCAATGACGGAAGGCGCGGCGCAGCTCGGCGCGGTGATCTGGGGCTTGCTCGCGTCGGGCAACTGGCGCGAGCAACGCGCGAGCAATCTGCTCGACGGCGGCACGCCGTGGTACGACAGCTATCGCACGCGCGACGGCCACTACATGGCCGTCGGCGCAGTCGAAGCGCGTTTCTACGCGCAACTGCTCGACAAGCTCGGCCTCGCGGATGCCGGCCTTCCAAAGCAGCACGATCGCAGCGGCTGGCCGGTTCTGCGCGAAGCCTTCGCCGCGGCATTCGCTGCACGCACGCGCGACGAATGGTGCGCGGCATTCGATGGCAGCGACGCATGCGTCGCGCCCGTGCTCGGCTTTTCCGAGGCGCCCGATCACCCGCAGCATCGTGCGCGCGGCAGCTTCGTCGAAGTGGCGGGCGTCGTGCAGCCCGCACCTGCGCCGCGCTTTTCGGCCACCCCGTCGCGCATCGACAGACCCGCGCCGCAGCGCGGGCAGGGCGGCTTGCGCGCCTTGCGCGACTGGGGCTTCGACGCCGCCGCTATCGAACGGATGGCGGCTTGCGGGCTCGGTTTCGAGTCTGACGCATCGGCAGGTTAATCGAACGACAGGAGACAACAGATGAAAGCACTCGTCGCGGTCAAGCGCGTGGTGGACTTCAACGTGAAAGTGCGTGTGAAGTCCGACAGTTCGGGCGTCGATCTCGCCAACGTGAAGATGAGCATCAATCCGTTCGACGAAATCGCCGTCGAAGAAGCCGTCCGCCTGAAAGAGCGGGGCATCGTGAGCGAGGTCGTCGCTGTGTCGTGCGGCGTGGCTGCGTGTCAGGAGACGCTGCGCACCGCAATGGCGATCGGCGCGGATCGCGGGATTCTCGTCGAAACGGATGCCGAACTCGAACCGCTCGCCGTCGCGAAGCTGCTCAATGCGCTGGTCGACAGGGAAAAGCCGCAACTCGTGTTGTTCGGCAAGCAGGCAATCGACAACGATTGCAACCAGACGGGGCAAATGCTCGCTGCGCTTGCGGGCCTGCCACAGGCAACGTGCGCAAGCAAGCTCGAGATCGCCGGTTCGTTCGCGATCGTGACGCGCGAGATCGACGGGGGACTGGAAACCGTGCGTCTCGCGCTGCCCGCTGTCGTCACCTCCGACTTGCGACTCAACGAGCCCCGCTACGCCACGTTGCCGAACATCATGAAGGCGAAGAAGAAGCCGCTCGATACGACGACGCCCGAACAACTCGGCATCGATATCGCGCCGCGGCTGACGGTGCTGAAGACCGCCGAGCCGCCGCAACGCGGTGCGGGCGTGAAAGTGCCCGACGTCGCCGCGCTCGTCGCGAAGTTGAAAACGGAAGCCAAGGTACTGTGAGGAGACAAATATGACTGAACGTACTAGCGTGCTGGTGGTTGCCGAGCATGACAACGCATCGATCAGAAGCGCCACGCTGTGCACCGTGACGGCCGCGCTGCAATGCGGCGCCGACGTGCATGTGCTGGTCGCGGGACACAGCGTGCAGGACGCGGCAAACGCGGCGGCGCGCATCGAGGGTGTATCGCGCGTGCTGGTCGCTGACGCAACGCAACTCGCCCACGGTCTCGCCGAGAACCTGGGCGCGCAGGTGATGCACGTCGCCGCGCGCTACAGCCACATCCTGTTTCCTGCGACGAGTATGGGCAAGAGCGTCGCGCCGCGTGTCGCGGCGCTACTCGACGTCGCGCAGATTTCGGACATCGTGCGCGTGGTGAGCGCTGATACGTTCGAGCGCCCGATCTACGCGGGCAATGCGCTCGTGACCGTGCGCTCCGGCGACGCCATCAAGGTCTTGACCGTGCGCGTGACGAGCTTCGACGCGGCGTCGCCGCAAGGCGGCAGCGCGCAGATCGAAGCCATCGATGCCGTGAGCGACGCTGGCCTTTCGACGTTCGTCGAGCGGCAGGTGGCGAAGAGCGAGCGGCCCGAACTCGCGGATGCGCAGATCGTAGTGAGCGGCGGCCGTGCGCTCGGCAGCAGCGAGCGCTTCGACGAAGTGCTGACGCCGCTCGCCGACCGGCTGGGCGCCGCGCTCGGCGCGAGCCGCGCTGCGGTGGATGCAGGTTTCGCGCCGAATGACTGGCAGGTCGGACAGACGGGCAAGATCGTCGCGCCGCAGTTGTATATCGCCTGTGGCATCTCGGGTGCGATCCAGCATCTGGCGGGGATGAAGGACTCGAAGGTGATCGTCGCGATCAACAAGGACCCGGAAGCGCCGATTTTCAGCATCGCTGACTACGGTCTCGAAGCCGATCTATTCGATGCGGTGCCGAAGCTGGTTTCGTCGATCTAAAGGCGTTGCCGGCGGCGGCTGTCGCGTCGCTGGCTGCTCACGGAGCGAAGCAATAAAAAAAGGCGTCTCCACAACGGAGACGCCCTCAAAAAGCCCGGCCGGTTCCGGTGAACGGCCGGGCTTCCACGCAACACAGCTACTGCAGATTTCCCGCCACAGCGATGGTTTGCCCCGTGATGTAATTGGACTCGGGCGAACAGAACAGATACACGCCGCCAGCCGCTTCTTCCGGCGTACCGCCGCGTCCGAGGGGATTGCGCTGCGCGTGCGACTTCAGCATGTCGGGATTCAGTCCCACGCGAATATCGCGGCCGTCGATATTGACCGTTGCGCCCGCATGCGCATCCGCCGAAGTCATCCGCGTGTGGATCAGACCGAACGCCACGCAGTTGACGTTGACGTTGAAACGCCCCCATTCGCGCGCCAATGCCCGCGTCATGCCGATCACGCCCGCTTTCGCCGACGAATAGTTCATCTGGCCAGCATTGCCGTTCAGTGCGGACACCGACGAAATGTTCACGATCTTGCGATACACCTCGCGGCCCGCTTCCTTGTCGGCGGCGTGCAGCGCTTTCACATGCGGATACGCGGCGCGCAGGATGCGAAACGGCGCCGTCATATGACAGTCGATGATCGCGTACCACTGCTCGTCGCTCATCTTCTGGATCACGTCGTCCCACGTATAGCCTGCGTTGTTGACGATGATGTCGATACCCTTGAATGCCTTCAGCGCGGTGCCGACGAAGCGATCCGCGAAATCCGGCGCGGTCACGTTGCCAACGCAGGCTACGGCTTCCACGCCCATCTTCTTCAAGGCTTCGACCGTTTCGTGCGCCGGATCGGCGTCGAGGTCGTTGACCACGATGCGCGCGCCTTCGTTCGCGAACTTCTCGACGATTGCGCGACCGATGCCGCGTCCCGAGCCCGTGACGAGGGCAACCTTGCCGTCAAGCTTTCCCATTTGCTGTTCTCCTGTGTAGGTCGGATCGCGTCGAAGCGCGGGTCCGAGTGCTGCTCAAAGCGCTGCATCAAAGCGCTGCATAAAGCGCCGCATCAAAGCGCGATTACGGCCTCACCGACTACGCGCGGCTCGCCGTATTGATTGGCCGTCTGAATCTCCAGCTTCACGCGCCCTTCGCCGTCGGCTTCGAATTTGTCGACGACGCGGCCCGTGCAGGTCACCTGATGCCCCAGATGCGTGATGCCGACAAAGCGCACACCGAACTCGCGCAACTGCCGCTGATCGACCCAGCGCGTCAGCAGCCGGCCGAGATAAGCCATCGACAGCATCCCGTGCGCAAATACGTCGGGCATGCCCGCCTTGCGGGCGTAGTCGGTATCGATATGCACGCGGTTGTGATCGCCCGACGCGCCCGCGAAGAGCGCAAGCGTCGTGCGGTTGACGGGTTCGAGCGTCAGCGGCGGCAGCGTGTCGCCGATCTTCACGTCGTCGAATTTCCGGCTGTTCATAGGCGTTCTCCGTTAGCCGTTGCGTTGCACGAGCACGCTGCGCAGATCGGCGACATGCTCGCCTTGCTGGTTCGTCACGCGTGTTTCGCGCACGACGAATTCGAGCGCGCCGTTCTTTTTGTCGTAGATGTCGGCGATGCGGCTTTCGAAGCGCAGCACATCGCCCGCATGCGCAAGGCGGTGGTACGTGAACGACTGCTCGCCGTGCAGGACGCGCGACATCTGGATACCCAGCTCGTCGCGCCAACTCGTATCCGGCTGCTGAAACTCCAGCGAGAACAGAAACGTAGGCGGCAACGGCAGGGCGGGATGCCCCAGGTCGCGCGCCGCCGATTCGTCCAGATACACGGGATTGGTCTCGCCCGTCGCCTTTGCGAAGAGGCGCAACTGACCTGCTTCGGCGACTGCGCAAAACGGCGGCAACACCTTGCCGATAAATTTTTTGTCGATCATGTCGAATGCTCCGTGAAGGCGGCCGCTTCAAGCGGTCTCAGCGCGCCGCCTTGTAGACGGTCACGACGCACGCGCCGCCCAGCCCGACGTTGTGCGCGAGCGCGACCCGCGCGCCTTCGACCTGGCGCGCATCCGCCTTGCCGCGCAACTGCTGCGTGAGCTCGAAACACTGTGCAAGACCTGTCGCGCCCAACGGATGTCCCTTCGACAGCAGACCACCCGACGGATTGACCACCCATTTGCCGCCATACGTGTTGTCGTCGTCGTTGACGAGCTTCGCGCCGTCGCCTTCCGCGCACAGGCCGAGCCCTTCGTACGTCAGCAGCTCGTTCTGCGCGAAGCAGTCGTGCAGTTCGATCACGTCGATGTCTTGCGGGCCGATGCCCGCCTGCTCATACGCGCTCTTCGCGGCGTCGCGCGTCATGTCGAAACCGACCACGCGGATCATGTCGCGCGCCTCATACGTGCTCGGCAGATCCGTGGTGAGCGCCTGGCCCGCGATCGTCACGTCGGTATGCAGCCCGCGCTTGCGCGCGAATTCTTCGGAAACGATGATCGCGGCAGCCGCGCCGCAGGTCGGCGGACAGGCCATCAGACGCGTCAGCACGCCGTCCCACAGCATCGGCGAGGCCAGCACGTCTTCCGTCGACACGACGTTGCGGAACACGGCGAACGGATTACGCGCCGCGTGCTGGCTCGCCTTCGCGCGAATCTTCGCGAACGTTTCGAGCTTCGTGCCGTACTTCTTCATGTGCGCCATGCCGGCGCCCGCGAACTGGCGAATCGCGTTGCTCAGCCCTTCGGGGCGGCCGACCAGTTGATCCGTCATGTCGAGCGCGCGTTCGAGCGCGCTGGCGCGATCGGTCCACACGGACTTGAGCGCGCCCGGCCCCATGTACTCGAAGCCAACGGCGAGCGCGCAATCGACCGCGCCGCTCGCGACGGCCTGGCGTGCGAGAAACAGCGCCGACGAGCCCGTCGCGCAGTTGTTGTTCACGTTGATGACGGGAATGCCCGTCATGCCGACGTGATAGAGCGCTTTCTGACCGGAGGTCGAATCGCCGTACACGTAACCGGCGTAGGCCTGCTGCACGTCGCCATAACCGATACCTGCATCGGCGAGCGCATCGCGCACCGCGTTCGCGCCCATCACGTCATAGGTATCGCTGGTGCCCGGCTTTTTGAACGGAATCATGCCGACACCGGCGACGAAGACATTGCGAGTCATGTCACTGCTCCTTCTGAATGGATGTTCGATTGACGTGTGGGATCACAGCTTGCGGGAGATGAGGTCGCGCATGACCTCGCTCGTGCCGCCATAGATACGCATCACGCGCGCATCGGCGAACGCGCGGGCGACGGGGTACTCGAGCATGTAGCCGTAGCCGCCGTGCAGCTGCACCATGTCGTCGAGCGCCTTGCCGAGCGTTTCCGTGGCGAACAGCTTGGCGATCGCGGCTTCTTCGAGCGTCAGGCGGCGGCGCACGTGTTCCGCGAGATAGTGGTCGACGAGCAGACGCACGGCCGAGGCCTGCGCCTTGATGTCGGCCAGCTTGAACTTGGTGTTCTGGAAGTCCCACACGGTCTGATTGAACGCGCGGCGATCCTTCACGTAGTTGATCGTGTGATCGAGACAGACTTCCAGCTTGGCAGCCGCGCCGATTGCAATGGACAGACGCTCTTGCGGCAGTTCGGCCATCAGGTACGCGAAGCCCTTGCCTTCCTCGCCGAGACGGTTCGACACGGGCACGCGCACGTTGTCGAAGAACAGTTCTGCCGTGTCCTGCGCATGCTGGCCGACCTTGTCGAGCTTGCGGCCGCGCCGGAAGCCGTCGCGGTCCGCTTCGACGACGATCAGGCTCACGCCCTTCGAGCCCGCGTTCGGATCGGTCTTGCAGACCATGATGATGAGATCGGCATTCAGCCCGTTGCTGATGAAAGTCTTGCTGCCGTTGATCACGTACTCGTCGCCGTCGCGGATCGCCGTCGTGCGAATCGCTTTCAGGTCGCTGCCCGTGCCCGGCTCGGTCATGCCGATCGCGAGAATGGCTTCGCCGGAGCAGACTTTCGGCAGCCAGCGTTCTTTCTGTTCTTCATTGCCGAGCCGCGCGATATACGGCGCGATGATGTCGGAGTGCACCGAAAAGCCCAGGCCGCTGACACCCGAGCGGTTGATCTCTTCATTGAGCACGGCCGCGTGGCCGAAGTCGCCGCCGCCGCCGCCGTACTCCGTCGGCAAGGTGAGGCACAGCAGACCTTCGCGGCCCGCCTTGAGCCACGTTTCGCGGTCGACTTTGCCCGCCTTGTCCCACTCGGCCTGCTTCGGCACGCATTCGCGTTCGAGAAAGCGCCGCGCGCTGGTGCGCAGCATTTCGTGATCGTCGCGGAAGACGGTTCTGGTAATTTGCATGACTAAATATTCCTGTTCGAATGAAGGCGTAGGCCTTTTGCGGATCGTTACTGCGCGCTGGCGATGTGCCCGGCGGACGGAGTCTGAAAAAGCTGTTCGACGAAATGCGCGCGTCGCGCGCGCGTCACCGACTGGTTGACGTAGCCCTTGTCGGCGATCTCATTGGCGTCGATGGACGGCGGCTCGGCCATCAGCATCACGCGCTCGATGCGCAGACTCGAGCCGCTGCTTGCCTGCGCGCGCAGACACTCGCTCAGCGCGTCGACGACGATGGGGTGCTGCACGAGCGCCGCGACATCGAGTGTCGCGAGTTCCGGCGCGAGCTTCCTGCACGCGGCGACATTGGGCCAGGCGAGCGCGGCGAGATAATCGTGATCGTGTCCGCAGATCACGGCATCCGTCAGCAGCGGCGAGCAGCGCTCCAGCAGCGCGAGCCGGACGGCGCCCGTACGCACCCATGTGCCGTTGGTCAGCTTGAAGTCTTCGACGACGCGGCCGGCGAACATCATGCCTTGCGACGGATCGTCGGTATTCACGAGACGCACGGCGTCGCCGAGACGGAAGAAGCCGTCGTCGTCGAAGGCGGCCGCCGTCAGTTCCGGATGCGCGATATAGCCGCCGAACACGTGCGGTCCGCGCATGCGGATCTCGTAGCGCGCGTCGTCGCCTTCGAGCGGTACGAGCTTCACCTCGGCGCCAGGGACGGGCGTGCCGATATTGCCGTTTTCCGCATTCGCGCGGCCGCAGTAGGTGCCCATGCCGCTCGTTTCGGTACAGGCGAGGCCCGTGCAGAACGCGATACGCTGCCCGATGGTCTGCTCCGCGACGCGCTGGATGCGCTCCCATATATCGCGGGGCAGGCTCGCGCCGCCGTAGCCAAAGAAATGCACATTCGCGAACAGCTTGCGCGCAAGCGCCGGGTCGCGTTCGAGTTCGCCTGCGAGCACGGTCCACGCGGACGGCACGCTCGTGAAGATAGTGGGCGACACGTCGCGCAGATTGCGCACCGTGCGTTCGATCATGCCGGGCAGCGGCCGGCCGTCGTCGATATGATGGGCCGCGCCGAACTGGATCGAACGCCCGAGGTTCAACACGCCGCCGAGCCCGTGGTGCCACGGCAGCCAGTCGAGAAACACGGGCTCGGTCTCGCGCAGCCAGCCGAGGTTGTCGGCATAGTAGGCGGCGACCGCGCGGAAGTTGCCGTACGTCAGCGCGACGCCTTTGGGCGTGCCTGTCGAACCGGAAGTGAACAGCACGCGGGCGGTGTCGTCGGCGCGGATCGACGCGTGCGCGGCTGCGACCTTGGCGATCTGTAGCGGCGTGAGATCTTCGTCGATCAGGTCTGCCCAGGCGATCACGCCGGGGCGCACGCCCCGAACCGTGATAACGGTCGTCGTAGCCGAGCTGAGGGCGGCAAGCGCGCGCTCATACGGCGCCGTGTCCTGTACGAACAGCGCGGCGGGCGGCACGAGTGTCGCGACGCCGGCGAGGCGTGCGAAATCCTTGCTGACGGTCGAATACGCGGGCGAGACGGGCGCGGTGGGCACGCCGACATACTCGGCGGCGAGCAGCAGCACCGCCTGCTCGATCGAGTTGCCCGACAGGAGCATCAGCGGCTGATCGTGATCGAGGCCAAGCTCGAGCAGCGCCGCACCGACGAGCTGGACCTGCCGCCACAGTTCGGCCCAACTCAGTGAACGCCACTCGCCGCGCGCGTCGCGTTCGCGGAACGCGGGTTTGTTGCCACGCTGGGCGGCCCACGCGGGGATGAAATCCGCGAAGCTTTTTTCGGCGATGTCGGGCGGCGGCGTGGCCGAACGCAGTATCAGCGTGCCGTCCGCGCGACGTTCGACCACCGTGCGCCGCTCGGGAATGCGAACGGGACGGTAGGACGCTGCCGCCGGTTGAGTAGGGGTGACCGTCATCATGACGCCTTGTCTCCTATGTCAGCGATGGCCGGCGGGGCGCTTTGGCGCCCTACGCTTGCCTTGTGCAACATGGTTGCTGGACTGCGTGATGAGCGCCGCGCATCCGCGTTTTGTCGTGAAGGTTGCCGGCGTGTCGACGCGCGGCTGACCTGTATCCAAGCGTAGTGGCAGACGCTACGTGCAAAACCACCCGTGCCGGGTGGCGGCGTCGATAAGGATGAAGGCCCGCAAGCAGGTGGCGGGTCGCGCGTGCTGCGCCGTCAGCGTACGGTCTCGGCCGACGCGCGTCCCAGCTCGAAGTCGCGCACCCGCGCTACGGCTTCGTCACGGCTCGATACGCCGAGCTTGCCGTAGATATTCTTCAGATGCCATTTGACGGTTTCCGGCGACAAACCGAGCGTGCGCGCGATCTTCTTGTTCGGCAGCGCCTGCGCGAGCAGGTGCACGACCTCTGCTTCACGCTCGCTCAGCAGTTCGGCGCCTGTCGACATATTGCCGCGCGCATCGACAGGCGCGGCGCACCGTCCGGCCCCGGCCCCGGCGGCCTCATGCGCCGCATCCAGCCGCGACGCGTAGAAACGCAGCAAGGGATCTTCCGGCGTCGCGTCGAGCACGGCATGAATCACGTCCAGCGCGCCACGGTCCGCGTCGAGCAGCGTGCGCACGAGGCCGAGGCGGTGACCGCGCCGCAACGCCGACAACACGAATTTATGCATCGCAGCCGTGCGTCCGAGGCGCGCCGCAACGACGGCCGCCTGCATCTCATAGCGCGCCGCATGGCGTTGCCAGCCGCGCTCTTCGCACAGCGCGATCAGCGGTTGCAGCCGCACGGCAGCCGCCTCGAAGTCTTCGTGCGCGACGCACCAGTCGGCATGCGCCTGATCCGTCAGCGCTGCCACGGCCGTCAGCGTACTCGCGCGCTCGGGCGGAACCCGCGCGGCAAGCGTATCGAGACGTGCGAGCGCGGTTTCGGCGGCATCGAAATGATCGATGGACAGATGATGGCGCACCTGCTCGGCAAGGCCGTGCGCGACGAGGCGCAGCAGCCCGTGCTGGGATGCGTATTCGTCGAGCCGTTCGAGATAGGCCATGGCATCGAGATGATGACCCGCCAGCCAGTGCACGGACGCCAGCACGGTATGCACGCGCAGCACCGAATCGGGCACCGATACGCGTTCCAGCACGTCGACGCGGCCTTCGATCAGCTTGCGCGCCGCGTCGGGCTCGTTGAATTCGTACAGCACTTCGCCGAGCAGCGCCGCCGCGAGGCAACTCGCCTCGGCGGCCGGGCTGCCGCGCGAGTCGGCTTCGAACAGCACGTCGCGGCAGATGCGCTCGGCCTGGACGAACTTGCCTTCCAGCGCATAGCTGAAGCCGACGAAGCAGCGTCCGTTCAACGTGCCCGCGCTCGTGCCGACAAGCGGCGCATCGTCGAACAGGATGGGCGGCGAGTCGAGTTGCATGCGTCGCGCGTCCGCATATTGGCCGCGATGCATGTACAGCCACGAGAGAATATTGTTGCGCGCGCCGACGATCAGCCCGTCCGCCTCGGCCGGCGCGTCGAGCAGGCGCGGCAGGATCGACATCGCGCCGTCCGTGTCGTCGCGCTGCACGGCCAGCGCGGCCTGCAGCAGCGTGAGCCGGTATTGAAGCGAGGGATCGGCGTGGCCGATGTCGCCTTGCAGGCTCGCGACCGTCGTCTCGCAGGCGGCGAAATCGCGTGCGTACAGATGCAGATGCGCCATCCACAGACGCAGACCGAGGCGCGCCTGAATTTCCGCGACGGGCAGCATGCGGATCAGCGCGACCACCTTGCGCAACTCGCCGCCAACCTGCAACTCGCGCGCAACGGCGAGCACGAGGTCCGCGGCCGCGCCCGGTTCGCCCGCCAGCAGCGCATGGCGCACGGCTTCGTCCGCGTGGCCGTGCGCGCGGAACCAGGCCCATGCGGCGCGGTGCACGTCGCGCTGGTAACGCTCACTGCGCGCGCCGAAACGTTCGAGCAGCGTTTCGCGAAACAGTGGATTGAGCCGGTACCACACTGCCGCGTCCTGCGACTCGACGGGCGCGACGAACAGGTTGTCGCTCTCCAGCCGCGCGAGCAGCGCGAGCACGTCGGCGGGATTCTGCTCGCTCCCCACCAGCGCGACGCACAGCGGTCCGCAGATGCGCGCGCACGCTGACATGCGGATCAGCAGCTCGACCTCGGAAGGCGACAGCCGCGACAACACTTCCCGCTCGAAGTAATCGGCGAATGCGCGCGGATCGTGAAGGTGCAATTGCGCCTGCATGTCCGCCGATGCGGTGTTGCCCGGCGCTTGCCGGTTGCGCTTGGCGCGGATGGCGAATAGCTGCAGTCCCGCCGCCCAGCCATCGGCGAGTTCGTGGAGGCGCCGCGCGTCCTTCGTGGAAATATCGCCGATCTGCGCTTTCAGAAAGGCTTCGGATTCCTGGGCAGTGAAGCGCAAATCGCGCATGTCGATTTCGAGCACCAGACCCTGGTCGCGCAACCTGCCCAACGACAGCGGCGGGATGGTGCGCGACGCGAACACGATATGCAGGTTCGCGGGCGCGTAATCGAGCAGCCATTGGAGCGCTTCATGGTTGCGCGCGTTGGCGAGATGATGCACATCGTCGAGTACGAGCACGAGTTCGGCGGGGTGGCGCGCGATGCCGTTGACGAGCGCAATCACCGTGCGCTCGACGGCTTCTTCGTCCATTCCGCGTCCGCCGAGCAGCGCGGCTTCCTTGCAGATCGACGGATTCACCTGGCTGAGGCTGCTGACCAGATCGCCGAGGCAGACGGCGGGATCGTCGTCGTCCGACGTGAAAGTCAGCCACGCGATATCGAAGCCGAGCGGCAGCATCGCTTCGCGCCAGGCGACGAGAGCCGTCGTCTTGCCCGAGCCGGCCGGTCCCTGAACGACGATGCAGCGCATGCGGCGCGCGTCGCGCAGTTGGGCGAGCAGCCGTTCGCGCGCGACGACACGCGCCGCATTGCGCGGGGGAAGCAGGCGGAGGTGGACGCCGGATTCATCGGTGCCGGCGTCGCGTCGGCAAGCGGAAACAGAGCGGGAATTCTGCGGCATATCGACCTGCGCCTCGTGTCTCCCGCGCCATCGGTAATGGCCGTTGGGAAGACAAAAAATGACGGGTCATTCTATCGCAGTGCAGATCAAGCGCCGCTTCGGGGCGATACCGATAGGAGGTCGCGCAGCGTTGCGGTAGTGCGCGATCCGCGTCTCCTATCTCAATATAAATCGGCGAATGTTTTGCTCGATATCATTTCACGTCTGAAAGAGACCGTGCGACGATTGCCGCCTTTTTTACATCGATAGCCGATCCGCCGTTGCCCGAAACTTCGCTTCGGCGTTCGCGTACGAAGCGCACGACTTCGCCGTCGGCGCGCCAGGCGTGGCAGGTATCGATCATCTGCGCAATGTGCGCTTCGGCGTCGCTGGCGCCGGGACGTGCGCCCATCAGCGTCTGCAGCGCGGTGGTCGCAAGCGGGCCGAGCAACTCCGTCAGATGCGTGCAGCCGTGCTTGCCGCCGACGCGCTCTTTCACCTGCTTCCTGAAACCGGCCGCGATTCGCACGCCCACGAGACTTTCATAGGCCGCGTTGATCTGCGCGCAGTACGGCGAAGGGCCCGTATCCGTCGATGCGCTCGCGCGCCGGATCAGGCCCGCAGCGTCGATGGTGAGCGTGATGCACAGATCGTGGAGCGGCTCGCCGGCGGGGACCTGCTTGTAGAGCAGGTCAGCCGTGTCGGTTTTGATGTCCGTGAGGCGCGCCTCGATGTCGAACAGTCCGTCGCTGCGCTCGTATCCGTTGCAGACGATGTGGCGCGTGTGCAGCAGACGCCGGGTGGGTTTGCACGCGGCTGGATCGTTCATGGCGATTGGGCTCCCGGCAGGTGGGCAAGAAAAGCGGACCAGAAAAGTCCGCGAACAGGATGACGCCTCAGCGTAGACGGTCGCATCGCGCACGCGGCCACCTCGTTTGGGTGGTGGCGTTTCAGTCGGGGTATTCCCGTTCCTACTCGATTCGGGTGGGCGCCACGTCCGCAGGCGCCTGCAACCATGAGCCAGCGACAAGCCAGCGAACGAACCATCGTTTCGGTCTGCCAGGCGGGAGAACCGGCTTCGGCGCGATCGTGCAGAACCATGTCCGCAACATGCGGAGACAATGTGAGGAGACAGTGCATGCGTTTCATCAGTAAAGGGGTGCTGGGTGCCACCCTGGCATTCGCCGCGGGCGGCGCCGCCGCGCAGTCGAGTGTGACGCTCTACGGCGTGGTCGACGTGTTCGGCCAGTACCTGAATAGCGGCGCGGGAACCAAAAGCGGGCCGGGCTCGGCCTACGTGCCCGGCAACCATTCGTTTTCGGAGCGCAGCGGCGGCTCGGCGGGCTCGCAGTTCGGTTTGAAAGGCGTCGAAGATCTGGGCGGCGGGCTAAAGGCGGCGTTCACCGTCGAAAACGGCTTCAACGCCAACAATGGCACCTTCTTTGCGGATTCGACGGCGTTGTTCTACCGGCAGGCGTGGGTGGGGCTCAAGCACGACGACTACGGGCAACTGACGTTCGGCCGTCAGTATCAGCCGAGCTTCTGGGCCGTCTATCCGACCGATCCGTTTCGCGGCAACGAAGTGCTGTCGCCGATCGCGGCCGCCGACCTCGCCGGCGTGCGCGACCGCGCGACGCTCGCGACGCAATACGTGTCGGGCCGGCAGAGCAACTCGGTCATGTATCAGTCGCCGGAAATGTGGGGCATGAAGCTTTACGCGATGTACGCGTTCCAGGCCACCACGTCCCAGCCGATCGCGATGACGACGGGCAACATGTTCGATATCGCGCTGACCTATCAGGGCGCCGGGCTGTATGCGGCGCTCGCGTACCAGTTCCAGCACGGCGGACGGGAGGCGGTCTCGCTCGGACAGACGGCCGCGGGGCTGCCGCTGCCGGCGAGCACGTTCAACCTCGTGTCGACGGCGCACTACACGGGCGCGCTCGGATACCGCTTCGGTATCGTCAACCTGCAGTTCAACTACGCATACAACCAGGTCAAGACGCCCAGCAGCGGCCAGATCGTGACGGTGCCCGGCGTCGGGCCGGTAGGCGCGCTGTCGTCGCTGGTGCATCCGTACAGCATCATGGAACTGGGCACGACCATCCAGGCGACATCCGCCGACGTGATCGAGGTCGCAGGCATCTATCGCAATGTGCGCGGCGTGCACGACAACACGCTCGGCATCCAGGTCGGCGCGGATCACAGCCTGTCCAAGCGCACGAGCGTCTACATGCGCGCGGGCTATATGAAGAACAACGGCATTGCGAACATGAGCTGGCCCGGTGTCTCGGCAGCGGATGGATCGAAGCAGATTCTCGGGGTGGCGGGCATGACGCACCGCTTCTGAGGTCGGCGTTACAGCCGGTCGATCCGTCGGCCGGCGCGTTCCGTCGTAAAAGCGTCGTAAAAAGCGTCGCAAAAAACGAAAACGGGAGATGGCGCATCACGTCATCTCCCGTTCTGTTCTGGACGTGCAGGCGGCTTACGCCGTCACCGACTTGCACTCCAGAAATTCTGCGAGCCCTTCCGCGCCGTACTCGCGCCCGTTACCCGAGGTCTTGTAGCCGCCGAACGGCACGGTGACGTCGAGCATCGCGCCGTTGATGCGCACGGAGCCAGCACGCAGTTTCGTGGCGACGCGCCGCGCGCGTTCCAGATCGCTCGAAGCGACATAGGCGGAAAGGCCATAGTCGCTGTCGTTGGCGATCGCGATCGCATCGGCTTCGTCGTCATAAGGCAGGACGCACAGCACCGGGCCGAAGATTTCTTCGCGCGCGATCTTCATCTGATTGCGCACATCGGCGAACACGGTCGGCTTCGTGTAAAAGCCGCGTTCGAGGCCCGCCGGACGACCCGGGCCGCCCGCCGCGACGCGCGCGCCTTCCTCGATGCCCAAGCCGATCATGCGCTGCACCTTGTCGAACTGCGCGCGATTTGCGAGCGGGCCCATCTTCGTCGCCTCGTTGGACGGATCGCCGACGGGAATGGCATTCGCGACAGCAGCGGCGATCGTCACCGCTTCTTCGTAACGCGCGCGCGGCACGAGCATGCGCGTCGGTGCGACGCAAGTTTGCCCGGAGTTTGCCATGCATTGCGCGACGCCCGTGGTCACGGCGGCTTGCAGATCGGCGTCGTCGAGAATCAGCAAGGGCGACTTGCCGCCCAGTTCCTGCGCGACGCGCTTGACGGTCGGCGCCGCACTGATGGCCACCTCGACGCCCGCGCGCGTCGAACCCGTGATCGACACCATGTCGACATGCGGATGGGACGACAGCCGCGCGCCGACTTCGCGCCCTTCGCCGAAGATCATGTTGAACACGCCAGCGGGCGTGTCCGCGTCGTGCATGATTTCGGCGAAGATCACGGCGTCGAGCGGCGCAAGCTCGGACGGCTTGAGCACCACGGTGCAGCCCGCCGCGAGCGCAGGCGCGACCTTCGCGACGATCTGGTTCAGCGGCCAGTTCCATGGCGTGATCAACGCAGCGACGCCGATCGCTTCGCGCCGCACCACGCTCTTGCCGCGCGTGCTTTCGAACTCGAAGTGGCGCAGCGTGTCGATGGTGGCCTGCAGATGCGCGAGGCCGATGGGCGCCTGCAAGGTTTTGCACAGCGTTGCCGGCGCGCCGATTTCCTCGCAGACCGCGTGCGCGAGCTCCCCGAGCCGCTCGCGATAGCAGAACGCAATGCGTTCGAGCAACGCAATGCGCGTTTCGCGCGAGCTTTCCGACCACGCGGGAAACGCGGCGCGCGCGGCGGCGACGGCATGATCCGCGTCGTGCGCGCAGCCAAGCGTGAGCTGGCCTATCGTCGTTTCCAGCGATGGACTGACGATGTCCATCACCTTGCCGCGTTCGGATGGCTCGACCCAGCGGCCATCGATATAGAACCTGTTGAGTGTCTTCATCTGTTGTTCTCCCTGCAAGGCTTCAAACCGGGCGATCGCCGACGACCGTCGCGCGCATCATGTGCCGCACGGCGGGGAAGTAGTCCTGCACCGCGTAGTGCTGGCACGAGCGGTTGTCCCAGAACGCGATCGTGTTCGCTCTCCAGCGCAGACGCACCTGATACTCCGGCGCCTGCGCCTGGCGGTATAGATACTGGAGCAGTTCCATTTCTGCGAGCTTGAAGTCGAAGCCGAAGCGATAGCGCGCAACGGTGTGATGACCGTAGTTCACGATATGCGTCGTGAACGCCTCGTTCACGTAGAGGATCTTTTCGCCCGTTTCCGGGTGCGTGCGCACGACAGGGTGAATGGCCGGCGGAAACTTCTTGCGCATCTCGTCGTGCTGGTCTTCGGGCACCACGATGCCGAACAGCGGCAAAAATTCATGCGCGGCTGCGAGATTCTGGACCAACTCTTTGACGTCGTCGGGCAGGTTTTCATAGGCCGCGACCATGTTGATCCACAACGTGTCGCCGCCTACGTCGGGGCATTGCACGCAGCGCAGGATCGAACCCATCGAAGGCACTTCGCGCCACGATACGTCGCTGTGATAGAGGTTTTCGCGGCCGCGCTTCGCGTCGTTACGGCCGAGGATCACGAGCTCGGGATGATCGGGGTGATGCGGAAACGTGGGATGGATCTCCAGTTGGCCGAAGCGGCGCGCGAACGCAACGTGTTGCGCGGCCGTGATGTTCTGGTCGCGAAAGAAGATGACCTTATGTTTCAGCACGGCGCGGCGCAGCGCCGCGCAGGTTGCATCGTCGAGCGGCTCGCGCAGGTCGATGCCGCTGATTTCCGCGCCGATGGTGGGCGTGCAGCGCTCGACTTCGAACGGCCAGACTTCGCTGGCTGCTTCGTTTTGCGCCGGCCTGACGGCCTGGACGTTTGCGTGCATATGATGTCTCCTTGCTGGGTAGCCGATGCGGGCGGCAACGTTGGCCGCCGCAGGTGAGTCGGCGGGAAATTGTCGGCGGTGCTCGCGGTCTTCTGGTCGCTGCGTCGCGTTCGTTTCATCTCGCATCGGCTCGGAGCGGGCCTTTCGTCACCCACGACGACGCGCAAAATCGCGGCAGGTATTCTTGAGCGCCCCGCCGCGTGCGAGCCAGGGCTCTCGAACGGGAAGCGTTGCTAGGGCGTTGCGCGGCAGCCATCGCGTCACGCGGAGACGGGCTCGAGCTGGCGGCTCAGCGCGCGGTTCGAGCGCTCGGGATGAAGCCAGCGCAACGCTGCGAGCGCCGCGATGAACAACAGCGCCGCGCCGATCATGAAGCCGTTCTCATATGCGTGACTGGTCCCGTGCCCGGCACCCTGGACGAAGCGGCCCATGACAGCCGGCGCCACCGCTGCGCCGAGGCTCGCGAGGGCCGTGTAGATCGCGACGACTGCGCCGCGCTGGCTTTCAGGCACGACTTCGGCGAGCAGGGCGGGCGCTAGCGGGAAGCAGAGCGTCGGCAGCGCGCCGGCGAGCGCGAACAGCAGCGTTTTGCCGACGGGCGGCAGATCGAGCGCCGATACGGCGAAGAACAGAGCGCCCGCGACCATTGCCACGACGCTCAGCAACTGCGCGCGCGCGACGCGCGTCGTCGCGCCGCGTGCCAGCATCCGCTCGGACAGCCAGCTCAGGCCGATATTGACGGGCGACGCGACACCGATCACGACGGCAAACCAGCGGCCCGCGTCGATGCCGTCGAAGCCCAGTCCTTTTTCGAGGTAGCTCGGCAGCCAGGTCAGGTTCTGGCCGAGCATCCAGTACGCGGCGAAGCCGAGCAGGAAGATCGACAGAATGGACGGATCGGTGAGGATGGTCCGGTAGGGAAGGCGGGCGGGCGCGTGGCCGTCCTCGCGCGCCGTTCCGGATGCGGCCGCCTGCGTATCCGCGTTGCGTTGCCCGCGCTCGCGCGACATATAGAGCCACGCGATGCTCCACACCAGACCGATACCGCAGAGCACGAAGAAATTCATCCGCCATCCCCATTTGCGCGTGACGAGCGGGATCAGCAGACCGGCGAGCAGCAGCCCGAGCGCGGCGCCCTGGCTAACGACGGCGATGGGCAGGCTGCGCTTGTGGTCGGGGAACCACTTGCAGATTGCATGGACCGAGGTCGAGAACGCGGGGCCTTCGGCGGCGCCGAGTATCACGCGGCACACGAGGATGGCGAGCGCGCTGGTGGCGAGTGCCTGAGGCACCTGAATCACGGCCCAGCTCACGCCCATGGCCAGCAGCAGCCAGCGCGCCGAAATGCGGTTGGATGCGAAGCCGACGACGATCGTCGATACGGAGAAGAGCCAGAAGAAGCTGCCCGCGACCACCCCGAATTCCGCTGGCGACAGATGCAGTTCGGCCATCAGCGGCACGGCGACCATGCCGAGCACGACCTTGTCGAGGAAATTGACCGTGTAGAGACCGGCCAGCATGAGCGCCAGAGTCCAGGCCGCGCGCGGCGGCAGGGCGGTTGGATGGTTCATGAGCGACCCCGGACGCAGGTTTGCCAGATCAGCATGTTTGTCTCCTTGATTCGTCGTGCTTGGCGGCGCGTTCGGGAAAGACGGCCGGCAGCGTATTGACAGTCACAGTACGGCGGCCGTCGCTCGGGCGGCACCACCCGAAACAGGTGGGATGCGAACCGCTGTGATCGCGTACTTTCGGGCGTTGCTGGCGCACGTGAAGACGCGGGCGGCGTCCACCCGGGACGCTCGCGTCTGGTCGGGCCAGCGCGTGTTGAACCGAGCCGATAACAGCGATATGGAGACGCGACGCAGTGTCGAACGAAACTCTTCCGAATGAAGCACTCGCGGGTCCGCGCGAGTCGATGGAATACGACGTGGTGATCGTCGGCGGCGGCCCGGCAGGGCTGGCTGCTGCGATCAGGCTCAAGCAGCGAGCCGTGGAGCAAGGCGTCGAGATTGGCGTCTGCGTGCTCGAAAAGGGTTCGGAGATTGGCGCGCACATTCTGTCGGGCGCGGTGATGGACCCGCGCGCGCTTGGTGAACTGTTCCCCGACTGGAAAGACAAGGGCGCACCTTTGAGCGTCGAAGTCACGGAAGACCGCTTTTTGTTTCTCTCCGAAACGGGCGCGAAAGCGGTGCCGAACTGGGCGCTGCCGGACAATTTCAAGAATCACGGCAACTACGTGATCAGCCTCGCGAACGTTACGCGCTGGCTCGGGCAGCAGGCCGAAGCGCTGGGCGTCGAGATTTTTCCGGGCTTTCCGGCCGCTGAAGTGCTTTACAACGACGACGGCTCCGTCAAAGGCGTCGCGACGGGCAATCTCGGCATCGGCAAGGACGGCGAGCCGACCGAAAACTTCCAGCTCGGCATGGAGCTGCACGCGAAGTACACGCTGTTCTGCGAAGGCGCGCGCGGGCATCTCGGACGCCAGCTGTCGGACAGGTTCAAGCTGCGCGACGGCGCCGACCCGCAGGTCTACGGTATTGGCATCAAGGAACTGTGGGAAATCGATCCGGCCAAGCACAAGCCGGGTCTGGTGATCCACACGGCTGGCTGGCCGCTCGATACGCAGACCTACGGCGGCTCGTTCCTGTATCACATCGACAATAACCAGGTGATGGTGGGTTTTGTCGTCGGCCTCGGTTATTCGAATCCGTATCTGTCGCCGTTCGAGGAATTTCAGCGCTACAAGACGCATCCGTCGATTCGTGCGTTCCTCGAAGGCGGCAAGCGCGTGTCGTACGGCGCACGGGCGATTACGGCGGGCGGCTTGCTGTCGCTGCCGAAGCTCGCTTTCCCCGGCGGCGCGCTGGTCGGCGACGACGCGGGTTTCCTGAACGCATCGCGGATCAAGGGTTCGCACGCGGCGATCAAGACCGGCATGCTCGCCGCCGACGCCGCCTTCGACGCCGTACAGGCAGGTCGCCAAAGCGACGAACTGACGGCTTATCCTGAGTCGTTCCGCACATCATGGCTGCACACTGAGTTGCACAAAGCCCGCAACTTCAAGCAGTGGATGAGCAAGGGCCTGTATCTCGGCACGCTGATGGTCGGCATCGAACAGAAGCTGCTGGGCGGCAACGTGCCGTGGACGCTGCATCACCAGCACTGGGATCACGAGATGCTGAAACCGGCCTCGCAGTGCAAGCCAATCGAGTATCCGAAGCCAGATGGCAAGCTCACGTTCGATCGTCTTTCCTCGGTGTTCATCTCGAACACGAATCACGAAGAGAATCAGCCTGCGCATTTGATGCTCAAGGACGCGAGCATTCCAATCATGCTAAATCTGCCAACCTACGCCGGTCCGGAAGCGCGCTTCTGCCCGGCGGGCGTGTACGAGTTCATCAGGACGGGAGAAGGCGAAGACCGGCTGCAGATCAACGCGCAGAACTGCCTGCACTGCAAGACCTGCGATATCAAGGACCCGACGCAGAACATCGTGTGGGTCACGCCCGAAGGCGGCGGCGGTCCGAACTATCCGAACATGTGACGCGTGCTGTGAGGTCCGCAAAGCAAAACGCCGCTCGAACGAGCGGCGTTTTTCACTTGAGGCCTCATTCACTCCGCGTCGTTCGCTGACTCGGTTTTGCGCGGACGGCGGCTGCGCGCCGTCGATTTGCGCGAGGGCTTCTTCTTCGCGGCGGGTGCCTCCGTTGCGGGATGTTCCGCTTCGGGCCCAGGCGCGTGTGCCGCCGATGCCGCGACCGGTTCCGCCACGTGCTGCGTATCCGCAGCTGGCGGCGCATCCGTTGCGCCATCGGCCGCTTCCGCGTGGTCCGTCTTCTTCCTTGCACGCTTTGCAGCGGGCTTGCGCGTGCCGCGTCCCTTGCGGCGCGTGTCGCTCTTGCCGTTGTCCGCGTGAGCAGGCGGCACAGCCTCGATCGCTTCGTCTGCGGGGACGAGCTCTTCGACGGAAGCCGTGACAGCCGCTTCTTCAAGATCGACGATCTCAGCGGCGGCGGGCATCGCTGCCCATTCATCGGCGGACTCGCGCGGGCTCGCGATTTCCACTGGCGCAGCGGCACCGGACGACGCGCTGCGATACACGAACGTGCCCGACTTCTCATCGCGGCCCACTTCGAGCAGCCCGCGCGACTGCGCTTCTTCGAGCAGATTGCCGAATGCGCGGAAACCGTAGTACGTCTCGTTGAAATCGGGCTTACGGCGCTTGATCGCGTTCTTCAGCACCGATGCCCAGATCTTGCCGCTATCGCCGCGCTCCGACGCGAGTGCATCGAAGGTCTGCACAGCGAGTTCGATCGCCTTCGTTTTGCGGGTTTCCAGGTCTTCCTTGCGCTTTTCACCGTCGGATGCGCGTTTCGTTGCCTGTTGCGCCGCCTGCTGCGCGGCCTTGGCGCTGTCGCGCTTCGCCGCGGCGCGCTGGTTCTCGCGCACGAGATCGTCGTAGAAAATGAACTCGTCGCAGTTGGCCGTGAGCAGGTCCGATGTCGAGCGTTGCACACCGACGCCGATCACCTGCTTCGCGTTTTCGCGCAGCTTCGACACCAGCGGCGAAAAATCCGAATCGCCGCTGATGATGACGAATGTATTGACGTGCGATTTCGTATAGCAGAGGTCGAGTGCATCGACGACGAGGCGAATGTCTGCGGAATTCTTGCCCGATTGCCGCACGTGCGGAATCTCGATCAGCTCGAAGTTCGCTTCGTGCATCGCGGCCTTGAAGCCCTTGTAGCGGTCCCAGTCGCAGTACGCTTTCTTCACGACGATGCTGCCTTTCAACAGCAACCGCTCGAGCACGAGCTTGATGTCGAATTTTTCGTATTTCGCGTCGCGCACGCCGAGCGCGACGTTCTCGAAATCGCAGAACAGCGCCATGCTGACGGTATCCTGGGATGACGCCATATGCTTCTCCAATGAAGTGCAGGCTCGATCGTCTCACACAACGCGGCGTCAATCGAGGTTTTGCGCGGCGATCGGTCTGCAACGTGCTCAGGCGCCGCCGAACGCCCCTGTTTCGGCAACGGCGCTGACGAATTCCTCGGTCGAGCGCACGAAGCCCATGCGCGGGAAGATATGCTCGATGGGAAACGCATGTGTGTCGCCCGACAGGCCCGACATCGCGTCTTCGATGAAGATCAGCTCGTAGCCCTGGTCGAAGGCCGCGCGCGCCGTCGACTCGACGCCGAAGTTCGTCGCGATGCCCGTCAGCGCCATCGTGCGAATGTGACGGCGTCGCAATTGCTGTTCCAGATCGGTGCCGTAAAACGCGCCCCACTGACGTTTCGTCACCACGAGATCGCCAGCCTGGATATTGCACTCGGGCACCAGGTCCGATGCCTGCGGCGGCGGAGCGGGCGCGTCGCGCGGTCGCAGCGGCGCATCGGCGGGCAGCGACAGCAGTTGCGCGACATCGACGCGCACGAACACGACCGTGCCGCCCGCTGCGCGCAGCGCATCGGCGGCGCGCACGGAACGCGCGACGACATCGGCGGCGGAATGCGGCACCAGTTGCCGCCCCACGTTGCTGTGCTGCAGATCGATCAGCACGATGGCCGTGCTGCGTGGATCGATGGAAAGCGCTTGCGCCATATGTCACCTATATGTGAGGATGCCCTCATGTCATGATAAGCGATAAACATGAGTCTCGCCTCAGATAATCCGAAAGTGCGGCGCATTCCCCAGCAGGAGCGCGCGGCAAAGCGTGTCGATGCGCTGCTCGACGCCGCAGGCGACGTGATCGCGGAGCGCGGTTTCGACGCCGCGACGATGACGGCGATCGCCGAACGCGCGGGCGCGTCCATTGGTGCCGTCTATCAATACTTTCCGAACAAGGATGCGCTCGTTTTCGCGCTGCGCACGCGCTACGGCGACGAAATGGACGCGCAATGGAGCGCGCTGGGCGAAGCGGCGCAGGAATGGAGCGTCGATGAACTGGTCGAACGCCTTTTCGCGCTGATGATCGACTTCATCGGCGCGCGGCCCGCGTATCTGCCGCTGCTGTCGGTGACGCTGAACTTCCGGCGCGACGCGGCGGCGCGCAACCGCCTGCGCAGCCGGTTCGCCGAGCTGTTTCAGCGCTACAGCCCGTCGTTATCGGACGACGACGCGTTTCGCGTCGCCGAGGTCGCGCTGCAGGTCGTGAAAAGCCTGAATCCGCTGTACGCGGCCGCGAAACCGAAAGATCGCAAGGCGCTGGTCGACGAGTACAAGCTGGTCGTTTCGTCGTATCTCGCCTCGCGCCTGCGTTGAGCGCGAGAAGAAAGCGCTACGTCGCGGCGTGCGCCGCTTCGGCAACAGCGGGCACGCGCGTCGTCAGCACGTCGTCGACGAGGCCATAGGTTTTCGCCGCGTCCGCTGACATGAAGTTGTCACGATCCGTGTCCTTCTCGATCTGCGCGATGCTCTGGCCCGTTCTTTCCGCGAGCACGCTGTTCAGGCGCTCGCGCAGATACAGCACTTCCTTCGCCTGTATCTCGACATCCGACGCCGTGCCCTGGCCGCCGCCCGAGGGCTGATGGATCATGATGCGCGCGTTCGGCAACGCAAAGCGCTTGCCGGGCGCGCCCGCCGCGAGCAGGAAGGTGCCCATGCTGGCCGCGAAGCCCGTGCAGAGCGTCGACACGTCGGGCTTGATGAACTGCATGGTGTCGAAGATCGCGAGGCCGTCGTAGACCGAGCCGCCCGGCGAGTTGATGTAAAAAGAAATATCCTTGTCAGGGTTCTCCGATTCGAGAAACAGCAACTGGGCGACGATCAGGCTCGCCGACTGGTCGTTGACGGGGCCGACCAGAAACACGATCCGCTCGCGCAACAGGCGCGAATAGATGTCGTAGGCGCGCTCGCCGCGGCCCGATTGCTCGATGACGGTCGGCACGAGATTGAAGCCGGACGCGGACGGGGAAGGGAAATGTCGATGCATGCGTTCCTCGCTGATGGACTGAAAGGACCCGTGAAAGGCCCGCACAAGGCGGGTTCCAGTCGCATGACGCGAACGCGCGGCAGGACGTGACAAAAGAATTTTTGCGCCGACGTGTCACATCGCGGGCGGCTGGCCCGTCAACCGGGAGACAACGCCATCAACGCCACCAACGCCACAGGAGCGGCTCGCATGGAAATGAACAGAGAGAAGTCCGCGGATTTCGAGGCGATGCGCGCGAGGCTCTTCGCGCTCGCGTACCGGATGCTCGGCAGCCGGGCGGAAGCGGAAGACATCGTGCAGGACGCGTGGCTCAAGTGGCACGCCGCCGATCCACGCGAAGTGCGCTCGCCGGCCGCATGGCTCACGACCATCGCGACACATCTCGCGATCGACCGGCTGCGTCATCTGCAGATCGAGCGCGCGACGCGTTCGGGCGGGTGGATGCCGGAACCGTGGATCGAAAGCCTCGCGCCGTCGGCGGAAGACCTCGCCTTGCAGGCCGTGCAGATGTCGTATGGCGTGATGCTGCTGCTCGAACGGCTGAAGCCCGAGGAGCGCGCAGCATTCGTGCTGCATGAGGCCTTCGATTGCGACTACGCGGAAATCGGGAAGGTTCTTGCGAAGACGCCCGCGAATTGCCGGCAGATGGTGCATCGCGCGCGGGCGCGCTTGCAGCGCGAAGGCGTGCCTGCGAAGCGCGCCGATCCCGCCGCGCACGCACGCATTGTCGAGCGCCTGCGGGCGGCGATGGAGGCGCAGGATCGCGCGGGGCTGGTGCGGCTCTTCTGCGAGGTGCCGAGCGTCATGAGCGACGCGGCCGAACCGGTCGACGCCGTCGCGACGGCGGAACAGGCAGCGACCACGCTGTCGATGCGCAGCCGCGGCGACCAGATGGAGACGGTGACGATGAACGGGATGCGAGCCGTGGCGTTGATGCGCGACGGCGAAATCGACGCGCTGCTCGACATTTCGATCGGCGAGGACGAGCGCATCGTTGCGTTGCGCATCGTGACGGGCACGCTGCGGCTGGCGAGCGCGGCGCGCGTGTTCGGACGCGCGGCCGTCCTGCAATTGCTGCGGCCCGTCAGCAGCCAGGCCGCGTCAATTACGATGCGCGGCCACTTCCCAGTTGATATCGACGCATAGCACCTGCATGCCGCGTGCGGTTTCCGCCGCGATCGACGCCGTCACGCACAGGTGCGCCTCATTGATCGATAGATACGGCGGCGTCAGATGCACCTGACCGGGCGCGCGCACGGCCTGGATGAAATACGGACGGCGCTCCCAACTCGCGCCTTCCGAATGCAACAGCGGCCGGAAGCGCTTGGCGCGCTGCGAGGCGCGGCCTTGCGGCAGCACGTTGTCGCCGATCTGGCGGCCCGAGCCGTCTAGCAGGAAGCAACGCGCGGTTTCGCGCAGTTCGAGCAGCGGTGCGGTCGCCTCGGCCATCGGCTGGCCATCGACGAGCTGTGCGCTAGCGGTTTCCAGCGCTGTCACGAACGGCGCGAGGCGCTCGGATTGCGCGCACTCGCGTGCGGCCACGCGTTCGCGCAGTGCCGCCGAGAGTTTATCCATCAGGCTCACGGTCGCCTGCCGCGCGACGGGCTCGACGCTCGGCGCCGCGAAAAACGTGCCTTGCACGAAATCGACATTGCATTCGAGTGCGATCAGCGCGTCGCGCTCCGTCGTGAGGCCGCCCATCAGCACCAGTTGCCCCGATTCATGCAGCATCGACACGATGCCGGGCAGCACGCGCTCGATATGCGAGTGCTCGCTGGCTTGCGCAAGGATGCAGCGGTCGAGCGTGACGATATCGGGCCGCAGGTTCCACACGCGGTCGATGTTCGAATGCTTCGCGCCGAAGCCGTCGAGCGCGATCAGGAAGCCCGACTTGCGCAGCGCGTCGATGATCTCCGCGAAGCGCGTCGTTTCGCCGCCCGCCTGCTCGGACACTTCGAGCACCACGCGCTGCGGCGGCAGACCGAGCGCCTTAAGGCCCGCGAGCAGTGCGTCGCCATAGCTCGTGTCCATCAGCGCGGCGGGATGCAGGCTGAGGAAGAGCCATTCGTCGTGACTGTCGAACGCGTTGAAGTTGCCCAGGTGCAAGGATTCGGCGAGGCGCCCGAGTTCCAGCAGATCGCCGCGCCGCGCGGCCTGCGTGAAGACTTCGGCCGACGGCACCTGCTTTTCGTTCTCGTCATGCGCGCGCAGCGATGCGTGATAGCCAATCGCGCGCCGGTGCGACACCGAGAAAACCGGCTGAAATACGCTGAAAACCGTATAGCCGCCATACCGGACGGTGCGGCGGGAGCCTTCGTCGCCCGCTACGGGGCGCGGAGGCTGGAAGCCGGGAGGATCGAGTTCGATCATGCTCATCGTGTCGGTCATCGGTTGAGAAGCGAGGCGGGGCGCGCGAATTGCGCGAAAGTTTCAAGTTTACAGGATAGGGCAGCAAGAAACATGCGCATGAGGATGCGCCAGGGCCCTGGCCCGCCTTGGACCTGTATTGCGCGGATTGCGGCGGGTTTTGCGCGGTTCCCTCCGCTGTTGCATCGATTTTGCGCCGGGACAGCCGATGCTGTCATGCGCGCAGTGAGCGATGCGCACATCGATGGTGCGGCGCGCGCCCCGTTAAGGTTCCGCCCGCGCCGCACGACGGGCTTGCACTGTCACGTGCGCTCCTGCGGATCGGCGCGCCTCACGGGCTGCCGGATATCGGCGGACAGCTGCGCGAAGATCCACGACGTCGCCGCCGTGATCAGCCCGACACACAGGAAGGTCGCGTGAAAGGCGGGCAGCGAGTTGGCCGCCGTGACGCGCGGCATGAGGCCCGTGAAGGTAGTCAGCAGTGCGCCCGCGACGGTGACGCCGAGGCTCATCGCGAGCATCTGCACCAGCGAGAACAGGCTGTTGCCGCTGCTCGCGCCGCCCGTGCCGAGGTCTTTCAGCGTCAGCGTGTTCATCGCGGTGAACTGCATCGAGTTGACGCCGCCGAAGAAGGCGAGCTGCACGAGGCGCAGCCACAGCGGCTGATGCTCGCTCGTCAGCGAGAAGCTCGCCATCGCGAGGCCGACCAGCACCGTGTTCGACACGAGCACGCGCCGGTAGCCGTACTTCATGATGAGCCGCGTGACGAGGCGCTTCGACGACATGCCCGCCGCGGCGACGGGCAGCATCATCAGCCCGGCTTCGAACGCGCTGTAGCCGAGGCTCACCTGCAAAAGCAGCGGGATCAGATACGGCATCGCGCCGCTGCCGATGCGCGCGAACAGGTTGCCGAGCAGGCCGACGCTGAAGGTGTGGATCTTGAACAGCTCGAGCGAGAAGATCGGGTTGGTCGCGCGCGTCGCATGCAATCCGTAGGCAACGAAACAGCCTAGCGAAAGGATCAGCAGCATCAGCATGGTCGCGTGCTGGATCGAGAATTCGGTTTGCCCGTCGAGCGCCATCGAGATCGACACCATGCCGACGATCAGCAGCACATAGCCTTTGATGTCGAACTTCGCGGTATCGGGGTTGCGGCTGTCGGGCATAAAGATGAACGTCGCGATCACGCCTGCGATGCCGACGGGCACGTTGATCAGAAAGATCCAGTGCCACGATGCAATCTTGACGAGCCAGCCGCCGAGCGTCGGGCCGATCAGCGGACCGATCAGCCCCGGAATTGCGACAAACGACAGCGCGGGCAAATAACGTTCGGCGGGAAACACGCGCAGCACGGCAAGGCGGCCGACGGGCAGCAGCATCGCGCCGCCCACGCCCTGCAGCACGCGATACGTCACCAGTTGCGTGAGCGTCTGCGCATTCGCGCACAGCAGCGAGCCGACCGTGAAGACGAGGATCGCGCTCATGAACACGCGCCGCGTGCCGAGCTTGTCGGCGAGCCAGCCGGACACGGGAATCATCACGGCCATCGTCAGCGAGTACGCGATCACGACTGATTGCATGCGCAACGGCAATTCGCCGAGGCTTTTCGCCATCGCGGGAAGCGCGGTGTTGACGATCGTCGAATCGAGCGTCTGCATGAAGAAGCCCGTCGCGACTATCCACAGCATCACCGTCAACGAGCGGGCGGTCGGCGCGGTGGTCGCGGTGCGGGCGCTCGCGGCGGGCGATGCGGGTTCGGTCGATTCGGACATGAAGACAGGGCAGGGCGGCTGGGCGGGGGAGCCCACATTCTAAGGAAAAAGCGCGGCGGACGGTGCCGCCGCCCGCATCGGCAGCGAGCGTTGCGCCTGACGGCTGCGTTACGGCTTCAACTGAACCGCTGCCTCGAAAAACGCCCGCGCCCGCGGATCGTTCGCGAACGCGGCGTTCACGCGTATCCATGGGCTCGGCTCCGCGTTCGGCCGGAAGTAGCTGCCGGGCGCCACCGTCACGCCGAGCGGCGCGCCGCACTCGACAAGCCGCTCCGCATTCTCGACATGCGGCACGCGCGCCCACACGAACTTGCCGCCCTGCGGATTCTCGAATACCTGCCAGCCGCTCATTTCGAGCGTCTGCACGGTCGCGCCGAGCGCATCGCGCATGCGCCGGCGCAATCTTTCCAGATGCTTGCGGTACATCCCGCGTTCGAGCAACGCGACGGTCACGGCTTCCGCAAAGCGCGAGCCGCCGATGCTCGTCAGCATCTTGATGTCGGCGAGATCCTTGATGGTGGCGTGATCGGCGATCACATAACCGATGCGCAGCGACGACGACAAGGTCTTCGACAGCCCGCCGATGTAGATCACGTGTTCCAGCTGATCGAGCGTGGCGAGGCGGTCGGTGGGCTCGGTCTGGAAGTCGGCGTAGATATCGTCTTCGATGATCTTGAAGTTGTGCTCGCGCGCGAGTTGCAGCAGGCGGAACGCGATGGGCGGCGCGATCGTCGTGCCTGTCGGGTTGTGAAAGACCGAGTTGATGAAGAAGAGCTTTGGGCGATGCTGCTGCAACTGCGCTTGCATCGCGTCGAGGTCGGGGCCCGTGCGCGTGCGCGGAATGCCGACGAGATTCACGCCATGCAGCTTCAGCAGGCCGTTGAAATTGTAGTAGCCCGGGTCCTCGACGAAGATCGTGTCGCCGGGCTTGAGCAGGTAGCGCATCAGCAGGTCCATCGCCTGGCTCGCGCCGAACGTGATCAGGATCTGCGACGCCTGCGCCTCGATGCCGAGCTGCTCGATGCGTCCTTGCAGCAGTTCGCGCAGTGTCGCGTTGCCGAGCGGCGTCGCGTAATCGATCATGCTGGCGCCGTCGGTGCGCGACACGTGGCGGATCGCCTGCGCGAGGCTGTCCATGTCGCGCCATGCCTCGGGAATGAAGCCGCTGCCGAGCTTCAGCGATTCGCCCGGATGATTGAACTGTTGCAGGATGTGGGTCGATTCGTCTTCGGCGCGGCGCGGGTCGGACGCACCCTGACAACCCATTGCGGCGCGGTGCCGTTCGGCCACGTAAAAGCCGGAACCCGGCCGCGAATCCAGATAACCGAGCGAGACGAGCCGGTCGTAGGCCTCGATCACGGGGAAACGGCTGATGTCGTTGTCGGTGGCGAACTGGCGGATCGACGGCAGTTTCGCGCCGGGATGCGCGGTGCGCGAGCGTATCCAGTCCTGTACGCCGCTGACGATCTGCTCGGTGAGCGGCACGCCGTTTTCGCGGTTCAGTTCAATGTCGAGTTTCATGGCTTGCCTTTCCTGGCGCTTTTGTTCGCGCCTCTTTCGCGCGCTTCGCCAGCCGTCCGTCACGGTCTGTCATGGTCGAAGCGCCGACAACTGTCAGGTTTTCTGGCTGTACAGTTCTTTTGAAACTGTTCAGCACTGTGCATGTGACAGTCATCATCGCACGACAATAATGGATGCAAGCGAAAAAGCACTTCAAGGAGCACTGCGATGCGTGAAATCCGTACTTTCGAACTCGAACACGGCGAGCCGGCAAGCGCCTGGCGGGTCGCGCAGCCGCTTGCCGTGAACGTGCTGGCGGGCGAACTCTGGCTGACCGTCGAAGGCGACGCCGAGGATTACTGGCTCGCAGCGGGCGAGTCGTTCGAACTGAAGCGCGGCGCGCTCGCGTGGCTGAGCGCGGGGCGGGACGGCGTGCGGCTCTCGCTGACGGTAGCGAGCGGCCCGGCCGACACGGTGAAAGTCGAGCGGCGGCGCGCGCCACGCTGGACGTGGATGCCGCGCTGGCTGCTCACCGCCTGAAGCGCGAGTCGTTGAATCAGTCCACTTCGTACGCGCCGATGTACCTGGCGCGCGGACGGATCAGGCGGCCGTCGCTGGTCTGCTCCATGGCGTGCGCGATCCAGCCCGTCACGCGGCCCACCGCGAAGAGCGTGAAAGCCGCGCCGGCGGGCAGGCCGAGCACCCGTTCGATGGCCGCGAGCGCGTAGTCGACGGTCGGCTCGGCGCCTGTGGTGTCGCGTACGACGCGCGCAAGCCGCTGCACGTCGGCGAACGGCGAGCGGGCGGGCGCACATTCATCGAGCAGTTCCAGCAGCAGACGGGCACGCGGATCGCCGTCCGGATACAGCGGATGACCAAACCCGGAGATCACGGGCCCCGGCGCGCTCTGCTCGTGCTGCGCGAGCCGCGTAGCCAGATAGCGGTCGAGATCGGCGGCGCGCGCGGCTTCGTCGAACAACGCGGCGACGCGCGCCGTTTCCCCGCCGTGCCTCGGTCCCGATAACGCGGCGAGCCCGCCCGCGACCGCGCCGAACAGATGCGTGCCCGTCGACGTGATACACCGCACCGTAAAGGTCGACGCATTCAGCTCGTGATCCGCGCACGCGACGAGCGCCGCGCGCAGCAGATTGATCTGCGCGCGGTTGCGCACGCCCCACGCGGCGGCGAGCTGCTTGTGCAGCGGTTCGTTCGACGGCGCGGTCGAAATCATCGCACCCGCCATCAGCCGGATCAGCGCGCAGGCATTGTCGAGCTGCGCATCGCGGCCGAGCGCCCAGACACGCGGCATCTGCGCAGCGGCGGCAGGCAGCAGCACGAGCGCGCGATCGAGCGGCGCGCTGTCGCTCCACAGCTTGAGCCACGCCGACCATTGCGCGGCGCCAAGCGGCGCGGCGGGCGCATCGGCGATGCGCCGCGCGCTGCATTCCCACAGCAAGGCCGCCACTTCCTCGAGGGTCGCCGTGCGCGCGAGTTCGATCGCATCGCGGCCGCGATACAACAGCTTGCCGTCCGCGATCAGCGTGATCGACGATTCGAGCACGGGCACGCCCCAATCCAGCACCTTTTGTGCGACTTTGCCCGCGCGTTTGCCATCTTCCTTGCGGCGCGCGAGGCGGCGTACTTCGTCCGCGTCGTAGCGCCGCCGCTTGCTGTTTGCGTCCGGCGCGGAGCGCAACATGCCGCGGCTCACGTAGGCGTAGAGCGTCGTGACGCTGATGCCGAGCATCGTGGCGGCCTCGTCGGCGGACAGATAGCGTGGGGCGGATATTGCGTTGGACATATCGGCGCTGGAAAGCCAAAGAAATGAATATATATTGATTATATGAATCAAGATTGATCATGGCGAGGCGCAAAACTAGACTGGGTCACGTCTTTCTCCTTCAGGAAGCCAGACCATCATGACGCCCCTGCTCGCTCTCGATCATCTCTGGTCCGTTGCCGGTTGCGATCCGGCCTTGCTCGATTACATGTCGATCGAAGGCGACGACCCGGCCTTGCCCTCGGTGTTTCGCGTCGGGACGCTCGCGAGTGCGTCGATTGCGGCGATGGCGCTCGCCGCCGCCGATTGCTTCAGGCTGCGCACGGGCCGCATGCAGCATGTCGACGTGAGCGTGCGGCGCGCGCTGATCGCATTTCGCAGCGAGCGCTATCTGCGCGTGAACGATGGCTTGCCGCCGGAACTGCGCCACCCCGTCACCGGCTTCTACGCAACGCGCGACGGGCGCTGGGTCCAGTTGCACACGAACTTTCCGCATCATCTGCACGGCGTGTTGAAGGTGCTCGGCTGCGACGCCGATCCCGGCGCGGTGGCGGAGGCGATTCGCGGCTGGGACGGCGCGCAGCTCGATCAGACACTCGCCGACGCCGGCTTGTGTGCCGCGCTGATCCGCTCGCCGCGCGAATGGGCGACGCTCGATCAGGCGAAGGCGATTGCCAATCTGCCGCTGTTCGAGATCGAGCGGATCGGCGATGCGCCGCCAGAAGCGCCAGGCCGCGGCGACGCGCTGAGACCGCTGTCAGGCACGCGTGTGCTCGATCTGTCGAGAATCATCGCGGGTCCCGTCGCGGGGCGCGCGCTGGCGCAACATGGCGCCGACGTGCTGCTGATCAACGGCCCGCATCTGCCGAATATCGCGCCGCTCGTGATCGACAACGGGCGGGGCAAGCGCTCCGCGACGCTCGATCTGCGCGACGCCGCGGCGCGCGGGCAATTGCAGGCGCTGGCCGCACAAGCAGACGTGTTCTTGCAGGCGTATCGCCCCGGCTCGCTTGCCGCGCGCGGCTTCGATCCTGAAACCCTGGCACGGCTGCGGCCCGGCATCGTCTGCGTGTCGATCTCGGCGTATGGGCACGCGGGACCGTGGGCGATGCGGCGCGGTTTCGACAGTCTCGTGCAGTCGGCAAGCGGCATCGCCTACACGGAGAGCCGCGCGGCGGGTGTCGACGGGCCGAAGCACCTGCCGTGTCAGGCGCTCGATCACGCGACGGGTTATCTCGCCGCATTCGGCGCGATGGTTGCGCTGGCGCGGCGCGCGCAGGAGGGCGGCAGCTGGCATGTGCGGCTGTCGCTGGCACAGACGGGCCGCTGGCTGCAATCGATGGGACAGATCGAAGCGGGCTGGCGTCTGCCCGATGTCAGGTACGACGACGTGCAGGACGGTCTGCACGAAGTCGATTCGCCGTTTGGCCGCGTGCGGGCGGCGGCGCCTGCCGAGCGGATGTCGCAGACACCCGCATTCTATGCGCGGCCGCCCGTGCCCATTGGCTCCGACGCCCCGCGCTGGGAGGACTGAAGCTCGCGCCTACTTGCGCAGTTCGGCGACGAAGTCGTAGTAGTCGTTGCGGCAGTAGGTGTCGGTGAGTTCGATGGCGCGCTGGTCGGCCGTGTAGCCGACGCGCGTGATCAGCAGCAGCGCGTCGTTCGGCGCGATGCTCATCTGCTGCGCGATCTCGTCGCTCGCGTTGACCGCGCGAAAATGCTGCAACGCGCGCACGATCGTCAAGCCGCGCTGTTCGAGATACGTGTACAGCGAATCGCCGATGGCCTGCGGGTCGGGAATGACGGAAGCGGGGAACGTCGAATTTTCGACGGCCATCACGATGCCGTCCGCGAGACGCAGGCGGCGCAACCGCGTGACGGCAGCTGCAGGCGACAGGCCAAGCTGGATCACTTCATCGCGATTGGCGGGCACGATTTCGCGCGACAGCCATTGCGAGCTCGGCGTGAAGCCGCGCCGGCGCAGCATTTCGCTGAAGCTCGACAGACGCGACAGCGGATCTTCATAGCGTGGCGTGATGAAACTGCCCGCGCCCTGCGAGCGGCGAATCAAGCCCTGTTCGACGAGCAGCGCGATTGCCTTGCGTGCCGTGATGCGCGACACGCCGAGCGCATCCGACAACACGCGCTCCGACGGCAGCGCTTCGCCTGCGTTCCAGCGGTTCTCGTGGATCGCACTGCCGAGCTTGCGGGCGAGCTGAAGATACAGCGGCGTATCGTTTTCCGGGTCCGGGCGCAGATCGCGCCAACGGTCTTCCGAGGCTGGGTTCATGTGACGGACGCAAGTAGGGCAAGCGGCAATTCTATGTCATCGGCGCCCCACGTTATAGCGGGGTTTTGCCGGGACGCCGATGCACGCCGCGACGAAGCGCTACACTCGTCGCGTTGGGCGCTGCGACGCGGCGCTTCTTCACGACATCATCTGCGAGGACGCAATCATGACGAAGGACATCCCCAGCGTGACGCTGCCTGACGGCGAGCGCATTCCGAAACTCGGGCAGGGCACGTGGGAGATGGGCGAGCATCCGTCGCGCCGCAAGGCCGAAATCGAGGCGTTGCGCGGCGGCATCGAGCTCGGCATGACGCTGATCGACACGGCCGAAATGTACGGCGAAGGCGCGACGGAATCGCTGCTGGGCGAAGCGTTGCAGGGTTTGCGCGAAGACGTGTTTCTGGTCAGCAAGGTCTATCCGCACAACGCGAGCAAGCGCGGCGTGCAGCATGCGTGCGAACAGTCGTTGCAGCGCCTGAATACGGATCGCATCGATCTGTATCTGCTGCACTGGCGCGGTTCGGTGCCGCTCGACGAAACGGTGGCGGGCTTCGAAGCGCTGCGCCGCGACGGCAAGATACGCCACTGGGGCGTGAGCAATTTCGATGTCGACGATATGGAAGAGCTGGTCGGCGTGCCGCACGGCGACGCCTGCGCGACCGACCAGATTCTCTACAACGTTGCGCGGCGCGGGCCGGAGTTCGATCTGCTGCCGTGGCTCGCGGGCCGCAAGATGCCCGCCATGGCGTACAGCCCCGTCGATCATGCGCGCCTGCCCAGGCGCTCGCCGCTCGACGATATCGCTGGCGCGCATGGCGTATCGGCGGTTCAGGTCGCGCTGGCGTGGGTGCTGCAGCAACCCGATGTGTGCGCGATTCCGAAGTCAGGGCGCATCGAGCACGTGCGTGACAACCGCCGCACGCTCGATCTGCAGCTCTCTCCTGACGATCTTGCCGCTATCGATGCGCATTTTCGTCCGCCCCGCAGCAAGCGGCCGCTCGAGATGCTGTGAGCATGCGGCGCTTGTGCGGTTGTATCGGCTGATCAGTCGCACGCGTGATGCATGTGCACGGAGCCGAGCACGGCAACTTCAGCGGGTGTGCGCTTGAGCGAATCGGCGCTGACCTGGCTCGCGTCCTGCACGAATTCGTCGACGAGCGTCGAGACGGGGACGTCGCGCAGACACAATGACACGCGCTGGGTTTCTTTCGCTGCGAGCGACGTGCGCTGGCTGAGGAACAGCACGCCGTACTGGTAGCCGTGGATGATGCCGCGGATCGCGCCGACACACTGGCCGTGCGCGACGTTATCGGACTTCTGCTGGCAGGACTGCGCAAGCGACCACGCGGAGAAGGTGGGGTCGACGGGAGGCGATGTTTGGGCTTGCGCTGCCGTTTGGGTTGCATTCTGCGCATGGGCTAGCGATGCGCCAGCCATCAACGCAGCTAGCAGCACGCCCGAAGCAATGCGTGCAACGGGGCGGGGGAAGTGTCGTTGCATGTAGAAGGCCTCATATCGAACGTTGAATAGATATGAGGCGAGCAGGGCGGTTTGGTTCCGATGCGTTTTCCGACTGCTTTGCCGGACCGCTCTTGTCGTTGCTGCTTGCCGTGAGCTCGGCGACGCGTCGGTTCGTGTCGCTAACGCCTTGCCAGCGTTACCGTCAACGGCGTTCCCTGCCCGAGCGGTGACGTTCGACCGGGGGATCGGAACGTCACCGCCAACGCCGGCCAGGAAGCGTCGGCGTGCGGCGTGGTTGTCGTCGTATGGGGACGGCGCGGGGCCCGCCGTCCGTTCGATCTCAGTGTCCGTTGCCGCCGCCGTGACCGCCGCCTGAACCTGATCCACCGCCGTAGCCGCCACCTTTGCCGAAGCCGCCGCTGCCGAAGCCGCCACCGAAGCCGCCGCTGCCGAAGCCGCCGCTGCCGAAGCCGCCACCGAAACCACCGCCGAAACCACCACCTGGGCCGCCGGCGCTGCCGCCACCACAACCGCAACCGCCACTACCACCGCCGCTGCCACTACCACCGCCGCCACCGCTGCCACCGCCACCGCCACCGCCACCGCCACCGCCACCGCCACCGCCACCGCCACCGCCACCGCCACCGCCACCGCCACCGCCACCGCCACCGCCACCGCCACCGCCACCGCCACCGCCACCGCCACCGCCACCGCCACCGCCACCGCCACCGCCACCGCCACCGCCACCGCCACCGCCACCGCCACCGCCACCGCCACCGCCACCGCCACCACCACCACCACCACCGCCACCACCGCCGCCACCACCATTCCCGCTACCACCGCCATGCCCACCGCCGCTCGAATTGCCGCTCGGGCCTGCTGCCGCTCCAAACCCGCCGCCGCCCGAAGCCGCGCCGCCCGAAGCCGACGAACCCGAAGACCCAGCGGCAGCCGCGCCCGCGCTCGCGCCTGCACCGCTGCCACGTCCGCCGTTGGGCGCGCAGTTGCCAGCGTTACCAATACACGTGTTGAGCAGAAACACTGACGCCGCATCGTCGGCTGCCGTGGTCGTGCCGGACTCCACGCCCGTCGATGCCGTACCGTCCTGTGCCGGTTGCATCGCAGCCGACGCCCCGCTGGCAGGCAGCGGAGCATCGGCTGTGACGATCCACTTCGGAATCACGTCGTCCGCGGATGCGGCCTGAACGAACTGGGCCGCCAGCAAAGTCCCCGCGCCAACCACGAAGGTTGCCGTACCCCGTTTAACCTTGTAGTAGTACGTATCAAATGATTTGTTCTTCATCGCACCTCTCCCGAGGAAACGACGACCCCCGCAAGCCGTCATTTCTTATTCACTGCTTGTCGCTTGTCCCGTTTGTTCGTATTGCACGCGCTGAGCCGATCGGCGGCGGGCGGCGCTTTCGTCGCTCTTCAGGTTCGCGGCGCGCGCCGTTTTCGACGTCATGTCGCGCGCGATGCGCCCTGCCTGTCATCCGCTGCCTGCGGCTTCTGATGTGCCCGGCGCCCGTTGTTATCGTTGACTGTCGGCGCCGGGCCGCGTGCGAGCCCCACATGGCCAGGCAGATGCGCTGACGCTTCATCCGCCCGACGCGGGATCGACTGTCCGTTCTGCGCGCCGTTTCGCCGTTCGTCGTGACGGCGCGAAGCAGCGTTGCCGAGGGTTTGTCGATCCCGACGCAACCCCATGCGTGAGCGTGATTTAGCGATAAACATGCCATTGGGCGCGAACGCCCGCCGCGCGTGGCATTCGCGTGACCGCTCCGTTGCGCGCGCATCGAAACGCGCAAAAAACGTTTCGGACCTGAAACGCAGGCCTCGAATCACGCGATTTTTCGTTTCAGCGCGCGAGCATGCGGCGCCGGGGCAGGGGATCAGTTGCGGCGCTGAAGCACGCGCAATTCGTCGACGGGGATGTGGCAGCGGATGCGATGCGCGTCGCCGGCATCGGCCCAGGGCGGGTCCTGCTGCTCGCAGATCGCCCCCAGCTTGCGCGGACAGCGTGTATGAAACACGCAACCCGAAGGCGGCGCGGCGGGGCTCGGCAGTTCGCCGGCAAGGCGGATGCGCTGCGGCTTCGCGCCATGCGGTGCTTCGCTATCGTGCGGGTCGAGCGCGGGCACCGACGACAACAACGCTTCCGTATAAGGATGATGCGGGCCGCCGAACACGGCCGACGCGGGCCCGATCTCCAGCAGGCGGCCGACGTACAGCACCGCGATGCGATCGGACAGGTAGCGCACGACATTCAGATCGTGCGAGATAAACACATAGCTCACGCTGCGATCGCGCTGCAGATCGGCGAGCAGATTGAGGATCGCGGCCTGCACGGACACGTCGAGCGCGGAAGTCGGCTCGTCGCAGACGACGATGCGCGGATCGCCCGCGAACGCGCGCGCAATCGCGACGCGCTGCTTCAGACCGCCCGACAGTTGCCGTGTGCGCGAGCCCAGATAACGGTCGGGCAGCCTGACAGCCTGCGCCAGCGACGCCAGTCTTTCCTCGCGCGCGTCGCCGCGCAGCGCGGACAGGCGCGACAACGCGCGCCCGATCAGCCGTCTGACCGAGTGCGCGCGATTGAGCGCCGAGTCGGGATTCTGGAACACGATCTGCAGCGACTTCACCTGTTCGTCGTTGCGATGCGTGACGCGTGCCGGCAAAGGCGTGCCGTCGAGTTCGATCACGCTGCCCGCATCGGGCGATACGAGGCCGAGCAGCAACTTCGCGAGCGTCGTCTTGCCGCTGCCCGATTCGCCGACGAGACCCAGCGTCTCGCCCTTCGCGAGTTCGAGCGATACATCGTGGACAGCGCGCAGCGCCGCGCCCCCGACGTGGAATGTCTTCGAGACGTTTTCCGCGCGCAGCACGGGCGAGGCGTCGCGTGCTGCATGTCCTGCGTTGCCGAAAGCTTGAGCGGGCGCATCGACGGACGTAAGGCGCGGCAGTTCCATCGCGCGCTCGTGGTAGTGGCAGCGCGACATCTGATCGCCATGCCGCGCGCTCACGCGATACGGCGGCGGGGCTTCGCGCCGGCAGCGGTCGTCGGCGAGACGGCAGCGCTCCGCGTAGATGCAGCCCTGCGCGACGGAACCCGGCTGCGGCAGGCTGCCCGCAATCGTGTCGAGCCGGTCAGTGTCCTTGCTGCGGCCGACGGTCGGCAGGCAGCGCAACAGGCCGACTGTGTACGGATGGCGCGGCCGCGCGAACACGTCTTGCGTGGCGCCTTCTTCGACGAGCTTGCCCGCGTACAGCACGCCGACGCGCTCGCACATCCGGCCGATCACCGCGAGGTTGTGGCTGATGAACAGCACGGCTGTGTGGAACTCGTCGCGCAGTTGCGCGACGAGATCGAGCACTTCGGCTTCGACCGTCGCGTCGAGGCCTGTCGTCGGTTCGTCGAGAATCAGCAGCGCGGGTTTCGACGCGAGCGCCATCGCAATCACGCCGCGCTGCTGCATGCCGCCCGACAGCTGATGCGGATAACTGTCCATCACGCGCTCGGGCTCGGCGATGCGCACCTTGCGCAGCATGTCGGCCGTTTGCTTCAGCGCATCTTCGCTAGTCGCGCCGGATGCCTCGAACGCTTCGGCCACCTGGCGCGCGATCGTCAGCGATGGATTGAGGGCGCGCGACGGGTCCTGATAGACCATCGATATTCTGTTCGCACGCAATTCGCGCAACGCGGCGGCGTCGAGCGAATGCACTTCCTTGCCCGCAATCGAAATGCGTCCCGCCTTTACACGCCCATTGCGCGCCAGATAGCGCAGCGTCGCCATCGCGACCGTCGACTTGCCGCAGCCCGATTCGCCGACAAGCCCATACGATTCACCGCGCCTGATGCGGAACGACACGTCTTGCAGCACCTCGCGCTCGCGTCCGCGCGTGCGATACGCGACCGTCAGCCCGACGATAGTGAGCGCGTCGGCCCGCTCGCTCTTCGATACATCGAAGGCGGGAAACGAAGCGGGCGGCGCAGGCGAAGAGGGACCGTTCATCCGTCGACGGCTCCTTGGACAGCATCGGCGATCAGGTTCACGCCGACCACCAGCGACGCAATCGCGGCTGCGTCGAACACGACGGTCCACCAGGCGCCGCCCGCCATCAGCGTGTACGACTCGGAGAGCGCGAGGCCCCAGTCGGCGGAAGGCGGCTGGATGCCGAAGCCGAGGAACGACAGCGTGGCGACCGCGAAGATCGCATAGCCGAGACGCACCGTCGCTTCGACGATGATGGGCGGCAGCACGTTCGGCAGGATTTCCGCGAACATGATGTAGAACGCGTTCTCGCCGCGCAGCTGGGCCGCAGCGACATAGTCGAGATGGCGTTCGGCGAACACGGCCGCGCGCACGGTGCGAGCGGTGATTGGCGTGAACGTGATGCCGATCACGAGGATCACCGTGAGGTTCGACGCGCCCACCGCGGCCAGCGCGAGCAGCGCGACGATCACGAGCGGCAGCGCGAGCACGGCATCGATCGCGCGTCCGATCACGTTGTCGACCCAGCCGTCGAAGTAACCGACCGTGAGGCCGAGCGCCGTCCCCGCCAGCGTGCCGAGCAGCGTTGCGAGCGGCGCGATGGTGAGAATGTCCCGCGCGCCGACGATCACGCGCGACAGCACGTCGCGGCCCAGCTGATCGGTGCCGAACCAGTGGCCTGCCGCGGGCGGCGCGAGCGAATTCAGAGGATCGGACGCGTAGGGATCGAGCGGCGCGACCCATGTCCCCGCAATCGCGCAGACGATCCACCACAGCACGATCGCCGCGCCGACGACGAAGGTCGGCGAGCGCAGCAGCACGCGCAGCGTGTCGTAGCGTGTGTCTCGCGCGCGCGGTGCGGCGGGTGCGGGCGTGTTCGACGAGGGCGGAGGCGAAGCCGTCGTGCTCATTCGGCGCTCCCTACGCGCAAGCGCGGATTGAGCAGCACGTATAGCGCATCGGCGACGAGATTGGCGACCGTGTAGACCACGCCGATGGTCAGCACGCCGCCTTCGAGCATCGGGAAGTCTTTGGACTTCGCTGCGTTGTAGATCAGCGAGCCGATGCCCTGATAGTGGAACAGCGTCTCCACGACGACCAGTCCGCCGATCATGTAGCCGAGCTGCGTCGCCGCGACGGTGATGGTCGGCAGCAAGGCGTTGCGCAGCACGTGCCGGCCGATCACGATATGCGGCGGCAATCCCTTCAGGATCGCGGTGCGCGTGTAGTCGGCGTCGAGCGCCTCGACCGTGCCCGCGCGCGCCATCCGCGCGATGTAGCCGAAGAACACGAACACGAGCGGCAGGACGGGCAGGACGAGATGCTTCAGTTGCGTGAAGATGGCCGCGTCGGGCGGATACGTTGCGTCGATGGGCAGCCATTGCAGCCACACGCCGAACACGAGTATCAGCACGATCGACGACACGAACTCGGGCACGACGGTAGCCGACAGGCCGACGATGCTGATCGTGCGGTCGAGCCAGCGTCCCGCGTGCATCGCGGCCCATACGCCGCCCGCGATGCCGAGCGGCACCACCACGATGAACGCCAGAAATCCGAGCTTCGCCGAGTTCGCCAGCGCACTGCCGACGAACGACGCGACCGGCTCGCGATACGTGTACGACAGGCCCATGTCGCCTTGCACGAAGTGCGTGATCCACTGCGTGTATTGCGTAAGCAGAGGACGATCCGCGCCGAGTTGATGATTGAGCGCGGCCACTGCGCGCGCATCGGCGAGCGGGCCGAGTATCGCGCGGCCGATATCGCCGGGTAGCAGCTGGCCGCCCGCGAACACGATCACCGACAGCAGCCACAGCGTGATCAACGACAGCCCGACACGCGTCCCGATGAAGCGCAAGACGCGCATTGCGCTGCCGCGCGGGCCACGAGCGATGGAAGCGGAAACCGTGGTCGACATCGATGTTCCTTGCTCGCAGCGTGGTGCGCAATCAGGCGAGCGTCGCGCGATCGAAATACAGCTGCGCGATGGCCGTGAAGCGCACGCCGTTCAACTGCTTGCGCGCGGCGATCAACTGGTCGTAGAAGAACGGGAAGATCACGGGCGTCTCGTCGAGCAGCAGTGTCTGGATCTGCGCGGACACTTTCTTCTGTGCGGCGATATCGAGCGCGGCGACATAATCGGCGACCAGCTTGTCGTACTGCGGGTTCTTGAAGTGCGCGGCGTTCCATGTGCCCGTGCTCGTCAACGGTGCATTGAGGAATACGTTCGGCACGCCGCGGCTGCCGTAATCGGTGATGCCGAGCGGCGAGTCGAGCCAGTCCGATTTGCCAGGCGTGCCCGAGCCGTAGTACTGCGACTGGCTCTCGACCTTCAGGTTGATGCGGATGCCCACGGCCTTCGCATAGTTCTGCACGACGACGGCGAGGTCGGGAATCTCCATGAACTTCTCGGTCGTGAGCGTCACGTCGAAACCGTTCGGCACGCCCGCCTGCGCGAGCAGCTGCTTCGCCTTCGCGACGTCGATCTTGCGCTGCGGCGCGCCCGCATCCGACGACGGAAACACGGGCGCGAACGGGCTGTCGTTGCCGGGCTGCGCGCGGCCCTTGAAGAGTCCCTTGACGATCACGTCGCGATCGAGCGACAGCGCGAGCGCCTGGCGCACGCGCTTGTCCTTGAACTGCGGGCTGTCGACGCGCATGTGAATCTGCCGGTGCGCGCTCGACTTCACGCCGACCACCTTGAACTCGGGATTGTTGATCAACCCCTGGCCGCCCTGCACCGTGAACGTCGGCATCACGTCGGCCTGATGGCCTTGCAGCGCGAGAATCTGCGCCTGCTGGTCCGCGTAGAAGGTGAACTGCACGCGCTGCGGCAGCGCTTTTTCGCCCCAGTAGTCGGGATTGCGCACGAACGACACGCCGACTTTGGCCTGGTACTTTTCGAGCTTGAACGGCCCGGTGCCGATGAAGGTTTTCTCGTAGTTGCCCGCATAGTTCGCGGGCAGAATCACGGCGTTGTAGTTGTCCGACGAAACGTAGTACGGGAAGTTGCCGTTGGGCGCGTCGAGATGGAATGCGACCGTGTGATCGTCGACGACTTTCGTGCCGCCCTTCGACAGCACGCCCTTGAGTGTCGAAAGCGCGGCCGAGCCGGCGGCGGGGTCGGCGAGGCGGTCGAAGGTTGCGGCGACGTCCTTCGCGGTGAAGGGCTGGCCGTCATGGAACTTCACGTTCTCACGCAGCTTGAAGGTCCACACATCGCCCTTGTCGTTCGGCTTCCACGACAGCGCGAGCACGGGTTTGAGCGTCTGCTTCTCGCCGTCGTCGTCGATCAGGAATTCGCCGGTCTGATTGAGCAGGCAGAGGCTCGCGGAGTCGGTGACCGTCATCGGATCGACGGCGCCCGTGGGCGTGAGATGCGCGACCCGGATCGTCGCGTTGGCGCCCGCCGCGCCTTGCGCCCGAGCGCCGCGCGGCGCGAGCAATCCGCCGCCCGCAAGCGACATGCCGATCACGCTCGCATAACGCAGCAGTTCGCGGCGCGTCAGGCGGCCGGCGAGAAATTCGTCGATGGCGTGATTGCCGTGGGCGTCGGCGCTGCGGCGTGCCGCCTCCAGATCGAGTGCTTCTGCCGGGCGAGGCGCAAAACGCGGGTCCGCGGAATTCTTCATCGATGGTGGTCCGATCCGTTCTGTTGGGACGCCACGCGTGCTGTTGCGAGGCGCTGCGGTGGTAGTGCGGCGTTGATGCGGGTTCAGTGTAAGCGATTGCCTCTGGATTGGGAGCATTCGCGGCCGCGCGCGCCTGCCTTCATACGATTCCCGGCGGCAGTTGTGTCGTGCGCACAACGGCGCGGCGCATGCCTGCAACGGGCGGTGCGCTGGGGCGGCGGTTCCGGCGCCCGGGCGGCGGTGTTACTGGCCGAGCGGCGCGGGCTTGCGCCAGCGATGAAACAAAACCGAGCCGACCCAGCACAGCATGAACAGGCTGACGATGCCATAGCCCAGCATGCCGAAGCGTTCGTTGACGGCGGCCACCGCGTCCCATGCGCCGCCGCTGAGTCCGAGCTTGTCAGAGAGCAAGCCGAGTGCCTCGATGCCGCCGATCGCGATCGCGACCACGGCCGACACGAATGTGATGCTCGCGTTGTAGTAGAGCTTGCGCTTCGGGTCGTCCATGGCCCAGCTGTAGGCGTGGACCATCAGCACGTTATCGGTCGAATCGACGAGCGTCATGCCTGCCGTGAAGAGCGCGGGAAACACGAGGATCGAGTAGAGCGGCAGGCCTTTGCCTGCTTCGGCGGCGGCGATGGCGAGCAGGCCGATTTCCGTCGCCGTGTCGAAGCCGAGGCCGAACAGCACGCCGACGGGGTACATATGCCAGCTCTTCGTGACGAGCCGGAACAGGGGCTTGAGCGCGCGCGACAGCAGACCGGCGGGCGCACCGCGCGCGGCGTCTTCGTGCGTCAGTTCTCCGCCTTGCTGGACGTGCCGGTAGCGGCGCCACACGTCGCGCAGGATGACCAGGTTGACGCCTGCGAGCACGAGCAGAAAGACCGACGACACCATCGTGCCGATCGTCCCGCCCACGGCATGAAAGGCCTCGAAGCGCCCATGCAGCGACAGGGCGGTCAACGCGATGCCGACGGTGGCGACGATCACGATGGTCGAATGTCCGAGCGAAAATGCCAGTCCGACGCCGAGCGGCCGCTTGCCTTCCTGCATCAGTTTGCGTGTGACGGTGTCGATCGCGGCGATGTGGTCGGCGTCGACGGCATGCCGCAGGCCGAAGCCGTAGGCGAGCAATGCGGTGCCGAGCAGCAGCGGATAGTCGCGAAACGCGATGAGCGCCCACGCCCACGCGGCGAGGTTGGCGCTCACCAGTGCGGCATACAGTGTGACGAGGCGGGGGCGCAGCGAAAGGGTCGGCGTCATACGGGCGTTGGACCTGGGTTTGCGGTGGGTCAATGATCGTGCGGGTGCTTGTGGATCGGGTCGACCCAATAGACCGTTTCGGGTTGTTCGACGGCGTCGATGTTCAGGTTCACGACGACGGCTTCGTTGTCGCTGCGCACGAGTACGCATTCGAGGGGATCGTCGGTGCTGGCGTTGATTTCCTGATGCGGGACATACGGCGGCACGAAGATGAAGTCGCCGGGGCCGGCTTCGGCGGTGAATTCCAGATGCTCGCCCCAGCGCATGCGGGCGTGACCGCGGACGACGTAGATCACGCTTTCTAGCGCGCCGTGGTGGTGGGCGCCCGTTTTCGCATTCGGGTGAATGGTCACGGTGCCCGCCCATAGCTTCTGAGCGCCGGCGCGCGCGGCGTTGATCGCGGCGGCGCGGTTCATGCCGGGGGTTTGCGGGGTGTTGGTGTCGAGCTGGTCGCCCTTGATGACTTTGACGCCGTGGTCGCGCCAGTTGATTGGGGGTTGGGGGGTGTGGTTGTGGTCGTGGTCGTGGCTCATGGATTGTCTCCTTGCCGGGCGCTTGCGGGGCTTTCTGTTTCCTGCTTTCGGCTTTCTGCTTCCTGGTCGATCAGTTATTCTTGCATGGACAAAAGTTTGAGTGGGGGACGGGGTTTGGGATCGGCTGGCGACGTAGGGTTTTTTTTGCTCGCCGCCGCGTTGTGGTGTTTGTCCGTCGCCGGTCGTGTGTTTTGATCTTTTTGCTGGCATCCGCGAATTGTTAGCTCGCTTCACGCGTCGCCCCTGTGCGGGGCGGCACCTACTTTTCTTTGCCGCCGCAAAGAAAAGTAGGCAAAAGAAAGCGGCTCACACCGCCAGCGCTAATTCTTGCCTGAGGGCCCCCAAAGGGTCTTACGCTTCACACGGCAATCACGTGACCCACGTTCGTTGCCAACGCTCTGAATGCGCGCCTCACCCGCTTCACGCACCTGCGTTTCCGCATGCTGCGTCAGACAGTCCACCGCCGCCCAGGTGGCAAACTGTGTGTAGGCCGTAGTGCCTCACACGCCTCACTCCGGACCGATAGCGCATGCGCCCCACCCTGTAAGAGCGCCAAGCCATACGACGCGACAACCTACACACAGTTTGCCACCTGGGCGGCCCATACCATTCGCTGCCGTTTGCTCGGGTACGGGTAATCGAAGCGGGTGAGGCACCTGTTCGAAGCGTTGGCAACGGGCACCAACCAGGGCCACTGGTGTGTGAAGTGTGGGGACGTTGGGGGCCCGTGGGTAAACGTCAAGAATTGGCGGTGTGAGCCGCTTTCTTTTGCCTACTTTTCTTTGCGGCGGCAAAGAAAAGTAGGTGCCGCCCCGCACAGGGGCGACGCGTGAAGCGAGCTAACAATTCGCGGATGCCAGCAAAAAGATCAAAACACACGAACGGCGACGCCTGAAGTACGCTAACAAATCGCGGATGCCAGCAAAAAGATCAAAACACACGACCGGCGACGAACAAACACCACAACGCGGCGGCGAGCAAAAGCCAAACCAAACCAAATCCAAGTCACCGAACAGCAAAAAAAAGGCCCATCCCAACAGGAACAGGCCTTCGCGCCAGAGCGAACCAAACCAAACCGGCTACTTGGACTTCGAATTAATAATCCCTTCCGAGACATTATTCGGCGTCTCAGCGTAATGCTTGAACTCCATCGTATAGGTAGCCCGCCCTTGCGTAAGCGACCGCAACGACGTCGAATACCCAAACATCTCCGAAAGCGGCACTTCGGCACGCACGAGCTTGCCGCCGCCGCCGGCAATATCCTCCATGCCCTGCACGATGCCGCGCCGGCCAGAAAGATCGCCCATCACATTGCCCATGAAGTCCTCAGGCGTCTCCACTTCAACCGCCATCATCGGTTCAAGCAGCACAGGCTTCGCCTTGCGCATCGCATCCTTGAACGCCATCGAACCAGCCATGCGGAACGCGTTTTCATTCGAGTCGACGTCATGGTACGAACCAAAGGTCAACGTGACCTTCACGTCCACCACGGGATAACCCGCCAGCACGCCTGCCTTGAGCGTTTCCTGAATGCCCTTGTCGACAGCCGGAATGAATTCGCGCGGAATCACGCCGCCCTTGATCGCATCGACGAACTCATAACCCTTGCCCGGATCGGGCTCGAGCGTGATAACGGCATGCCCGTACTGCCCGCGTCCGCCTGACTGCTTCACGAACTTGCCTTCCACACCTTCAACCTTGGTGCGCACCGTCTCCCGATACGCGACCTGCGGCTTGCCCACCGTCGCCTCGACGCCAAACTCGCGCTTCATCCGGTCGACGAGAATTTCCAGGTGCAGTTCGCCCATGCCCGAAATAATCGTCTGCCCAGACTCTTCGTCCGTTTGCACGCGGAACGACGGGTCTTCCTGCGCGAGACGGTTCAGCGCAATGCCCATCTTTTCCTGGTCGACCTTCGTCTTCGGCTCGACAGCCTGCGAGATCACCGGCTCCGGGAAAATCATCCGTTCGAGAATGATGATGTTGTTCGGGTCGCACAGCGTGTCGCCCGTGGTCGCTTCCTTCAGACCGACTGCCGCCGCGATGTCGCCCGCGCGCACTTCCTTGATTTCCTTGCGCTCGTTCGCGTGCATCTGAAGAATGCGGCCGAGGCGCTCCTTCTTTTCCTTCACCGGGTTGTACACGGTGTCGCCCGAATTCACGACGCCCGAATACACGCGGAAGAAAATCAGCTGACCGACGAACGGGTCCGTCATGATCTTGAACGCCAGCGCGGAGAACGGCTCGTCGTCGCTCGGATGACGCTCCGCTTCCTTGTCGTCTTCCGTGTGGCCGAGAATCGCGGGCACGTCGACAGGCGAGGGCAGATAGTCGATCACGGCATCGAGCATCGCCTGCACGCCCTTGTTCTTGAACGCGCTGCCGCACAGCATCGGCACGATTTCGTTGGCGATCGTGCGTTTGCGCAAGCCCGCCTTGATCTCGTCTTCCGTCAGGCTCTCGTGATCCGTCAGGTACTTTTCGAGCAGTTCTTCGCTCGATTCCGCCGCCGCCTCGACCATCTTTTCCCGCCACTCGTGCGCGAGGTCCTTGAGGTTGTCGGGGATCTCTTCGTACGTGAACTTGATGCCCTGGCTCTCGTCATCCCAGACGATCGCCTTCATCTTCACCAGATCGACGACGCCCTGGAAATGCTCTTCCGCGCCGATGGGAATCTGGATCGGCACCGCGACGCCCTTCAGGCGGTCGCCGATCTGGCGCTGCACGCGGAAGAAGTCGGCGCCGACGCGGTCCATCTTGTTGACGAACGCGATGCGCGGCACCTTGTACTTGTTCGCCTGGCGCCACACCGTTTCGGACTGCGGCTGCACGCCGCCGACCGAGTCGTAGACCATGCACGCGCCGTCGAGCACGCGCATCGAGCGTTCGACTTCGATCGTGAAGTCGACGTGACCCGGCGTGTCGATGATGTTGATCCGGTGCTCCGGATAATTGCCCGCCATGCCTTTCCAGAAGGCTGTCGTGGCCGCCGATGTGATGGTGATGCCGCGCTCCTGCTCCTGTTCCATCCAGTCCATCGTCGCCGCGCCGTCGTGAACCTCGCCGATCTTGTGGGTCACGCCGGTGTAGAAAAGAATGCGTTCGGTGGTGGTGGTCTTGCCGGCATCGATGTGAGCACTGATACCGATGTTCCGGTATCGCTCGATAGGAGTCTTGCGGGGCACGTGAACCTCCATGTGTTGGCGCGCCGGTGGCTGGCGCCGGGCCTTCTGCTGGCATTGTGCTGCGCGGCCCGGACGATCTCGGTGCTGCTGGTGAGACTATAAGAATAGCGTGTCGCCCCGGCTTTTGCAGGAATCCTGCCAGAAGCCGCCGGAGCTGGCGCCCGCCATACGTTGCGGCGCGAAGGATAAAAAACAAGCCGGCGCGCCTTGCGGCTGCGCCGGCTTCCATCCGGATCGTGCGTGGCGGCGGGTTCGCCTATTGCGGCGCCGGCAGTCCCTGCATCTTCATACCGGGCTTGATGCCCTTCGACGTGAACCACCCCTTGCTCATCTCCAGCGCGTAGACGCCGTTGTTCTTCGGGCAATGGTTGTTGGTGGTCTCCGCCTGCATCTCATCGATGTCGGTGATCGTGCCGTCCGCGCGCATGAATGCGATCGACAGCGGGATCAGCGTGTTTTTCATCCAGAAACAATGCACGGCGTTCTCGCCGAACACGAAGAGCATGCCTTCGTTCGGTGCGAGTTGCGTGCGGTACATCAAACCTTGCTCGCGGTCCGCATCGTTCGCAGCGACGGCGGCGTCGATGACGAACATGCCCGCCGTGAGCCTGGCGCGCGGAAAGTCGCCGGGTTGTTTTGCGCCCTGCGGCATCTGCTGTGCATGCGCATCTTGCGCGGACATGGCCGCGAGCGACACGGCCGACAATGCGGCAACAGGCAATGCAACTGCAATCGCGAAGCGCGCGATCAACGAGCGCAATGAAAATCGCACGACATGGCTCCTTGCTGAATATGATCCGCGCATGTTACGCGAGCGCGTCAAAAACAAAAAGGCAGAGAGCCTTATGGCCATCTGCCTTTCAACGCCGTAAGAACGGCAAAACTGCTTGATTCTTGACTGCGTTATTGCAACAAACTTATTCCGAAGCTGCCGAAGCTGCTGCCGGCGCTGCTGCCTTCTTGTGCGACTTCTTGTGCGAAACCTTCTTCGTTGCCTTGTGCGACGAAGCTGCTGCTGCCGGAGCTGCCGAAGCTGCTTCCGGTGCCGAAGCTTGTGCGAATGCTGCCGTTGCGAAGAGGCCAGCGACCAGAGCGGCGATCAGTTTGTTCATTTTGCGAATCCTCAGCTTTAGTTAATTAACCCAATGACCCGATCAGGTTGAGTCATGTCGTTAAACGTGCCGTCCACCTTTCGGTTGACATCCGCATCGAAGAAATTTTTCTTTGCGGCTGCGAGCGTTCAGACACCTTCATACACGTCGTTGGAGCGGCTTGTACCAAGGCTCTTGAGGCTGAATGCCGGACAGCTTCATCGGCATCTGCGTCGACTAACGCATGAACGCGCGACGCGGTTGACGAAAATTTTCAGGAATTTTTGCGAATGTGATAACGCGTCGCAGATTGCTGCTTTTCAGCGCTTTTCGCGCGTTTTTTTCAAATGACGCAATCGAATAAAAAACGCATGCCGATACAACGGCTTAGCGGAATATCGAGCGGTTTTTCGCGGACGCATTCACGAGCGTGTGAAACCTTCCCAGGGCGCGCGTGAAGGTAGCTCGATGTTTTCGCCCGGCTGCAATCCAAGCGAAAAAATGTCGAGCGCACCGACGCCGACGCGCACTAGACGCAACGTCGGAAAGCCGATGGCCGCCGTCATGCGGCGCACCTGGCGGTTCTTGCCTTCAGTGATCGACAGTTCGATCCACGTGGTCGGAATGGCCGCGCGATATCGAATGGGGGGCGTGCGAGCCCATAGCGCTTCGCCGGGTTCGACGAATTCCGCGCGGCAGGGGCGCGTCACATAGTCGCCGAGATCGACACCGCGCGCGAGCGCCTTCAGATCGCTGTCTGCCGGTGCGCCTTCCACTTGCGCCCAGTATCGCTTCACCAGCTTGTGCCGCGGCTCCGCGATGCGCGCCTGCAATGCGCCGTCGTCGGTGAGCAGCAGCAGCCCTTCGCTATCGGAGTCGAGTCGCCCTGCGGGATAGATGCCGGGCATCTTGACCCAATCGGCCAGCGACGCGCGCGTTTCGTGCGCGGAAAACTGGCAGATCGTGCCGAAGGGTTTGTTGAGAGCGAGCAGAGTCATGCGTGAACGAGGCGAATGGCGGATGCGTCAACCGCGCGATCGCAGCCAGAGCGTCGATGCGCGCTGCGAGTCTCGACGGCCGCGCCGGGTAGCGAATGGCGAGATCTTAAAGCATAATGCGTTTGAACATGTCTTATGTCTTATATAAGACATAAGATGACGCCTGCCTTATCGCGCAATCCCGCCGGCGCGCCGGCATACGTGCACGTCCCGAGGGCGGCCTTGCGCCGACGTGGGCTAGAATAGCCGCCTGGCCGCTTGCTGCATCGGTATCTGGCATCAGCACTCGAATCGGCGCGGCACCGCGTCGCGCGCAAGAGGGGCGCCCCGGTTTCGCATTTCCAACCTGTTCTCACAGTACAGCTATCACTGGAGTCCGATCATGGCGTATCAGCACATCACGGTTCCGGTTGACGGTGACAAGATCACCGTCAACCCGGATTTCTCGCTCAACGTTTCCGATCAGCCGATCATTCCGTACATCGAAGGAGACGGCACGGGCGTCGACATTACGCCCGTGATGATCAAGGTCGTCGATGCAGCCGTCGCCAAGGCCTACGGCGGCAAGAAGAAAATCCACTGGATGGAAATCTTCGCGGGCGAGAAGGCGACCAAAGTGTATGGTCCCGACGTGTGGCTGCCGGAAGAAACGCTGCAGGTGGTGAAGGACTACATCGTGTCGATCAAGGGTCCGCTCACGACGCCCGTCGGCGGCGGCATCCGCTCGCTGAACGTTGCGCTGCGCCAGGAACTGGACCTCTACGTGTGCCTGCGCCCCGTGCAGTACTTCAAAGGCGTGCCGTCGCCGCTGCGCGAGCCGGAGAAGGTCAACATGGTGATCTTCCGCGAGAACTCGGAAGACATCTACGCGGGCATCGAATGGCCGGCGGGCTCGCCCGAGGCGAAGAAGGTCATCCAGTTCCTGCGCGAGGAAATGGGCGTGAAGAAGATCCGCTTCCCGGACTCGTCGGGTATCGGCGTGAAGCCGGTGTCGCGCGAAGGCACCGAGCGTCTGGTACGCAAGGCGATCCAGTATGCGCTCGACAACGATCGCCGCACGGTCACGCTGGTGCACAAGGGCAACATCATGAAGTACACGGAAGGCGCATTCCGTGACTACGGCTATGCGCTCGCGCAAAAGGAGTTCGGTGCGGAACTGATCGACGGCGGCCCGTGGATGAAGGTGAAGAATCCGAAGACGGGCAACGACGTCGTCGTGAAGGATGTGATCGCCGATGCGTTCCTTCAGCAGATCCTGCTGCGTCCCGCCGAATATGACGTGATCGCGACGCTGAACCTGAACGGCGACTACATCTCCGACGCACTGGCCGCGCAGGTCGGCGGCATCGGCATTGCGCCGGGCGCGAACATGTCGGACTCGGTCGCGATGTTCGAAGCCACGCACGGCACGGCGCCGAAGTACGCGGGCAAGGACTATGTGAATCCGGGTTCGGAGATTCTGTCGGCGGAGATGATGCTGCGCCATCTGGGCTGGACGGAGGCGGCGGATGCGATTCTGAAGTCGATGGAAAAGTCGATCCTGTCCAAGCGCGTGACGTATGACTTCGCGCGCCTGATGGAAGGCGCGACCCAGGTGTCGTGCTCGGGCTTCGGTCAGGTGATGATCGAAAACATGTGAGCGCCGCGTAGCGCATCCATCTTCAACGCAACCCCGGCGCGCGCGAGCAAGCCGGGGTTTTGTTTTGAGCTTTCGTCATCCGCGCGGCAACGTGGCTGCGTTATGATCGGTTCACTTCCTTTGCACCTCGCACCCGTTCGCATCGACAGACAGGCATGAAATCGTTGTGGCGTATCTTCATCGTGTTGACGCTCGCCTTGCTCGGCATGCAGGGCGCGTCGGCGTGCGAGCATCATCACGATGCCTCGCCGCCAGTGATGAGCATGCATACGAATGCGGTGCATCGCGCTATGTCGACGAACCCGCGCGACTCGGATTCCTCTTGCCATCGCAGCCATTCGCTGTGCTGCATGAGCGCGTGCGGCGTGCATTGCGGCGCACTGCTGTCGAACGTCGGCGTGGCGACGCGGGTCGCGTCATTGGATGTGCCGGGCGCCGGTAGCGACCCCGCGCGCGCAGGCGTCACGCGCGCACCGCCCGTGCGGCCGCCCATCGCGTGACGGCTTCATGCCGGCGCTCATTCAAATAGCGCACAAGCATCCGATGCGTGACTGAATCCGTCACGCTCGCTTCCGTCACACGTTCGATGCGTCGCCGCAACCGCATTGCCGCGCCGCATCAGAAGGAATCGATCCATGATCCGCAGGGATTTTCTCGCCCGCACGTTGAGCGTTGCCCTCGCATCGCTTTTCGCGCGCAATGTCTTCGCGCAGCACTCGATGCACGGCATGTCCGGCATGAGCGATATGGACGACATGCCTGGCATGTCGTCGACACATGCCGCCAACTCGCATGCCGCCCACGCAACCCCGAAGCTCGCGCCCGAAACGGCGCTGCCCGCCGGCGCGCCGCTTGCCGCATTGCGCAAGCTCGCGAATGAGAGCAGCGTGCCGGGCGTGTTTCGCGCCACGCTCGTCGCGCAACCCGTGCGCCGTCAATTGATGCCGGGACATTCGACGTCGCTATGGCTGTACGGCGACGCCGCGCAAGGGCCGATCGTCGGCCCGCTCATCGAGGCGCGCGAAGGCGACACCGTCGAAATCCGCTTCGTCAACCGTCTGCCGCAGCCGTCCACGATCCACTGGCATGGTCTGCCCGTGCCGCCCGATCAGGACGGCAATCCGACCAACCCTGTCGCGCCGGGCGCGTCGCACGTCTATCGATTCACGCTGCCGCCAGGCAGCGCCGGCACCTATTGGTATCACCCGCATCCGCACATGATGTCGGCGGAACAGGTGTTTCGCGGGCTGGCCGGGCCGATCGTCGTGCGTGCCGCGGACGATCCGCTCGCCGCATTTCCCGAGCGGCACCTGTTCTTCTCGGACCTGAAGCTGGCAAGCGACGCCTCCATCGCGCCGAACGACATGATGGACTGGATGAACGGCCGCGAAGGGCAGTTCGTGCTGGTGAACGGCGCGCGCCGTCCGTGCATCGAGGTCGCGCAGGACGAGCGCTGGCGTCTGTGGAACGGGTGCAATGCGCGCTATCTGAGATTGTCGCTGGGCGGCGAGGGTGAGCACACCTTCACGCAGGTCGGCACCGATGGCGGTCTGCTCGACCAGCCGCGCGACGGCTTGACGGAACTGCTGCTCGCGCCGGGCGAACGCGCCGAGATCATCGTGCGCGCGGGTGCGGCAGCGTCGGCGGCGATTCTCACCGCTGCCGCATACGACCGTCGCAAGATGACGATGACGGAGGGTAAAAGCCTGCCCGCCGACCCCGCCAGGCCGCTCGCCGACGTGCGCTTCGTGCCGGGCTCGCCCACCGCGGCGCGCGCCGTGCCGCCGACGCTGCGTCCAATCTCGCCGTTGCTATCCGCTGACGCCGCAGCCGACAAAGTTCCGCAAAAATCCGTCGTGTTCACCGAGGCTATGGACATGGCGGCCATGCACCGTCCCGGCGCAGCGATGTCGGCGATGCCGCCCGGCATGCAGTTCATGATCAACGGCGCGATTTTCGACCCGTCGCGCATCGCACTCACCAGCCGGCGCGGAGAAGTCGAAGTCTGGTCGATCGAGAATCGCACCGACATGGATCATCCATTCCATCTGCACGGCACGCAGTTTCAGGTGATCGGGCGGGAGCGGGGCGGCACGAGCACGCGTGAGCCGTTTCTCGCATGGCGGGATACCGTCAACGTGCAGCCCGGCGAGACCGTGCGCATCGCGACGGTACAGCACGACGCCGGCGAGCGGATGTTCCATTGCCACATACTGGAACACGAGGATCTCGGCATGATGGCAACCCTCAAGGTCGTCTGATTCCTGCCGTAGTTATCGATAGAGGCATTGCACACGTCAGAAACGAAAAAACCCGGCATTGAGCCGGGTTTTCAAGGCTGCGGACCGAACGTATCAGGCTGCGGACTGAATGTTCGATGCCTGTTTGCCCTTCGGGCCTTGAACGACCTCGAAGCTAACTTTCTGGCCTTCCTTGAGGGTCTTGAAACCGTTCATCTGGATAGCCGAAAAGTGTGCAAACAGATCCTCACCGCCTTCGTCGGGCGTAATGAATCCGAAACCTTTCGCGTCGTTGAACCACTTGACCGTACCAGTTGCCATACCAACTTCCCCTGTAACTCAAAAGCTGCCACGAGCCCTCGAAAAGCTCAACGACCACGGAGTGCAGTCGTCCCTCCTCACAAGCTCACCAACGGCATTTTTTCGTATAAACGGCTTGTTGAAAAAAGTGCCAGCTTGATTGTTGAGTCTCTTTATTCGAGTGTCAAGAAAATTTTGAGACGCCCATTTCTTCGTTGTAAAGAACCAATTTCCAGGGTTTCTCCCGCTTTTCTTATGTGCGGTGGCGCAAGCGGCGCGTCTTGAAAAGTCGCATAATCGACTCACATGCAGTTCAGTGGGGAAGCAGCGGATGGCAGGGTTGGCGTGTCGTCAGCTTGCTGGCCCGGGTTGTGCGATACTCGATCCGACTGCAGTCATCAAGCTGCAATGCAGAATTACCGGAGGGCCGCCACCGCACGCGGCCCGGCGCAGAGCGCACCCACGAGAGGCTGCTCCACAGGGCCGGAGGGAACCGATGTCCGGCCAGCCGGTCGGGTTTTGACAGGATTGCGGGCCTGTCCGAGTTGTTTAGAATGGGTGTATGGCGATTATCCCGGACAAGCAGGACAACACCGTACTGGAGCGGCAGGATCAAAAGCTGAAACCGCCCGCCATGTTCAAGGTGGTGTTGTTGAATGACGATTTCACGCCGATGGAATTCGTCGTGATGGTCGTGCAGGAATATTTCAATAAAGATCGTGAGACCGCAACGCAGATCATGTTGAAGGTCCATCGCGAAGGCAGGGGAGTTTGTGGGGTCTACACGCGGGACATCGCGTCGACCAAAGTCGAGCAAGTCGTTACCCACGCGCGGCAGGCAGGGCATCCGCTGCAGTGCGTGATGGAGGAAGCATGATTGCCCAGGAACTGGAAGTCAGCCTGCACATGGCGTTCATGGAAGCGCGCCAGGCGCGGCATGAGTTCATTACGGTCGAACATCTTTTGCTGGCGCTGTTGGACAATCCGACGGCGGCCGAAGTGCTGCGCGCATGCGCGGCCAACATCGAAGACCTGCGTCAGAACCTGCGCAACTTCATTCACGACAATACGCCGACCGTTCCGGGCACCGACGACGTCGATACGCAGCCCACGCTGGGTTTCCAGCGTGTGATCCAGCGCGCGATCATGCACGTCCAGTCCACGTCGAACGGCAAGAAGGAAGTGACGGGCGCGAACGTGCTCGTGGCGATCTTCGGCGAGAAGGATTCCCACGCGGTGTATTACCTGCAGCAGCAGGGCGTGACGCGTCTGGACGTCGTCAATTTCATTTCGCATGGCATCGCGAAGACCAACAGCTCCGAAGCTGCGAAGTCGACGGATGCGAACGCGGAATCGGACGAAGCCGCTGCGCAAAAGGAAACGCCGCTTGCGCAGTTCACGCAGAACCTGAACCAGATGGCGAAGGACGGCCGGATCGATCCGCTGATCGGACGCGAGCCGGAAGTCGAGCGCGTCGTTCAGGTGTTGTGCCGCCGCCGCAAGAACAATCCGCTGCTGGTCGGTGAGGCCGGCGTCGGCAAGACGGCGATCGCCGAAGGTCTCGCATGGCGCATCACGCGCGGCGAAGTGCCCGACATTCTGGTGGATGCGCAGGTCTATTCGCTGGATATGGGCGCGCTGCTCGCCGGCACCAAGTATCGCGGCGATTTCGAACAGCGCCTGAAGACGGTCCTGAAGGAACTGAAGGAACGTCCTAACGCGATCCTGTTCATCGACGAAATTCATACGCTGATCGGCGCGGGCGCCGCTTCGGGCGGCACGCTGGACGCGTCGAATCTGCTGAAGCCGGCGCTGTCGTCGGGCACGCTCAAGTGCATCGGCGCGACCACGTTCACGGAATTCCGCGGCATCTTCGAAAAAGACGCAGCATTGTCGCGTCGTTTCCAGAAGATCGACGTGACCGAGCCGACCGTCGAGCAGACGGTGGCGATCCTGCGCGGCCTGAAGTCGCGCTTCGAAGAGCACCATGGCGTGAAGTACTCGTCGGGTGCGCTGTCGGCGGCGGCTGAGCTGTCGGCGCGCTTCATCACGGATCGTCATTTGCCCGACAAGGCGATCGACGTGATCGACGAAGCGGGCGCGGCGCAACGCATCCTGCCGAAGTCGAAGCAGAAGAAGACGATCGGCAAGAGCGAGATCGAGGAAATCATCTCGAAGATCGCGCGCGTGCCGGCGCAGAGCGTGTCGCAGGACGATCGCAGCAAGCTGCAGACGCTCGACCGCGATCTGAAGGCCGTCGTGTTCGGTCAGGACCCCGCTATCGATGCACTGTCGGCTTCGATCAAGATGGCGCGCGCAGGCCTCGGCAAGACGGACAAGCCGATCGGCGCGTTCCTGTTCTCCGGCCCGACGGGCGTCGGCAAGACGGAAGTCGCGCGGCAACTGGCGTTCACGCTGGGCATCGAGCTGATCCGCTTCGACATGTCGGAGTACATGGAGCGTCACGCGGTGAGCCGGCTGATCGGCGCGCCGCCGGGATACGTCGGGTTCGACCAGGGTGGTCTGCTGACGGAAGCCGTGACGAAGAAGCCGCACTGCGTGCTGCTGCTCGACGAAATCGAGAAGGCGCATCCGGATATCTACAACGTGCTGCTGCAGGTGATGGACCACGGCACGCTGACGGATAACAACGGCCGCAAGGCGGACTTCCGCAACGTCATCATCATCATGACGACGAATGCGGGCGCCGAAGCGATGGGCAAGTCGGTGATCGGCTTTACGACGCGCCGCGAGTCGGGCGACGAAATGGCCGACATCAAGCGCATGTTCACGCCGGAATTCCGCAACCGTCTGGATGCGACGATCAGCTTCCGCTCGCTCGATGAAGAAATCATCATGCGCGTGGTCGACAAGTTCCTGATGCAACTGGAAGATCAGCTGCACGAGAAGAAGGTCGACGCGCTCTTCACCGACGCGCTGCGCAAGCATCTCGCGAAGCACGGCTTCGATCCGCTGATGGGCGCGCGTCCGATGCAGCGTCTGATCCAGGACACGATCCGTCGTGCGCTGGCCGACGAACTGCTGTTCGGCAAGCTGATGAGCGGTGGCCGCGTGACGGTCGACGTCGATGCGGACGACAAGGTCCAGTTGACGTTCGACGAGAACTCCACGCCGCCGCGCAATCCGAATCCGGAAGCGGTGGAAGTCGACTAAGCGTCGAATCGTCCGAAGCAAAAAAGAACGGCGTGGGTTTCAAAACCCACGCCGTTTTTGTTTTGATGCTCGCGCAACGGAAACTGAGCGCTGCCTCAGTGTTTGCCGGTGCTGCCGAAGCCGCCCTCACCACGATCGCTCGTCTCGAACTCATCGACGATATTGAACGTCGCCTGCACGACGGGCACGATCACCAGCTGCGCAAGCCGTTCCATCGGATTCAGCGTGAACGTGGTCGTGCCGCGGTTCCACGTCGAGATCATCAACTGGCCCTGGTAGTCCGAGTCGATCAGGCCGACCAGATTGCCGAGCACGATGCCATGCTTATGGCCGAGACCCGAGCGCGGCAGGATCAGCGCCGCGTAGCCGGGATCGGCGACGTGGATCGCGAGGCCGGTCGGCACGAGCGCCGTTTGACCGGGTTCGAGCGTCAGCGGCGCATCGAGGCACGCACGCAGGTCGAGACCCGCGCTGCCCGGCGTGGCGTAGGCGGGAAGTTGTTCGCGCATGCGCGAGTCGAGAATCTTCAGGTCGAGTTTCATGCAGTTCCGTGAGAGGTTGAAGAAGTAGCGGCGCGCATCATGACGACGGGCCGCTGTGATCGATTCATGACTTGCCGAGTTCAAACGCTTCGGCAAGCAGTTCATACGAGCGCAGCCGGGCGCGATAGCTGCCCGTGACCGAGAGCACGATCAGTTCATCGGCATCGAACTGTTCCTGCAATGCGTGCAGCCGTTGCGTGACGGACTCCGGCGTGCCGATGATGCTGCGCGGTTTTTCCCGGTCGATGATCAGCTGCTCGCGCTCGCCGTATTCCTGCGCGAGACCCTGTGCGATGGAAGGAACCCGCTCGTTCAGCCCATAGGCCATCTGCACGCGGCGCAGATCGACGGCTTTTTCGAGGTCGGCGGCTTGCTGTTCCGTGTCTGCGCAGATCACGAACACGGCGGCTGCGAGGTACGGCTTCTGCTCGTGACCCGGCTTGAAGCGTTCGCGATACGCGTGCGCGACAGCATGCCCGAAATGCGCATTGATGAAATGCGCGAATGAAAAGCGGATGCCCAATTGCGCGGCCAGCATCCCGCCGAAATCGCTGGAGCCCAGCACCCACAGTTGCGGGCGAGTCTCCACTTGCGGCTGCAGCAGCACGCCGTGCGCGAGATGATCGGACGGCAGCGTGCCGCTCATCAGCGCGACGAGGTCGGCGACCTGCTGCGGGAACAGTTCGCCGCGGTTATAGTCGCCCGCCGCGACCGCCTGCGCGGTGCGCATATCGCCGCCCGGCGCCCGGCCGACGCCCAGATCGACGCGGTTGGGGAACAGCGCTTCGAGCATCAGGAATTGCTCGGCGACCTTGAACGGGCTGTAGTACGGCAGCATGATGCCGCCCGACCCGATGCGGATACGTTTCGTCACGCTGCCGAGGCGAGCAAGCATCACTTCCGGGCAGGGGTTCGACACGCCGTACAGCCCGTGATGTTCGGCGCACCAGTAGCGCGTGTAGCCGAGGTCGTCGGCGAGTTGCGCGAGTTCGACCGTCGCGGCGATCGCGTCGGCCACGGTATGCCCGTCGATCACGGGTGTCTGGTCGAGGACGGAGAGCAGGGTCATGACAGCACCATGGCGTTAGCTGAAAGATTGCATTCGAGCGCGGCGATCCACTGTGACGAAGCGCGGCAATCCGCGCGACGCACTCAACCGATCACGCTCGCATCCGGCAGGCGCTTCGCGATTTCCGCGATCAGCGCACGCGCGAGCGTCTGCTTGTCCGCGCGTGGCAGCTTCGTCGTGCCGGCGGCTTCGAACAGCACGACTTCGTTGTCGTCGAGCCCGAACGTCTGCGGGCCGAGGTTGCCGATCAGCAGCGGCACGTTCTTGCGTTTGCGCTTCTGTTCGCCGTGCACGTCGAGATCGCCGCTTTCCGCCGCGAAGCCGACGCAGAACGGCGGGTGCGGCAGCTTCGCGACGGAAGCCAGAATGTCCGGATTCTCGACGAACGCGAACGACGGAATCGCGTGATCGGCTGTCTTCTTGATCTTGTGCTCGGCGACGTGATCGACGCGCCAGTCGGCGACGGCGGCGACGCCGATGAAGATGTCGTAGTCGGGCACCGCGCGCATCACGGCGTCGTGCATCTGCTGTGCCGTCTGCACGTCCTCGCGATAGACGCCCCACGGCGTGTCCAGACCGACCGGGCCCGCGACGAGGTGCACGTCCGCGCCCGCTTGCTGCGCCGCGCGCGCGAGCGCGAAGCCCATCTTGCCGCTCGAACGGTTCGTGATGCCGCGCACGGGGTCGAGCGGCTCGAAGGTCGGGCCCGCCGTCAGCAGCACGCGGCGGCCGGCCAGCACCTTGGGCGTGAAGAACGACGCGATCGCCTCATAGACGGCTTCCGGTTCGAGCATGCGCCCGTCGCCGACTTCGCCGCACGCCTGCGCGCCCGAGTCCGGGCCGAGCAGTTCGATACCGTCCGCGCGCAACTGCGCGACGTTGCGCTGCGTCGCCGGGTTCATCCACATCTGGCGGTTCATGGCGGGCACGACGAGCAGCGGACAATCCCGCGCGATGCACAGCGTGGACAACAGGTCGTCGCACAGTCCGTGCGCGAGTTTGGCGAGGAAATCGGTGGAGGCGGGGGCGATTACGATCGCGTCGGCTTCGCGCGACAGATCGATGTGCGGCATGTTGTTCGCGATGCGCGCGTCCCACTGGCTCGTGTAGACCGGGCGGCCGGACAGCGCCTGCATCGTGACGGGGGTGATGAATTGCGTCGCTGCTTCCGTCATCGCGACCTGGACGGTCGCGCCCGCCTTGACCAGCAGACGCGTGAGTTCAGCGATCTTGTAGCAGGCGATCCCGCCTGTCATGCCGAGGACGATGTGTTTTCCGGCGAGTTCTGTGGCCAACTGATGCCTCCGACAAGACGTGATGGCCGGCGCATCGGTGAAGCGCGCCGGCTTCGTACTGCAAGACTGCGTGAGCGGCGTAGGCGGCCATCACTGCGCCGCACACCGTGTGTTGTTATGTCAGCGCGCGCCGCGCACGCGCCGCAGTTCGTCGAACACCAGCAACGCCGCGCCGATCGTGATCGCGCTGTCGGCGAGGTTGAAAGCCGGCCAGTGCCACGTGCCGACATGGAAATCGAGGAAGTCGATCACGTGTCCATACACGAGGCGGTCGATTACGTTGCCGATCGCGCCGCCCATGATCAGCGCGAGCGCCGTGCAGAACAGCTTCTGATTGCCATGCCGCTTGAGCAGATAGCAGATCAGCAGCGCCGCCGCGACGCCGAGCGCGGTGAATGCCCAGCGCTGCCAGCCGCCCGCCATCGCGAGGAAGCTGAAGGCTGCGCCGCGGTTGTAGACGAGCACGAGGTTGAAGAACGGCGTGACGGCATGCGACGAGCCGTACGCGAACACCTTCGCCACCGCGATCTTCGTCAACTGGTCGAACAGGATCACGATCACCGCAACGCCCAGCCACGGCGCGAGTGAGCCGCCCGCGGGTTTCGACAGCGTTCTGGACATTATGCCGCGCTCCTCGTTTCGCCGTTGCCGAACAGATTGCTGATGCAGCGGCCGCAGAGCGTGGGATGCTCGGCGTTCTCGCCGACTTCCTTGCGATAGTGCCAGCAGCGTTCGCACTTCAGATACTTCGACGTGATCACGTCGACGCCTTCTTCCGCTTCGCTGTCCACCTTCACGACCGTCGCGCCCGACGTGATCAGCACGAACTTCAGGTCGGCGCCGAGGCTCGCGAGCGCGTCATGACGCGCGCCGCTCGCGCGGATTTCGACCTCCGCCTGCAGCGACGAACCGATCTGATTCGCGACGCGCGCTTCTTCCAGCGCCTTCGTCACGTCGCTGCGCACCGCGCGCAGGAGCGTCCACTTGTCGAGCAGCGTTGCTGCTTCCGGAACTTCCGGATAGGCGTGATACGTTTCAGTGAAGATGGTTTCGCTGTTCGGCTGGAACACCTTCCACGCTTCCTCGGCCGTGAACGACATGAACGGCGCCATCAGGCGCAGCAGGCCGTGCGCGATGTGGTACAGCGCGGTCTGCGCCGAGCGGCGCGCGTTCGAATCGGGCGCTGTCGTGTACAGGCGGTCCTTCAGCACGTCGAGGTAGAAGCCGCCCAGGTCTTCCGAGCAGAACGTCTGCAGTTTCGCGACGACCGGATGGAACTCGTACTTGTCGTAGTTCGACAGGACGTCTGCTTGCAGATTGGCCGTCAACGCGACCGCATAACGGTCGATCTCCAGCCACTCGCTAACCGGGCGCGCGTTCTTCTCGAAGTCGAAGTCCGACAGGTTCGCGAGCAGGAAGCGCAGCGTGTTGCGGATGCGTCGATAGCTTTCCGTCACGCGCTTGAGAATTTCTTCGGAGATTGCCAGTTCGCCCGAATAGTCGGTCGATGCAATCCACAGACGGATGATTTCCGCGCCCAGCCGGTTCGCGACCTCATGCGGATCGATACCGTTGCCGAGCGACTTCGACATCTTGCGGCCTTCGCCGTCGACGGTGAAGCCGTGCGTGAGCAGCGCGTTGTACGGCGGGCGGCCGTCGAGCATCGACGCCGTCAGCAGCGATGAGTGGAACCAGCCGCGATGCTGGTCCGATCCTTCGAGGTACAGGTCGGCCGGGAACTGCAGTTCGTCCTTGTGCGAGCCGCGCAGCACGTGCCAGTGCGTCGTGCCCGAGTCGAACCAGACGTCGAGCGTGTCGCGGTTCTTTTCGTACAGGTTCGCGTCGTCGCCGATCAGTTCGCGCGGATCGAGCGTCTGCCATGCCTCGATGCCCGATACTTCGACGCGCTTCGCGACTTCTTCGAGCAGTTCGAGTGTGCGCGGATGCAACTCACCCGTTTCCTTGTGCACGAAGAACGCCATCGGCACGCCCCATTGACGCTGACGCGACAGCGTCCAGTCGGGACGGTTCGCGATCATCGCGAACAGGCGCTGCTTGCCCCACGACGGATAGAACGCCGTCGCTTCGATGCCTTCGAGCGCCGTTTCGCGCAGCGTCTTGTCGGTGTCGTTCGGCTTGATGTCCATGCCGGCGAACCACTGCGACGTGGCGCGATAGATGATCGGCGTCTTGTGGCGCCAGCAGTGCATATAGCTGTGCAGATACTTTTCGGTGCGCAGCAGCGTGTCTGCTTCGTCGAGTGCTTCGACGATCTTCGGGTTCGCGTCCCAGATCGACAGGCCGCCGAACAGCGCGAGCGATTCGATATAGCGGCCATCGCCCATGACCGGGCTGATGATGTCCGAGTCGGCCATGCCGTGCGCCTTGCACGAAATAAAGTCTTCGACGCCGTATGCGGGCGACGAGTGCACGATGCCCGTGCCCGTTTCCGTCGTCACGTAGTCGCCGAGATACACGGGCGATGTGCGCTTGTACGACGGATGCGCGGACGCGAGCGGATGCGTGAAGCGCAGGTTCGCGAGCTTCGCGCCCGGTGCCGTCGCGATGGTCTTGCCTTCGACGCCATACGACTTCAGGCAGTCTTCGACGCGCTCCTCAGCGAGGATCAGCAGGCCGCGCGGCGTATCGACGAGCGCGTACACGATCTCCGGGTGCACGTTGAGCGCCTGGTTGGCGGGGATCGTCCACGGCGTGGTCGTCCAGATCACGATGCCGCCTTCGTTGCGCGGCAGCGACGCGAGGCCGAACGCCTGCGCCGTCTTCTCGGGCTCGGCGAACGTGAACAGCACGTCGATGGTCGGGTCGGTCTTGTCCTTGTACTCGACTTCCGCTTCCGCCAGCGCCGAGCCGCAGTCGAAGCACCAGTTCACCGGCTTCAGGCCGCGGAACACATAGCCCTTTTCGATGATCTTCGCGAGTGCGCGGATTTCGCCCGCCTCGTTCGCGAAGTTCATCGTCTTGTACGGGTTGTCCCAGTCGCCGAGCACGCCCAGACGGCGGAAGCCCGCCTTCTGCTTCTCGATCTGCTCGGTCGCGTAGGCGCGCGCCTTCTGCATCACTTCGGCGGCGGGCAGCGACTTGCCGAACTGCTTTTCGATCTGGATTTCGATCGGCATGCCGTGGCAGTCCCAGCCGGGCACGTAGACGGCGTCGAAGCCGGCCATGTTGCGCGCCTTGACGATCATGTCCTTCAGGATCTTGTTCACCGCGTGGCCGAGGTGGATGTCGCCGTTCGCATACGGCGGGCCGTCGTGCAGGATGAACTTCTTGCGGCCTTTGGAGGCGGCGCGGATCTGCTCGTAGACCTTGCGCTCCTGCCAGTCCTTGACCCATTGCGGCTCGCGTTTGGGCAGATCGCCGCGCATCGGGAAGGGCGTGTCCAGCAGGTTGACGGGATAGCGGGCCTGCGGTTTCGAATCGGCTTTCTTGTTGCTCATGGTGAGGTAGCGGTGAATACGGTGTTAGGGCGCGGCATGCGCGATGACCTGGATGGCGCCGTGCGGCGCCCTGCGTCGCGCGCGACGCGGGCCGTTGCACATGCTGCGTGCGGCGCCCGTCGATGCGCGGCGGACGGTACGTGGTTCGCGCAAGCGCTGCGCACGTACCGCGACGGTCATCTAATTCGATCGGTGGCCGACGTGGCGAAGCCAGTGGAACGGCTGCCCGGCGCGTCGCCGATTGCCTCGAACCATGCGCGGGCGTTCGTGACGTCACGCGCGATCGCGGCCGTCAGCGTTTCGAGATCGACGAACTTTTCTTCGTCGCGCAGCTTCTTCAGGAACTCGACGCGCACCAGCTTGCCGTACGCGTCGCCATGCCAGTCGAGCAGATGCACTTCGAGCAACACGCGGCCGGAGTCGTCGACAGTGGGGCGCAAGCCGAGGCTCGCGACACCCGGCAGCGGCTGGTCCGCGATGCCATGCACGCGCACGATGAAAATGCCCGACAGCGCGGGACGCTTGTGTGCGATGGGCAGGTTCAGTGTGGGAAAGCCGAGGTCGCGGCCGAGCTTCAGGCCGTGCACGACGTGGCCGCTGATCAGGTAATCGCGGCCGAGCGCGGCGCGCGCCGAATCGAGGTCGCCCGCGATCAGCGACGTGCGCACGCCCGAGCTGGAGATGCGTGCGCCGGACGGATCGGCGACCGTGGCCATCTGCTCGACCTCGAAGCCGTAGTGCTCGCCCGCCGCCTTCAGCGACGCGAAATCGCCCACGCGCTTCGCGCCGTAGCGGAAGTCGTCGCCGATCATCACCCAGCGCGCATGCAGGCCGTTGACGATGATCCGCTCGACGAACGTATCCGGCGACTGGCTGGCGAACGTATGGTTGAAGTGCTCGACGACCACGCGGTCGACGCCGTTCATGCGCAGCGCTTCGAGCTTGTCGCGCAGCATCGCGATGCGCGGCGGCGCGCTGGCGGGATTGAAGAACTCGCGCGGATGCGGCTCGAAGGTCATCACGCAGACGGGCAGGCCGCGCGCGTCTGCAGCCTCGCGAACGCGGGCGAGCAGCGCCTGATGCCCGCGGTGGACACCGTCGAAGTTGCCGATGGTCAGTGCGCACGGCGCACGGCTTTCGGCATTGGGAAGACCGCGGAAGACTCTCACGATAGAGGCGAAGGATTTGAGCGGGCCGGATGCCGCAAAACAATCGATTATAAACGCACAGGGCGCCACACGGCGCCGGCGCGCGGATCGGGGCCTGGCCGAATGATAAAATCCGCCAATGAAAAATCTCGTCATTCTGATTTCCGGACGGGGCAGCAACATGGAAGCCATCGTGCGCGCCTGCGCGAGCGAAGGCTGGCCGGCACGTGTTGCCGCCGTGATTGCCAACCGTCCCGATGCCGCCGGGCTCGATTTCGCGGCATCGCAAGGTATTGCCACGAAGGTCGTCGACCATCGCCAGTTTCCCGATCGCGACAGCTTCGATGCCGCGCTCTCGCGCGAGATCGACGGTTTCGCGCCCGATCTCGTCGTGCTCGCCGGGTTCATGCGCGTGCTGACCGACGCGTTCGTCAATCGTTATGCTGGGCGCATGATCAACGTGCATCCGTCGCTGCTGCCGAGCTTTCCTGGCCTCAAGACCCACCAGCAGGCGCTCGACGCCGGCGTGCGGCTGCACGGCGCGTCGGTCCATTTCGTCACGCCGACGCTCGATCACGGGCCGATCGTCCTGCAGTCGGCCGTGCCCGTGCTGGCCGGCGACGACGCCGCGACGCTCGCCGCGCGCGTGCTCGAAACCGAACATGTCATTTATCCGCGTGCAGTGCGCTGGTTCATCGAAGGGCGGATTGCCGTCGACGGCCTGCGCGTCACCGTAACGCCACCTGAGCCTCAATGGCTCTTCCTTGACACAACAAGCCAGAACACCGCCAGGGAGGGCGAATGAAACTGCATGGATTCCTGATTGGACAAACCGAGACGCTGCTCGCCGACGTTCTCAAATTCACCGGCCCCGCCGATGCAGCGACCAGCCGCTTTTTCCGAGCGCATCCGAAGCTCGGTCACGGCGAACGCGGCGTAATCGCGGAAGCGGTATTCGCGGTGCTGCGTCGCCGGATGGAGTTTGCGCACCTGGCGGAAGGCGGCACGGGCAGTCCTACTCGCCGCCTCACGCTGCTCGGATTGATGCAGACGGCGGGCCGCACGGCGTTGAAGCCGTTCATGTCGGACGCGGAAAACGCATGGCTCGAGCACGTGTCGAAGATCGATCCGCAGAGCTTGCCGCTGCGCACCCGCCTGAATCTTCCCGACTGGATCTACCAGGCGCTCAGCAAGCGCTTCGAAGCCGAGGAACTCGCGCACCTGGCCGCCTCGTTGAACTACCCGGCACCGCTCGATCTCCGCGCGAACCCGATCAAGGCGAGCCGCGACGAAGTGCTGTCCGCGCTGTCGAGGGCGGGCATCGAGGCGGGTGCGACGCCGTTCGCGCCGTTCGGCATCCGCGTGGTCGGCAAGCCTCCGCTCACGAAGCTCGATGCGTTCCAGGACGGCTGGCTCGAAGTGCAGGACGAGGGCAGCCAGTTGCTGTGCTCGCTGGTCGCGCCCAAGCGCGGTGAGATGATCGTCGACTTCTGCGCGGGCGCGGGCGGCAAGACGCTGGCGCTCGGCGCGATGATGCGCTCGACAGGCCGTCTCTATGCATTCGACATCTCCGACCGGCGCCTCGCGAAACTCAAGCCGCGCCTTGCGCGCAGCGGGCTGTCGAACGTGAACCCGGTGTTGATAGACAGCGAACACGACGCGAAGATCAAGCGGCTCGCGGGCAAGATCGACCGCGTGCTGGTCGATGCGCCGTGCAGCGGCCTCGGCACGCTGCGCCGCAACCCCGATCTGAAATGGCGCCAGTCGCCGGAATCGATCGCTGAACTGACGCCGAAGCAGCTGTCCATCCTGACGAGCGCAGCGCGTCTCGTGAAGAAGGGCGGCCGCCTCGTCTATGCGACGTGCAGTATCCTCGACGCGGAAAACGAAGGTGTCGTACAGCAGTTTCTCGCCGATCACCCGGATTTCGCGTTGGTGCCTGCGCGCGACGTGCTCGCCGAACAGCGCATCGAACTGGAAATGGGCGATTACCTGTCGCTCTGGCCGCATCGTCATGCGACGGACGGCTTCTTCGCGGCCGTGCTGGAACGCCGCGGCTAAGGGCCGCCACGCGAACGGCCGGGCTTGAGCTGGTCCGGCCGGCGCGCGCCTTGTGAGCGCCGCGCCGGCCGCTGGAAACGCCAGCCGCTGGAAACATCATGCAAAACCATCTCTTCTTCCACATGCTGGGCGACGTCGTGCGCGACTTCGGCCAGCCCGTGATTCTTTGGCAGGTCGGCGTGCTGCTCGGCACGCTCGCGTTTGCGTATCTGCTCGCGCGGCTCATGCGCCGCGCGCTCGATGCAAAGCGGGAAACCCGCTACGGCGCGCTGCGCTTCGGCGCCGAGGCGCTCAACCGCGCGCTCTTTCCGCTGCTGGGCGGCGTGCTCGTGTGGATCGCACGGGCGATCGTCGGGCAGTTCATCCACACTTCGCTGCTCGATCTGGCGCTGGTGCCGTTGTTCGGCATCGGGCTGATCTACATCGTGTTCTATCTCGCGCGGCGCGTGTTCGGCCGCGACGGCAACGCGCATACGTGGCTGTCGCTGGTCGAAAAGGTCGTGTCGCTGATCGTCTGGGTCGGCATGGTGCTGACCGTGATGGGTATCCAGAACGACGTGCTCAAGTGGATGGCGAGCGTGCAGTTCAGGATCGCCAATACGCATGTGACGCTGCTGTCGCTGCTGTCCGGGCTGCTGTGGGTCTGCGTGACGATGATCGTCGCGATGTGGCTCGGCGCGGCGCTCGAAGACCGGCTGATGCGCTCGGGCGCGCTCGACGCGAACCTGAAAGTGGTACTGTCGCGCGTCGGCCGGGCGCTGCTGATACTCGGGGCCGTCCTGATCAGCCTGTCGCTGGTCGGCATCGACATCACGGTGCTCGGCGTATTCGGCGGCGCGCTCGGTGTGGGTCTCGGTTTCGGCCTGCAGAAGATCGCGAGCAACTACGTGTCGGGCTTCATCATCCTGATCGACCGGTCGCTGCGCATCGGCGACACGATCAACGTGAGCGGGCTGCAAGGCATGGTCACGCAGATCCGTACGCGCTATACGGTGGTGCGCGGGCTCGATGGGATCGAAACGCTGGTTCCGAACGAAAAGCTGATCACCGATGTCGTACAGAATCAATCGTCATACCTGACGCGCGGCAACGCCAAGGCGACGCTCCAGATCTCGTATTCGACCGACGTCGAAAAGGCGATGGCGCTGCTCGTCGAGGCCACCCAAAACGTCGACCGCGTGCTGCAGGATCCGGCGCCGACGCCTTATCTGGCCGGCTTCGGGCCGGACGGCATCAATCTCGAACTCGGCTACTGGATTCAGGACGCGGCGACGGGCACGTCCGGCGTGCGCTCGAACGTGAACCGCAACATCTGGCGGCTCTTTTCGGAGAATGGGATCGCGATTCCGTATGCGCAGCGCGAAGTGCGCATCGTCGCAGGCTCCAGCGACATCGTGTCGCAGGCGGTAACAATGACCGGGCGCGCCGCGACCGAATCTGGCGGGGCCGCCTGATAAGGGGGCCCGGCGGGCAAATTCACGCGAATCCTGCCCCGTTATCAGCGGCAAGCGGTTGATGCAGCACAACAATTTCCTTTTTTGTTACAGACACTTGGAACCGTTCGCGTAGAATATCGTCCTAACTAACTGGTTGCTTTCACTTTCTTGACATCCGCCGTTGTATCCTTCTGCGAATGTCTTCCGTTCCTAGGTAAATGGCCTTGTTGAATTCCTTGCTTGATTTCCTTGCCCATGGCGCACTGCGTTTCTCGTGGTGGCAAATCGTGTTGTGGACGCTCGCCGTCACGCACGTGACGATTATCGGCGTCACTGTCTATCTGCACCGCTGCCAGGCGCACCGCGCGCTCGATCTGCATCCCGTTGCGGCCCACTTCTTCCGCTTCTGGCTGTGGATGACCACGGGCATGCTCACGGGTCAGTGGGCTGCGATTCACCGCAAGCACCACGCGAAATGCGAGACCGAAGAAGATCCGCACAGCCCGCAGACGCGCGGCATCTGGAAGGTGCTGCTCGAAGGCGCCGAGCTGTATCGCACGGAAGCGAAGAACGAAGAAACGATGCGCAAGTTCAGCCACGGCACGCCGAACGACTGGATCGAGCGCAACGTCTACACGAAGTACCCGATCCTCGGCGTGAGCATCATGATGGTCATCGACGTCGCGCTGTTCGGCATCGTCGGTCTGAGCGTGTGGGCTGTGCAGATGATCTGGATTCCCTTCTGGGCGGCGGGCGTCGTCAACGGTCTCGGACACTTCTGGGGTTATCGCAACTTCAATTCGTCGGATGCGAGCACGAACCTGATTCCGTGGGGCATCATCATCGGCGGCGAAGAGCTGCACAACAATCACCACACGTACGCGACGTCCGCGAAGCTGTCGAACAAGTGGTACGAGTTCGATATCGGCTGGATGTATATCCGTATCATGTCGGCGTTCCGTCTTGCCAAGGTGAAGAAGATCGCACCGACGCCGCGTCTGACCTCGGGCAAGCTCGTGCTCGATCAGGACACGCTGCAAGCCGTGCTCGCGAACCGCTATGAAGTAATGGCGACTTACGCGAAGGCGATCAAGCGCGCTTACCGTCAGGAACTCGCGCATCTGAAGGAAGTGGGCGCGCGCGAAAAGTATCAATTGATGCGCGGCGCGCGTGGCTGGTTCCACAAGGAAGAGGCGGGTCTGGACGAACCGCAGCGTCGCCAGTTGCCGCAGATTTTCGCGAACAGCCAGAAATTGCGCACGTACATCGAACTGCGCAATGAACTGGCCGCCATGTGGGAGCGTTCGAACGCATCGCGCGAACAACTGCTGGTGCAATTGCAAGATTGGTGTCACCGCGCGGAACAAAGCGGCATCAAGGCCCTACAGGAATTTGCGATGCGCCTGCGGCGCTACGCCTGATACGCGACGAAATCCATTAAACTTTCGTTACGTCACAAAACCCCGCGTTGGCGGGGTTTTTCTTTTTGGGCCGCCGAAATGGCTGTCGGCGGCGGAGTCAGAAGGGCAGAGGAGATCATGAATCAGGCGATCAGGAGCGTCGAGTATGACCGTCCGCAAGGCGCGGCCTGCGGTGTGGGGCAGGCTTGGGCAAAGGTGCCCGACGCGCCGTCGACGCAGGAACGGCTCGCGCTGAAGGAGCGTATTCGCGGCTTGCTCAAGCGTGAAAAGGCGGTGCTCGTCGCGCACTATTACGTCGACGCGGAACTGCAGGAACTTGCGGATGAAACGGGCGGTTGCGTGGCCGATTCGCTTGAAATGGCGCGCTTCGGACGCGATCACGACGCGCAGACGCTGGTCGTTGCCGGCGTGCGATTCATGGGCGAAACCGCGAAGATTCTGAGCCCGAGCAAGCGCATTCTGATGCCCGATCTGGACGCGACCTGTTCGCTCGACCTCGGCTGTCCTGTCGACGAATTTTCCGCTTTCTGCGACGCGCATCCGGACCGCACGGTCGTCGTCTACGCGAATACGAGTGCAGCGGTGAAGGCGCGAGCCGACTGGATGGTGACGTCGTCGATCGGGCTGGAAATCGTTGCGGATCTTCACGCTCGCGGCGAAAAGATCATCTGGGCGCCGGACCGTCACCTGGGCAGCTATATCCAGAAGAAGACGGGCGCCGACATGCTGTTGTGGCAAGGCTCGTGTCTGGTCCATGACGAATTCAAGGGCGTCGAACTCGATCTGCTGCGCGCCGAATATCCGGACGCGAAGGTGCTCGTGCATCCCGAGTCGCCGGAAAGCGTGGTCGCGCAGGCCGATGTGGTCGGCTCGACGACGCAACTGATCGACGCCGCGAAGAACAGCAACGCGACGCACTTCATTGTCGCGACGGACCTCGGCATCCTGCACAAGATGCAGCTCGCGGCGCCAGGCAAGACCTTCATCGAAGCGCCTACGGCGGGCAACAGCGCGACATGCAAGAGCTGCGCGCATTGTCCGTGGATGGCAATGAACGGCTTGCGCAATCTCGCGGATGTGCTGGAGCGCGGCCACAACGAAATCTTCGTCGACCCGTCGCTCGGCGCGCGCGCGCGTCTGCCGATCGACCGGATGCTCGATTTCGCTGCGCGTCACAAGAAGCGCGTGCAGGCAAGCGGCGATCTTGCGCGCGATACGGCGCTGTTCTCGAACGTTGGAGCCGCTTGATGGGCGCGAACGACCAACTGGAGTTGAAGGACGCTGTCTCGCCGCTCTTCGCGGAAATCGAGGCGCAGTACGGTGAAGCGTTTGCTGCCGCGATCGCGCGCAACGTCAGCGATGCGCTTGCGGAAGACGTCGGCAGCGGTGACCTGACGGGCTTGCTCGTGCCCGCCGACGAAATGCGCGACGCGCGCATCATCGTGCGCGAGGAGGCCGTGCTGTGCGGTGTACCGTGGTTCAACGAAGTGATGCGCCGCGTCGATAAGCGCATAGAAGTGCAATGGCGTTATCGCGAGGGCGACAGCATGGCCGCGGATTCCGTGGTGTGCACGCTGCGCGGCCCGGCGCGCGCGCTGCTGACGGCTGAACGCAACGGCCTCAATTTCCTGCAGATGCTGTCCGGCGTGGCGAGCGCGACGCGCAAATTCGCCGACGCAATCGCGCATACCCGCGCGCGCGTGCTCGATACGCGCAAGACGCTGCCCGGACTGCGTCTGGCGCAGAAGTACGCGGTGCGCGTGGGCGGCGGCGCGAACCAGCGTCTCGCGCTCTACGACGGCATCCTGATCAAGGAGAATCACATCGCGGCGGCGGGCGGCGTCGGCGCGGCGATGCAGGCGGCGCTCGCGCTGAACGCGGGTGTGTCGATTCAGATCGAAGTCGAAACGCTCGATCAGCTGGAATCGGCGCTCGCGCATGGCGCACAGTCGATTCTGCTCGACAACTTCTCGTTCGACATGATGCGCGACGCCGTGCGCATCACGGCAGGGCGCGCGGTGCTCGAAGTGTCGGGTGGCGTGAACTTCGACACGATCCGGCAGATTGCCGAGACGGGCGTCGATCGCGTGTCAGTCGGTTCGTTGACCAAGGACGTGCGGGCGACAGATTTTTCGATGCGCATCGTTTGATACGCCGCGGCTGAACGATTCAAGCAAAAGGCCATCGCCAGTCGGACCGGCGATGGCCTTTTTCATGCGCGACGTGCGACGGCTACACGTTGCGGTTCGGCACGCGCTCCGGCGAAAGCACGGTTGGCAGCGCTTTGGGCAGCGCGTTCGGCCAGTCGCGGCTGTAGTGCAGCCCGCGGCTTTCGCGACGCGAACGCGCGCTTTCGACGATCAGCGACGCGACGTCGACCAGATTACGCAGTTCCAGCAGGTCGCGGCTCACCTTGAAGTTCGCGTAGTACTCGTGGATTTCATCGCGCAGCAAGGTCAGCCGGTGTTTCGCGCGCGCGAGCCGCTTGTCCGTCCGCACGATACCGACGTAATTCCACATCAGGCGGCGCAGTTCGTCCCAGTTGTGCGCGACGACAACTTCTTCGTCGGGGTCGGACACGCGGCTCTCATCCCAGTCGGGCAGCGGCGCATGCACGGCCGCGCCGAAACCTTCGTCTTCGATTGCCTGCGCGGCCGAGCGACCGATCACGAGGCACTCCAGCAGCGAATTGCTCGCGAGCCGGTTCGCGCCGTGCAGGCCGGTGCACGACGTTTCACCGACGGCGTAAAGCCCCGACAGATCCGTGCGCCCGGCGAGATCCGTGACGACGCCGCCGCATGTGTAGTGCGCCGCCGGCACCACGGGAATCGGCTCTTTCGTGATGTCGATGCCGAACTCGAGGCAGCGCGCAAGAATGGTCGGGAAGTGTTCGCGCAGGAATTCCGGCGGCTGATGGCTGATGTCGAGATACACACAGTCGATACCGCGCTTCTTGATCTCGAAGTCGATCGCGCGCGCCACGATATCGCGCGGCGCGAGTTCGGCGCGTTCGTCGTGAGCGGGCATAAAGCGCGTGCCGTCGGGCAGCTTAAGAATGCCGCCTTCTCCTCTGACTGCTTCCGAGATCAGGAAGGACTTGGCGTAAGGGTGAAACAGACATGTCGGGTGAAACTGGATGAACTCCATGTTCGACACGCGACAGCCCGCGCGCCAGGCCATTGCGATGCCGTCGCCTGTCGCGGTGTCGGGGTTGGTCGTGTACAGGTACACCTTGCCCGCGCCGCCCGTCGCGAGCACGGTATGCGGCGCCTCGATGGTGACGGTGCGGCCGCTTGCGAGATCGAGCGCGTACAGGCCGTGACAGCGACGTCCCGGCAGGCCGAGCCGGTCCGAGGTGATCAGGTCGATCGCGTAGTGGTCTTCGAGCAGCGTGATGTTCGGATGCTGCCGCACGCGCTCGCTCAGCGTTGCGACGACAGCGTGGCCCGTGGCGTCGGCGGCATGGATGATGCGCCGATGGCTGTGGCCGCCTTCCCGCGTCAGGTGAAAGCCGAGCTCCGCGGCGTCGTCTTTCGTGAATGGCACGCCCTGGTCGATCAGCCACTGGATCGCCTCGCGGCCGTGCTCGACGATAAAGCGCGTCGCGGCTTCGTCGCATAGGCCGCCGCCGGCGATCAACGTGTCGTCGACGTGATTCTCGACGCTATCCGCCGAGTCGAGCACGGCGGCGATGCCGCCTTGCGCCCAGTCGCTGGCGCCGTCGGTCAGCGAACGCTTGGCGATCACGGCGACGCGCCGCGTCTGCGCGAGATTCAACGCGACACTCAATCCGGCGAGTCCGCTGCCGACAATCGCTACATCGAAATTCATCTCCTCTCTCCGTCGTATTGCGCGGCCGGTGCGGCGAGCGCCGCCACGACCGTTCGATTGGGAAACCGAACAGCATACGCGTTGAGACCGCCGAGGAAAAGCTGACCGAACGGCCTAGACTATTGCGCGCGCCGGAAGAGGAGGGGATTGTGAACAGGGCAGCCGCGAAGCGGGTAGCCGAAAAACAAAAAGCCCCGCATGATGCGGGGCTTTTTCGACAGGAAGAAGACCAGATTACTTGATCTTCGTTTCCTTGTACGCCACGTGCTTGCGGGCGACGGGATCGAACTTCATGATCTCCATCTTTTCCGGCATGTTGCGCTTGTTCTTCGTGGTCGTGTAGAAGTGACCCGTACCAGCGGTCGATTCCAGCTTGATCTTGTCGCGTGCGCCCTTGGCCATGATTTACTCCTTAGGCTTCGCCACGTGCGCGCAGGTCAGCGAGCACGGTGTCGATACCGTTCTTGTCGATCAGGCGCAGGCCGGCGTTCGAGACGCGCAGGCGCACCCAACGGTTTTCGCTTTCAACCCAGAAACGGCGATTCTGCAGGTTCGGGAGAAAACGACGCTTGGTCTTGTTGTTCGCGTGGGAAACGTTGTTGCCGCTCATCGGCGCTTTCCCAGTTACTTGGCATACGCGTGCCATGAGAGCACTCCTAATACGCTAATTCTGAGTTCGGAACGCCGTGAAGTTTCCCGGGAAAACATAAGAACCAAGCCGTAGCCGACTTAATCTCTCGCTTTCCGGAAAGGCCTTGAGGCTTCGGAACAGGGGTTGGAAAGAGGCAAACCGAAATTCTAGCAGAAAAAGAGCTGAACTATCAAACCTTATTTGCGACGGACAGGACAGATGCGCAACGCAGCCGTCTGCGTTGCGCAGCGGCTCACGGCCAGCCCGCGCGGGCGAAAGAAAATGTCTCGTTCGCGCCGATCACCAGATGGTCGATCAGTTGCACGTCGATCAGCGCAAGGGTGTCGCGCAGCACGCGCGTGAGCTGGCGGTCGCTGGCGCTCGGCTTGACGGCGCCGGACGGGTGATTGTGCGCGACGATCAGGCTTGCCGCATTGACCGACAGGGTGCGCCGGACGATCTCGCGCGGGTAGACGGCCATCCGCGTGAGCGACCCGCGCGAGTTTTCTTCCGAGCGGATCAGCCGGTGCCGTGTGTCCAGAAAGAGGCAGATGAACACCTCGTAAGGCCGCGAGCCGATCAACAGCCGCAAATAGTCCTCGACGGATTCGGGGGAATCGATCAGCGGACGCTCGCGCATCTTTTCCGCGAGCGCGCGCCGCGCCATCTCCATGATCGCCAGCAGTTGCGCGCGCTTGGCCGGGCCCACGCCGCGCACGCCGTCCAGATCTTCTGGCGTCGCGTCGAGCATCGCGCGCAACGAGCCGAAGCGCTCCAGCAGCGAGCACGCGACGTCGAACACGTTGTGGCCGGGAAGCCCGGAGCCCAGCACGAGCGCGACGAGTTCGGTGTCGGAGAGCGCCGCCGGACCTGCCTCGAGCAGCCGCTCGCGCGGCATGTCGCGGGTTGGCCACGGCGGCTGCGGGCGGCGTGTCGGAGGCTTTTCTGCCGCAAAGTGCGGCATGATTATCGTGTCGGTCATGGCAATGTCCTTCGAAATTCGGATGACGCGGCGACAAAGCGCTGCGCAGCAACGTTCCAGCCGGCTCGGGATATGTGGCTTACAATAGATCCTTTGCGCACGGCGCCCCCGGCATGGCACGGGCCCGCCGCCATGCGCGCGACCCGCGCCGCTGCGTTTGTGCGCCGCGCGCCACGACCGAACGAGTACCGCATGAGCATCATCGACATCTCCGAAGTGAAACCCGGTTCGCACGTCACACTTCACTACCGGCTTTCGCTTGCCGATGGCGCCGAGATCGTCAGCACCTTCAATGACAAACCCGCTACGCTGCTGCTCGGCGCGGGCCAGTTGGCGCCGCCGCTGGAAGACATTCTGCTGGGATTGAAGGTGGGCCACCACTCGACCTTTCAGCTAGAGCCGGGTCAGGGTTTCGGCCCGCGCAATCCGGAGCTGATCCAGCGCGTGTCGCTGGCAACGCTGCGCGAAAACGCGATGATCGGCGAGGATTTTTCTCCGGGCGATCTCGTCGAATTCAATGCGCCGGGTGGCGGTCGCTACGCCGGCGTGCTGAAGGAAGTGGGTGAAACCTCGGCTCTCTTCGATTTCAACCATCCGCTCGCCGGCCAGGCGCTGACGTTCGAAGTCAAAATCATCGGGATCCTGTAAACATGAGCATCACGGACACGACACTCGCCGAAGCTGAAATCCTGCTTGCGCAGCCGCGCGGATTCTGCGCCGGCGTCGATCGGGCGATCGAGATCGTCGAACGCGCCATCAAGCTGTACGGTTCGCCGATCTACGTGCGTCACGAAATCGTTCACAACGCGTATGTCGTCGAAGATCTGCGCAAGAAGGGCGCGATCTTCATCGAGCAACTCGAAGAAGTCCCGTCGGGCAGCACGGTGATCTTCAGCGCGCACGGCGTGTCGAAGGCCGTGCGGGCTGAGGCCGATGAACGCGGTCTACGCGTGTACGACGCGACCTGCCCGCTCGTCACCAAGGTGCACATCGAAGTGGCGAAGATGCGCGCGGAAGGCTTCGACATCGTGATGATCGGCCACAAGGGCCACCCCGAAGTCGAAGGGACAATGGGACAGACGGCCGAGGGCATGTATCTCGTCGAGGATATCGAGGACGTGCAGGCGCTTCAGCTCGCCGACCCTGAGCGCATCGCCTACGTGACGCAGACCACGCTGTCCGTGGATGACGCCGCGCAGATCATTGCCGCGCTGAAGGCGAAGTATCCGAACGTCAAGGAACCGAAGAAGCAGGACATTTGCTACGCGACGCAGAACCGCCAGGACGCCGTCAAGTTCATGGCGCCGCAATGCGATGTGGTGATCGTCGTCGGCAGCCCGAACAGTTCGAACTCCAACCGGCTGCGCGAGCTGGCCGAAAAGCTCGGCGTGCCTGCCTATATGGTTGACTCGCCGGATCAGATCGATCCCGCGTGGGTCGCCGACAAGCGCCGCATCGGCGTGACGGCGGGCGCGTCGGCGCCGGAAGCACTGGCGCAGGCCGTGATCGGCCGTCTGCGCGAACTGGGCGTGCGCAACGTGCGTGCGCTGGAAGGCATCGAGGAAAACATTGCGTTTCCGTTGCCGCGCGGGCTCGGTTTGCCCGCCTGACGACCTGTCCCCAACTAAAAAAGCGCGCCGCGGGCGCGCTTTTTTATTGCCATTGCCCACGAGAACTACCCTTAAAAACGGTGCCATATCATCGAAAAACAATCAAGGGACGGTGTCGGGGCGAACATTCTTTTTGTTTTCCGGGGCGTAATTTGGACGCTGAACGCCGATCGCGCCCCGTTTTACTGCAGACAATTGCCGTAATCCGCAAACGTACGCACAAATACGGTGCATCTGCCGACTAACATAATATTGAGACGGAAGGATGTGCCGAAGTCCGCAGCATCAGGCTCGCAGCGAAATGTCTGCAACATCTGATGCTGCAAGGCGTCAGCGGTGGTGCAACTGATGCACGAAAAACTGGCGCAACCCGGTTGCGATGATGGGCGGGTAAGGGCCTCACAGCACGGTTGCAATGCAGGAAAACCCTGCGCTTCCAACAATATTGCCCGTCGCAAAATTGGAGTTACAATGCGCGCGTTCTCAGGGCTTGAGCGCCTCGGAACGCCAGATTTAGCAAGGCGCAGGAGACCTATTTAATGCGAGTCAAGTTTGCTTGTGCCGTGTCCATCGCGGCCGCGGTTGCGATGTTGACCGCGTGCAGCAAAAAGAACGAAGGCGAGGCGGACAAGAGTGCATCGGCGGCGGTGGCAGTGTCGGCGGCGAGCGCGAGCGACGTGACTGTCGTGAAGATCGGTCATGCGGCCCCATTGACGGGCGGCATTGCGCATCTGGGTAAGGACAATGAAAACGGGGCGCGTCTCGCCATTGAAGAGATCAACGCGCAGGGATTGACCATCGACGGCCGCAAGATCCAGCTGCAACTCGACGCGCAGGACGATGCGGGCGATCCGAAAACGGGCACGCAGGTCGCGCAGAAGCTGGTGGACGATCGTGTAGTTGCCGTAGTCGGGCACCTGAATTCCGGTGTGTCGATTCCGGCCTCGAAGATATATAGCGACGCGGGCATTGTGCAGATATCGCCATCCTCGACGAATCCGGCCTATACGCAGCAAGGCTTCAAGACGACCTACCGGGTCGTCGCGACCGATGCGCAGCAAGGTCCGGCGCTGGCGAACTACGCGACGAAGTCACTCGGCGCGAAACGGATCGCCGTGGTCGACGACGCGACTGCGTATGGCAAGGGTCTTGCTGACGAATTCGCGAAGACGGCGGAAGCGGGTGGCGCAAAGATCGTTGCGCGCGAGGCGACCAATGATCGGGCCACGGATTTCCGGGCCATCCTCACAAAGATTAAAAGTGCCCAGCCGGACGCCATCATGTTCGGCGGCATGGATGCAACGGGCGGGCCGTTCACAAAACAGGCAGCGGCGCTCGGAATCAGGGCAAAAATCCTTGGCGGCGACGGCGTGTGCACCGACAAGGTGGGGGAACTGGCGGGCAGTGCCGTCCAGAACCTCGTGTGTTCGGAAGCAGGACTTGCGCTTTCGAAGATGGAAAGGGGAGCGGACTTCGAAAAGAAGTACGACGCACGCTTCCACACGCCGGTGCAGATTTACGCGCCGTTCACGTATGACGCTGTATACGTGGTCGTCGACGCAATGAAGCGCGCCAATTCGATCGAGCCGCCCAAGGTGCTCGCTGCGATGCCCTCGACTGACTACACAGGTGTAATCGGTCACATCGCATTCGACGACAAGGGCGACCTGAAAGAAGGCGCGATTACGCTTTACGACTTCAAGGACGGCAAGAAAGCGGTCCTCGACGTCGTGAAGATGTAATGACGGGACGTACAGCCTGACGGCACCGGACCATCCGACGGTGCCGTTTTTGCATCCGCGTCGAGCGCGCGGGCCGCTGCAACCCAGTGGCTACAGACGCTCGACGAAGATAACCCTTACCGGTCTTTTACATCAGTACCCGCAGTGCCGTTGCGATTTACGTGAAGCATCAGGGCCAACCGGCAGATGAAGAGCGTGAATCCAGTCGCACGGGCTAAGGAGCATTAAATGGATATTTTCATCCAGCAGGTTCTCAACGGACTGGTGCTTGGCAGCGTCTACGCCATCATCGCACTGGGCTACACGATGGTGTACGGCATTCTCGGCATCATCAACTTCGCGCACGGCGACGTGCTGATGGTGGGCGCGATGGTCGCGCTCTCGGCCATCGGCGTGTTGCAGAATCATTTCCCCGGTCTCGGCAACGTGCCGACGCTGTGCATTGCGCTGGTCATCGCGGCCGTCGTGTGCGCGGTAGTGGGCTACACGATCGAGCGGGTGGCGTACCGGCCGTTGCGCAAGGCGCCGCGTCTCGCCCCGCTGATCACCGCGATCGGCGTGTCGATCCTGCTGCAGACGCTCGCGATGATGATCTGGTCGCGCAACCCACTGCCGTTCCCGCAGCTGCTGCCGACCGATCCGCTGAACGTGATCAAGGCCACCGATACGACGCCTGGCGCCGTGATCTCGATGACTGAAATCGTGATCATCGTCGTCGCGTTCCTCGTGATGGCGGGCCTGCTGCTCCTCGTGCACAAGACCAAGCTCGGCCGCGCGATGCGCGCGATCGCCGAGAACCCGGGCGTCGCTTCCCTGATGGGCGTGAACCCGAACTTCGTGATCTCGGCGACCTTCATGATCGGCTCGGCGCTCGCAGCGCTGGCGGGCGTGATGATCGCGTCGGAATACGGCAACGCGCACTTCTACATGGGCTTCATCCCCGGCCTGAAGGCGTTCACGGCAGCGGTGCTGGGCGGTATCGGCAATCTCGGCGGCGCGATGGTGGGCGGCGTGATTCTCGGTCTGATCGAACAGCTGGGCGCCGGCTATATCGGCAACCTCACGGGTGGCGTGTTCGGCAGTAACTACCAGGACGTGTTCGCATTCATCGTGCTGATCATCGTGCTGGTGTTCCGTCCGTCGGGCCTGCTGGGCGAACGTGTCGCGGATCGTGCCTAACGGGCGCAAGGGTAAGGAGCAAACATAATGACCTCAATTCAACCGATCGAGCCGTCCACGACGCTCATCCCTGAACGGAACCTGACGAAGACGCTGACGGTGGGCATCATCACCGCCGTGTTCGTGATCGCAGCGCCCTTTGTCATCGGCACGGCCGGCGGCAACTACTGGGTCCGCGTGCTCGACTTCGCGATGCTGTATGTGATGCTCGCGCTAGGTCTGAACGTGGTGGTCGGCTTTGCCGGCCTGCTGGATTTGGGCTACATCGCGTTCTATGCGGTCGGCGCGTACACGGCAGCGTTGCTGAGCTCGCCGCATCTGTCGTCGCAGTTCGAATGGATCGCGCATCTCGCGCCGGGCGGCCTGCACGTGCCGTTCCTGATTATCGTGCCGTGCGCGATGGCAGTCGCCGCGATCTGCGGGGTGATACTCGGTGCGCCGACTTTGCGTCTGCGCGGCGACTACCTCGCGATCGTGACGTTGGGCTTCGGGGAAATCGTGCGGATCTTCCTGAACAACCTCGACCGTCCGGCGAACATCACGAACGGCCCGAAAGGCATCACGGGCATCGACCCCGTTCACGTCGGCGATTTCAGCCTCTCGCAGACGCACTCGCTGTTCGGCCTGACGATTCCGTCGGTGTACTCGTACTACTACCTGTTCGTGCTGTGCGCGCTGTTCGTGATCTGGGTGTGTACGCGTTTGCAGCACTCGCGTATCGGCCGTGCATGGGCGGCGATCCGCGAAGACGAAATCGCCGCCAAGGCGATGGGCATCAACACGCGTGACGTGAAGCTGCTGGCGTTCGCGATGGGCGCGTCGTTCGGCGGCCTGTCGGGCGCGATGTTCGGCGCGTTCCAGGGCTTCGTGTCGCCAGAATCGTTCACGCTGCCGGAATCGATCGTCGTGCTGGCCTGCGTGGTGCTGGGCGGCATGGGCCATATCCCGGGCGTGATCCTTGGCGCGGTGCTGCTCGCCGTGCTGCCCGAATTCCTGCGTTCGACGATGGGTCCGCTGCAACACCTGATCTTCGGTCATGAAATCGTCGATACGGAAGTGATTCGTCAGCTCGTGTACGCACTCGCGATGGTGCTGATCATGCTGTACCGCTCGGAAGGCCTGTGGCCGTCGCCGAAGCACGAAGACAAGATCGCGAAGATTGCGAAGCGCAGCAACAAGAAGCCGGTGCGCGCTTAACCGACAGGGGAGCAGAAAACATGAGCGACAAGAAAATCCGTCTGTCCGTGAAGGGCGTGAACAAGCGCTTCGGCGGTTTGCAGGCGCTGTCGGATGTCGGCCTCGAGATCGAGGAAGGCACGATTTACGGTCTGATCGGTCCGAACGGCGCCGGCAAGACCACGTTCTTCAACGTGATTACCGGTCTCTACACGCCGGACTCGGGCGAGTTCAAGCTCGACGGCACGCCTTACACGCCGACGGCTGTGTATCAGGTGGCGAAGGCGGGCATCGCGCGTACGTTCCAGAACATCCGTCTGTTCGGCGGGATGACTGCGCTGGAAAACGTGATGGTCGGCCGTCACGTGCGCACGAAGCACGGCCTGCTTGGCGCCGTGTTCCAGACGCCGGCTGAGCGCCAGGAAGAGCGCGAGATCAAGGAACGCGCGCTGGAACTGCTCGAATACGTGGGCGTGCTGCAGTATGCGGACTACACGTCGCGCAACCTGTCGTACGGTCACCAGCGCCGTCTGGAGATCGCGCGCGCACTGGCGACCGATCCGAAGCTGCTCGCACTCGACGAACCGGCCGCCGGCATGAACGCCACGGAGAAGGTCGAACTGACGAAGCTGCTCGACAAGATTCGTGCGGACGGCAAGACGATCCTGCTGATCGAGCACGACGTGAAACTGGTGATGGGCCTGTGCAACCGGATGACAGTGCTCGACTATGGCAAGGTGATCGCTGAAGGTCTGCCGCACGACGTGCAGAAGGACCCGAAGGTGATCGAGGCTTATCTGGGTGCGGGGGTCCACTGATGGCTACGGCAATGTTGAAAATCAAGGGCCTGCAGGTCAACTACGGCGGCATTCAGGCCGTCAAGGGTGTCGACCTGGAGATCGCGCAGGGCGAGCTCGTGACGCTGATCGGCGCGAATGGCGCGGGCAAGACGACGACCATGAAGGCCATTACGGGCCTGAAGCCGTACTCGGCTGGCGATATCGAGTACATGGGGCAGTCGATCAAGGGCGTGCCGCCGCATGAGCTTTTGAAGCGCGGCCTCGCGATGGTGCCGGAAGGGCGCGGGATCTTCGCGCGCATGTCGATTGTCGAGAACATGCAGATGGGTGCTTATCTGCGCAGCGATACCGAAGGCATCAAGAAGGACGTCGAGCGGATGTTCGGGTTCTTTCCTCGCCTGAAGGAACGTGCTACTCAGCTGGCCGGTACGCTCTCCGGCGGTGAACAGCAGATGCTGGCGATGGCGCGTGCTGTTATCTCGAAGCCGAAGCTGTTGCTGCTCGACGAGCCGTCGATGGGTTTGTCTCCGATCATGGTCGAGAAGATCTTCGAAGTGGTGCGCGAGATTTCCAAGGAAGGCATCACGGTCATGCTCGTTGAGCAGAATGCTCGGCTTGCGCTGCAGGCGGCTGACCGTGGTTATGTGATGGATTCAGGTACTGTCACGATGTCTGGCGACGCCAAGCAGATGCTCGATGATCCGAAGGTGCGGGCCGCGTATCTCGGCGAGTAACTTTCGCGGTTGGTTTTTTTTGTTTTAGCAGGGAGGGCTGCACGTTCAGGCGTGTGGCCTTTTTTGTTTTGTCGTGGGGTTGGGTTTTGGTTTTGGCTTCGCCTTTGCTTCTTTTGGCGTCCGCGTTATGCCTTCGCGATTCACACGTCGCCGTTCGGTGTTTTGGTCTTTGCGCTGGCATCCGCGTTACGTTAGCGTGCTTCAGGCGTCGCCCCTGTGCGGGGCGGCACCTACTTTTCTTTGCCGCCGCAAAGAAAAGTAGGCAAAAGAAAGCGGCTCACACCGCCAGTGCTTGACGTTTGCCCACGGGCCCCCCACGTCCCCGTACTTCACGCGGCAGCATATCTGTTCGCCTTCGCTGCCAGCGCTCTCTATGTACGCCTCACCCGCTTCATATACCCGCGTCACAGCACGCCACGCCAGACAGTCCTCCGTCGCCCAGGTGGCAAACTGTGTGTAGGTCGGCGCGCCGCACAACTCGGCGTTCTTGCAAGAAACACCGTCCCCGCTTTTCAGTCCGGAGTGGTGCGCGTATGGCGCGAAGGCCGACACACAGTTTGCCACCTGGGCGGCACATACCATTCGCTGCCGCTGGCCCGGGTACGGGTAATTGAAGCGGGTGAGGCGTTTGTTCGAAGCGTTGGCAACGGGCACCAACCAAGGCGCTGGTGTGTGAAGGATGGGGACGTTGGGGGCCCGTGGGTAAACGTCAAGCACTGGCGGTGTGAGCCGCTTTCTTTTGCCTACTTTTCTTTGCGGCGGCAAAGAAAAGTAGGTGCCGCCCCGCACAGGGGCGACGCGTGAAGCGAGCTAACGTAACGCGGATGCCAGCGCAAAGGCCGAAACGCCGAACGGCGAACGGCGACGTGTGAATCGCGAAGGCATAACGCGGCTGCCAGAAGAAGCGAAGGCGAAGCCAAAAAAACCCAAAAAAACCCAAAAAAACCCAAACCTAAGCCACCGCCCCCAACCGTTTCCCAAGACTAACCACGGCATCAGCAACATACCCCAGCGACTCATAAAAGGCCTGCACATCAGCCTTTGCGCTCAGCACCTGAAGATTGACCTTAGGACACCCGCGCGCGGCGAGCGCCGCTTCCGCATGCCGCACAAGTGCAGTGCCAATCCCAAGGCGCCTGGACGCCGCCCCGACCGCAAGCGAATACAGCCAGCCCCGATGCCCATCATACCCAGCCATCACAGTTCCAACGATGCCCCCATCCTTCACGGCGACAAAGAACAGTTCAGGCTGCGTAGCCAGCTTGTTGGCGATCGACAGATGCGGATTACGCTGCGGCCGGCTCGCATCCTGATACTCAGGAAACGCTTCGAGCCACAGCGCGATCACGGCATCCGTGTCGCCCGCGTCGAACACGCGAATCGACATGGACGAAGCGTCAATCACAGCGTATCCAGAATCGACCGCAACATCGCCATCATCTGATCGATCTCTTCCGTCGTCACGTTCAAAGCAGGCATGAAACGCAGCAGATTCGGACGCGCGGCATTCAGCAGCAGCCCATCCGGCTGCATCAAACGCGCCTTCTCGACGATCTGGTTGCCGATATCCTTCCCAAGCAGCAGCGCACGCAGCAGACCCTCGCCGCGCTCGCCCTCGAAGCCACGCTCGGCAGACAGTTCCAGCAGCTTCGTGCGCAGATATTCACCACGCGCCTTCACGCCATCGAGAAAGCCAGGCGCCGTCAACTGCGAGATCACCGAATACCCGGCCGCCGTCATCAGCGGATTGCCGTTGTACGTGCCGCCCTGGTCGCCCGCTTCGAACACCTCGACATGCTTCTTGCACAACAGCGCGCCAAGCGGCACGCCGCTGCCGATACCCTTCGCCAGCGTCATCACGTCCGGCTCGATACCCGACAGCTCGTACGCGAACAGCGTGCCCGCACGGCCACAGCCGCTCTGTACTTCATCAACGATCAGCAGCAGGTTGTGCTTCGTTGTCAGCGCGCGCAGTTGCTGCATGAACTCGCGCGATGCAGGGATCACGCCGCCTTCGCCCTGGATCGGCTCCAGCATCACGGCGACGGTCTTGTCGTTGATGAGCTTCTCGACGGACGCGATGTCGTTCAGGTCAGCCTTTGGAAAGCCTGGCACCTGCGGTGCGTAGATCGTGTCCCAGCCCGGCTTGCCGCTTGCGGACATCGTCGCGATCGTGCGGCCGTGGAAGCTGTGATCGAACGTGATGATCTCGTATGCGCCGCCCTTGAACTTCTTGCCCCACTTGCGCGCCAGCTTGATCGCGCCTTCGTTTGCCTCGGCGCCGCTGTTCGTGAAGAACACCTTGTCGAAGCAGCTGTGCTGCGTAAGCAGGCCCGCGAGCTTCGCCATCGGTTCGTTGTAGAACGCGGGCGACGGATTGATCAGCGTGCGCGCCTGCTGCGTCAGCGCTTCGATCACGCCGTCGTTGCAATGGCCCAGGCTGTTGACCGCCCAACCCTGAATGAAATCCAGATATCGCTTGCCGGTGTTGTCGTAGAGCCACGAGCCCTTGCCGTGCGTGAAAACGATTTCGGGCCGGTTCGTGATGTACATCAGCGAATCGATCGGATACTCATTGAAGTTCATGGCTACAGGCTCCAGGCAAACAGGGATGAAAAACCGCCTCGGACAACATGGCCCAGCAACGGAAAGAAAAAAGCACGACGGGTAAGGCAGAAATACAAAAAGCCACGGCATGCCGTGGCTTTCATGATTCGAACTGCGTGCGCGTTGTTCGCGCGAATCCGTGACGAAGCCAGCGGCGCCCCTAAGGGAGCAGCGAGCGGCGACGTCGAAGTTCGGACTGGATGCGGTTCATGCGCGAAAGAATACGACAATGCCGGCGCCCGTGTAAACCTGCAATTTGCATGTCTCTACGCACTGCCGGCCGTTCTCAGAAGTGAAGCGTGCTGGCGCAACGATCAGACGGGGTTCGCGAGATCGGCTGCGCTCGTGAACGAATCCGCATAGAACTCGTCTTCCGGCAGGCGATGATGCTGCGTGAAATCGCGCTGCGCCGACTCGACCATCACCGGCGCGCCGCACGCATACACCTGATACGCCGACAAGTCTGGCAGATCTTCGATGACGGCCCGATGAACGAAGCCAGTGCGGCCCGTCCATGCGTCGTCCGCATCCGGTTCCGAGAGAACCGGCACGAACTTGAAGTTCGGAATCTCGCGCGCCCATTGCTCGGCGAGCTCCATCATGTACAGGTCTTTCTTGCGACGCGCGCCCCAGTAGAGCGTCATCGGGCGCGTGATGTTCTTGAACACCGCATGCTCGACGATCGCCTTCAGCGGCGCGAAGCCCGTGCCCGACGCGAGCAGCACGATCGGCTTGTCCGACTCTTCGCGCAGGAAGAACGTGCCGAGCGGCGCCTCGAAGCGCAGGATGTCGCGCTCCTTCATCGTGTTGAAGACGTGGTCCGTGAACGCGCCGCCCGGCATGTGGCGGATATGCAGTTCGACGGGACCGTCCGCGTGCGGCGCGCTCGCCATCGAATAGCTGCGGCGCTTGCCGTCCTTCAGGATGAATTCCAGGTACTGGCCCGCCATATATTGCAGGCGCTCGTTCGCGGGCAGTTGCAGTTTCAGCACGACGACGTCGTCGGCCTTGCGCTCGATGGCGCTCACACGGCACGGCAATTTCTTGATCTGCACGTCGCCGATGCCCGTCACTTCGCGGATGTCGATCTCGAGGTCGGTGCACGCGGTCGCGCAACACAGCAGCGCGAGGCCGCGTGTCTTCTCATCGTTCGACAGCGCCGACGACGAATGCGCACGCTGCTCGACCTCGCCGCCGACCACCGCACCCTTGCACGAGCCGCATGCGCCGTTCTTGCAGCCGTACGGCAGGCCGATACCCTGGCGAAGGGCGGCTGTCAGCACGGGTTCGTCGGGTTCCACCTGAAACTGCCGGCCGCTTTGCCGGAGCGTTACGTTGAATGCCATAAGTCGTTCAGTCTTCGAATACAGAAAGTCGGTAACCAATGCGTGTCGTGGATCGCGGCTACAATGCGTCCACGATGAAAGCGACACGAAAATTGCGCAGACCGCGCGTGCTGATCGTCGGTTGCGGCGATGTCGGCATGCGCTGCGTGCGGCAACTGCAAGGACGCGCACGCCTCTGTGCGCTCACCAGTCACGCGGAGCGCCGCGACGAACTGCGCGCGGCGGGCGTCACGCCGATTGTCGGCGATCTCGACGTGCGCGCGAGCCTGGCTCGTCTTGCCCATCTCGCGCCGACCGTCCTGCATCTCGCGCCTCCGCAAAGAATGGGCGAGGCCGACACGCGCACGCGCGCGCTGATCGCCACGCTGACTGCGCCGCGTGCCCGGCGTGCCCGTCATCTGGCGACGGGGCGCTTGCGGCGCGCGCAGCACGGCATTCGTGCGCGCAAAACATCTAGTATTGTACCCGACGGGGGGTGTCCGGCTTCGCGGGCCGGGCATCGGCCGAGCCGGCGTTCGCGCGTGGTCTATGCGAGCACGACGGGCGTCTATGGCGACTGCGGCGGCGCGTGGCTCGACGAAACGCGTCCTGTCGCGCCCGCCAACGAGCGCGCGAAACGCCGCGTGTCGGCGGAGACGCAATTGCGGCGCGCGGCGGCGCGACGTGCGATCACGGCCAGCATCGCGCGCATTCCGGGCATCTACGCGGGCAACCGGCTGCCGCTCGCGCGGCTGGAAAAACGCACGCCAGCGCTCGTCGATGCCGACGACGTCTACACGAACCACATCCACGCCGACGATCTCGCCGCGATCCTGCTGCGTATGTCGACGCACGCTCGACCGTCGCGCGTGATCCACGCGTCCGACGACACGACGTTGAAAATGGGCGAGTACTTCGACCGGGTGGCGGATGCATTCGGCATCGAGCACGCGCCGCGCATTGCACGCGACGAAGCAGAACAGCAGCTCGGCGAGATGATGCTGTCGTTCATGCGCGAGTCGCGCCGGCTCGTCAACACGCGGCTGAAGCGCGAGTTGCGTTTCAGATTGCGCTATCCGAGCGTCGACGACTTTCTGCGCACGGTGGCGTGCCCGAGCCGCACGCAGCCGCGCCCAGACAAGCCATAACGGAAAACGCAGCGATCAGGTGAGGGCAGGTAGCGCTTCCAGTAACAGGAAGCAGAAGAACGCGCCGATCAGCGCAGCGAGCAGATTCGGCTCGTACCTGTGCCGACGATGCATGACGGCCAGCACGCCGCCAATCAGCAAAAGCCCGAGCCCGATGAACGCGATCATCGCGTATGAAACCGCCAGGTTGCCGTAGATGACCATGGCGCCTCCTTGCCTGCTTTGTAATCTTTGTTGATCCGAGTATAGGACGGGCGTTCGGAGCAAGCATGCTGCGGCGCAGCGTTCTGCAAGGTTTTTGTGGCGCTTTTGTTCGGAATCCCACGTAGTCTCAATGGCTTGAGACGAGGCGGGGCGGGCATTGATCGTTTACCCGTTCCGTAATGCGCCCAGGTCGGCTTCATCGAGCCATTGCCACGCGCCTTCAGCGAGCGAAGCCGGCAACGCCAGCCCACCGACCCGCTCGCGATGCAGCGCCTCTACACGGTTGCCCGCCGCCGCGACCATCCGCTTCACCTGATGGTATTTGCCTTCCAGCACGGTGAGTTCCAGCGCGTGTTCGCCGCGCGCATGAGCGGCGACGGCCGCGATCGGCTTCGCTTCGCCGTGCAGCAGCACGCCTTCGCGCAATGCGGTGAGTTGCGCGTCGTCGAGCGGATGACGGGTCGTCGCGAGGTAGACCTTGGGCACTTTGCGTTTCGGCGACGTGTACGCGTGGACGAACTGGCCGTCGTCTGAGAGCAGCAGCAGGCCCGTCGTGTCCTGATCGAGCCGGCCCACGCACTGGACGCCGCGCGTCGCAAACTGCGCGGGCAACAGATTGAACACGCTCAAATGATGCTGCGGATCGCGCGAGCATTCATAGCCCGCAGGCTTGTTGAGCAGGATGTATGCGCGCTCACGATAAGGCCAGGCCGCGCCGTCGACTTCGAACGCCAGCGCATTGGTATCGACGTCGGCGTCGGGATCGGCGAGCGTCGCGCCGCCGACCGACACGCGGCCGTCCGCGATCAATGCGCGGCACTGGCGGCGCGAACCGAAACCTTGGGAAAAGAGAACGCTTTCGAGATTCATTGGAGCGGGCAGAAGGGCGGACACGAGCAGCGATGCATCAAACGTCGACGGCGTCCTTCGTTGCGAAGGACGCCGTCATTGCCTGCATTTTACCCGCCGCCCTGGTTTGCCCCGCCAGCGTCAGCGCACGACCAGACTTAGTGCGCGCCCGAGCGCCGCTCGACGAAGCGCGCCACGTAATCGTCGGCGGGCTTCGTGAGGATCTCGTTCGGCGTGCCTTCCTGCACCAGCGTGCCGTCGCGCAGAATCGCGATGCGGTTGCCGATGCGCAGCGCTTCGTCCAGATCGTGCGTGATGAACACGATGGTCTTGTTGAGCGTCGCCTGCAGTTGCAGAAGCTGGTCCTGCATTTCCGTGCGGATCAGCGGATCGAGCGCGGAGAAGGCTTCGTCCATCAGCAGCACGTCGGTATCGGCGGCGAGCGCGCGCGCCAGACCGACGCGTTGCCGCATGCCGCCCGACAGCTCATCGGGATAATGATCGCCGTACCCGTCGAGCCCGACCTTGCCGAGCCACATGCGCGCCTTCTCGTTCGCTTCCGCATTGCTCTCGCCGCGCGTGCGCAGTGCATACGCGGTGTTGTCGAGCACGGTCTGATGCGGCAGCAGGCCGAAGTTCTGGAACACCATGCTGACCTTGTAGCGGCGCAATTCGCGCAGACCGTGCGGGTCGAGCTTGATGACGTCCGAACCGTCGATCACGATCTCGCCCGCCGTCGGCTCGATCAGCCGGTTGAAGTGGCGCACGAGCGTCGACTTGCCTGAACCCGACAAACCCATGATCACGTAAATCTCGCCCGAACCGATATGCAGGCTCACGTTGTTCAGGCCGACGTTGCAGCCCGTTTGCGCGAGCACTTCAGCCTTGCTGCGGCCGCTCTTCAGCAGGTCGAGCACGCGCCGGTGACCGGCTTCCGGGCCAAAGAGCTTGTACACGTTCTTCACTTCGATCGATGACATGTCCATGCCCTCCGTCAGTCCGCCGTGCGGGCTTCGAGGCCGCGCTGCGTGGCGTTTTCGTTGGCTGCCGCCGGCGCGCCGTCTTCACGCGGCGCGCCCGCGTTCCGATAGGGAACGCGCGACGCCGCCTTCGCCTTGCGGCGCTGCGCGACGAGCCTGCGCGTGCGGCGGTCCTGCCCGTAGCCCTGACTGATCCGGTCGATGACGATCGCGAGAATCACGATCGCGATGCCCGCCTGCATGCCCTTGCCGATATCGAGCGTCTGGATGCCGGCGAGCACGTCTTCGCCGAGTCCGCGCGAGCCGATCATCGACGCGATCACCACCATCGACAGCGCCATCATCGTGGTCTGGTTGATACCCGCCATGATGCTGGGACGCGCGAGCGGCAACTGCACGTTGACCAGCAACTGCCAGCGCGTCGTGCCGAAGGCGCGCGCCGCTTCGACGACATCCGCATCCACATGACGGATGCCGAGATCGGTCAGGCGGATCAGCGGCGGCAGCGCGTAGATGATCGTCGCGAGAATCGCGGGCACCTTGCCGAGGCCGAACAGCATCAGCACGGGGATCAGATACACGAAGCTCGGCAGCGTCTGCATGATGTCGAGCACGGGCAGCAGCACGCGCCGCATCCACGGGCTGCGCGACGCCCAGATGCCAAGCGGCACGCCGAGCGCGACAGACAGCACGGTCGCGACCAGCATCAGCGCGAGCGTCTGCATCAGCTTGTCCCACAGACCGAAGCAGCCGATCACATACAGCAGCAGCACGAAAAAGGCCGCAATGCCGATGCGCCGCGTCGCGTTCAGCGTGAGCAGGCCGACAGCGATCAGGATCGCCCAGGCGGGCGTCGCGCGCAGCGCGCCTTCGAGCGGCACCAGCACGTAGCGCAACAGCGCCGTGCTGAAGTCGTGGAAGCTGTCGCCGTACGCGGCAACGAACGATTGCACATGGTCGTTCACCCAGTCGGCGATCGACAGATGTAGAAAGATCGAATTCATGTTGAAACCCTCCCGTGCGTCATGACGCGTCGGTGTCGATATCAGCCAGCCAGCGCGGCCTGAACCTTTTGCGCGACGTCGGTGGGCACCCATGCTCTCCACATGTCAGGGTGATCGCGCAGGAACTGCCTTGCCATCGTCGGGCCGTCGATCTTCTTGCTCGTCATGTCGAGGATGGTCTTGTTGAGGAAGTCCATCGGGAAGCTGACTTTCGAGTAGGTGTCCATCAGTTGCGGCTCGGCCTGATAGAACGGCGTCGATACGCCGACCTTCAGATGCGACACGAGATACGACGACGCGCATTGCGACGTGCTGTTATCCGCGCGCAGTGTGTCCCAGCACTTCTGGTTGAACGCGGGCATCTTCAGCTGGACGAACTTGTACTTCGCCATCAGCGCGGCGGGTTCCCAGTAGTAGAAGAGGATCGGCTTGCCGCGCTGATATGCCGATTCGATCGCGGCATCGAGCGCGGCGCCCGTGCCGGGGCGGAAGTCGGTGTATGAATCGTCGAGATTCAGCGTCTTCAACAGACGCCGGTTCACGCGCTCGCAGTCCCAGCCCGACGGGCAGTTCAGGAAGCGGCCTTTGCCGGGCTCTTCGTCGTCTTCGAACACGCCTTTGTACTTCGGCAGATCGGTCACGGACGCGAGGTTCGGCGCAACGGGCTTGATGTTGCGCTTCGCGTCGCCCTTCACGACATACTCGGGCACGAACCAGCCTTCGTTGGTGCCGCCCGGCAGCGTGTCGCCGAGCAGCTTCACGCGGCCGTCGTTCACCGCTTTCGCGATGATTTCCGAGCGGCCCGTCCACTGTTCGGACCACACTTGCAGGTCGTCGCGCGACAGCGCCGTTTCCGTCGCGGCCGTGTTGCCTGGAATCGTGTCCGTCTTGCAGCCGTAGCCTTTCTCCGTGATGAAGCGCAGCACTTCCGACGTGAACGAGCCGCTTTCCCACGTGACGCCCGCAAAGCGCACGGGTTTGCCCGCCGAGCACCAGGCGCCGGCGTGAGCGGCGGCGGGCCATAACGCGCCGGCGGCAAGCGCGACCGTGACGGTGCGCATCAGGGATCTGATCTGCATGGTGTGTCTCCGATTGTGATTGGATGTCTGGCGCTGTCGTCGAGCGCCTTTTGGGCCGAGGCGTCAGCCGTATGTGCTACTGGAGCCGAGCGTCGCGGCGAGGATCATTTCGTCGATGGAAAGACCGAGGCCCGGCGCGTCGGACAGCGTGATCCAGCCTTCGCTGTCGATATCGATCGGGCTTTTCAGCATGAAGTCGCGGCGCGCGATCGACCATTCGGGCGGGTCGTACGGAAATTCGATGAACGGCGCGCTCGCGGCGCCCGCCGTCAGATGCAGGTTCGCAGCGAGGCCGATGGCATTGCCCCACGTGTGCGGCGTGAAGACCTTGCCGTGCGCCTCGACGGCTTGCGCGAGCTTGCGCAGCCCTTCCATGCCGAGCGAGCACGCGACGTCCGGCTGGAACACATCGAGGCAATCGCGCGCGAGCAGTTGATCGAACTCGTAGCGCTCGCGTGTCATCTCGCCGCCGGCCATGCGCAATGCCGGCGACACCGCCTTGCGCAGCCGCGCCATGCCGTCGTAGTCGCCGCGATGCAGCGGCTCTTCCATCCAGTAGACATTGTGCTTTTCCAGTTCGCGCGCGACAGCGAGCGCTTCGTCGAAAGTCCACGGCGCCGCCGTGTCCCACGGCATGCGCCAGCCCTGGTTGCAGTCGACCATCAGTTCGAGCCGGTCGCCGACGGCTTCGCGCACGGCGGCGAGCACGGCGAGATCGTCTTTCAGTTGCGGACGCCCGAAGCGGATCTTGAGCGCCGGAAAGCCGCGTTCGACGACATGCAGCGCCATGCGCGCCATCTCGTCGGGGCGGCGATGCACGCCGCTCGACGCGTACGCGCGAATCCGGTTGCTGCGTCCGCCCGCCATCCGCCAGCACGCCTGCCCGCGAATTTTTCCGGCGAGGTCCCACAGCGCGATATCGAGCGGCCACGGACGGCCGGCGTGAAAGCCGATGTTGTCGAGCACGGCGCTGTGGCGCGCGAGGTCGAGCGGATCGCTGCCGATGAACAGATGCTGGTAGTCGGCGAAGCCGTACATCGCGTCGCCGGAGCCGATGCCGACCCGGCCGGCGTCGTCGTGCACGCGCACGATCGTGGCGGGAAATTTGCGGCGCGGCTGGCTATCCCACGAGGCGGGGAAGGGCGGATCGAGCACCAGCTGATGCTGCGTTATGTCGATCCGGGTGATGCGGGCCGTTTGCGCGAGGCGGTTCACGGCCTCGCTTGCTTCACGATCCATCAGGCGTCTCCTCCTGAATTGACGCAGTGCGGCATTCAATGTGCTGCGCAATGCGTCTCGAATGGGATAAGAATGACGCCATGCTATGAATGTGGCGCGGGCAACTCAATCGCTTCAATAAAAGTAAATGACTGCATCCAATTCCGAGATATGCGTTGCGTATCATCGAGTGACACAACTCAACGAACTTCCGGAGACCGTCGCAACATGGCGATGAATGCCTGGCTGCCACGAATCGAGGCGGGCAGCGAACCGAAATATCAGGTCATTGCCCGCGCGTTCGCGCAGGCCATCCTCAATGGGCAATTGCCCGCCGGCGAGAAGTTGCCGCCGCACCGTTCGCTTGCGGGCGAACTGAAGGTGACGACGGGCACGATCAGCCGCGCCTATGCCGAACTGGAGCGGCAGGGCCTCGCGAACGCGCGCGTCGGCGACGGCACGTATGTCGCGCAGGCGCGTTCGCGCGAGTTGCCGCCCGCTGCCAGCGGCTACGGGACGCTGCGTACCGGCGTGGTCAGCGCGCCGCCGCTGATCGACCTGGGTCAGAACGTGCCGCAGTCGACGGAAGAGGCGGCGGCGCTGTGCACGACGCTCGCCGGGATCGCCACCGACCAGCGCCTCGCAGCCGAACTGCTGCAATACGCGCCCGAAGCCGGCTCGATGCGCCACCGGCTCGCGGGCGCCGCCTGGCTCGGCCGCGCGGGCAGTCCGGCGAGCGCCGCTCGCGTGCTCGTCACGCAGGGCGCGCAGCATGCACTGGCGTCGGTGCTGCGCGCCGTCACGCGTCCGGGCGACACCGTGCTGGCCGAGGTGGTCAGCTATCCGGGCATCATCGCGCTCGCGCGGCAACTGCGGCTGCATCTGGTCGGCGTCGAGATAGATCAGGAAGGGCTGGTGCCCGGCGCGCTGGAACTCGCGTGCAAGTCGCTGCATCCGCGCGCGATCTTCTGCGTGCCGACCATCCACAATCCGACGACGGCGACGATGTCGGAACAACGGCGCGACGCCGTCGCGGAAATCCTGCAGCGTCACAGCGTGCTGCTGATCGAGGACATCGTTCCCGCGATGCTGATGGAAGCGCCGCCCGAGCCGCTCGCCGTGCGCATGCCGGAACAGGCGTTCCTGATCGCGGGGCTGTCGAAGTCGGTTGCGCCGGGGTTGCGGGTCGGCTATCTGCAGGCGCCTAGCGCGTGGTGCTCGAAGGTCGCCGCTGTGATCCGCAGCGACTGCTGGATGACGGCACCGCTGATGGCCGAGATCGTGTCGCGCTGGATCGAAAGCGGCGAGATGGACCGGCTCAACGCGTTGCAGCGCGCGCGCATCGACGCCGAGCACGCGATCGCGGACGAAGCGCTGGAAGGCGTCGCTTACCGGCGCGCGGCAACCAGCTCGCACCTGTGGCTGCCGCTGCCCGACCCGTGGCGCGCGGCGGAATTCGCAGCGGCGCTGCGCCAGGAAGGGGTGCTGGTGAAAACAGCCGACAGCTTCGTGATTGGCCGCAATGCCGCGCCGCACGCGATCCGCGTGTGCATGAGCGGCGCGGTCTCGCTCGATGCGCTCGCGCGCGGACTCGCGCTGATCCGCACGACGCTCGATCACGGGCTGGAAAGCGGCATGGCGTCGTCATACGCGCCTTGATCCGCGTCTGCGGCACGTCGTTGTCTGATGGAATCACAGAGCAAGAAGCGGAGCGTAACGATCGGCTGAAACCGTGACGATGGGTTTTTCGTCATCGCGTCACGGAGGCTGCCGATGCGCTTTCCCTTGCCGTTTTTCTCATCCCGCGCGCTATTGCCCGCGCCGTTCCAGCAGCTGGCGTGGTCCAACCTGATCGCGCAATCCGCCGAGCAGATCAGTCTTGCCGCCGCGCCGCTCGTCGCCGTATTCGCGCTCGGCGCGACCGCGCGCGATACCGGGCTGTTGCAAACGGCGCAGACCCTGCCGTTCCTGCTGCTGTCGATACCGCTCGGCGTCTACGCCGACCGCCGCTCGCGCCGCGCGTTGATGGCGGTGTCGGAAGGCGTGCGCGCGCTGGCGATGGCGAGCGTGTTGCTGCTCGTGCTGGCGCATGCGTTGACGCTGCCGTTGCTCGCCGTGCTCGGCTTTCTCGCGGCGACGGGCACGGTGGCGTACAGCGTCGCCGCGCCGGCGCTGGTGCCTGCACTCGTGTCGCGCGCTGCGCTTCCTGTGGCGAATGGGCGCATCGAGCTGGCGCGCAGCGTCGCGTATTCGGCGGGGCCGGCGCTTGGCGGGCTGCTGGTTGGCGGGATCGGCGCGGGTTGGGCTTACGGATGCGCGGCGGCCCTGTCGACGCTCGCGGCCGCGTTGCTGGCCGGCCTGCATGAACCGCCGCGCGTGACGACGGCTACGCGTCATTTCATGGTCGAGTTGCGCGACGGCGCGCGATTCGTGTTCGGCGACTCACTGCTGCGCCCGATGCTCGCGACGGCCGTGTTCTTCAACATCGGGTTTTTCACGCTGCAGGCGGTGTATGTGCCTTATGCCGTGCATCGGCTGGGTTTGAGCGCGTCGGCCATTGGCACGACGCTGGGCGCGTTCGGCATCGGCATGGTGTGCGGGGCGCTCGCCGCGCCCTTCGTCGCGCGGCGGATGACGTTCGGGCGCATGTTGCTGGTTGGGCCGTTTTGCGGACTGGCTGCTTCGCTCGTGATGGTCGCGACGCTTGCCGCGCCGTCGTTCTGGCTCGCGGCGGCGAGCTTCTTTCTGCTGGGGGCGGGACCGATTCTATGGACGGTCGGCTCGACGACGCTGCGTCAGGCAATCACGCCCGCGGGCATGATGGGCCGTGTGTCGGCGCTCAACAGCACGGCGACGTACGGCGCGCGGCCGGTGGGCGCGCTGCTCGGCGCGACGATCAGCGCCCGCTTCGGCATGGACGCCTGTCTGGTCGCGGCCGCGCTCGGCTTTGCGGTGCAGGCGTGGATCATCGTGATTTCGCCGGCGGCGCGGCTGGCGCGGATTCCCGACTGTGCCGCAGTGCCGTCGCCGTGACGCTGCTCGCGACGCACGGCCGTCATTCCTTGCCGAACTCCTTCGCTGCACGGTCGATTGCATCTGCCGTCGCGCCCGCATGCGCGACGGGCACCAGATGGCTCGACGGCGTCTCGACGATCGTCGCGCCGATCCGGTGCGCCATCCAGCGCTGGATTTCCGGCGACACGGCGCGGTCGCGCGACGTCACGAGGTAGAACGACGGTTTGTAGCGCCAGGCGGCTTGCGTTGCGCGTTCCTCGAAGGCTTTGGCCGCGATTGGCTGCTGCGCGGCGACCAGCACGCGCGTCAGGGTTTCGGGCACGTCGGCGGCGAAATCGCTGTGATATCGCGCGGGATCGAGCCACAGAAAGCCGGTGCTGTCCTTGATCATTGCCGAGCTGGCGGGCATCTGCGGGCCGCGCTTCAAAATATCGACGGCCGACTCGCCGACGTCCGGCGCGATGGCCGAGACGTAGACGAGGCCAACCACCTTCGACGCGTCCGGTCCCGAGCCGGCCTCCGTAATCACCACGCCGCCCCACGAATGCCCGACCAGCACGGTCGGACCAGATAGTTGGGCGAGCACCCGTTTCGTCGCGGCGAGGTCGTCGGCGAGCGACGTCAGCGGAATCTGCACCGACGCAACCCGATAGCCTTTCTTCTGCAACCGCGCGATCACACCGTTCCAGCTCGAACCGTCGACGAACGCGCCGTGCACCAGCACGATGTTCTGCACCGGGCCGCTCGGCGGCGCGGCAGCGGCGGGGGCGGGGCGGGGCGCGGGGGCCGGCGCTGCTGCGGGCGGCGGCGGTGCAGGCTCGGCGGCGGAGGGGGCGGGCGGAGCGGGCGGCATATCCGGCGCAGGTGCGGCGGGCGCCGCCGCCGGCGCTGCTTGCGGCGCGGGTTGTCCCGTCTGCGCGAACACGCCGGTTGTGGCGATGCAAGCGCCAAGGAGAACGGCATAGAGCAGACGTTTCGGCGACATGGCGACTCCATCGGCTGGACGGGATTCTGGGAACATACCGAACGCGGGTCAGGGTGACAACCGCTATCACACGGAGTTTTCGGACACGTTGAGCAACGGTTTGGCGGTTGCGTGGAAATCTGTCGCGGCGGCGCTAGTGCAGGCGCAGCGCGTCACGACGCGGACCGCGCCGGGTCTGCCCGATAGGTGGGCACTACGTCGAAGGGTACAATTTACGGCTTTTCCGGACGGGTTCTGCCCGGGCAGTGCGTATTCAATGCAGTGGAGTGAGACATCTTGAGCAACGGACAGCAGCATGACGGCCTGAAGCGTGGCCTGAAGAACCGGCATATCCAGCTGATCGCGCTGGGTGGCGCGATCGGCACGGGGCTTTTTCTCGGCTCGGCGGGCGTATTGAAGTCGGCGGGGCCGTCGATGATTCTCGGCTACGCGATCGGCGGCTTCATCGCGTTTCTGATCATGCGGCAGCTCGGCGAAATGGTGGCGCAGGAACCCGTCGCGGGCTCGTTCAGCCATTTCGCGTACAAGTACTGGGGCGATTTCCCCGGCTTCCTGTCGGGCTGGAACTACTGGGTGCTGTATGTGCTCGTCAGCATGGCCGAACTGACGGCCGTCGGCACCTACGTGCACTTCTGGTGGCCGGAAGTGCCGGCGTGGGTGTCGGCGCTCGTGTGCTTCGTCATCATCAACGCGATCAACCTCGCGAACGTAAAGGCGTACGGCGAGACCGAGTTCTGGTTTGCCATCATCAAGGTCGTGGCCGTGATCGGCATGATCGTGTTCGGCGGCTATCTGCTGCTGAGCGGGCATGGCGGTCCGCAGGCATCGATCTCGAACCTGTGGAGCAAGGGCGGCTTCTTCCCGTACGGTTTCCACGGCCTCTTCATGATGCTCGCCGTGATCATGTTCTCGTTCGGCGGGCTGGAACTGATCGGCATCACGGCCGCGGAAGCCGACGATCCGCAAAAGAGCATTCCGAAGGCCGTGAATCAGGTGATCTACCGAATTCTGATTTTCTACATCCTCTCGCTGGTGGTATTGCTGTCGCTGTATCCGTGGAATCAGGTGGCGGAAGGCGGCAGCCCGTTCGTGATGATCTTTTCGCAGATCGGCGCGGGTTTGACGGCGAACGTGCTCAACGTGGTCGTGCTGACGGCGGCATTGTCCGTGTACAACAGCGGCGTCTACGCGAATAGCCGCATGCTGTACGGTCTCGCCGAGCAGGGCAATGCGCCGCGCGCGTTGCTCAGGGTCGACGGGCGGGGCGTGCCGTACATGGCGATCGGCCTGTCGGCGGTGGCGACGTTTGCTTGCGTGATCATCAATTACCTGATTCCCGCGAAGGCGCTCGACGTGCTGATGGCGCTGGTGGTCGCCGCGCTGGTGCTGAACTGGTCGCTGATCAGCCTCACGCATCTGAAGTCGCGTCGCGCGATGCTCGCGCAGGGCGAGACGCTCGTGTTCAGGTCGCTATGGTTCCCGGTCGGCAACTGGATCTGTCTTGCGTTCATGGCGATGATTCTCGTCATTCTCGCGATGACGCCAGGACTCAACGTGTCGGTGCTGCTGGTGCCAGTGTGGCTCTTCGTGATGTGGATCGGCTATGTCGTGAAACGCAGGCGTGCGGCTGCGCATCAGTTGGCGGGCGTGGCGGGCGGGCGCTGACGCGCGCCTGACGCTTCCGATCAGACAGAAGCCGGATTGGCCGTGAGGCGATCCGGCTTTTTTACAAGCACGGGGCACAAGGGCACGGCGCGCGGCCAGAAAACACAAAACCCGCGGCATCTGACGATGAACGCGGGTTCGTGTGAAGCTGAATTCTGGTGCCCAGGGCCGGACTCGAACCGGCACGCCTTGCGGCGGGGGATTTTGAGTCCCCTGCGTCTACCTGTTTCACCACCTGGGCTTGTGTTGCGGCCTTTGCAGGCTGTCTCGCACGGCTTTGACGCCAAGCGAAGACGCAGATTATGGCGGAAAACCCGTCAGCGGGCAAGCCGACCCGTCCATGCGGTTCAGACGGTCCGCGAAAAGCGCTGCATCGCCTGCTGGCCGAGATAACGGTCGAACACCATCGCAATGTTGCGCACGAGCATCCGCCCGGCGAGTTCCACATCCAGCCGCCGTGCGCCGATCTTCACCAGACCGTCGTCCTCGAAGGCGCGCAGCCGCTCCAGTTCCGGCGCGAACGCATCATGGAAGCGGATGCCGTATGCAGCTTCGAACTCGTCGAAGCGCAGTTCGAGATTGCACATCAGTTGCGTGATGATGTCGCGGCGCAGCCGGTCGTCGGCGCTCAGGCGCACGCCGCGCTGGATCGCCAGTTCGCCTTTGTCGATGGCGGCCGCGTAGCCCGTCAGGTCTTTCGCGTTTTGCGCGTAGACATCGCCGACCTTGCCGATCGACGATGCCCCGAAGCCGATCAGATCGCACTCGGCGCGCGTGCTGTAGCCCTGGAAATTCCGATGCAGCGTGCGTCGCGCCTGGGCGCGCGCGAGTTCGTCGGTAGGCAGCGCGAAGTGGTCCATGCCGATGTAGACATAACCCGCGCCCGTCAGGCGTTCGACCACGAGCCGTAACAGCGCGAGCCGCTCGGCGGGAGAGGGCAGCGCGGACGCATCCATCTGCCGCTGCATCTTGAAGAGCTGCGGCATGTGCGCGTAGCCGAACACGGAAAGCCGGTCGGGCGCGAGTTCGAGCATCGTGTCGAGCGTCCTGCTGAAGCTGCGGACCGTCTGATACGGCAGCCCGTAGATCAGATCGACGCCGATCGAATGAAAGCCCGTTGCGCGGGCGGCGCACATCACGCTGGCCGTCATCTCGAGCGGCTGGATGCGGTTGATCGCGCGCTGCACGACGGGATCGAAGTCCTGCACGCCCAGACTCAGGCGGTTGAAGCCGAGATTGCGCAAATGCACGATGGTCTTCGGCGACGCTTCGCGCGGATCGACTTCGACCGAAAACTCGCCTTCGGCGTCGCTGCGCAGCAGGAAGTGCTCGTGTGTCGTCGCCATCAGCTCCGTCATTTCGTCGTGCGACAGAAACGTCGGCGTGCCGCCGCCCCAATGCAGTTGCGAGACGGGCCGCGCGGTATCGAACAGCGACGCCTGCAACGCGATTTCGCGCTTGAGCCGCGCGAGATATGGCGCCGAGCGCGCGCGGTTCTTCGTCACGACCTTGTTGCAGCCGCAGTAGAAGCAGACGGTGTTGCAAAACGGAATGTGGAAGTACAGCGACAGGTCGGTTTCCGTCGCGCCTTTGTCGGCGGCCGCGCGGCGATAGTGGTCGAGCGGGAAGTCGTCGTGGAACTGCAGGGCGGTCGGATAGGACGTGTAGCGCGGGCCGTTCGCGCTGTATTTGGCGAGCAGGTCGGGGCGGAACAGCGAATCCGCCGAGGGGAAGCGTGGGCCGGAAGGAGCGGTGTTCATCGGATCGGTCTCCAGACGCCCGCCGGACGATGCGCAAGCCGCTTTGGATGCGGCTCGCAGTGACGCCCGGTCGAACCGGGCAGGCGCCGCGCGTGCGTGGGTTGAGCTCAAATGAGTGTACGGGAGCACGTGCGCGCGAGATCGGGTAAAAAGGTCGCACTCGGCAGATGGCACAATGATGGTTTGATCAGCGTCAAGCTATCGACCGATTGATCCGCTGTTTAGCGTGTTCATGTTTCAGGAAGTGCGTAGTGTCCGTCCCTTTGTCTCAACCGCCGTCCGCGACCGCGGATCACGCGTGCCGCCCCGATTGCGGCGCGTGCTGTATCGCGCCGTCGATCACCAGCCCGATTCCGGGCATGCCGCACGGCAAGCCCGCAGGCGTGCGCTGCGTGCAGCTCGGCGACGATCTGCGCTGCGCGATTTTCGGCAAGCCGGAACGTCCGGCCTGCTGCTCGGGTCTACAGCCGCAGGCGGAAATGTGCGGCGGCTCGCGCGACGAGGCGCTCGTCTGGCTCGCGCGTCTGGAGGCCGACACGCGGCCGTGATCGCGGCGCAGGCTTGTGGCACAGATCATCCGCCGGAAAACAGTCACTCGAATCCGTGCGCCGACGCGGTCCCGTACGGCCTCCGGCGCGGACCGGTCGGGTCCGGAAAACAGGCAACACCGACGCGGCGCGCGCCGTTTCACAGCGGCCATCGCGCATGGCCGACAGGAGAATCCGCATGACCCAAACCGCTGCGCCCGCACGGCGCCGCTTTCTGATTTCCGCGCTGTCCGTCTGCGCGGCCGCGAGCATCACGGCGCCGCTCGCCGCATGCGCCACGTCGACGTTTCCGTTTATTCCGGATCACTACACGTTTTCGCAAAAGCAGGTTCAGGACGCCGTCCAGCGCAAGTTTCCCTATCAGCGCACGGTGTCGCAGGTGCTCGATGTGGCGTTGAGCAATCCAGTCGTCGGCTTGCTGCCCGATACGAACCGCGTGTCGGTGCGGGTCGATGCGCGGCTCGCCAGTCCGTTCCTGCAGCAACCCGTGAGCGGTGTGCTCACGCTGTCGAGCCAGCTCGAATACGATCCGCAGAGCCGTTCCGTCGTGCTGCGCTCACCCAATGTCGATAACGTCAGCGTCGACGGCAACGCGCAGGTCTACGCGCAGCAGATCAACGCGGCCGCGGCGCTGATGGCCACCCAGCTGCTGGCCAACTATCCCGTCTACACATTCAAGCCCGAGCAGCTTCAATTTGCCGGAGTGAACTACGAACCCGGTACAATCACGGTCCTTACAAACGGCATACGCGTGCAGATCGTCGAAAAGTGACATACGCGTGGCCGGACGGCCGCACCAGCCTTGCTGACGCGGCTGTGCATCGCCTACCAACTCCAAGCTAAAAGGCCACGGATGGACTGGATACTCACGTTGAAGGCGCTGATTCTCGGCGTCGTGGAAGGCTTGACCGAATTTCTGCCGGTCTCGAGCACGGGTCACCTGATCGTCGCGGGCAGCGTGCTGAACTTCGATGTGCCGCAGGAAAAGACTTTCGATGTCGTGATCCAGCTGGGCGCGATTCTCGCCGTGTGCTGGGAGTTCCGTCAGCGCATCGTCGACGTCGTGTCGGGGCTCGGGACACGGCCTGAGGCGCGCCGCTTCACGCTCAACGTGATCATCGCGACGATTCCGGCCATCGTGCTGGGTCTGCTGCTCGAGAAGTCGATCAAGGCGGTGCTGTTCTCGCCCGTGCCCGTCGCGCTTGCGCTGGTGGTGGGCGGCGTGCTGATTCTCTGGGTCGAGTCGCGGCAGCGCAACCGTCCCGACGTCCAGGCGCGCGTGCATTCGGTGGACGACATGAGCCCGCTCGACGCGCTGAAGGTCGGCCTCGCGCAATGCTTCGCGCTGATTCCCGGCATGTCGCGCTCGGGTTCGACGATTATCGGCGGCATGCTGTTCGGGCTCGACCGGCGCGTCGCGACCGAGTTCTCGTTCTTCCTCGCGATCCCGATCATTTTCGGCGCGACCGTCTACGAGCTGCACAAGGGCTGGCACGAACTGTCGACGGATGCGCTCGGACTTTTCTCGATCGGCTTTCTGGCGGCGTTCGTCAGCGCGTTTGCATGCGTGCGGTGGCTGCTGCGCTACATCGCGGCGCACGATTTCAGCGCGTTTGCCTGGTATCGGATCGGCTTCGGCCTGTTGATCCTGCTGATTGGCTACAGCGGCGGGTTGAGCTGGGCGGATTGAGGTGCTTGCCGCTCTGCCGGGTATCTGGCAGATGTGAAAACGGCCTGCGGTTCGCGAACCGCAGGCCGTTTCTGTTTCTGAAGCGGGTGTTGCGCTTCAGCTATTCGGGCGGCGTTTGTAAATCAGATCCCACACGCCATGCCCGAGGCGCAGGCCGCGTTTCTCGAACTTCGTCACAGGACGATAGTCGGGGCGGGGTGCGTAGCCATCGGCGGTGTTCTCCAAAGCGGGCTCGGCGCCGAGCACTTCGAGCATCTGCTCCGCGTAGTTCTGCCAGTCGGTCGCGCAATGAATGTACGCGCCCGGCTTCATGCGCGACACCAGCAGCGCGACGAACTTCGGCTGGATCAGGCGGCGCTTGTGGTGACGCGCCTTATGCCACGGGTCCGGAAAGAAGATGTGCACGCCGTCCAGACTCTGCGGCGCGATCATGTTTTCGAGCACCTCGACGGCGTCGTGCTGGATGATGCGGATGTTCGACAGGTTCTGGTCGCCCATCAGCTTCAGCAGCGCGCCGACACCCGGCTCGTGCACTTCGACGCCGAGAAAGTCGTCGCCGGTGCGGTGCGACGCGATCTCGGCCGTGGTCGCGCCCATGCCGAACCCGATCTCCAGAATGCGCGGCGCGCGGCGCCCGAAGACGGCGTCCCAATCAGGCTGCCCCGGCGTGTAGGGCACGACGAAGCGCGGGCCGAGTTCGTCCATCGCGCGGCGCTGTCCCGTCGACACGCGGCCGGCGCGCGTCACGAAGCTGCGGATGCGGCGCAGGTGCAGCGCGTTGTCCGGCGCGGTGGCGTCGGTGGTTTCGGGCCGTTCAGTGGGGTTGTCGCTGGAAAGCCCGGAAGGATTGCGCGGCAGACCGGCTTCGTTCGGATCGTGAATCATCGTGATGAAGACATGAGTGGCGGCGGGAAACGGCTGCGCGTGAGGGCGCGTCGTTCGAGCGTCGTTTGACATTCGCGGCAGGACGCACGCTATAAAAAAGCCGCCTTCAGGGAGGCGGCTCTCACGCTGGCTTCTCCGCCTGATCTCTCCGCCAGTGCGTGCTGCGGCAGAGGGAGCGGCTGAAAGTGGAGCGGGCGATGGGAATCGAACCCACGGCTCTAGCTTGGGAAGCTAGGGTATTACCATTATACGACGCCCGCAGAGCGCGCTATTTTACGCGGTTTCGGCGGCTTTGGGCAAATTGCCGGATGCGCAGCGCACCCGGCGCGCCGCCGGCCCGTTCAGATGCCGAACAGCGTCAGCGATACCGCTGCGCGCGTCACGACCATCAGCAACACCTGGACGATCACGAACAGCAGGATCGGCGAAAGATCGATGCCGCCGAGGCGCGGCATGATCTTGCGCAGCGGATCGAGAAACGGCGCCGTCAACTGATACAGGATCGGCATGGCGGGCGAACGCGGGTTGAGCCACGACAGCAGCGCCATCAGGATGGTCAGCCAGATCAGCAGGTTCAGCGCCCATTTGATCACGGTCAGCAGCGCGACGATCAGCAGCGACGGCATCAGCCCGAGCGGATCGACGCCGACGATCGCCACCATCAGCACGACATACACGAACGACGTGAGCAGCGTGGCGACGATGCTCGCCCAGTCGATCCCGCGCGTGCTGGGAATAATCTTGCGCAGCGGCAGCACGAGCCAGTTGGTCACCTGCATCACCGCGCTCGACACCGGGTTGTACGGCTGCATGCGGATGAACTGGAGCCAGGCGCGCAGCAGCAGCGCCGCGCCGAACAGCGTGAAAATGGTATTGAGCAGAAAACGGGCGATATCGCCGAACATCGTGGGTCCTTTCCTTCAGAAAACGTCCCGTGGGGCGGGACGCATGGCGCCGGCGGGCCGGCGGACGGCTGAAAACATCGAGCGCGCGACGTGCTTTGCGCGCCTCGTCAGAATGGCTGTGCGCGCCCGTCGCGGCGCTAGACCGCGACCTTGACCTCGCTAATCAGGATCTTGCCGTTGCCGCCGTCCGTGTAATTCGGAATGTCGGCGAGCAATGTGTCGCTGGCGGGTTTGAAGACTTCATAAAATGCGTCTGTCGTATCGAACAGAAAATGGCCTGCCGCCACGAACGGCGGCGGCGAGCCCGGCGGCCCGGCGTTGATGCCGATATCGACCGACCAGCCCTTGAGCGCCGCGCCGAACAGCTTCGCGGCGAGCGGCATGTGCGTGCCGCAGTAATAGTCGACGTCGAAACGTCCGCCTTCTCGATACGGATAGAGGATGCTGACCTTGATCATTGTGCGTTCTCGTCGATTGGTCGCGATGCGCAGGAAGGCGTCGTGCGCCTGCTGCGTACCGTTGCCCGCGTGGTGGTCCAGCGTTGCCGGCGGGCCGTCCGTGCCGCCGCGCCCCGTCAGGGACGGCAGACATGACGGCCCGCTCATGCCGGACGTCACATTATCACGGCTTACTCGGCGCTTGCACCTTTCGCCGCGCCTTCGAGGGTGCGGGTCAGCGAGCGCTCGACTGCCGCGCCGATGGCGTCCACGGCGGCGGGCGGCGTCGCGCGTTGGCGCGCGAGCGAGACCGCGCGTCGCGACATCAGTCCGAACAGCACGCCATGATCGCCGCCGAGTTCCTCCATCAGCGACAGTTGCTTTTCCACCACGCCGAGGTCGCCGCGCGAAACCGGTCCCGCGAGCGCGTTGGCAAGGCCCCGGTCGCGCGCCGTTTCGAGCGTGCCCGCCATCATCGGGAGCAACGCGCGCAGCGCGTCGTGTTCGTCGAAGCCGAGCTTGCGCCACAGATTCACATTCTCAGCCAGACTGCATAAGGCGAAACTCGCCGCATAGTGGGCCGCCGCGTGGTACAGAAGCCGCCCGCCAGCGGGAATCGACAGCGGATGGCAGCGCAATGCGGCGGCGAGTGCCGTCAGCGCGTCCTTGAGCGCGCCGTCGGCCTCGATCGTCACCGAGCACCCGGCGATACGATCGACATCTGTCAAATCGCCGCTGAACAGGTAAAGTGGATGAAAACCGCCGATCGACGCGCCCTGGTCCCGCGCCGGGGCAAGCAGTTCGACGGGCGACGCACCGCTGCAATGCACGACGGCCCAGGCTTCCTTGCCGGGCGCCGCGCGGGCGGGAAACGCGAGTGTGTTCGCTGTCGAACCGATGCTGTCATCGGGGACGGTTAAAAAGAGTATGTCCGCCGACTCGACGACCCGCTGAGGATCGTCATACGCGGCGCAGGATTCGATCTGACTGGCGAGTCGCCGTGCCGATTCGGGCGAGCGGCTCGCAATGGCCGTGACGGGATATCCGGCGCGTGCGAAGCCGGGCGCAAGGCAGCGCGCAATCCGGCCCGCGCCGACGAAGCCGAGGCGCGGCAGGGAAGGCTGGGACATGGTTCCTGCTCCCGACGGGACTGAACGAGGAAGCTCGAGTATCGCGCTCCAATAAATCCAGGGCGCGAACTGGCGGTTTCCGCAGGTGGTTTGGGCGCATGCCGACGCGCGTTTCGCGGTCAACTGATGCTTTCAGGGGCGCTCGCCACGCATGGTCGTGGCAGCACGGGCAAACAGGCGCGAAAACTGCTTCAGGATTTCCGTAGGAGTGGATTGGCAGTCACCTTGGTTTTCAATGTCTCGCAGTCAGAATCGGGAGGTTACGATGAGCATCTTTGCTTACCGAAAGCACTTGCGGTTCCTCACACATTCCCAACGCCGTCGCTGGTGGGATCAGAAGAAGCGTCTTACGCCTCGGGTCAAGATCAGCGGCGCTTATGTGCCGCCCAACGTCACGCGCGAGTTCACTTATGTGAAAGTCGGTTGACGCTCATTTCATTGCCGAACATACGAAACGCCCGGCCACGCGCCGGGCGTTTTTCGCTTGCGCGGCGCTTTCCGGCCTTTTAGCTGCGACTGATGCGTGCCCGCAACGCAGACTGGTAAATTTGTAAATAAACATTACCAAAGCGCGCGAGGCCCGACTGGCAGGGACGGTGGGGACGCCCGATCTGCCGCCAACCGGCGGCCAAGCCCTTGATTTTCGCGATGATCTGCATCATCTGACCAATACAAAGAGGGCGCTGACCGACCGGCCGCTTTACGGTAATTGCAATTTGCAACAAATGCAGACAACGCCATGCAGGCTTTTTCGATACATTGAATTCAGAGCATGTCCGTCATGCGACCCGGCAGTGATAGCCGAGCCGCCAGGAGAAATACAAGTGAAGAAGATCATTCCGTTTATCGCTGCTGCCGCACTCGGGGTGGGCATGGCCACTGCGGCGCAGGCTCATGTGTCGGTTGGTATCGGCATCGGTGTGCCCGCGTATCCCGTGTATGCCGCGCCGCCGCCTGTGTATTACGCGCCTCCGCCGCCGCCGGTGGTCTACGCGCCGCCGCCCGTGGTTTATGCGCCGCCGCCTGTCGTCGTTGGCGGGTACTACGGCTACCACCGGCCTTATTACCGTCACGGCTATTACGGCCGTCCGTATTACCGCTATTGATGTTCTGGCTGCGTAGCCCAACGGCGCTACGCAAGTCGAATGGAAAAACGGCGCAACGCCGGCTGATCGCCGCGTTGCGCCGTTTGCATTTCACGGGCCGATCGCCTCGCGGCCATGACGCTTCTTATCAGCTTGCTGCGTGCGCAGTCTGAACGATCAGGTCGTGGTAGCCATTGACGATCACGCTGTACGAAAAATAAGCAAACAACAGCGCGGATAGCACGTGACAGATGCGCAGCAGACCCGTGCCCGCGCGTTTGCGCCCGTGGCTCGCCAGTCCGCAGATGAAAAGCGTCCAGCACAGCCCGCCGAAAAAAAAGCCGCCGAGGAATACCGGCGCGGTCGTCACCGTCGTCGCGCCTGCCTTGGCGATCAGCGCCCCGCCGACGGCTGCGAACCACAGGATCGCGCTGGGCGACGAGACGGCGAGCAGCACGCCGCGCAGGAAGCCGCGCGCGGGATCGAGATGCGGCGTGGCGGCATCGGCTTCGCCTTCGACGGGCGGCGCCGAGGCGGGAACCAGCGCCTCGCGTGCCATCTTCCACGTAAGGAACAGCAGGATCGCCGCGCCGCCGATCCATACGACCCAGCGCACCGATTCGAATTGCAGCAGCGCTGCCATGCCCGCAAGCGCGAGGGCCGCGTAGATGAGATCGCCGAAACAGGAACCGAGGCCGAGCCAGAAGCCCGGTCTGAAGCCGTGTAACAACGTCAGCGAGATGATCGCGACGTTGACGAGACCGATATCGAGGCACAACGACAACGACAGAAAAAAACCATCCGACAACATCGACAAGCTATGCATCCGTCCAACCGTGTTGATGATTTGTTGTTATTGAAACCTTGCTCGACTCACAGACCGAGTTCGCTCCACAGTCCGTCGATGCGCGCTTTCACGGCATCGTCCATGACGATTGGGCGACCCCATTCGCGGTCGGTTTCGCCGGGCCATTTGTTGGTCGCGTCGAGCCCCATCTTCGAGCCGAGTCCCGCGACGGGCGACGCGAAATCCAGATAGTCGATTGGCGTGCGATCGACCAGCACGGTATCGCGCGTCGGGTCGATGCGCGTGGTGATGGCCCAGATCACTTCCTTCCAGTCGCGGATGTTCACGTCCTCGTCGACGACCACGATGAACTTCGTGTACATGAACTGCCGCAGGAAGCTCCACACGCCGAACATGACGCGCTTTGCGTGGCCCGGATAGCTCTTCTTCATCTGCACGATGGCCATCCGGTAGCTGCAGCCTTCGGGCGGCAGATAGAAGTCGGTGATCTCGGTGAACTGCTTCTGCAGCAGCGGCACGAACACCTCGTTCAGCGCGACGCCAAGCACGGCGGGCTCGTCGGGCGGCTTGCCGGTGTAAGTGGAGTGATAGATCGCGTCGCGGCGCATCGTGATGCGCTCGATCGTGAAGACGGGGAACCACTCCTGCTCGTTGTAGTAGCCGGTGTGATCGCCATACGGCCCTTCGAGCGCGTGCTCGTAAGCGGCGCTCGCGCCTTTCGACGGACGCGGCGGCGCGCCTGCGGGCGCGGGCGCCAACGCGCCTTCCTGCGGGTAGATGAAGCCTTCCAGCACGATCTCCGCGCGGGCGGGTACCTGCAGCGTATCGACGCCGGGCGTGATGCACTTCGCCAGCTCGGTGCGTCCGCCGCGCAGCAGGCCGGCGAACTGGTATTCGGACAGCGTGTCGGGCACGGGCGTCACCGCGCCGAGGATCGTCGCGGGATCGGCGCCGAGCACCACGGCGACGGGATACGGCTTGCCGGGGTGCTTCAGCGCGAACTCGCGGAAGTCCAGCGCGCCGCCGCGATGCGCGAGCCAGCGCATGATGACCTTGTTCCGCCCGATCACCTGCTGACGATAGATGCCGAGGTTCTGCCGCGTCTTGTTCGGCCCGCGGGTGACGGTCAGCCCCCAGGTGATCAGCGGTCCTGCGTCGCCGGGCCAACAGGTCTGGATGGGCAGCTTCGCGAGATCGACGTCATTGCCTTCCCAGACGATTTCCTGACAGGGCGGCGCGCTCACCGTCTTCGGCGCCATGTCCCACACGGCCTTCGCGAGCGACAGCAGCTTGCCAGCGTCCTTGAGGCCCTTGGGCGGCTCCGGCTCCTTCAGCGCGGACAACAGCCGTCCGACATCGCGCAGCGACTCCAGCGCCGCGCTGTCGCTGTCGGCGGCGCCTTGCGCAGCGGTATCGATGCCCATGCCGAGCGCGACGCGCCGTGGCGTGCCGAACAGATTGCCGAGCACCGGGAACGCATGAGTCTGCTTCGACTCGAACAACAGCGCGGGCCCGCCCGCGCGCAGCACGCGATCGCACAGCTCGGTCATTTCCAGGATAGGCGACACGTTTTGCGAGATTCGGCGCAGTTCGCCGAGCGTTTCGAGGCGGCTCGCGAAGTCGCGCAGGTCTTTGTATTTCATCGGTCCGGTCTGGCAGCCGTGAAGCGGCCATGCAAGGGCTGAAAACGGTGGCGAAGCGGGCGGCGCGGTGACATCAACCGACCAACAAGCGGCCCGAACGGATTGTCGATTTTACCTGCGTTAGGAAGCGCACGTTGAATACCGAATTTGCCAATCGGCCGGAAAGCCCCTTGCGCAGGGGGATTCGGCGGTCTGAACAGTGTTCATTATTACAATTGGTTATAGTTTTGACATTCTATAGTGTTGACGATCTATAAAACCCTGCTAGAATCCGGACACATTGGTTGCAGGGAATTGATAGTTTTTACCACCGTCCCCCGGTCCTTCAGACGCTACGCGTCGCTCTTACCGCCCCTGCTCGGTATTGACGGTCAAATGTAGTCTCCACCAGCGCATATCGACGCTGGTTTTTCGCGTGGGAGCCATCGTGTGCGTGCCTTTTCGGCATGCAGGCGGCCCTTTTTAAGGTTTTGGCTCCCCAACGGTACTTTTTGCCGTTTTCCCGACGTCGTTGTCGCCTTAACCAGAGCAGGCGGCGTCTTGGCTCTTTCGAACAGTAGTCCAGCCGGTCTTTTTTTCGGTGTTCGCGAAAGCCAGCAACATGGGAGATCTGAATGAACGCCTGGTTATCGTGGCGTCCCAACGAGCGGATCGCGCAAGTCATGCGCGGCGCGCTGCGTCAAGGGACGCGTGTAAGTCATCATCTTTTCAGCGTGGTTGGCGGGTTTGCAGTCCTGTTCGCGCTCACGCTGTGGCTGATGCCGAGCTGGCGCCTGACGCTGGCAACGCGGCTGATGCCCTTCATTACGGCCGCCGTGCAGGCTGGCCCCGCCCGTCTGCTGCAGGGCAACCCGCTGCCGTCGTTTGCGCCGCAACAGCGCGGCAACGCGGCGCCGCAAGACGATACGCTGTCGAGCTCGTCCATCTCGTCGAGCCCGGCGGACAACCCCAACACGGCGGCTGCCGCCGCTGACGCCGGCTACAACGTCGCCAGCGACAACAGCAGCTTCACGGCGCCGTCCGGTACGGGCGTGAGCACCGGGCTTTCTTCGGCTGCGCTCAACGGCCTCGACCCGCGCACGCTGCCCAGCGTCGGCACGATCGCTTCGATGATTCCGTCGCAACGCGTGTCGCCTGACGCCCGCGACGACCGCGTGCTGGTTTCCACCCGCGAGCAGGACCTCGTCGCGACCTTCATCGCGCGGCGCTATCGCGTCGCTCAGGAGCCCGTCAGCGAACTCGTGAAGGCTGCATTCGACACCGGCCGCGAAGTCGGCCTCGATCCGCTGCTGCTGCTCGCCGTGATGGCGATCGAGTCGGGCTTCAACCCGTACGCGGAAAGCGGCGTGGGCGCAAAGGGCCTCATGCAGGTGATGTCCACGGTTCACTCGGACAAGTTCCGCTACTTCGGCGGCCAGAGCGCGGCGCTCGAACCGCTCGCGAACATCAAGGTCGGCGCGATCGTGCTAAAGGATTGCATCGCGCGTGGCGGCTCGCTGCCGGGCGGTCTGCGCCTGTACGTCGGCTCGACGTCCCAGGACGACGGCGGTTACGGCGCGAAGGTGATGGCCGAGCGCACGCGCTTGCGCGATATCGCGCGTGGCCGCAAGGTGCCGATCAACTCTCCGCAGGCTCCGTCGACGGTGACGGCTTCGACCTCGTCGCCGGCAGCCGCCGCGTCGAACGGTGCGAACAAGCGCGTGCAGATGACGCTCGACGGCCACCCGTTGAGCGCCGCAACGCCCGTGACGGGCGCGGAACAAGATGACGCAAGCGCGAATGCGGCGAAGCACGCGGCGCAGCAGCCTGAACTGGGCGCCTGATCGAGTTCGAACACGCTGGTTGCATAAGAGAAAAGGGCACCTTCGGGTGCCCTTTTTGTTCGATGGCGAGTTTTCTTACGCCTTGAGGCTAGTTTTCAGCGGTGCGCGGGCACCGCCGCCGCGCACTTACCCGCCGAACAGCTTCCGCAGATGCTCCACAGCCTCTTCGAGTTTCGAATACGCCGTCGCATATGACAGCCGGATATACTCGCGCGGCTGATACGAACCGAAGTCCATGCCTGGCACGAGCACGATACCCGCGTCGTGCAGCATCGCGCTCGTCAGCGCGGCGCTGTCCCCGGCGGCGGGATGCGCGACGCTGCGGCAGTCCGCATAGACATAGAAGGCGCCGTCCGGCATGACGGGCACCGTGAAGCCCAGCGATTCGAGCGCGGGCGCGATGAAATCCCGGCGGCGCTTGAACTCCAGCCGGCGCGTTTCGTAGATCGCGAGCGTATCCGGCTCGAAGCAGGCGAGCGCCGCGTGCTGCGCAAGCGCCGACGCGCAGATGAACAGATTCTGCGCGAGCTTCTCGAATGCGCCGACGAGCGCGGGCGGCACCACGAGCCAGCCCAGCCGCCAACCCGTCATGTTGAAGTACTTCGAAAAGCTGTTGACGGTGACGACATCCTCGCCGAACGACAGCGCCGACACGGGCGGCGCGTCATAACTCAAGCCCTGATAAATCTCGTCGACGATCGTGAAGCCGCCGCGCGCGCGGACCGCTTCGACGATGCGCTTCAGCTCTGCCGGCTCGATCGACGTGCCCGTCGGATTCGACGGCGAGGCGAGCAGCACGCCGCGCGTGCGCGCGTTCCACAGGCGCTCGACGTCATCGGCCGTCAACTGGAAGCGCTCGGCCGGGCCGCTTGGCACCAGCACAGGCTTGCCCTCGGCGGCGGCGACGAAATGGCGGTTGCACGGATAGCTCGGGTCGGGCATCAGCACTTCGTCGTCGCGGTCGACGAGCGCCGCGCACGCCAGCAACAGCGCCGCCGAAGCCCCTGCCGTCACGACGATTCGGGCGGGATCGATGTCCAGACCATACGCGTACTTGTAATGACCGGCGATCGCCTCGCGCAGCGGGTGAATGCCGAGTGCGCTCGTGTACTGCGTGACGCCGCTGCGCAGCGCCCGCGTCGCGGCTTCGATCACGGGTTCCGGCGCGGTGAAATCGGGCTCGCCGATGCCCATATGGATGATGTCGCGCCCGGCGCGCTCCAGCAGTGCCGCTTGCTTCGCCAGCTCCATCACATAGAACGGCTGGATGGCGTCGACGCGGGCGGCCAGTTTCACGAGAGGTTCGGTCACGCTGTTCATTCGATGAGTCCAGTTCAATACAAAAGCGCGCGCAAAGCGGCGCAAAAAACAAAGGCGGGCCCGCGTAACGCCGGACCCGCCTGCATCGCCAACATCTGAAGCCAGCTACGCGCGTTGGGCGCGCTTACTGCTTGCGGCCGGCCGCCTGCGTTTCCGCCTCGCGGAGTTTCACCGACAGCTTGTCGAGCACGCCATTCACGTACTTGTAGCCGTCGGAGCCGCCGAAGGTCTTCGCGAGTTCGACTGCCTCGTTGATGACGACGCGATACGGAATGTCGACGTGATTCTTCAGCTCGTACGCGGCCACCAGCAGCACGGCGCGCTCGACGGGCGACAGCTGGTCGATCGGGCGGTCGAGGCAGGGCGTGAGGTCCGCGGACAAGGCTTCTGAATCGCGGATCACGCCATGCAGGATCGCGTCCAGATGTTCGTGGTCGGCCTTGTCGTAACCTTGGGCACCGCGCAACTGCGCGTCGATTTCACCTGCCGGCGAACCCGACAGCAGCCACTGATAAAGCCCCTGCGTGGCCAGTTCGCGGGAGCGTCGGCGTGCGCTCTTCATGCCCGTTCCTCTTCGTCGTCTTCGTCTTCGTCTTCCTCGTCGTCGCCGCCGTCCAGCTGTTCGAGCGCGACCGCGAGGTTTGCCATTTCGACAGCGGTGCGCGCCGCGTCACGACCCTTTTCGGTCATGCGGGCGACCGCCTGCTCGTCGCTTTCCGTCGTCAGCACGGCGTTTGCGATAGGCGTGCCGAAGTCGAGCGCAATGCGCGAAATGCCCGCGCCGCTTTCGTTCGACACGAGTTCGAAGTGATACGTCTCGCCGCGGATGACCGCGCCGAGCGCGATCAGCGCGTCGAACTGACCGCTTTCAGCGAGCTTTTGCAGCGCGAGCGGGATTTCCAGCGCGCCCGGCACGGTGACGAGCAGCACGTCTTCACCCGTCACGCCGAGGCGTTCGAGTTCTTCGATGCATGCGTCTGCGAGGCCGTTGCAGACGGGTTCGTTAAAGCGCGACTGGACGATGCCGATGCGCAGACCGTCGCCGTCGAGATTCGGTTGATATTGTCCGATTTCCATGTGAGATCCGTAGTGTGTTGGTTGAGCGCAGATACGCGGGAACTGGGCGAAAACTGGTCGTGAAAGCAGTTGATGCGTTCAGCAGTTTTGCGGCTTTTCGGCCGCGCTGCCCGGCATCGGCACGAAGCCGGTGACTTCGAGCCCATAGCCGGACATGCTGCCCAGCTTGCGAGGGTTCGACAGCACCTGCATCTTGCCGACACCGAGTTCGCGCAAAATCTGCGCGCCGATGCCATACGTCTTGAAGTCCACCGGGCGGCGCTTGAGCGCCTCGGCCCGGCTCTTTTCGTCGAATGCCTTGAACACGTCGATCATGTGTTCCTTCGAGTCGCCGCAGTTCAGCAGCACGATCACACCATGATCGCGCGCGGCGATTTCCTTCATGGCGGCGTCGAGCGTCCAAGAGTGCGTGGACGTGCCGACTTCCAGCAGATCCAGCACCGAGAGCGGCTCGTGCACGCGCACCATGGTTTCGCGGTCCGGCGTGGGCGTGCCGCGCACCAGCGCCATGTGCGGCTGGCCGCTCGGCTGGTCCAGATACATCACTGCGCGGAACGGCCCGTGCACGGTTTGCATGGTGCGTTCGCAGACGCGTTCGACGATCGATTCCGTGCGGCTGCGATAGTGGATCAGGTCGGCGATCGTGCCGATCTTCAGGCCGTGTTCTTCGGCGAACGTCAGCAGGTCGGGCAGGCGCGCCATCGTGCCGTCGTCCTTGATGATTTCGCAGATCACGGCAGCGGGCGTGAGGCCCGCGAGCGCCGTGAAATCGCATCCGGCCTCGGTGTGGCCCGCCCGCACCAGCACGCCGCCCGGCTGCGCCATGATCGGGAACACGTGGCCCGGCTGGACGATGTCTTCGGTGCGCGCGTTTGCCGCAACGGCCGTGGCGATGGTATGCGCGCGGTCCGCCGCCGAAATGCCCGTGGTGACGCCTTCTGCAGCCTCGATGCTGACGGTGAACGCCGTGCCGTACTGCGTGCCGTTGCGGTGCGTCATCAGCGGCAGGTTGAGCAGCCTGCAGCGTTCCTGCGTGAGCGTCAGACAGATCAGGCCGCGGCCGTAACGCGCCATGAAGTTGATCGCTTCCGGCGTGATGAATTCCGCTGCGATGACGAGGTCGCCCTCGTTTTCGCGATCTTCTTCGTCGACAAGAATCACCATCCGGCCCGCTTTGAGCTCGGCGATGATTTCAAGGGTGGAGGCGAGGGTCATGTTGGCGAGAAGTTTGGGAAAGCGCGTATTTTACGCCACGCCGCCCCGCAAGTCGCCCGTCCGAACGGCATATGCCGTCCGGACGAATGTTCAGCCGCGAAGAGTGGCGCGAGACTACTTCGGTGCGTTGAGCATCCGCTCCACGTACCGCGCGATCAGGTCGATCTCCAGATTGACCCTCGTCCCTTCCTTCAAGGCCTTGAGCGTGGTCACTTCAACCGTATGCGGAATCAGATTGATCGAAAATTCACAGCCGTCGTCGCGGTCCGTCACCGAGTTCACGGTGAGGCTCACGCCGTTCACGGTGATCGAGCCTTTGTACGCGAGGTACTTGCCGATCTCGCGCGGCGCCAGCACGCGCAGTTCGTGCGATTCGCCCACGCGCGCGAAGCGCGTCACCGTGCCGAGCCCGTCCACATGGCCCGAGACGATATGGCCGCCAAGACGATCGTGCGAGCGCAGCGCCTTTTCGAGGTTCACTTCGCCCGTGTCGCCGAGGCCCACCGTGCGGTTCAGGCTTTCGCGTGACACGTCGACGTCGAAAGAAGCCGGCGTTTTGTCGATCACGGTCATGCACGCGCCCTGGATTGCGATGCTGTCGCCCAGTTGCACGTCGTCGAGATCGAGGCCGCCCGCTTCGACGGTCAGGCGGACGCCTGCGTCCGGTTCGTTGCCGAGCGGCTTGATCGCTGCAATGCGGCCGACAGCCGCGACGATTCCCGTAAACATCGTGTCGTGTCCTCTATCTATCGGTCAGTGCGCAGGCGGCGTCGGCAGCAGGCGCGCGAGAATCCGCACGTCACTGCCAATCCGGTCCACGGCATGAAATTCGAGTTGCGTGCGCACATCCAGCGAGCCGGGCGCGGCGAGATTGAACATGCTCATCGATTCGTTGCCGAGCAGGCTTGGCGCGAGATAAACCAGCAACTCGTCGACGCAGCCTTCGCGCAACAGCGAGCCGTTCAGCTTGTAGCCGGCTTCGACATGCAGTTCGTTGACCTCGCGCTTCGCGAGCTCTTCGAGCATGCGCGGCAGATCGACCTTGCCGTTCTCGTTCGCGAGCGGCACGATCTCGGCGCCGCGGTCGTGCAGCACGGCGGCGCGCTCTTCGAGCAGGGGCGTGAGCGTGCTGCAGAAAATCAGCGTCGGCGCGCCGGCCAGAATCTGCGCTTCGGGCGGCACTTCCAGCTGGCTGTCGATCAACACGCGGTGCGGCTGGCGGGGTGTATCGACGGCGCGCACGGTCATGCGCGGATTGTCTTCCTTCACGGTGCCGATGCCCGTCAGGATCGCCGACGCGCGGGCGCGCCACGCATGCCCGTCGTTGCGCGCCGCTTCGCCCGTGATCCACTGGCTTTCGCCCGACGGCAAACCCGTGCGGCCATCCAGCGACGCTGCCACCTTCATCCGCACCCACGGCCTGCCGCGCATCATCCGCGAGACGAAACCGATGTTCAGTTCGCGCGCTTCCGTTTCGAGCAGGCCGCAGCGCACTTCGATACCTGCTTCGCGCAGCATCGTCAGGCCGCGTCCCGACACGCGCGGGTTCGGATCTTCCATCGCGGCGACCACGCGCGCGACCTTCGCCTCGATCAGCGCGTTCGCGCACGGCGGCGTGCGGCCGAAGTGGCTGCACGGCTCGAGCGTCACGTAGGCGGTCGCGCCGCGCGTATCGTTGCCGCGGCTGCGCGCGTCCTTGAGCGCCTGGATTTCCGCGTGATCGTGCCCGGCAGGCTGCGTGTAGCCTTCGCCGATCACCTCGCCATTCTTCACCAGCACGCAACCGACGCGCGGATTCGGGTCGGTCGTGTACAGGCCGCGCCAGGCGAGGGCCAGCGCGCGTTCCATGTGGACGAAATCGTTCTGCGAAAACATCGGCTTCGGGTTATCCGTTCAGTATTTCGTCGTAGTGGTTCAGGCGAGCGACTTGAATGCGCCGCGCGCGGCTTCGATGGTGGCGTCGACGATCGCGTCGTCATGCGCGCTCGACACAAAGCCTGCTTCATACGCCGACGGCGCGAAGTAGACGCCCGCATCCAGCATCTTGTGGAAGAACGTGTTGAAGCGCGGCACGTCGCAGCGCGAGATTTCCGCGAAGCTGCCCGGCACCGATTCCGAGAAATACAGGCCGAACATGCCGCCTACGGAATCCGCCGCGAACGGCACCTTGGCTTCGCGCGCGGCTTGCGTGAGACCTTGAACGAGGCGGGTGGTCTGGCGCGACAGCGCGTCGTAGAAGCCCGGCGCCTGGATCAGTTGCAGCGTCTTGAGGCCAGCAGCGACGGCGATGGGGTTGCCCGACAGCGTGCCCGCCTGATACACGCCGCCCAGCGGCGCGAGATGGGCCATGATGTCGCGCCGTCCGCCGAAGGCCGCCGCCGGCATGCCGCCGCCGATCACCTTGCCGAGGCAGGTGAGGTCCGGCGTGATGCCATACAGTTCTTGCGCGCCGCCCAGCGCGACGCGGAAACCGCACATGACTTCGTCGAAGATCAGCACTGCGCCGTATTCGGTGCACAGGCGCCGCAGCGCGCCGAGGAACTCCGGCGTCGCGCGCACGAGGTTCATGTTGCCCGCCACCGGCTCGACGATCACGGAAGCGATCTCGTTGCCGAATGCCTTGAACGCTTCTTCGAGCGCGGCGACGTTGTTGTATTCGAGCACGGTGGTGTGCTTCGCGATATCGACGGGCACGCCCGCCGAGGTCGGGTTGCCGAACGTCAGCAAGCCGGAGCCAGCCTTCACGAGCAGGCTGTCCGCGTGGCCGTGATAGCAGCCTTCGAACTTGACGATGCGGCTGCGGTTCGTGAAGCCACGCGCAAGGCGCAGCGCGCTCATGGTCGCTTCCGTGCCGCTCGACACCATCCGCACCTGTTCCATCGAAGGCACCAGCTTGCAGATTTCCTCGGCTATCTCGATCTCGGCTTCAGTCGGCGCGCCGAACGAGAAGCCGTTCACCAGCACGCGCTGCACGGCTTCCAGCACCTCGGGATGCACGTGGCCGACGATCATCGGTCCCCAGGAGCCGATGTAGTCGATATAGCGCTTGCCCTCGGCGTCCCAGAAGTACGCGCCTTGCGCGCGCTCGATGAAACGCGGCGTGCCGCCGACCGAACGGAAGGCGCGCACGGGCGAGTTGACGCCGCCCGGAATGGTTTTCTGGGCGCGGTCGAAGAGTTCTTGATTGCTGGACATGAGCGTTGGACCTGCTTGGGTTGGGCTCGCGCGTCGGGCGGCTATGACGGGCGCGAATGCGGTACAAGGGCGATATCGATGCGGTGCAAAGGCTTGCCGCGAAGCGCGCAGCATTCGCGCGAGCCTGGGAATGACCTCACGAAATTGTACCGGAGTCGTGTGCGGTCAGCCGCGAGCCGTGCCGTGCGGCGACGCGCCGGGTATTGCGCTCAGGTGTCGCCGGGGTCGCCGCCGCCATTGCCTTCGCCGTCGCCGGGCGTGCTATTGGGCCGTTTGGGCGAACTGAAGTACATCGCGACCCGCGCCGCGCGCTTGCCGGCAGCGGCTCTGTTCGCCGCGCTCCACGCGTGCGAGGCTTGCTCTTTGGTCGACGTGGCGGGCGCGTCCGCGTGCGGCGCGATTACGGGCCGCGCACGTTTGCCGGTGCGTTCGATCCAGAGTTTTTCGAGCGCGCCCTCGGCCATCGGCTTGATCGAGATGCCCGAGGTTTGGGCGTCCCACATCTGCACGGAGAACGGATGCTTGCGCAATTCGTCGCGTGCGATCACGACTTCATGATGTGCGTCGACCAGATAGTCGTAGACGAAATCGACGCACAGCCGGTAGCCGCGCTTTTTGGTCGCGTCGGGCACTTCGTACGGCGCGCGGGTCACGTAGCCCGACGCGAACACGCCCTTCGGCTCCAGCGTCACGCGATGGATGAACACGCGGTCGCCCGGCAGGATGCTGCGCGAGAAGCCGCAGCCCCAGACGTCGGTGACGGCTTCGCCGGCCGCGACGCGTCTGGCGACGTCCGGCAACTCGGGCCACGGCCACTTCTTCGGGCTCCAGATCAGCAGAAAGGCAGTCATCTGGGTCGGATGTCGGTATCGAAGGAACGGACGGCCAGCTTAACCGATCAGGCGAGGAAAGCCCGGCGTGGGCGGCGGGCGGGGCGATGGCGGGCGTCGGGTACAATCGGGGGCCGTATCCGCAGCGCGGCGCGGTCCGTTGGGCCGAGCATCGGCCGGTCATCGTGCGCTGCTTCTCAATGGAATTCCATGTCTCAGGACGTCAGATCCCGGCCGGATGCCCGGCTGATTCTGTTGCTCGGCGCGCTTGCCGCGTGCGGGCCGATTTCGATCGATATGTACCTGCCCAGCCTGCCGTCCATCACGCAGGCGTTCAGCGTCAGCGTGGGCGCCGCGCAGAGCACGCTGACCAGCTTCATGCTGGGCTTCTCGATCGGCATGTTGCTGTACGGTCCGATGTCCGATGCGTATGGGCGGCGTCCCGTGCTGCTCGGCGGCATCATCATGTACACGCTGGCTACAATTGCCTGCGCGATGTCGCTGTCAATTGGCGCGCTCATTACTTTCCGCTTCTTGCAGGCGCTCGGTGCGGGTGCGGCATCGGTGCTGGCGCGCGCGATTGCCCGCGATGCGCATGGACCGAGCGACGCGGCGCGCGTTTTGTCGATGCTCGCTATCGTCACGTCGATCGGGCCGTTGCTGGCGCCTTTGATTGGCGGGCAATTGTTGCTGCTTGGCGGCTGGCGTGTCGTCTTCGTCGCGCTGACGATTTTTGGCGCGGTCTGCGCCGTTACTGCGTTCTTGCGTGTTCCCGAGACGTGGCCTCGCGAGAAGCGCGCACATGGGGCGGTGCTGCAATCATTCGCCGCGTACGGCACGTTGCTGAAAGACCCCGTCACGTGGGGGCACATGCTGTGCGGCGGCATGGCGTTCGCGTCGATGTTCGCTTACATCACGGCTACGCCGTTTGTTTACATCGAATACTTTCATGTGTCCGCGCAGCATTACGGGTTTCTGTTCGGGCTGAACATCGTGGGCATCATGCTTGGGAATTTCATCAACACGCGGGTTGTCGGACGTACTGGGCCTTTGCCTGTTATTTCGGCGGCTGCGACCATCAGCTTCGTTGCGTCGCTGTTCGTCGCGCTGATGTGTCTGACAGGGTGGGGCGGATTGTGGTCGATCGTCGCCGGGTTGTTCTTTGTGGTCGGCGTGGTCGGTTTGCTGTCGGCTAATTGCACGACGGATCTCATGCATCGCTATCCGCGGAATGCCGGCGCGGCGGCGGCGGTGTTTGGCGCTATGCAGCTTGCACTCGGGGCTTTGTCCAGTTTTGCCGTTGGGCTTTGGCATGACGGGTCGCCGCAAGGGATGGGGGTTACGATTGCTGTCGCTGGGTCGTTGTGTTTTGTGGGGAGGGGGTTGGTTTTGAGGTGGCATTCGCGGCGTTGAGAGGTTTTCGCGGCGCGGGTTGGGTTGGTGTTCTGGCGCATCTGCTGTGTTTTGTGGTTTGCGCGTCGCCGTTCGGTGTGTCGGTCTTTGCTTTCGCTGGCATCCGCGTGACGTTATCTCGCTTCATGCGTCGCCCCTGTGCGGGGCGGCACCTACTTTTCTTTGCCGCCGCAAAGAAAAGTAGGCAAAAGAAAGCGGCTCACACCGCCAGCGCTTTTTCTTATCCACGGGCCCCCAACGTCCCCACACTTCACACGCCCGTGCCCTTGGTAGTGCCCGTTGCCAACGCTTCGAACAGATGCCTCACCCGCTTCAGGCACCCGTACCCGGGCAAGCGGCAGCGAATGGTATGTGCCGCCCAGGTGGCAAACCGTGTGTAGGTTGTAGCCCCTCACACGTTAGCGCTCTTATCAGAAACACCAATCCTGCTACCCGGTCCGGAGTGATGCGCGTATGGCGCGAAGGCCGACACACAGTTTGCCACCTGGGCGGCGGCAGACTTTCTGGAACGGCGTGCAGTGACGCGGGTATATGAGGCGGGTGAGACGTACAGAGAGAACGTTGGCAACGCACGCGAACCGGTGCGTTGCCATGTGAAGTGCGGGGACGTTGGGGGCCCGTGGGCAAACGTCAAGAATTGGCGGTGTGAGCCGCTTTCTTTTGCCTACTTTTCTTTGCGGCGGCAAAGAAAAGTAGGTGCCGCCCCGCACAGGGGCGACGCGTGAAGCACGCTAACGTAACGCGGATGCCAGCGCAAAAGGCAAAAAAACGAAGAACAACACGCGCCTCGGCACGACAAACCGCGCAATGCCCACGCTAAGGCCGAGCCAGCAAAAAAGCACCACTCGCGCCACGAGAACGCACCGCGAAATGCCTGCGCCAAAGCAAAAAGGTCCAACCGCCTACACCGCGAGAACCCCCAACAACGAACCCTCAGCGCCGCAGGCAAAAAAAACCAAAAACCTCAATCCCGCGGCGAAGCCGCCGCCCCATGACTCAGCCAGTCGAGCACAGCCGACGTATCCTCATCCGAGCCCTTGCGGGCCTTAGTCACAGCAGCACTGACCTCAGAAGCCGGCGCGGCGCGGCGAATCGCCACCCCAACCGCAAGAATATCGATCATCAACAGATGCAGAACGCGCGAAATCATCGACAGTTGCGACTCGCGAATCTCGATATGATCCGTCTCCAGCGCAACAGTCGCGCGCTTCGCCAGCGGCGTATTGCTCGAAGTAATCGCAATCACCTTGGCGCCCGCCTGCATGGCGACTTCCAGAACACGCAGCAGTTCCGGCGCACGTCCGGACTTCGACACAGCGACAATCACATCACCCTTACCGAGCAATGCAGCCGACGCCGCCTGCATATAAAGATCGCCGTAGGCAATAGTCGGAATGCCAAACCGGAAGAACTTATAGTGCGCATCCTGCGCGACGATATTCGAGTTGCCGAGCCCATAGAACTCGATGCGCCGCGCGCTGTTCAGCAGATCGATCGCCGCCTCGACGTGCTCGAAGTTCAGATGCTCGCGCAACTGCAAAATCGCCGACACCGTGTTGTCCAGCACCTTCGCGCCGAAGTCCGTCGCCGTATCGCCAAGATGAACCTGGCTGTGCGAGACGGGAATCGTACCCGTCAAACCCGTCGCCAGCTTCAGCTTGAAATCGGACAAGCCCTGGCAGCCCAGTGAACGGCAGAAGCGGATCACCGTCGGCTGGCTCACGTCGGCCTTGCGCGCGATATCGACGATCGGGTCGTTGATGATCGAACGCGGATGATTCAACGCGAGATCCGCGACGCGTCGCTCGGCGGGCGTCAGCGCATCGCGCATCTGGCGAATCCGTTCGAACACCGCTGACGAACTGCCACCCGCACGGTTCGACAACTGCTCCGCGAGAATCGCCGAAACACCGAGAAACGCCGGATACTCCGCCGTGATCACATAAGTCGGCACGTTCTTCAGATACGCCTCGAAGCGGCCCTTCGCCTCGAAGCGCTGGCGGAACGACGAGCGCGCGAACACTTCGCCCAGTCGCGGCACGACGCCGCCGCCGATATAGATGCCGCCCAGTGCGCCAAGCGTCACCGCAATATTGCCGGCGAAGGTGCCGAGAATGCCGCAGAACACATCGATCGTTTCGGCCGCGAGCGCGTCGCCATCAAGGCCTTTCTTCACGATCTCCGATACTTCGAGCGTCGCGGGCACGCGCTTCTTGTCGCGTTGAGCCAGCGCGCGATAAATCACTTCGATACCGGGGCCGGCCGCCACACGCTCGAACGATACATGCGGCCACTTCTTGCGCGCGTACTGCAGCACGAGGTCTTCCCGCTCGTCCATCGGCGCGAACGTTGCGTGGCCGCCTTCGCTGCCGAGCGCGATCCAGCGGTCATCAGCGGGAATCAAACCCGACACGCCCATGCCCGTGCCCGGCCCGAGCAAACCGATCACGCTGTTCTGACGACGCGCGCCGCCGCCCACCTGCACGCGCTGCGCATCGGTGAGACCCGGCAGTGCCATTGCCAAGGCCGTGAAGTCGTTGACGACCAGCAGCGTATCGAAGCCCAGCGCGCGGCGCGTTGCTTCGATCGAAAACGTCCAGTCGTGATTGGTCATGCTCACCTGATCGCCATCGACCGGGTTCGCAATCGCAATCGCCGCATGATTCACGCGTCCGATCTTGCTGTCCTTCAGATACTTCTTGATGACCTCTGCGACACCCGGATAGTCCGCGCAGGGATAGACCAGGACCTGCGTGATTTCGCCAGGACCCGTCTCAAGCGCGAAGCGCGCATTGGTGCCGCCGATGTCGGCAAGCAGCCTCGGTCCGTCGGCGTGCTGGCCCGCGCCGGGGACAGTCTTAGTTTGCACACCAGTAGACATCGAGTCTCACTCCCTTGTCGTTCGCCAACGTCGAGATGGCATTTTTTTGTTGGGCGGCTGCGGCGGCATTGAGCACGTCGAGCTTTTTCTGACCGGCGATCAACAGAAACAACCGGTCGATTTTCTTCAAGGCGGACATCGACCAGCTCACGCGCGCATGCGGCGCGGCGCCGGGATGCACGGCGACGAACGGCTCGGCCGTCGAGATTGCGTGATCCCATTCGGGCGCGTCCGCGAAAATCGATGCCGTGTGGCCGTCTTCGCCCATGCCGAGCACGGCGATATCGGGCAGCTGACGATCGCCGCTCGCGACTTCGCCGTTCAACGCGGCAACGCAGGCGTCGAGCGATTGCGTCGTATCCACGAGCGGAAGAAAGGCGGCCTCACGCGCGGCATGCTGCAACAGCGTCTCGCGCACGAGGCGGGCGTTGCTGGCGGCGTCGGTTTCAGGCACCCAGCGGTCGTCGACGAGCGTCACCGCAATGCGCTTCCAGTCGAACGGCTGCGCGGACAGGGTTTGCAGAAACGGACGCGGACTCGTGCCGCCGGACACGGCAAGCGTCGTCGCGCGGGCGCGGGTGGCGCTCGCACGGGCGGCGAGCGACGCATGTAACGCGTCGCCGACCGCCTTCGCCAGCGCGTCGGATTGGGCGCGCGGGTCGTCGAAAGCGTGAAGCTCGATCACTTCTCCTCCATGCTGCTTTCTTTGTTTGATCTGAATTGCTGCGGGGCGACGGCGGTTCCCGATAGAAGCCGGCGTCGACGTGTCCCGCTGCGGCCGCAAACGGTCCTTCGATCCAGGACCAGTGCGGCGATTCATGCTGTGTTCAACCGATACTTCCTACGGCGCGCTACGAACCGGACATCGATCATCGCAGGACAAAACAAAACGCGCCGCTCAAACGCCACTTACGCCGGTTCAATTCTCTTCTTCGAGCCAGCAGGTGCCGTGCTGCGCAAGCATCGCGCTCGCGGCGGCAGGCCCCCACGTGCCCGCCGCGTAAGGCTTCGGCTTGCCCGACGCGGCCCATTCGTTGAGGATCGGCTCGACCCACTTCCATGCCGCTTCCTGCTCGTCGCGACGCACGAAGAGGGCAAGGCGTCCGTTGATCACGTCGAGCAGCAGACGTTGATACGCCTCCATCTGGCCTTCCTTGAAGAACTGGTCGAAGGCGAGGTCGAGGTGGACGCTCGACAGGTTCATCCCTTCGCCCGGCTTCTTCGCGAGGCAATAGAGGCGAATGGTTTCGTTCGGTTGCAGGCGGATCACCAGACGGTTCGCGCCCGCGCGCAACGCCGACGCGCCGAGCGCAGAATGCGGCACCGCGCGGAAATTCACGACGATCTCCGCGACACGATCAGCGAGCCGCTTGCCCGTGCGCAGGAAGAACGGCACGCCCGCCCAGCGCCAGTTTTCGATCTCCACCTTCAGCGCGACAAACGTTTCCGTCGTGCTGTCCGGCTTTACGCCGGGTTCCGTCGCATACGCGGGCACGGACGTGCCGCGAATGACGCCCGCGTGATACTGGCCGCGCACGGCGACCTTGCTGATATCGCGCGGATCGATCGGCTTCAGTGCGCGCAGCACGCGCAGCTTTTCATCGCGGACGGAATCGGAATCCATCGAATGCGGCGGTTCCATCGCGACGATCGAAAGCAGTTGCAGCAAATGGTTCTGCACCATGTCGCGCAACGCGCCCGTATTGTCGTAGAAGTCGCCGCGCGCTTCGACGCCGAGTTCTTCAGCAATCGTGATCTGGATGCTCTCGACCCACTCGCGGCGCCACAACGGCTCGAACAGCGCATTGCCGAAGCGCAGCGCCAGCAGGTTCTGCACGGGCTCCTTGCCGAGATAGTGGTCGATACGGTAGATCTGCTCTTCGCTGAAGATCTCGCCGACGGCGTCGTTGATCGCATTCGACGAACGCAGATCGTAGCCAAGCGGTTTTTCCAGCACGATGCGCGCATTCTCGTTCAAGCCGACGGACGCCAGCGCATGGCAGATCGGCACGAACAGCGACGGGCCCGTGGCCAGATAAAACACGCGCGTACCGGAGTGATCTTGCAGCGCATCGCGCAGCTTGACGAAGTCTTCGGCGCGGCCGAGATCGAGCTTCACGTACTCGATGCGATCGACAAAGCTCGCCCACGCGTTTTCATCGACGCCGCTCTTCGCGACATGCGCCTTCACGTGTTCATTGACCCATTGCAGATAACTCGCACGGTCTTCCTCATGACGCGCAACGGCAACGATCTTGCCGCCCGCCGCGAGCATGCCTGCACGGTGCGCTTCATACAGAGCAGGGAGAATCTTGCGCATCGACAGATCGCCAGTTCCGCCGAAGAGAACGAAGGTGAAGCTAGAGTCGGTTTGCATGCGTCTCCGTGGGATATCCGATGGGCCTGTAAGGCGCCCGTAGTCCGATAAAATATTTTTTGACACTGAATTGTAGTTTAACTACAATCCAAATCAAGAGGTAACGTGAATTCGATGAAAAAAGCGTGCGGGGCTTGTGAACAAGCGCCTTTTCGCGGGTGCACGTAGCTTCCCTGCATGTTAATGGACAACGCGTTCCGGCATGCGCCAGAGTGCTCTCCGAGTGCGGCGCAGCATGGCGGAGACAGGCGTTTTCAGCGAATGACGTGCGCGGACCACCTCGAGTCTGCAACGCGCCGCAGTCAGAAGGCGGAGCAGGCAAAAATCAAAAGAGGAGACAGTTCTTGCATCGCAAATCACTCATCTCTTGAGCGTCACGCGGCCGAACCTCGGCACGCCGGCACAACCACATCACCATGTGCCTGCCCGACGCTCGACCGTCCATCGCATTGCCTGTTTGACCAACCATCACACCCTGGTGACATCAGGGGCCACTCGTTTTTAGTTCAGGTGTCTGGAGGAGATAAGCAATGAAATTCCGTGCGATCATGGGCGCCCTGTGCGCCGCAGGTCTGATGTGTGGCGTCGCCACGGCACAGGCGGCCGAATCGGTTGAAGTGCTGCACTGGTGGACCTCGGGCGGCGAATCGAAGGCTGTCGGCGTGCTGAAGGACGACCTGCAGAAGCAGGGTTACACGTGGAAGGACTTCGCGGTGGCAGGCGGTGCGGGCGCAGCGGCCATGACGGCACTGAAGACCCAGGTGATCTCGGGCAACGCGCCGAGCGCGGCTCAGATCAAGGGTCCGCTGATCCAGGACTGGGCATCGCAAGGCGTGCTCGTGAACATCGACTCCGTCGCGGGTGACTGGAAGAAGAACCTGCCGCCCGAAATCGACAAGATCATTCACGCAGACGGCCACTACGTCGCGGCGCCGTTCTCGGTGCACCGCGTCAACTGGCTGTACATCAACAAGGCAGCGCTCGACAAGGCGGGCGGCAAGGTGCCGACCACGTGGACCGAGTTCTTCGCTGTCGCCGACAAGATGAAGGCAGCCGGCATCCAGCCGATCGCGATGGGCGGCCAGCCGTGGCAAGACCTGACGCTGTGGGAAGACGTCGTGCTGTCGGAAGGCGCGGACTTCTACAAGAAGGCGCTCGTCGACCTCGACCAGAAGACGCTGACCTCGGACAAGATGGTCCAGGTGTTCGACACGGTCCGCAAGATCCAGGGTTACTTCGACAGCGGCCGCACGGGCCGCGACTGGAACCTGGCAACGGCAATGGTCATCAACGGCAAGGCCGGCATGCAGTTCATGGGCGACTGGGCGAAGGGCGAGTTCGCGAACGCGAACAAGAAGTCCGGTTCGGACTACATCTGCGCAGCCGTTCCGGGCACGGAGAAGTCGTACACGTTCAACGTCGACTCGTTCGTGTTCTTCCAGCAGAAGGGCCAAAAGGCAGCAACGCCGGGCCAGCTCGCGCTCGCGAAGACCATCATGAGCCCGGAATTCCAGGAACAGTTCAGCCTGTACAAGGGCTCGATCCCGGTTCGTCTGGGTGTGTCGATGGATAAATTCGACGACTGCGCGAAGAAGTCCTACGCTGATGAACAGACGGCTATCAAGTCGGGCGGCTACGTGCCGTCGCTGGCTCACGGCATGGCTCAGCCGGACGCAGCAGCAGGCGCAATCTCGGACGTCGTGACGAAGTTCATGAACTCGAATCAGGACTCCAAGACGGCCGTTGCTGCACTCGCGAAGGCTGCGAAGACCAAGTAAGGCAGTCGTAGCACAGTTGTAGCAGAACGCCCGGCGCGTATGGCCTTGAATGATCCATGCGCGCCGGACGACGATGGTGCGATGCATGGTGCAATGCATCACCGCGCCTCTGCCGTTCCGGTGTCTTCCCCTGATGCCTGACGGCACAGTTCCAGGAGTCAAGTTGTGACTGCTTCTATTAGCGGAAACGCAAAAGGCACGGCGTCAACAGCACGCGTGTCGCCGATGGCGGCATTGGCCGACCGCTGGATGCCGAAGCTGGTGTTGTCTCCCAGCATTGTTATCAGCCTGGTCTTTGTCTACGGTTTTATTCTCATCACGGGTTATCTGTCGCTGTCTACGTCGCGACTGATGCCGCGTTACGATTTCGCCGGTTTCGACCGGTACGTCGAACTGTTCGATAACGACGTCTGGTGGACGTCGGCGGCGAACCTTGGCTGGTTCGGTATTCCGTTTATCGCGATCTGCGTCGGTCTGGGTCTGTTCCTCGCGATCCTGCTTGATCAGAAGATTCGCAACGAAGGCGCATTGCGCGCGGTGTTCCTGTATCCGATGGCGCTGTCGTTCATCGTGACGGGCACGGCCTGGCAGTGGATTCTGAACCCCGATCTCGGCTTCCAGAAAGTGCTGAACGACTGGGGCTGGACGAGCTTCTCGTTCGGTTGGCTGGGCGACCCCGACAAGGCGATTTTCTGCGTCGTGATCGCGGCCGTGTGGCAATCCACAGGTTTTGTGATGGCGCTGTTCCTCGCCGGCTTGCGTGGTGTGGACAGCGAGATCTTCAAGGCTGCGCAGGTGGATGGCGCGACGCTGCCCACTATCTACCGCAAGATCGTGATTCCAAGCATGCGCCCCGTGTTCTTCTCGGTGCTGCTGATTCTCTGCCACATCACGATCAAGACCTTCGACCTCGTCGTCGCGTTGACGGCGGGCGGTCCGGGCACGTCGTCGTCGCTGCCCGCGATGTTCATGTACACGTTTTCGTTCAACCGTGGGCAACTCGGCGTCGGCGCTGCGTCGTCGATGATGATGCTCGCAACCGTCGTGGCCGTGCTCGTGCCGCTGATGTACCTTGAATCGAGGAGCACGCGCAATGCAGCCTAAGATGAACATCAGCCGCGTTGTCATCTATGCGGCGCTGATTCTGTTTGCGTTGTACTTCCTGTTCCCGCTGTACGTGATGCTGTCGACGTCGTTCAAGGATATCGACCAGCTGCGCAGCGGCAACCTGCTGACGCCGCCCACGCACTGGACCTTCGCGCCGTGGATCAAAGCGTGGAGCGAAGCCTGTACGGGCGTGCGTTGCGAAGGCATGCAGCCGTTCTTCTTCAATTCGGTGAAGATGGTGATTCCGGCCGTGCTGTTGTCGTCGATCATCGGCGCGTTCAACGGTTATGTGCTGACGCACTGGCGTTTCCGCGGCGCGGATGCGTTCTTCACGATGCTGCTGGTCGGCTGCTTCATTCCGTTCCAGGCGATCCTGCTGCCGATGGCGCGCGTGCAAGGCTACTTCGGCCTGTCGAACACGATTGGCGGGCTGGTGCTGGTGCACGTGGTCTACGGTATCGCGTTCACGACGATGTTCTTCCGCAACTTCTACGTGAGCGTGCCGGCGGAACTGGTGAAGGCGGCGCGTATCGACGGTGCGGGGTTCTTCATGATCTTCACGAAGATCATGATGCCGATCTCGCTGCCTATCTTCATGGTGTGCCTGATCTGGCAATTCACGCAGATCTGGAATGACTTCCTGTTCGGTATCGTGTTCTCCGGCGTCGATTCGATGCCGATCACCGTGGCGCTGAACAACCTCGTGAATACGTCGACGGGCGTGAAGGAATACAACGTCGACATGGCGGGCGCGATCATCGCGGCACTGCCGACGCTGCTCGTCTACGTGATCGCCGGCCGCTATTTCGTGCGCGGCCTGACGGCGGGCGCGGTGAAGGGTTAATTTTGTGTAGGCCGCTGCTTGCGCGTTGGCGTGGGCGGCGGTGCTCAACGGTATCCGGCTCGCGTCGCCAGCTAGCGACGCATCCGCAGTACAGAGACTAGAGGATTCACAGCATGGCAAGCCTTTCCATCCGTGACGTGTACAAGACCTACCCGAACGGGGTGCCTGTCCTGAAGGGTGTCAATATCGACATCGAAGACGGTCAGTTCCTGATTCTCGTCGGCGGCTCGGGCTGCGGTAAGTCGACGCTGCTCAACATGATCGCCGGTCTCGAGACCGTGACGAAGGGTGATATTCAGATCGGCGGCAAGACGGTGAACAACCTGTCGCCGAAAGATCGCGATATCGCGATGGTGTTTCAGTCGTACGCGCTGTATCCGTCGATGACGGTGCGCGAGAATATTTCTTTCGGGTTGAATATCCGGAAGGTCGCGAAGGGCGAGCAGGATCAGATTGTGGCTCGTGTTTCGAAGCTGTTGCAGATCGAGCATTTGCTGGATCGGAAGCCTGGGCAGTTGTCAGGCGGCCAGCGTCAGCGGGTGGCGATGGGGCGGGCTTTGGCTCGCGATCCGGCTATGTTCTTGTTCGATGAGCCGTTGTCGAACCTCGATGCCAAGCTGCGGATCGAGATGCGCTCGGAAATCAAGCTGCTGCATCAACGCCTGGGTACGACCATCGTTTATGTGACGCACGATCAGATCGAGGCTATGACCTTGGGCGATCGTATCGCCGTCATGAAGGATGGTGTTGTTCAGCAGTTTGGGGCGCCGCAAGAGATCTATGATTCGCCTTCGAATCTGTTTGTGGCTGGGTTTATCGGTGCGCCGCCGATGAACTTCATTCAAGGTAAGGTTGTCGAGCAAGGTTCGGGCGTTGGGCTTGAACTCGATACGGGTGTGAAGCGATCGGTGCTGAATCTGCCTTTCGATGGCGCTGTGAAGTCGCATATCGGGCAGGATGTGATTTTGGGTCTGCGCCCTGAACGCATTACCGATGCTCGCAATGCTCATAACGCTGACGACGCCAAGCTGCAAGCGATCGACGTTAAGGTCGATGTGATCGAGCCGACTGGACCGGATACGTTGGTGTTTGCGCAGGTGAATGGGAAGCGTATCGTTAGCCGCGTCCACCCGAGCGCAAATCCGCAACCGGATCAAGGCATGTCGCTGATGTTCGATGTTTCTAAGGCGGTTCTGTTTGATCCTAAGACTGAAGCGCGGATTGCTTAAAGTTAATTGTTGTAGTTGAGTTGTTTTGGGGAAGGCCCCGAGCGTTTAAGATGCGCTCGGGGCCTTCTGGTTTTTGGGGCTCTGGTTTAGCTTGTGCAGGTGAAATGGCGGTTGGCAGGCAGTCATATACTTTGGATTGCTACCTAAACAAAGGTGGCCGGGTTTGGAAGCCTGCTAGTCGCATCACTGCAAAGGCCCGCGCAAGCGGGTCCGAGCATTTGCCTCAGCACGTCTATGGGCGGGCCGTGGTAGGGGAGCCGCGAGGCTCGCCGGTGTGCGATTCCGGTCTTCCAACCTTGTCATGTGCCCGCTCACCCGTTTGGAAGCGAGTGTCGGGCGGTTCTCTTGTTAGCGGCGATTCTTCAAGAATATGTGGAGTCGCAATAACAGTGATTTCAGAAGACGGCATCGCATCGCGAGTGCCGTCATTCACTTGTGGTCCGTCGCGAAGACTCAAACTGTACGGTTTCTCTCAATGCGGCAACCGCACATCCAACTTAAACGTCACCAGCCGCGCCACAAGAATGAACCCCGTAGCAATCAAAACGCTGTAGACCGTATCAAAGTTGATGTAATCAAGCAGCAGATAAACCCAACACCCCACCAACGCACAAGTCGCATACGGCCTGGAATCCCGCAAGATCAACGGCACCTCATTACAAATCACATCCCGAATAATCCCGCCGAACACGCCGGTGGCGACGCCCATCATCGAAGCCACGAACCAGGGCATCTGTGCATCGAGCGCGAGCGAAGTCCCCGAAATACTAAACAGCCCAAGCCCCACCGCATCCGCGACCAGCAACACGCGCTCATTGAAAACCCGCGTATAAGCCTTCAGCACAAACGGCGCAAAAAACGAGAGAACAAAAATCAGAATCGCATACCACTGATGCTCGACCCAATAGAACGGCCTCCGATCGAGCAAAATATCTCTAACCGTCCCACCGCCAAAAGCCGTCGCCATCGCCACAAGAAAAGTCCCAACAGCATCGAGCCGTCTGGTACGAGCTTCGATGAACCCTGAGATTGCGTAGGCGAAAATAGCCAGCGCTTCCATGATGGCAAGCGCGAGAGTGAGACGAGGATGCATCGTTGAAAAGCCTTCTCAGACTTTGCTAGACGACGAAGAGGAAGACCCGGAACCAACCGACCCAGGCTGCAACAGCACAAGCACAGCACCCGCGCCCCCATCATGCGCACGCGCCTGAGAAAACGCGATCACTTCTTCCTTCTGCACGAGCCAAGCGCGCACCTTGCCCTTGAGCACGGGTTCTTTCCCAATCGACCCAAGCCCTTTCCCATGAATCACCCGCAAGCACCGCAACCCGCGCTTGCTCGATTCACGAATGAACTCGGACAGCGCCTCACGCGCTTCTTCGCGACGCATCCCATGCAGATCAAGCTGCGCCTGCACAATCCAGGCACCGCGCCGAAGCTTCTTAACGATTTCCTGGCTCACGCCCGGCCGACAATAAGAAAGCGACTCATCGGTGTCGAGCAAGACTTCAGGATCGAACTCATCGGAGATCGCCTCATGCAGCACGGCTTCTTCATCGAGTTTCGTCTGAACGGGGAGAGGCGCGGGCGGCGTACGAGGTACAGTCGCTCGCGGTTTCGCGCCGAGCGGCGCGACTTCGCCGATCTCACGCCGGAACATATCGGCATCGGCAGCCGCCTCACGCGATGCTTGCGCTGCCGCCGCCTTTTGACGTTGAGCGCGTTGAGAAGCGCCTTTCAAGGCGTCGCGCAGACCGCCAAGCCCAGCCAAGCCAGCACCAGACTCGACCAACGGCTTTTTCGATGAAGCCGAAGCCGAAGACGACCCAGCACCAGACAATGCCGACGAATCATCGTTAGCAGGAGTAGCCGCCGCAATACGCGGCCGTTTCGGTTCGCTCGGATGGGGCAGATTCTTAGGCATAGCGATCAGACGATGATTCGAAGCGGACAACGGACAATCACCCACGGCAACCCGTGTGAACACAAAACAAAAAGGGCCGCCGACATCCGCCGCGGCCCTTCCAACGTCAAAACAATCTCAACAACCGCGGCAAACAGGTGTTTGCCGCTATTCTACCGATCCGCGTCCGCCGTTCTGCTGAAACAACCCGGCAAACCCGGACGCGTCAACAACGATCAACGCTCGGCTTCAGCGCTCATCGCGCGTTCGCCGATCGACTCGTGGATGCTTTCCAGATAACGCTGCGCATCCAGCGCGGCCATACAACCCGTGCCTGCGCTCGTGATCGCCTGACGGTACACATGATCCTGCACGTCGCCTGCCGCGAACACGCCCGGCACGCTCGTGCCCGTTGCATTGCCCGTCAAGCCGCCGTTCGTGATGATGTAGCCGTTCTTCATCTCCAACTGGCCTTCGAAGATATCCGTATTCGGCTTGTGGCCGATCGCGACGAACAGACCTTGCAGTTCGATATCCGTGGTCGCGCCCGTCTTCACATCCTTGATGCGCAGACCGTTGACGCCGCCGTCATCGCCCTTCACTTCGTCGAGCGTGTGGTTCCACTTGATCTCGACGACGCCTTCCTTTTCCTTCTCCAGCAGACGGTCGATCAGGATCGGCTCGGCGCGGAACTTGTCGCGGCGGTGGATTACCGTGACCTTCTTCGCGATGCCCGCGAGGTACAGCGCTTCTTCTACCGCCGTATTGCCGCCGCCGACCACGGCGACGTGCTGCTGCTTGTAGAAGAAGCCGTCGCAGGTCGCGCATGCCGACACGCCGCGGCCCATGAACAGTTCTTCCGACGGCAGGCCGAGATATTGCGCCGACGCGCCCGTCGCGATGATCAGCGAATCGCACGTGTACTCGCCCGAATCGCCGATCAGGCGGATCGGCTTCTCATTGAGCTTGGCCGTGTGGATGTGGTCGAAGATGATTTCGGTGTTGAAGCGCTCGGCGTGTTCGAGGAAGCGCGCCATCAGTTCCGGACCTTGCACGCCGTTGGCGTCGGCGGGCCAGTTTTCGACGTCCGTCGTGGTCATCAGCTGGCCGCCTTGCGCGAGGCCCGTGACGAGCACGGGCGACAGGTTGGCGCGCGCCGCATAGACGGCCGCCGTGTAACCGGCAGGGCCGGAACCGAGAATCAGAACCTTCGCGTGTTTGGTCGGGGAAGCTGGCATGATCGAAATCCGTAAAAAGCGTCGGTCGGCGGCTGAAACACGGCTGCCATGACCGGCGGTACTGGCGTCGAGCCGGAAAACCTGCTTGACACGTTAGATGGGTATCAGCGCCGTATTATAAAGGGCGGGGCTGGCGGCTGCTTCATGAAGCTTTACGATCAAACCGATAGTCGACGCCGACCGCCTAACCCCTGTTTCAGCACCAAAACCGGCCCAAAACGCCCGCGTTTTGCCCCAAAACGTATGGGAATTACGACATTCCTGGCCGTTCGGCCAACGTTACTGTCATTTACAGCCTTGCGCGCAACAGTGCGTTTACAATAGTCGCCGACGAACGACAGGCGGCTTGCCGGCAGGATTCGGCTCAACGCGTCGGCACCGGGATCGGTCCCGACGGTGAATTGAAGGGCAACGGGAACCGGCCCCGAGAGGACCGGCACCTGAAACCGCTGCAGGCCGCACACGCAACAGGCTCAATGGCAAAAGCTCCCTATTCCGCGAACGCGCAGGCATTGCCTCATCGCATGTCGCGCCTTTTCACCGAAATCCGCTGGATTCTTCAGGTGGCGCTCGGCGTTTTCCTCGTGATGGCGCTGATCAGCTACAGCCGCCGCGACCCAAGCTGGACACACGCAGCGCAGGTCGATCACATCTCGAACTGGGCCGGCCGCGTCGGCGCCTGGACCTCCGACATCTTCCTTCTGCTTTTCGGCCTGTCCGCCTGGTGGTGGATCGTGCTGATCGCGCGCCGCATTTCGGCGAATTACAAGCGCATCACGCGTCACGAAGAACCCGACGAAGACGCGCCGCGCGACCACAGCTGGCTCGCAGACGTGTTCGCGTTCGTACTGGTGCTGCTCGCCTGCGACGGCATCGAGGCGCTGCGCATGTGGTCGCTGAAAGTGCAGTTGCCGCGCGCGCCGGGCGGCGTGGTCGGCGAGGCGGTCGCGAAGGGTGTCTCGCATGCGCTCGGCTTCACGGGCGGCACGCTGGCGCTGCTGATCGCGCTGGGCATTGGCTTGTCGCTGTACTTCCGCTTCTCGTGGTTGTCGGTGTGCGAGCGGGTTGGCGATTCGATCATCAACGGTGTCACGCTGGCCAAGCTGCGCCGTGAAGCGGGCCGCGACCGCAAGCTCGGCGAAGCGGCTGCCGTGAAGCGCGAAGGCAAGGTCGTGCAGAGCCGCGTGAAGATCGAAGAACACGAGCCCGTCGTGATCGTGCCGCCCGTGACGAAACCGGAGAAGTCCGAGCGCGTCGAGAAAGAACGCCAGGTGCCGCTCTTCGACAGCTTGCCCGGCGATTCCACGCTGCCGGCCATTTCGCTGCTCGATCCCGCGCCCGCGTCGCAAGAAACCATTTCCGCCGATACGCTCGAATTCACCTCGCGCCTCATTGAGAAGAAGCTGAAGGATTTCGGCGTCGATGTGAGCGTGGTTGCGGCTTATCCCGGTCCTGTGGTCACGCGTTACGAAATCGAACCGGCTATCGGCGTGAAGGGCAGCCAGATCGTGAACCTCGCGAAGGACCTGGCGCGCTCGCTGTCGCTAACGTCGATTCGTGTGGTCGAAACGATTCCGGGCAAGAATTTCATGGCGCTCGAACTGCCGAACCAGCGTCGTCAGACCGTGCGGCTGTCTGAGATTCTCGGCTCGGCCGTCTACGCCGACGCCGGCTCGCCGCTGACGATGGGTCTCGGCAAGGACATCGGCGGCAAGCCGGTGTGCGCGGACCTCGCGAAGATGCCGCACTTGCTGGTTGCGGGTACGACGGGTTCGGGCAAATCGGTCGGTATCAACGCGATGATTCTCTCGCTCTTGTATAAGGCGAGCGCGGATCAGGTGCGAATGATCCTGATCGATCCGAAGATGCTCGAAATGAGCGTCTACGAGGGCATTCCGCATCTGCTGTGTCCTGTCGTCACGGACATGCGTCAGGCCGGTCACGCGCTGAACTGGACCGTCGCCGAAATGGAACGACGCTACAAGCTGATGAGCAAGCTCGGCGTGCGAAACCTCGCGGGCTTCAACAACAAGATCGACGAAGCCACGAAGCGCGAGGAGAAGATTCCGAATCCGTTCAGCCTGACACCGGACGAACCGGAACCGCTGTCGCGTCTGCCGCATATCGTCGTCGTGATCGACGAACTGGCTGACCTGATGATGGTGGTCGGCAAGAAGGTTGAAGAACTGATCGCACGTATCGCCCAGAAGGCGCGCGCGGCGGGCATCCACCTGATTCTCGCGACACAGCGTCCGTCCGTCGACGTCATCACCGGCCTCATCAAGGCCAACGTGCCCACACGGATGGCGTTCCAGGTGTCGTCGAAGATCGACTCGCGCACGATTCTCGATCAACAGGGCGCGGAATCGCTGCTCGGCATGGGCGACATGCTGTATCTGCCGCCGGGCTCGGGTCTGCCCGTTCGCGTGCATGGCGCGTTCGTGTCCGACGACGAAGTGCATCGCGTCGTCGAGAAACTCAAGGAACAGGGCGAGCCGAACTATATCGAAGGGCTGCTCGAAGGCGGCGTGTCGGGCGAAGGCGACGAAGGCTCGGCCGACGCGTCGGGAACCGGCGCGGGTGGCGGCGAGTCCGACCCTCTGTACGATCAGGCGGTCGAAATCGTCGTCAAGAACCGCCGCGCGTCGATCTCGCTCGTGCAGCGGCATCTGCGCATCGGCTACAACCGCGCCGCGCGTCTGCTCGAACAGATGGAGCAGTCGGGGCTGGTGTCGGCGATGTCGTCGAACGGCAACCGCGAAATTCTGGTGCCGGCGCGCGAGACGGATTGATATCCGGCGCTCCATTCATGCGACTGGTGACGGACAGCGGCACGCGTCGAGCGCTGCCGCTGCTCTGATTCACACACGCTTCGGTCTGGTTAAGGGAGAAAACAATATGCTGCAAATCGTTGGGTCTAAGACCCGTCTTGGCAATCTGATGCGCACGCTGGCTTTCGGCGCGTCGATGCTCGTCGCGTCGCATGCATTCGCAGGCGGTACGGACCAACTTAAGCAGTTCGTGTCGCAAGTCCATTCGGCGCGCGGCGAATTCGTGCAAACGGAAGTGCGGGCGCCGAGCAACGCGCAGCAGCAGGCGAGCGGCGTGCTGTCGACGCAGAGCGCGTCGCAGAACAAGGTGTCGAGTGGCACGTTCACGTTCGCGCGTCCGGGCAAATTCATCTGGGCGTATGAGAAACCGTACGCGCAACTGCTGCAGGCCGACGGCGACAAGCTCTACGTCTACGACAAAGACCTGAACCAGGTGACCGTGCGCAAGCTGGGCGGCGCGCTCGGCGCGAGTCCGGCGGCGATCCTGTTCGGCAGCAACGATCTCGACAAGAACTTCAACCTGAAGGACGCGGGCGTGAAGGCGGGCATCGACTGGCTCGAACTGATTCCGAAGTCGAAGGACACGCAATTCCAGCGCGTCGGCATCGGCTTTCGTGACGGCAACCTCGAAGCAATGGAGTTACACGACGTGTTCGGCAACGTGACGCTGCTGAAATTCTCGAACATCCAGAAGAACCCGCCGCTACCCGCCGACGCATTCAAGTTCACGGTGCCGAAGGGCGCCGACGTAATCAACGGCTAAGCGTCTCGTTCACGCTTGAAGGCCGGGCGACGGATGCGCGGCCTTCATATCGTCGATAAACGCATCGACGATTTCCGTCCGGTGCTGCCGCATGCGCGTGACCATGTGAAACGCGACGCGGTAGCCCATCTGCTGCGGGTTCAGCGCGGCGAGCAAACCTTCCTTCACATACGGCGCGGCGAAATGCCCCGGCAGATAGCCGAGGTGATGTCCCGACAGCACGAGCATCGCGACGGCTTCCATGTTGTCGGCAACGGCGGTGACGTTGTGCGGCGTCGTCGACGCTTCGGCTTCGGGCAGCGGATAACTGCGCCACGCCCATTCATGCTGCGCGGCGTCGGCGGGGGAAACATTGCCCGCCTGGGAGAAAAGCGGATGCCCCTTCGCGCAATACGCAAGCTGCTCCTCGGAAAAAATCTCCGTGTATTCAAGCGACGGCACGCGATGCCAGAAGTATCCGATGCCGATCTGAATCCGTCCGCTCAGCAGCAATTCTTCGAGTTCGCCCGGCGAGCGCACGAGGATTGAGAAACGCACAGATTCGTCCCGGGCGCGAAAGCGGGCGATTGCATCGCTGATTCGCGCGCTTTCCGACACCGGCGTGTGTCCAATCATCCCGATTCCGAGTGTTCCGACCAGCTTTCGTCCGACGTTTCGCGCCTGCGCGCCGAACGCATCGACGGCGGAAAGCAGCGCGCGCGCCGCTTCGACAAACTGTTCGCCTCGCGCGGTCAGGCTAAATCCGCTGCGCCCGCGCTCGCACAGCCGGTAACCCAGGCGGGTTTCGAGCGTCGATAGTTGGGTGCTGATCGTAGATTGACCTACATTCAAGGTAGCCTGCGCGGGCGAAACCCCGCCCGCGTCCACGATGGCGAGGAATACGCGGATCAGGCGAAGGTCTAGATCGGTGAGTTGCGAGAACATACGGCAGAATACATCGGTGCGAATCGATGTGAAGTTTTTTCTGTTGGCATTTTATCTTCGCCGGAACTGCACAAAAATAAGAAATGCCCCGGCCTCGCGCGCCTTGCGGCGGCTGGATCCAACGCTTTTATAAGACACTGTGCCTTTCATTGGCGAACCACGATGAATACTTCTTCGAATTTCGTTTCCCCGGACCTCACTGAGCGGCCGCAGCCTCTGTCGGGCAACGCGATGCCGCGCTCGGGCGGGATCGCCACCATGATGCGGCTGCCCAATGTCGGGTCGGCGGAAGGGCTCGACGTGTGTTTCGTCGGCGTGCCGTTCGATCTGGGGACGTCGAACCGCACGGGCGCGCGCTTCGGCCCGCGTCAGATTCGCGCGGAATCGGTGCTGCTGCGCCCGTACAACATGGCGACGCGCGCCGCGCCGTTCGACTCGTTGCGCGTGGCCGATATCGGAGACGTTGCGATCAATCCGTATAACCTGCTGGATTCGATCGGCCGGATTGAGCGCGCTTACGACGAAATCCTGCAACACGGCGCGAAGCCGATCACGCTGGGCGGCGATCACACGATCGCGCTGCCGATCCTGCGCGCCATTCATCGCAAGTACGGCAAGGTCGGTCTGATTCACGTCGACGCGCACGCGGACGTCAACGACACGATGATGGGCGAAAAGATCGCGCACGGCACGCCGTTCCGCCGTGCGGTCGAAGAGGGCCTGCTGGATTGCGACCGGGTCGTGCAGATCGGTCTGCGCGGCACGGGTTACGCGGCGGAGGACTTCGACTGGTGCCGCGATCAAGGCTTCCAGGTCGTGCAGGCCGAGGCGTGCTGGAATCAATCGCTGGTGCCGCTGATGTCGCGCGTGCGCGAGCAGATGGGCGACGGCCCCGTCTACATCACGTTCGATATCGACGGTATCGATCCCGCTTTCGCACCGGGCACGGGCACGCCGGAGATCGCGGGTCTGACGGTGCCGCAGGCGCTCGAAATCATTCGCGGCGCGCGCGGCCTGAATATCGTCGGCTGCGATCTGGTGGAAGTCGCGCCGCCGTACGATCCGTTCGGCACCACGGCGCTGCTTGGCGCGAATCTCGCGTTTGAACTGCTGTGTGTGCTGCCGGGCGTCGAATACCGGCCGGCTACGCGGTAAGTCATCCCGCTTTCAGGCGCCTGCATGGCGCCGCATGCAGCAGCAGGAGGGTTCGCGGCATCGCACAAGACAACGCCCATAACGTCCGTTATGGGCGTTGTGCTTTCTGATCGCCGCGCGCCGCAATTCGGCGATCCGCCAGCATTTTTAAGACTAGTGAGCTAGAGACTGACTGCCCGCAACGGTACGCTGCAAGGGGTTCCGGCGCGCTTTCCACCGAAATTCTTGGATAAATCGTAAAGACGCGCCCCCCGAGTGCTTTATCTCAATACGTCTCTCGCAGGGTCAAGTCATGTACGGCGATTTTCAGAATTCCGAGGCCGCAGTCGATCACTTTTCAGCCGCGGTCTCGCTGTACGGCAAGGCCAGGTTCAACGAAGCGTTGGCTGTGCTCGAACCGCTGTTGACGATGCAACCCGCTGACCCGCAGTTTCTCAACCTGGCCGCCGCATGCTGCTTGTCGCTGGATCGTCTGGGCGATGCGCAGACGTATTGGCGTCGCGCGATCGCCGTCAAGCCGGATTACTGCGATGCACACAACAACCTGGGCGTCGCGCTCAAGGAACTAGGTCGTCTGGACGAAGCCGAGGCGTGCTTTCGCAACGCGCTGGCCATCTCTCCGAAGCACGCGGGTGCTTATGTGAACCTCGGGCGGCTCTATGCAGAACTCGGCCGTCCGCACGAGTCAGAATCCGCTTATCTGCATGCGCTCGAACTTCAGCCTGGCAACGGCGATGCTTATGTGAATCTTGGCGTGCTGTACCAGGATCAGATGCGCGTTACCGAAGCAGAGGCTGCGTATAAACGCGCGCTGGCTGCCAATCGGAACGACGTCAGCGCGCACTTCAACCTGGGCGTCGTGCTCAAGATGCAGCATCGCTTCGTCGAAGCAGAGGCCTCATACCGTCGAGCGCTCGCGCTTCAGCCTGATTACTACGAGGTGAAGATCAACCTCGCGCATCTGCTGCTCAACGTGGGGCGTCTGGAAGAAGGGTGGGCGCTGTTCGAAACGCGTTACGATCCCGCGTGGCCGCAGCGCAAGATTGCTCCGCCGCCCGTCGAATTTCCGATCTGGCAAGGCGAGCCGCTCGCTGGCAAGTCGTTGCTCGTGTGGCCCGAGCAGGGACACGGCGACAGCCTCCAGTTCTGCCGCTATCTGCCGATGCTCAAGGCGCGCGGGCTCGCCGAGCTGAGCATCGCGTGTTCGCCCGCGTTGCAGAGTCTGTTCGAGACGATCGAAGGTGTGGACGCGTGCATTCCGCTGGACGATGAGCATGACATTCCGTCACACGATTTTGTGTGTCTGATGATGAGCCTGCCGCATCGTCTGGGCACGACGCTCGCGACCATTCCGGGCGCGACGCCTTACCTGCGGGTGCCGCCGGCGCGTGCGGCGAGATGGCAGGGGCATGTGCCCGGCGGCGACGTCAAGGTAGGGCTCGTATGGGCCGGCGATCCGCGCCCCGATCAACCGGCAATCAACGCGGTCGACCGCCGCCGTTCTCTCGATGCCCGCGCGTATCTGCCCTTGCTGCGCGTGCCGGGCATTACGTTCATCAGCCTGCAAAAGGGCAGGACGACGCAACCGCAAATCGACGCGCTGCCGCCGGAACTCCGCCCGTTCGATCCGATGTGCGCCGTGCAAGACTTCGCCGACACGGCGGCGCTGATCGAGCAACTGGACCTCGTGATTACCGTCGACACATCGATCGCGCATCTGGCGGGCGCGCTGAACAAGCCGACGTGGATTCTGTCGCGCTACGACGGTTGCTGGCGCTGGTTGCATGAGCGTGACGACACGCCTTGGTATCCGAACGCGCGGCTGTTTCGTCAGACGCGTCCTGGTCAATGGGACGATGTGATTGAACGCGTCGCGCAGCAACTCAGACTCTTTGCAGAGCAGTCTGCAGCCGCAAGCACGACGACGTCGGACGAACGGTTTCTGGCAGCCGTCGACTGCTATGAAAACAAACGCTTCGAAGCGGGCCTCGCGCTGCTGAAACCGTCGATCGAATCGTATCGACCCGACGCGCGCATGATGAATCTCGCTGCCGGATGCTCGCTTGAACTCGGCCGCGCATCCGACGCAGAGGCTTATCTGCGTCGCACGATTCAGATAGATCCGACGCATTCCGATGCGTACAACAACCTCGGCGTCGTGCTGCGCCAGCTCGGTCGTCCCGGCGAAGCGGAACAGGCGCACAAACAAGCCATCGAGACGGACCCTGAGCACGCGGGCGCGTATATCAATCTCGCCCGGTTGCTGGAGTCGCTGGGGCGCGTGGACGAAGCGGAAGCTGCCTATCGACGCGGCCTCGATCTCAATCCGGACCACGCCGAGACGCACAACAATCTTGGCGCGATGCTCCAGGCTCAGGGCCGCCTGCCGGAAGCCGGGATGTGCTACCGGCGCTCGCTTGCCATCAAGCCTGATCTTCCTAACGCATGCTTCAACCTGGGTATCGTGCTTCAGACGCAAAAGCAGTATCGCGAGGCCGAAGGGCTTTATCGCCAAGCGCTTCAGTGCAAGCCCGAGATGCTCGAAGCCAGGTTGAACCTCGCGCATCTGTTGCTCGCGACGGGGCAATTCGTCGAAGGCTGGCAACTTTTCGAATGCCGTTACGACGACGCATGGAAAGCCGACTTCGTCAGGCGCCCGGCGCTACCGTTCGTGCAATGGCAAGGCGAAGCGCTCGAAGGGAAATCCATTGTCGTGTGGCCAGAGCAGGGTTACGGCGACACGCTCCAGTTTTGCCGCTATTTCCCGATGCTCAAGCGCCTCGGCGCCACGAAAGTGACCGTCGCGTGCCAGCCGGGGATGCGGCGCCTGATCGAACGGATGCCGGGCGTGGATGCATGCATTCCGAACGATCCGCACGTCACGCCGCCTCATGATTACTGGTGTCTGACGATGAGCCTGCCGCATCGGATGGGCACGACGCTCGATAGCATTCCGGCGTCGCTGCCGTATCTGAGCGTGCCGCCGAATTGCCGGTCGCGCTGGGAAGGACGGTTGCCGGAAGGTCCGAAAGTCGGCCTCGTATGGGCCGGCGATCCGCGTCCACACCAGCCTTCCGCCAGCGAAGTCGACGCTCGCCGTTCGCTCGATGCCCGCGCCTATCTGCCATTGCTGCGCGTGCCAGGCATCACGTTCGTGAGCCTGCAAAAAGGCAAGACCACGCAGCCGCAAATCGACACGCTGCCGCCTGAACTGCGTCCGCTCGATCCGATGCACGACGTGCAGGATTTCGCCGACACGGCGGCGATCATCGAGCAACTGGACCTCGTGATTACCGTCGACACATCGATCGCGCATCTGGCGGGCGCGCTGAACAGGCCGACCTGGATTCTGTCGCGCTACGACGGTTGCTGGCGCTGGCTGCACGATCGCGACGATACGCCGTGGTATCCCCGTACGCGACTGTTCCGTCAGACGCAGCCAGGCAATTGGGAAGAAGTGATAGAGCGCGTGAGAATTGCGCTCGGGCAATGGCCGGCGCGCGAACGCACGCCGGCCTGAAGCAGCGAGGCGCTTAAGCGTAGGCCTGCTTGCGCGTCGACACCAGCGCGAGATAACAGAGCGCGCCGATCACCAACGCCGGCAGCGTCGCGCCGAGATTCGGCAGCCACTGGTTGATCGCCTGATACGCGGCGATGCCGACCGCCCACGCGATGAATGCGCTCACGTGCCAACCGCCCGAGAAGCCGTAGCGGCCTTGCGTATCGGCGAGCGCGGCGGCTTCGATGCGCCGCTTGCGCACGATGAAGTGATCGACCAGCACCACGCCGAACAGCGGCGCAAACACCGAACCGATCAGCAGCAGGAAGTTCTGGTACTTCGCCATCGGCACGATCAGCGCGATCAGCGTGCACAGCGCGCCGAACGCAGCGGACAGCAGCGGCACGCTCGCGCGCGTCCAGAACGTACCCGTCGAGACAGCCGCCGAGTGCACGTCGGCAAACGCATTGTCGATTTCATCGATCAACACCAGCAGCAGCGCGAGGCCGCCGCCCGCCTGCGCGAGCGCCGTCGTCAGCAGCGCGTCGCCGCCGCCCGCCGCAAGGCCGTACACCGCGCCGAGCGCGTAGAACCAGATATTCGCAATGCCGTAGCCGAGAATCGTGCCGCGGAACGTCTCGCCCGCCTTACGGCCGAAGCGCGTGTAGTCGGCGATCAGCGGCAGCCATGACAGCGGCATCGCGACCACCAGATCCACGGCGCCGCCGAACGGCATCTCGCCATTGCCCGGACGGCGCATCAGCGCGCCGAGATCGTGCTGCGCGAGAACGGCATAGGTGAGCCACGCGGCGCCCGCCAGCAACAGCCAGATGCCCCACGAGCGCAGAAAGCGCCGCACGAACGAAAGCGGGCCGCTGATCGCGAGCAGCGTGGCGAGCACGCCGAAGATCACCGTCCAGATCAGCGGCGCCGAGAAGCCGAACGCCTGCTTCGACAGCGCATCGGCGGAATCGCGCATCACGATCACTTCGAACGAGCCCCATCCGACCAGCTGGATCATGTTCAGCACGGCGGGAATCGACGCGCCGCGCACGCCCAGCGTCGGGCGCAGCGACGACATCGCGGCCAGCCCCGTGTCCGTGCCGATCACGCCCGCGAGCGCGAGCAGCACGACGCCGATCACGCTGCCGATCAGGATCGCCAGCAACGCGTGCGGCAACGACAGGCCGGGCACCAGCAGCGCGCCCGCCTGCGCGACCAGCAACCCGATGCCGAGCGAAAACCATAGCGCGAACGCGTCGCCTGTCTTGAACGCGCGGCGCGAGTCCGGCACCGGCGTGAGCGGCGCGTAGGTCGAACCGGACTCGCCGGCGATTGGATCCTGAACCATCGAAATTTTCCTGTCTGTCTGTCTGTCTGTCGTTGTCGTGTCGGCCGTGCGTGCGTTCGGCCTTCTTGTCCGGCTCGTGCGGTACGCGTCTTGCGGACCGCCCATCAGAAACAGCCTATAACGTTCGCCGCGGGCCTCGCCACGCGGCGGCTGTCATAATGCACAACTCTGCATGCGCCGCAGCCCGCCGGATGACGGTTTCGCGCGGTTGCATGCCGTTCAGGGCCAGGCCGTCGCGCGCCCGGTGCTGCATGCTATGCATCGTGACGGTTTATACCCGAAAAGCCGAGATTATCCTCAAAACGCCATGTTCGAAGAAACCCGCGCCAATGTTCCGCTCGCCGAGCGCCTGCGGCCCCGCACCATAGATGATGTCATCGGGCAAAAGCATCTGCTCGGCCCGAACAAGCCGCTGCGCGTCGCGTTCGAGTCAGGCGAAGCGCACTCGATGATCCTCTGGGGCCCGCCGGGCGTCGGCAAGACCACGCTCGCGCGGCTGATGGCCGACGCGTTCGACGCACAGTTCATCGCGCTGTCGGCGGTGCTGTCGGGCGTGAAGGATATCCGCGAAGCCGTTGAAACCGCGCAGATCCATCGCGCCAACGGTCATCAGACGCTCGTGTTCGTCGACGAGGTGCATCGCTTCAACAAGAGCCAGCAAGACGCGTTCTTGCCGCACGTCGAGTCGGGGCTGTTCGTGTTTGTCGGCGCGACCACGGAAAATCCCTCGTTCGAGGTGAACAGCGCGTTGTTGTCGCGGGCCGCCGTCTACGTGCTCAAGAGCCTCGACGCCGACGAGCAGCGCGAACTGCTGGACCGCGCGCAGAAGGAACTGGGCGGCTTCACCTTTACGGACGAAGCGCGCGACGCCTTGATCGGTTCCGCGGACGGCGACGGCCGCAAGCTGCTCAACAATATGGAAATCGTCGCGCGCGCGGCGGCGCAGCAGAAAAAGACGGACATCGACGGCGAACTGCTCGCCAGCGCGCTGTCGGAAAACCTGCGCCGCTTCGATAAAGGCGGCGACGCGTTCTACGACCAGATCAGCGCCTTGCACAAGTCGGTGCGCGGCAGCAATCCAGACGGCGCGCTGTACTGGTTCTGCCGCATGCTCGACGGCGGCGCCGACGCGCGCTACCTGGCGCGGCGCATCGTGCGGATGGCGTGGGAAGACATTGGCCTTGCCGATCCGCGCGCCGCGCGCATCGCGCTCGACGCCGCCGAAACGTACGAACGCCTCGGCACGCCTGAAGGCGAACTGGCGCTTGCGCAGGCAGTGATCTATCTGGCTGTCGCGCCGAAGTCGAACGCGGGCTACAACGCCTACAACCAGGCGCGCAGCTTTGTCGGCAAGGACCAGTCGCGCGCCGTGCCCGTCCATCTGCGCAACGCGCCGACGAAATTGATGAAGGAACTCGGCTACGGCCACGAATACCGCTACGCGCACGACGAACCTGACGCCTACGCCGCGGGCGAAACGTATCTGCCCGATGGCATGCGCGATCCGAACTGGTATCAGCCGACGCCGCGCGGGCTCGAAGGCAAGATCGGCGAGAAGCTGTCGCGCCTTGCCGACCTCGATGCGCAATGGCGCAGCGAGAACCGGAAGAAAAGCTGAGCCGCGCGTTGCGCCTGACCCGACAATGCCGCCGGCCAGCCGCGCCGGTGCGCTAAAATCGCCCATTCATACAACGAACTGTCGCCCCTTCCCATGCTTGACATCCAGCTGCTGCGCAAAGACATCGACGGCGTCGCGAAACGCCTCGCCGATCGCGGCTACACCCTCGACGTCGCGGCTTTCTCCGCGCTCGAAGCCGAACGCCGTGCCATCCAGACCCGTACCGAAGAGCTGCAGGCAAAGCGCAACAGTCTGTCGAAGCAGATCGGCGCGATGAAAGGGCGGGGCGAGGACACGTCGGCGGTGATGGCCGAAGTGGGCGGACTCGGCGACGAGATGAAGGCGTCGGCGGGGCAACTGGAAGACATCCAGACGCGTCTGTCCGACCTGCTGCTCGGCGTGCCGAATCTGCCGCACGAAAGCGTTCCCGTCGGCAACGACGAAGCGGGGAACGTCGAAGTGCGCCGCTGGGGCACGCCGCGTGAGTTCGATTTCGAGGTGAAGGATCACGTCGACGTCGGCACGCCGCTCGGTCTCGATTTCGAGACGGGCGCGAAGCTGTCGGGCGCGCGCTTCACGATGTTGCGCGGACAGATCGCGCGTCTGCACCGTGCGCTTGCGCAGTTCATGATCGACACGCACACGCAGCAGCACGGCTACACGGAAATCTACACGCCGTACATCGTCAATCCTGAAATCCTGTTCGGCACGGGCCAGTTGCCCAAGTTCGCCGACGACATGTTCCGCGTCGAAAAGGGTGGTGGCGAAAACACGGTCACGCAGTATCTGATCTCGACGTCGGAAATCTCGCTGACTAACACGGTGCGCGAGAGCATCGTCGATGCAAACGAACTGCCTATCAAGCTCACGGCGCATTCGCCGTGTTTCCGCTCGGAAGCAGGGTCGTACGGCCGCGACACGCGCGGCATGATCCGTCAGCATCAGTTCGACAAGGTCGAGATGGTGCAGGTGGTTGCGCCGGAAACGTCGTATGACGCGCTGGAGCAGATGGTCACGCACGCGGAGACGATCCTGCAGAAGCTCGAACTGCCGTATCGCGTGATCACGCTGTGCACGGGCGACATGGGCTTCTCGGCGACGAAGACCTACGACCTCGAAGTGTGGCTGCCGGCACAGAACACCTATCGCGAGATTTCGAGCTGTTCGAACACGGAAGCGTTCCAGGCGCGCCGGATGCAGGCCCGCTTTCGCAATGCGCAGGGCAAGCCCGAGCTCGTGCATACGCTCAACGGCTCCGGGTTGGCGGTCGGCCGGACGCTCGTCGCGGTGCTGGAGAACTTCCAGAACGCGGACGGCTCGGTAACCGTGCCGGCGGCGTTGCGGCCGTATCTGGGTGGCGTCGAACGCCTGGAAGTGAAGGCGGCAGCCTGAGCGAAGTTGGTCTGTTCGGATCGATCCAAGTCCTCTTCAAGTTTCTGCGAAAAAGGGCTTGGAATTCGAAAACAGCTGTTCTATAATCTTCGTCTCACGCAAGCAGCGACCCGCTTAGTGTGACGTGACAAGACCACTTGCTGGTAAGTCAAAGAATCTGGAAAGGTGGCAGAGTGGTCGAATGCGCCGGACTCGAAATCCGGTGTACAGTTATGCTGTACCGTGGGTTCGAATCCCACCCTTTCCGCCAGATGCAAAGCAAAACAGGCCCTTCGGGGCCTGTTTTCGTTTGGGCGGTTCTTTTAAGAGCCGGTATCGTCAATAGGCGAAGCGGGGCGTCGCAATTTACAACGCGTTCGCGCTACGCACACGTCTTTGCGCTTCGTCTTTTGCACGGGTGCATTGGCGCATGTTCTCCCGCGCATGGAGCGTCGCTCAAGCGTCGCGGGCGTCTGACTACTCTCCAACCCTTGCCCGCCGTTCCATTGGTATGGTTGTTGCGCCGTATGGACCATCTGTCAACCATGATGGAGTCCACAATGACGAACCCCAAGGCAGAAGAGACCACCGAGCCGAGAGACCCGGCCGAAATTCCGCCGAACGAACTCAACAAGCCGATCGGCGATGCAATTCCCACACCCATCGAGCCAGGCCTCGATCAGCCATTGCCAGAAAAGCCAAAGACAGACGATACGAATCCGGCCGAGCCGATAGGCGACGACGACCCGCCGCCGGGCGTTCCGCCGCCAGGCTCGTCCGATTTTGCCTGAGCGCCAGGCGCGACGTCAGATCCCAAAGCAGCCCGAGATAATTAAATACACCTAGGATTATTTCGGGTTGCGCATCAAACCCTGCCATTAAAACGCTTGCTTCAATAAGCATTGCCCGACAAGGCCAATGCGAAAACTGACGACTGCAAGTAGTTTTTCGTTAATGACCGCCGTGAAGCTTTACTAAGCCTTACTTTCTGCCTAGGATGAAGTTGCATTTTTTTCCTCCTGTTGATGCGGAAGAGTGAAGAATCGACCGCGATAATTAACGAAAAAATGATATTGAATATTCGCAGTCCATATGAAGATTCCATTGTTTTATCAACGGCGATTACATTGCCTTTTGTTTGCAGCACATCATTAAGCTCGTCGGTCGACGAGATGCATCACAACAAGACGTTGTCACGGTTTCATGCGTAGAGGCAGAGGCGTCGCGCGCCCGATTCGCGCGCCGTCGCCCGGTTGCGTTGCTAACAACAATGAAGGCGCGCGCACGTGGTCGTCGCGGTTCGAGTGCGAACGTCTTGAGGAACGGTAAGCCATGCACATCGCTATTTCTGCTTTGACAGTCGCGGTGGCTGCAATCGTTGTCTGGTGGTCGCTGCATCCGCGCCGTATCGCGCCGCAGCGCGCAGGGACATTCGTGCATATGCGCAACGGCGCGTCAGCATCGACGATGCTCCATCGCGTGACGAATCAGATTGCGCGCAGCAGAACCTTGCAAGGCGCAGGCGCTTTTTTCAGTTTTGTGCGTCCGCGGCCCGGCGCGACGAACGAGCTAGCCGAAATCATCGAATGCCTGCCCGTGGCGTCTGTCGTGTTCGACGAACATGGCGTGATCGTCCTCGCCAACGCGCAGGCCGAACGTCTCTTCGACTACCCGCGCGGCGTGCTGGCAGGCGCATGTGTCGGCCTCGTTGCGCCGGCGCTTTCGCACGAGCACCGCGCGGGCGCCGCGCACCCGGGCCGTTCGGCCGGAACGAGCACGCGCAGTCTGCGCGCCCGCCGCCGTGACGGCAGCGAGTTTTCCGCCGAAATCGCCGCCAGCGCGATCCGTTATGAAGGGCGCATCGCGACTGTCGCGTTCATCACCGACATGACGGAGCGCTTCGAACTCGAACGCAATCGGCGCGAGCTGGCGCATCTGACGCGCATATCGACGATGGGCGAGCTCGCCGCATCGCTCGCGCACGAACTGAACCAGCCGCTGACGGCGATCCTCAGCAACGGCCAGGCCGCGCAGCGGTTCATGGACCAGGCGCCGATCGACCTTGCCGAAGTGCGCGACATTCTGAAGGACATCGTCGATGACAGCGGCCGCGCAAGCGAAGTGATCCGCCGGATGCGCGCCTTCGTGAAAAAGGAAGAGCAGCAGCAACTGGCGAATCTCGATGTCGGCGGACTGCTGCGCGACGTCGCGCTCCTCGTGCATGGCGATGCCGTCGCGCGGGGCATCCACGTGTCGCACGTGATCGACGATGGCTTGCCGCCCGTGCGCGGGGACAAGGTGCAACTGCAGCAGGTACTACTCAACCTGCTGCTCAACGCGTTCGATGCCGTCAGCGAGTGCGGCGCGTCCGACCGCGTGGTGGCGCTCTTTGCGCGACCCGACGGCGAAGGCGGGTGCGCATCGCCGTGCGCGACCGCGGACACGGGCAGACGGCGGACAAGCTCGAATGCATCTTCAAGCCGTTCGTCACGTCGAAGCCGCAAGGCCTGGGCCTCGGGCTGTCGATCAGCCGCTCGATCGTGCAGATACACGGCGGCCGCCTGTGGGCCGAGAACAATTTCGACCAGGGCATGACGTTCTATGTTGCGCTGCCCGCATCGCGCGATGCGAGTAACGCTGGCGTGGCGCAGGCGGCGTCATGAGCGAAGCGGCCGCACTCGTCTACGTCGTCGACGACGACCCGTCCGTGCGCCGCGCGCTCACGCGGCTCGTCAGGTCGGCAGGTCATGAGGTCGAGGCGTATGGCTCGGCGCGCGAATTCCTCGGGCATGCGTGTGGCGAGCGCACGCCCGCTTGCGTGGTGCTCGACGTGCAATTGCCCGATCTGAGCGGACTCGAGTTGCAGCGCGAGCTCGACGCCCGTCTGCCTATCGTCTTTCTGACAGGCCACGGCGACATCGCGATGACGGTCGGCGCGATCAAGGCCGGCGCGACCGATTTCCTCACCAAGCCTGTTCGCGACGACGACCTGTTGCGCGCGATCGACCTGGCGCTGGCGCGTTCCGTCGAGGTGTCGAAGTCGATCCACGAACTGGAAGAATTGCGCAGCCGCGTCGGGCGCCTGACGGTGCGCGAGCGCGAAGTGATGAATCTCGTCGTGCTCGGCCGCCTGAACAAGCAAGTGGCCTGCGAACTCGGTACGGTCGAGAAAACCGTCAAGGCGCATCGCGCGCGCGTGATGCAGAAGATGGAAGTGAGTTCGCTCGCAGAACTGGTGCGCATCGCCGACAAGGTGGCCGTCACCACCCCCCCCACCACGCCCGCACGGCGAACCATTTAGCCGAGCCGCTGCCAGCCGATTCCTCCGCCGCTGCGCGCAAGCCGGCCTCTGGCCGGATACGGGACCAAGGTCCAATACCACCGACGCCCGCAGTCTCATAGTCTATTGCTGAGACGTCCGCGCACCGTTTGCGTGGGCGTCGCGGCTCAATGGGCTAATCAGAATGGGCACAGACAAACCATTCGTCGTCGTGGTTGACGACGATGCGTCGGTGGGCAGGGCGATCAGACGTCTGTTGCGCTCCGTCGGGATCGCAGCCGATACGTACACGAGTGGCGACGAGTTTCTCGATGTGCTGTCGGCCACGCCTTCGTATCATCCCGACTGCGCGATCCTCGACGTGCAGATGCCCGGCGCCAACGGGATCGAGGTGCAGCGCCGACTGGCCGGCAGCGCCGTGCCCGTCATTTTCATCACCGCCCACGACGATGCCGGCGTGCGCGAAGCCGCGCTCGCGGCGGGCGCAAAGGCCTATCTGCGCAAGCCCTTCAACGATGTGCTCTTCATCAGGACAGTGTGCGCCGTGCTCGGCATCGCTGCGCCACTATGACGCAACGGCCGCTAGCCAGCAGGACAGTCTGGCATGGGAGCGAGCCCATGTGCTTGCGCAAGATCATTGCCCCGAATGGCTTATTGGACCAAGGTCCAATTGTTTTCGACCTGGCTGGATTCCACACTGGACGCATCAGCCTCACCAGGCCGGGTGACGCGCATCTGGATTTGTCCGCCGCGCGATGCGCGCAATAAGAGCGCGACGGACGCAACCGTATCGCTTGGGAAGATTCATCATGAAACAAGCCTTTAGAAAGACGCTGATATTCGCTACGACGCTGCTGCTCGCCGATGCCGCAACGGCACAACAACCCATCTTCTATCCCGCCAAGGGACAAAGCCAGCAGAAGCAGTCTGACGACACGGCGCAGTGCCACAACTGGGCGACGCAGAACACGGGCGTCAATCCTGCCGCGCTCGCGCAGAACGCCGCGAATCAGCCGCCGCCGCCGGGACCGTCGGGACAGCGCCTGGGTGGCGCGGCACGCGGTGCAGCGGGCGGCGCGGCAATCGGCGCGATCGCGGGCGACGCGGGCAAAGGCGCGGCGGCGGGCGCGATCGCGGGCACGATGGCGGGCGGCGCGCGGCAACGCCGTCAGGCTGCCGCTGCTCAGGAGCAGCAGCAGGCCACGCAGCAGCAGGCATCGCAGCAGATGGCTACGTGGAACCGCGCCGTCGCTGCCTGCATGACGGGACGCGGCTATACGGCGCAATGACATGGCGATCGAACGGAGCCGCGCGATGAATTGTCGATCGTACGTGGGCATGTCCGGGGCGGGTCCGGCTGCCATGCCGCATAGGGGCCGCGCTGTGTCGCGGGCGTCACGCTGGCCGCTGGTGGCGGCGCTCGCATCCGCGCTGTGCCTCACCGCCTGCAAAAAAGCCCCCACCGAGCCCCCACGCCCGACCATCGAGGTCACCGTCGTGACGGTGCATCAGCAGGAAACCCCCGTCGACTTCGAGTTCACCGCGCAGACACAAAGCTCGCGCGAGGTGGAAATCCGCGCCCGCGTGGACGGTTTTCTCGAGCGGCGCATGTACACGGAAGGCTCGCTGGTCAAGGAAGGCCAGGTGCTGTTCGTGATGGACAAGAAGCCGTTCGAGGCCGCGCTGCAGTCGGCCAAGGGCGCGCTCGCGCAGCAGCAGGCGCGCCTGCTAGTCACCAAGCAGAACCTCGCCCGCGTGATTCCGCTGGCCGCGCAGAACGCGTTGAGCAAGAAAGACCTCGACGATGCCACGGGCAACGAGAAGCAGGCCGAAGCCGCCGTGATCGCCGCGCAGGGCGAGGTGCGCACGGCCGAGCTGAACCTGAGCTACTGCACGATCAGTTCGCCCCTCAAGGGCCTCTCCAGCTTCGCGCGCGTGCAGGACGGCAGCTATGTGACGCCGAACCAGTCGGGCCTGCTCACCTACGTCTACCAGCTCGACCCGATGTGGGTGAACTTCAGCATCTCCGAGAACGAACTGCTGGGCTACCGCGACCAGATCGCGAAGGGCCTGCTGCGCTTTCCGGCCAACAACCAGTTCGACGTGACGATCATCGAGGCCGACGGCTCGGTCTATCCGCAGCAGGGCCGCATCGACTTCGCGAACCCCGCGTTCAACCAGCAGACGGGCACCTTCCTCGTGCGCGCGGTGTTCGCCAATCCGAAGGGCACGCTCAAGCCGGGCCAGTTCGTGCGCGCGAAGGTCTCGGGGGCGGTGCGGCCCAATGCGGTGCTGGTGCCGCAGCGCGCCGTGCTGCAGGGCGCGAAGAGCCACTTCGTGTGGGTGCTCGACCAGGACTCGAAGCCGCATCAGCGCGTGGTCGACGTCGGCGACTGGCACGGCGACGACTGGTTCGTCAACGAAGGGCTGAAGGCGGGCGAGCGCGTGGTGGTCGATGGCGCGATCCGTGTGTCGTCGGATGCGCACATCAAGGTGGTGAGCGCGGCGCCGGGTGCGCCGGGCACGCCTGGCACGCCCGCCTCCGCGCCACCCGCAGCGAGCGCCGCCGCCGCGTCCGCACCGGCCGCGACATTGGCGCAGACGCAGCCGCGCCCCAGCCCATGACCGCCCCGACGACCCGATGACGACCGACGCCATCCGGCGCACCCCGACCCGATGAACATCTCCCATTTCTGCATCGACCGGCCGATCTTCGCCTCGGTCATCTCGATCGTGATCACACTGGGCGGCGCGCTGTGCATGCTCGCGCTGCCCACTGCGCAGTACCCCGACATCACCCCGCCGCAGATCACGATCTCCGCCACCTACCCCGGCGCGAGCGCCGACGTGGTGGCCAACAACGTCGCCGCGCCGATCGAGCAGCAGGTCAACGGCGCGGACAACATGATCTACATGAGCTCGTCGAGCTCCTCCACCGGCAACCTGACGATCAACGCCTACTTCCAGATCGGCACCAACCCCGAACTCGCCCAGGTCGACGTGCAGAACCGCGTGAATCTCGCGCTGCCGCAACTGCCGCAGTCGGTCACCAACCAGGGCGTGCAGGTGCAGAAGAAGTCGCAGGCATTCATGATGGTGATCGCGATCTACTCGCCCACCGAGCGCTACGACGCCACCTACATCGCCAACTACGCAAACGTCTACGTGCTCGATGCGCTCAAGCGCATCCCAGGCGCGAACCAGTCGAGCATCTTCGGCACGCCCGACTACGCGATGCGCATCTGGTTGCGCCCCGACCGCATGGCGCAGCTGGGCATCACGGCCGCCGACGTGCAGCGCGCGGTGGCCAACCAGAACCAGCAATTCGCCGTGGGACGATTAGGCCAGTCGCCCACGGGCAATCCCGTCGAACAGTCGTTCGCGGTCACCACCACAGGCAGGCTCACCGAGCCCTCCGAGTTCGAGAACATCATCATCCGCGCGCAGAGCGGCGGCGCGGCGATCGTGCGGCTCAAGGACATCGGCCGTGCCGAACTGGGGCAGAAGGACTACTCGATCCGCAGCCGCTTCCAGGGCAAGCCCGCCACCGTGATCGCCGTCTACCAGCAGCCGGGCGCGAATGCGCTCGATGTCTCGAAGCAGGTGCGCGCCACGCTCGCCGAGATGAAGAAGTCGTTCCCCGAGGGCATCGACTACGAAATCGCGATGGACACCACCGAGTTCACGCGCGCGTCGATCACGGACGTCGTGCACACGTTCTTCGAGGCCGTCGTGCTGGTGGTGATCGTCGTGTTCGTGTTCCTGCAGAGCCTGCGCGCCACCCTGATCCCCGTGCTGGCCGTGCCCGTGTCGATCGTCGGCACCTTCATGGGCATGGAGGCGCTCGGTTTCTCGATCAACATGCTCACGCTGTTCGGCATGGTGCTCGCCATCGGCATCGTGGTCGACGACGCGATCGTCGTGATCGAGAACGTCGAGCGCAACATGACGGTGAACAGGCTCGATCCGAAGACGGCCGCCAAGCAGGCGATGGACGAAGTGGCGGGCCCCGTGGTCGCGATCGTGCTGGTGCTGTGCGCGGTGTTCGTGCCCGTGGCGTTTCTCGGCGGCATCACCGGCCAGATGTACAAGCAGTTCGCGATCACGATTGCGATCTCCGTGGTGATCTCGGGCATCGTCGCGCTGACGCTCTCGCCGGCGCTCGCGGCGCTGCTGCTCAAGCCCGGCCATCACGAGAAGAAGGGCTTCTTCCGCTGGTTCGACAACCAGTTCGCGCGCATGACGGCGGGCTATACGCGCGCCGTGCGCCTGATCATCAGGCGCTTCGTGGTCGCGCTGCTACTGTTCGCCGGCATGATCGCGCTGGCCGTCGTGATGATGCGCGACATACCCACCGCGTTCCTGCCGCCCGAGGACCAGGGCTATCTGCTGGGCGCCGTGATCATGCCCGATGCCGCGTCGCTCGATCGCACGGGCCAGGTGTCGGACCGCGTGTCCGAGTACTTCATGAAGCAGCCGGCCGTGGGCAGCATCACGACGGTGGATGGCTTCAGCATTCTCGACAGCCAGAACAAGAACAACTCGTCGACGTTCTTCGTCGGCTTCAAGAGCTTCGAGGACCGGTATTCGTCGGCCAATATCCGCACCCAGAACGCGCGCGCCGTGCTCGTCGATGCATACAGGACGCTCTCGCAGATCCGCGAGGGCATCGTCGTGCCGCTCAATCCGCCGTCGATTCCGGGGCTGGGCACCACGGGCGGCACGGAGATGTGGATCCAGAGCAAGGGCGATGCGACGATCGCGCAGTTCGCCGCCGTCGTCGACGACTTCGTCGCGAAGGCGAAGCAGCGCCCCGAGCTGACGGGGGTCACGTCGACCTTCAATGCGAACTCGCAGCAGCTGCTGGTCGACGTGGACCGCGACAAGGCCGAGACGCTCGGCGTGCCCGTCCAGGACGTCTACAGCGCGATGCAGACGATGTTCGGCTCGCTGTACGTGTCGCAGTTCAACCGTTCGAGCCGGCTGTGGCAGGTGATCCTGCAGGCCGAGCCGTCGTACCGGTTGAAGCCCGACGACCTGACGCAGGTCTTCGTGCGCAGCGCGAACGGCAGCATGGTGCCGCTGAAGTCGGTGGTGACCTCGCGCTACGTGACGGGGCCGGACCTGATCACGCGCTTCAACAACTTCCCGGCCGTGAAGATCACGGCCAACGCGGCGCCCGGCTACGCATCCGGCCAGGTGATCAGCGCGCTCGAAGAGGTGGGCGCGCAGATGCCCTCGGAGTACGGCATCGCCTGGAGCGGCGAGGCGTTCGAGGCGAAGCAGTCGGGCGGCACCTCGGGCCTCGTGTTCGTGTTCGGTCTGATCATGGTGTTCCTGATTCTCGCGGCGCAGTACGAGAAGTGGAGCCTGCCGTTCGGCGTGCTGATGGCGGTGCCGTTCGCGCTGTTCGGCGCGCTGCTGGCGATCCTGCTGCGCGGGCTGAACAACGACGTGTATTTCCAGATCGGTCTGACGATGCTGGTGGCGCTCGCGGCGAAGAACGCGATCCTGATCTTCGAGTTCGCGGTGCTCAACCGCGAGGCGGGCAAGTCGGTGTTCGACGCGACGATGACGGCGGCCGAGGAGCGGCTGCGGCCGATCGTGATGACGTCGCTGGCGTTCATCCTGGGCTGCGTGCCGCTGGCGATCGCGACGGGCGCGTCGGCCAACAGCCGGCATTCGATCGGCACGGGGGTGATCGGCGGGATGCTCGGGGCCACGGCGATTGCCGTGTTCTTCATCCCGATGTTCTTCTATGTGCTGGAGACCATGTCGGAGCGCTCGGAGAAGAAGAAGGCCAAGAAGGCTGGCGATGCGCCGCCTTCTGCGCCGGGATCGGGCGCCGGGCCAACGTCGGGCGAGCCGAAGGTGCCGCCGTCGGCGGGCGGCCCCACAGTGGGCGGTGGGCCGACGACGAACCCGTCCGCACCGCGCGAGGATGACTGACATGCGCCGCGCCCTCGTTCTCTGTGTGCCCTGCGTGCTTGCCCTGAGCGGTTGCCTGCTCGGGCCGGACTACTCGCGCCCGCCGCTCGACGTGCCCGCCACCTACCGCTTCCCCGACAACTATGCGGCGGACATCGCCAACACCGAATGGTGGAAGCAGTTCGACGACCCGGTGCTCGACGACCTGATCACGACCGCGCTGGCGAACAACAACGACGTGAAGATCGCCGCCGCGCGCGTCGACCAGTTCCTCGGCCAGTTCGTGACGACGCGCGCCGCGCTGTTTCCGCAGGTCGGCGCGGGCTTCGATGCCGGACGCGAGCGGATCTCGACGTCATCCTCGCCGCTGCTCGCGAACGTGCAGAACCCCGTGTTCAACACGTACACGGCGGCGCTCTCGGCGTCATGGGAAATCGACCTCTTCGGCCGCAACCGGCGTCTGACGGAATCGGCGCGCGCGAGCCTGCTGTCCACGGAAGAGGCGAAGCGCGGCACGGTGCTGACGCTGGTGTCGTCGGTGGCGTCGTCGTATATCAACCTGCGCAGTCTCGACCGGCAGCTGGAGATCGCGAAGGCGACCACGGCGAGCCGCGCCGAATCCGTGCATGTGTTCGAGCTGCGCTTCAAGGGCGGCGAGGTCTCGCAGATGGAGCTCGCGCAGAGCCAGTCCGAGTATGAGGCGTCGCGCGCGGTGATTCCGCAGATCGAGGCGCAGATCGCGCAGCAGGAAGACGCGCTCTCGGTGCTGCTCGGGCGCAATCCGGGCGATATCCTGCGCGGGCGCGCGCTCGCCGAACTCGCGGCGCCCGCCGTGCCGGCGGGGCTGCCCTCGGACCTGCTGGAGCGCCGTCCCGATCTGCGGCAGGCCGAGCAGGATCTGGTCGCGGCGAATGCGCAGATCGGCGCGGCCAAGGCGCTGTACTTCCCGCAGATTTCGTTGACGGGGCTGTTCGGCACGCAAAGCGGGCAGTTCTCGAAGCTCTTTACGGGGCCCGCGCGCGTGTGGTCGTTCGCGGGCTCGGTCGCGCAGCCGATCTTCGAAGGCGGGGCGATCGTCGGACAGGTGAAGCAGGCCGAGGCGGTGCAGCAGCAGGCGTTGTACGCGTACCGCAAGGCGATCCAGGTCGCGTTCCAGGAAGTCAACGACGCGCTGATCTCGTCGCAGAAGGTGCGCGAACAGTTCGACGTGCAGGGTCGGCAGGTCGAGGCGCTGGCGACCTATGCGCACCTCGCGCGGCTGCGCTATGAAGGCGGCTATACGAGCTATATCGAGGTGCTCGATGCCGAGCGCAGTCTCTTCAACGCGCAGCTGACCCAGACGCAGACGCAGGCGGGCGTGCTGGTGGCGTATGTGAACCTGTACAAGGCGATGGGCGGCGGCTGGGTCGTCACGGCCGAAAGCATGACCACCCAGGCCGCGCAGCATGGCGGCGACGCGGCCGCGCAGGGTGCGAAATGAGCGAGACGGCGTCCGCGTATCTCGGCCACGCGACGCGCACGCCGGTGATCGCCTGTCACGAATGCGATCTGCTGCAGCGCGAAAGCACCGTGCCGCCCGAAGGCGTGCTGCGCTGCTGCCGTTGCCGCGCGACGCTGTACCGGCGTCACGCGAACAGCCTCGATCGCACGCTCGCCTATGCGCTTGCCGCCTGCGTGCTGTGGATCGTGTCGAACGCGTTTCCCATCGTCGGTCTGTCGGTGAACGGCGATCTCGTCGAAACGACGATGTTCGGCGCGGTGCGCGTGCTATACCAGGACGGCATGTGGCCGTTGTCAGCGTTGATCTTCATCACGACGATGCTGATGCCCGCGTGCCAGGCGCTTGGTCTCGTGTGGCTGCTGTTGCCGTTGCGGCTCGGGCGCACGCCGTATCACGCCGATGCCGTGTTCCGCTTGCTGCGGGTCGCGCAGGAGTGGGGCATGACGGAGGTGCTGATCCTCGGCCTGCTCGTCGCGCTGGTGAAGCTCTCGCATATCGCGGCGGTGGTGACGGGGCCCGCGTTGTGGTCGTTCGGCGCATTGATGCTACTGCTCGCGGCGGCCGCTTCCGCGTTCGATACGCGCGATCTGTGGTCGCGCCTCCAAGGCGTGCCCGATGCCGGCCCCGCGTTCGACAGCGACACGCCGTTTCCTGCCGCGACGGCGGCGGGGTGCGGCCTGTGTGTCTGCCACGACTGCGGCTTGCTGACGCGCGCTGCGCCCGCGCAAACCCGTGACGAGCGCGACGCTGCGAACGTGCATGCCGCCGTGCACCTGCCGGCGCATGCCGCACATTGCCCGCGCTGCGGCGCGCATCTGCATCTGCGCAAGCCCGACAGCCTGGCGCGGACGTGGGCCTGCCTGATCGCGGCGATCATCCTGTACATCCCGGCGAACGTGCTGCCCGTGATGGACACGAGCTCACTGTTCGGTGCGCAGAAGGACACGATCATGAGCGGCGTCGTGTATCTGTGGACCTCGGGTTCGTGGCCGCTCGCGGTGCTGGTCTTCATCGCGAGCATCGCGGTGCCGATGCTGAAGATTCTCGCGATCGGCTTTCTGGCGATCTCCGCCAATTTCCGCTCCACCTGGCAGCCGGACCAGCGCGCGCGCATCTACCGGCTCGTCGAACTGGTCGGGCGGTGGTCGATGCTCGATATCTACGTGATCGCCGTGCTCACGGCGCTCGTGCAGTTCAACGCGCTCGCCACCGTGCGCGCCGGTCCTGCCGCGATCGCATTCGGCGCGGTCGTCGTGCTGACGATGTTCGCCGCCATGTCGTTCGATCCGCGGCTCATCTGGGATGCGAGGAAAACGGAATGAGCCGGCCGCCCGACCTGCCCGACGCCGTCGCCGTGCCGCGCAAGCGCTGGCACATCCAGTGGATCTGGCTGGTGCCCGTCGTCGCCGTGCTGGTCGGCATCTGGCTCGCGGTGCAGGCGGTGCTGTCGCAGGGGCCGACCATCACGATCAGCTTCAAGACAGGCGAAGGGCTCGAAGCGGGCAAGACCAAGATCAAGTTCAAGGATGTCGACATCGGCGTCGTGAAGCGGGTTGCGCTGTCGAAGGACTACAAGACGGTGGTCGCCACGGCCGAACTGACGCGCGACGCCACCGACATGCTCGTCGACGACACGCGCTTCTGGGTCGAGCGGCCGCGCGTGACGGGCGGCAACGTGTCGGGCATCAGCACATTGTTGTCAGGCGCGTTCATCGGCATGGACGTCGGACGTGGGAAGCAGGAGCGGCGCGACTACACCGGGCTGGAAGTGCCGCCCGTGTTCGCGAGCGACGTGCCCGGGCGCGAATTCGTGTTGAATGCGTCGAATCTGGCTTCGCTCGATGTCGGTTCGCCCGTCTATTTCCGCCGCCTGCGCGTCGGGCAGGTGACGTCGTACGAACTCGACAAGAACGGCGGCGGCATCACCTTGCATATCTTCGTGAACGCACCGTACGACCGCTACGTGAAGAGCGATTCGCGCTTCTGGGAAGCGGGCGGCATCGATGTCGCGCTCGGCACGGATGGCGTGAAGATCAACACGCAGTCGCTGGTGTCGATCCTGATCGGCGGGCTCGCGTTCGAAACGCCCGCGGCGTCGCTGTCGGAGCCCGAAGCGCCGACGCGCACGCCGTTCACGCTGTTCGCGACGCGTGCCGATGCAATGAAGGTGCAGGACAGGATCGTTGATACCTATGTGCTCAACTTCAAGGAATCGGTGCGCGGCCTGACGGTGGGCGCACCCGTCGATTTTCGCGGCATCGTGCTCGGCGAAGTGTCGGCGATCTACACGCGCTTCGATCCCGTCACGAAACAGATCAGCATTCCTGTCGAGATCAAGTTCTATCCCGAGCGCTTCACGTCGCGGTATGCGGACGGCAAGTCCGGGGCAGGGCGCGCCGCGCGCGATCCGAAGGAGATCGCGGATTTCCTCGTGTCGCGCGGTTTTCGCGGGCAGCTGAAAACGGGCAGCCTGCTGACAGGCCAGTTGTACGTCTCGTTCGATTTCTTCCCGCATGCGCAGAAGGCGAGCGTCGACTGGAGCCGCACGCCCGCCGAGCTGCCGACTGAGCCGAGCGGCCTGCAATCGCTGCAGGAGTCGATCAACCGGATCGTCGCGCGCATCGACAAACTGCCGCTCGAGCAGATCGGCAAGAACACCCAGCAGGCGCTCGCCGATGCGGGCACGCTGATGCAGAGTCTCAATACGCAGGTGGTGCCGCAGGCGAAGAGCACGTTGTCGGCGGCGCAGGCCACGCTCAATTCGGCCAATAGCGCGCTTGCGCCGGACTCGACGCTGCAGCAGGACACGAGCGACGCGATCCGCGAACTCGCGCGCACGGCGGCGTCGTTCCGCGCGCTCTCGGATTATTTGCAGCGCCATCCCGAAGCGCTGCTGCGAGGCAAACAGGAGGACGCAAAGTGAAGCGATCGATGCTCCCGCCCGGCGCATGCGTTTGCGTCGCCGCCGCCATGACCGTGCTGGCCGCGTGCAGTTCGCCGCGCTCGAACTTCTATACGCTGAGCCCCGACGCGACGCTGGAAAGCGCGGGCGCGCCGATGCCGGTGTCGGTCGTGGTCGGGCCCGTGACGGTGCCGGATCTGGTCGACCGGCCACAGCTCGTCACGCGCATGTCGGGCAACGAAGTCAAGCTCAACGAGTTCGCGCGCTGGGGCGAGCCGCTCAGGAGCGGCGTCGCCGCCGTGATCGCCGCCGACCTGACGCGGCTGCTCGGCTCGCCGCGCGTTTCCGTGTCGTCGCAGACGGTGGCGGGCACGGAAGCGTGCCGGGTACGCGTCGACATCTTGCGGTTCGATTCGATGCCCGGCGAGGCGGTCGCCGTCGACGCGCTGTGGACCGTGCGCGTGACGGGCCGCACGGCATTGCTGACAGGCCGTTCGACGATACGCGAGCCGGTGCAGGGCGCGGACGACGCCGCGCTCGTCGCGGCGCACAGCCGGGCGCTCGCCGCCGTGAGCCGCGACATCGCGGCGGCGATCCGGAGCGCGCCGCCGGGTTGAGCCGCAGCTTGAACAGCAGACGCGCTGCGGGTCTAAACGGGCTGGGCGGGCAGACTCTGTACAATGGCCTGATCGACAACCGCACGCACGGCTGCATGGCTTGCGTCGAGGGCGATCGCGTACCGGGCGAACTGCGCCGGATGCGCGCGATGCCCGCCAGATGCGCCCGTCGCACGACGATATGTCGTGCCATGCCTGCTGCCAACGCTTTACCGACATGGCCATCACCTACAAGACTCCCGAAGACATCGCGCGCCTGCGCATCTCAGGCCGGCTCGCCGCCGACGTGCTTGCCATGATCGGCGAGCACGTGAAGCCCGGCATCTCGACGGGCGAACTCGACGCGATCTGCCACGACTACATCGTCGGCACGCAGAAGGCGATTGCCGCGAACGTCGGTTACATGGGTTTTCCGAAGACGGTCTGCACGTCGGTCAATTCCGTCGTGTGTCACGGCATCCCCGATCGCGGCGAGATCCTCAAGGACGGCGACATCATCAATATCGACGTGGCCGTCATCAAGGACGGCTATTTCGGCGACACGAGCCGCATGTACACGGTCGGCGAGCCGAGCACGGTCGCACAGCAGCTGATCGACACGACGTATGAGGCGATGCTCGCGGGCATCCGCGAGGTGAAGCCGGGCGCGACGCTCGGCGACGTCGGTCATGCAATCCAGAAGATCGCGCAGCGCGAAGGCTTTTCGATCGTGCGCGATTACTGCGGGCACGGCATCGGCAAGGTCTATCACGAGGACCCGCAGGTGCTGCACTACGGTCAGCCGGGGCAAGGCGTGCGCCTGAAGCCGGGCATGGTGTTCACGATCGAGCCGATGATCAACGCGGGCCGCGCCGGCACGTCGGTGATGCGCGACGGCTGGACGGTCGTGACCAAGGACCGCTCGCTGTCCGCGCAGTGGGAGCACATGGTCGCCGTCACCGATGAAGGCTACGAACTGCTCACGCCGTGGCCCGACGGCACGGGGCGCTACGAGGCACCCTGAAGCGCGACCATGAAGCGCCGCCATGAAGCGCCGCCATGAAGCGCGACGGCGTGCCGGAGCGGCCAGCAAGCTGACGGCGCTCAATGCGCTCGCGGCCGCTCGCGCAGGGATGCGATGCAAAATGCCCTGCCTCGCGTGTGCCGGTTTTGCAGCCGCCTGTCAACCCATGCGCGCTGGGTCGCACTGCGCCGAATTAAAGATTTGACTCACGCGTCGGTTCGGTTAAAGCTACGCGCTAGCGCTTCACCCGGATGACACAAGGGATTTAAGGGATTTTCGAACGCATGAGTCCTTCACTGACCGTTCGCCGTATCGCAGCCGATCAGGGCGTCGTCTTCCGCGAGCTTCGTACCGCCTCGCTGCGCGAAGCGCCTTACGCATTCGGCGAGACGCTGGAAGAAGCGCTGTCGGCCGATGCGTCCACGTTCGAAGAAACGGCCGCGCGGCACGCCGCCTCGGCCACCTCGACATCGTTCATCCTTTACACGGAAGGGCATCCTGCCGGTCTGATCGGCGCCTGCTTCGAGGACGCGCCCTCGCATCGCGCGTTCGTCAGCGAGTTGTGGGTCGCGCCCGCCGTGCGGCATCTGCGCGGCGGCGAACTGCTCGTCAACACGGCGAGCGGGTGGCTCGCGGGCGCGGGCGCCACCGAAATCTACGCCTGGATCGCCGACGAGAACCGTAACGCCATGCGCTTCTACGAGCGCCTTGGCTTCGGCCCGACGGGCGAGCACGAGCGTATTGCGCGCGCGCCGGACCAGTTCCAGACGCTGCTCGTGCGGCACGTGCCGCAAGAAACGGCATCGGACGACGCGGCGAACGGCCAGGCCGGTTAAGCGCTTCCTTCGCCGTTCGCCGTTTTCGGGCGTTTCCTGGGCGCCTGTCCTGACCGCATCCTTCCCACTTTTTGTCGATCCGTCCGGCCTGGACCAGCACGCACGCGGCATTTTCCTGTCGCGTGAAGACTTATTGGCAAAAATGCTCACCGTTCGCCAGGACGCCTGTAAAATACGCAAAATTTTTTGCCGAACGCTATGTCGCCGAAGAAATCGCCATTTTTTGAACTGCGCAGTGGCGCGGTCGACACATTGCTGTTTGTCGTCAAGACGACCAACCTCGATGAGATGCGTGCCGAGCTGACCCGGCGCTTCGAGGCGACGCCCGAATTCTTCGCGAACGACACGGTCGCAATCGACGTGCGCCGTCTCGCGGAAAACGAGCGCGTGCCGCTCGCGGATATCGCGAAGCTGCTGGACAGCGTACGCATGCGCCCCATCGGCGTCGTCGCCGACAGCGCGCAGCACGCGTGGGCGAACGAAGCCGGGCTGCCGCTGCTCGATGCGCGCGACGCGCGTGACGCTCGTGTCAGCAAGAGCAACCCGGACGCAGGCGGCGACCAAGCAAAGGCTGCGGCCACGGCGAAGACCGACACGGCGCCCGCTGCAGATGCTGCCGCGCGCGAGCCGGAGCAGGCCGGGTCGGCTGCGGCGGAACCCGTACGCATCGGCACCTCGGCGCAGACGATGGTGGTCGACAAGCCGCTGCGTTCAGGTCAGCGCATTTACGCGAAGGGCGATCTCGTCGTGCTCGGCATGGTGAGCAACGGCGCCGAAGTGATCGCGGAAGGCAACATCCATATTTACGCGCCGTTGCGCGGCCGCGCGCTGGCGGGCGTGCACGGCAATCACGACGCGCGCATCTTCTGCACGTGTCTCGAACCGGAACTGATCTCGATCGCGGGTATTTACCGGACGACCGAGAACCCGCTGCCTGCCGACGTTCACGGCAAGCCGGTGCAGATCTGGCTCGAAGATGAAAAGCTGATGATCGAACCGCTGCGGCTCACCTGACGCGTGCGCCGCGCATGCAGAGCGCGCGCTGCGCGATGGAACTCCCGCCGGACTCAATAGACGAATAGACGAACACAAGGTAAAGGGTAATGGCAAAAATCATTGTGGTGACTTCGGGCAAGGGTGGCGTAGGCAAGACGACCACGAGCGCGAGTTTCGCTTCCGCGCTTGCGTTGCGTGGTGCGAAAACGGCAGTGATCGATTTCGACGTGGGCCTGCGCAATCTCGATCTCATCATGGGTTGCGAGCGCCGCGTGGTGTACGACCTGATCAACGTGATCCAGGGCGAAGCCAACCTGAACCAGGCGCTGATCAAAGACAAGAAGTGCGAGAACCTGTTCATCCTGCCGGCATCGCAGACGCGCGATAAAGACGCGCTGACGATGGAAGGCGTCGAGAAGGTCATCAACGACCTGATCGCGATGGACTTCGAATACATCGTTTGCGATTCGCCGGCGGGTATCGAGTCGGGCGCGTTGCTCGCCATGCACTTCGCCGACGAAGCGCTGATCGTGACTAACCCGGAAGTCTCGTCGGTGCGCGACTCGGACCGTATTCTCGGCATTCTGTCGTCGAAGACCAAGCGCGCGATCGAAGGCAAGGAGCCCATCAAGGAGCATCTGCTGATCACGCGCTACAACCCGAAGCGTGTGAGCGAAGGCGAGATGCTGTCGCTCACCGATATTCAGGAAATCCTGCGCATCGACCTGATCGGCGTGATTCCGGAGTCGGAAGCCGTGCTGCATGCGTCGAACCAGGGCTTGCCTGCTGTGCACCTCGACGGCACCGATGTCGCCGAAGCGTACAAAGACGTCGTGTCGCGTTTCCTCGGCGAGCAGAAGTCGCTTCGCTTTACCGATTACCAGAAGCCGGGCCTGTTGCAGCGCCTCTTCGGCACCAAGTAAGGGGGGCGCACGTGATGTCGATTCTTTCGTTTTTGCTGGGCGAGAAGAAGAAGTCCGCGTCGATAGCGAAGGAGCGCCTGCAGCTGATCATCGCGCACGAGCGCGTAGGCGGCAAAGCGCCCGCCGATTATCTGCCCGCGTTGCAACGTGAGCTCGTCGCCGTGATCTCGAAGTACGTGAAGATTTCGGACGACGATATCCGCGTCAATCTCGAACGACACGACGACCTCGAAGTGCTCGAGGTCAAGATCGAGATTCCGCAGGCTTGAACGGTCTGTAGCTTCTGTAGCGTGACGCGCGTCGCCGTTGTCGGGTGGCGCGCCTTGCTGTGCCATCGGTTTTCGTGCGCGCATTCGCTGCGCACTCTCCGCGGATTCTTCCCCGTCGTTCCTCCCGAAATAATCCGTTGCACTTGAGGGCATGCGGTAACACCTCCGCTGTCAGCCCTTTCGTCACCTCGCGCATTGAACGGACAACGCCGTCATTCGGTGCTGACACAAGAGGTGAAAACGTGAACAAGTCGATTCGTCTGCTCGCAGCTTCCGCTGTGCTCGTGGTGTCCGGTCTGTCCGCCGCGGGGTCGGCGTCGGCTGCGGAAGTGATCGTCGTGGCGCCGTCCGCGCCGCCTGTCGAGCGCTTCGAAGCCGTGCCCGCGCCGCGCGTGGGCTATGCGTGGGACAAGGGCCACTGGCGCTGGGACCACGGCCGCTACGTGTGGGTGCCGGGTCACTGGCAGGCCGAGCGGGTCGGCTATCACTGGGTGCCGGGCCACTGGGTCGCGCATGGTCCGAACTGGCGCTGGGTGCAAGGCCACTGGGCGTGACGCCCGGGTGAATCCAACCAGCGGGCTCTGATGGCGCGTGTTGACGGCATCGCGCGCGGCCATCCGCCCGTTCTCCGAACGCGCCCGAGAGCGCGCTTTATCGCAACCATCAAGGGAGTCGTCAAATGAGAAAAAGGACCTTGCTCGCGATCGCCGTGCTGGCGGTCACGTTGGCCGGTTGCGTCGTCGTACCGGCACGTCCGGTGTATTACCATCCGGTCGGCGTCGTCGTGTACTGACGATTGTGGGAGGTCGGGCGCGTCTCTGCGGGACGCGCCCGATTTTTTCGGGCGGCAATGGCGAAAGCCAGTCTGCCGCAAGTTCAGTCTTTTGCTTCGCTGCGCGTGGCCGGCCGTTCTTCGTCACGGCGCTCTTCTTCGACTGAAGGCGCCGCAGTGGAAGGCTCAGGCGCGGGAGCGGCGGGCGTCATTGGCGTCATATAGCGCTGCGCCAGCGCTTCGTACAACGGCGGCGCGAACACGCTCGATATCCGGCTCGATATGAGCGCCGTCGCCATCAGCGAGATGACGAGCGCGTGGCCGTTGATCATCTCCATCACGATCACGAACGAGGTGATCGGCGACTGCGTGACAGCCGCGAGATAGCCGACCATGGCGAGCGCTATCAGCATCGGCAGCTGCATGTCGCTGAAGGCCATGTGCAGCACGTTGCCGAAGCCCGCCCCGATAGACAGCGATGGCGCGAAGATGCCACCCGGAATCCCCGGCAGATACGAGCCGATCATCGACGCCATCTTCAGCAGCGGATAGAACACCGACAGATGCTCGGTTCCGTACAGCAGCCCGCGCGCTTCCGCGTAGCCGCTGCCGAAGGTGGTGCCGCCCGACACGAGACCGATCACCGCAATGGCCAGTCCGCACAGCGCCGCGAACGCGACAGGCCGCTCGTTGTTCAGGCTGAGCAGCGGCGCGGGCATCCAGCGCCCGGTGTTCAGCAGCAGCCAGCCGAACACGCCGCCCGCGATACCCGTCACGATGCCCGTGATGACGACGGCCACCGCGAGCGAATCAGGGAAATGCGTGCCGATGTCGATCGTGCCGAAGTACGTGTAGTTGCCGTTCAGCCCAAGCGCGATGATCCCGGCGATGATGATGGCCGTGATCAGCACGCCGCTGGCGCGAGCCTCGAAGCTGCGCGTGAGTTCCTCGATTGCGAACACGATGCCCGCGAGCGGCGTGTTGAAGGCCGCCGACAAACCGGCCGCCGCGCCCGCCAGCACCAGTTGGCGTTCGATCAGCGCGTTCGAGCGCGGGTAGAGGCGGCGCAGGTTGAACATCAGCGCTGCGCCGACCTGCACGGTCGGTCCTTCGCGTCCGATCGTGAAGCCGCCGAGTATCGCGAGAAACGACACCAGAATCTTGCCGAGCAGAATGGGAAACGTGAGCAGCCGCATGCCGGCGGCGCTGGTGTTGGAATGCAGCGTCGCAATGACCTGCGGGATGCCGCTGCCTTCGGCGCCGCGAAAGAGGCGTCGCGTGAGCCAGACGGACAGCGCCGCGACGGCGGGCGTCAAAAACAGCGTGAGCCACCGGTGCTCGTTTTGCAGATGAAGGAAAGCGTTGTAACCGAAGTCGATCAGCCGCGCGTAGAAGACGGCCGTGAGGCCGACGGCGATCGCGCCCAGCCAGAAGATGCCGTACTGAGGCCACAGGCGCCGTACGCGCCGGCCGATGCTCGAGGACAGCAGGGGTGTCCGTGACATGGGGAGTCGGGCTGGGAAATGGCAAAATTATAGTCGCCTCGCGGGCGGCGGCGCGGCGAAAACGGGCCGGATGTCTGCCCGAACGACCGGGCGGCGGGCGGCGGCCTGTCAAGGGAAGTAACGTCTGGTAACTACGGCGCAGGTCCGGCAAGATTCGACGCTGCCCATTTTGCGGGCAATTGTCGGAGCGGTCGGCTAAAATTGCAGATTGCCAGCGAGCAGCCATAGCAGCCACAACACGGGCCATCAATGAAGCGAATTCTCATCGTCAAAGTCACCTCCATGGGCGACGTGATACAGGCTCAGCCGATCGTATCGGATCTGAAGCGCGCGTTTCCCGGCGTCGAGGTCGACTGGGCAGTCGACGAATCGTTCGCCGAGATCGCCCGCTGGAACCCCGGCACCGACCGTGTGCTGTGCGCGCCGCTGCGCCGCTTCAAGAAGGCGCGCCGCTGGTCGGATTTCAAGGCGATCTGGCAGTCGATCGCCGAACTGCGTGCGTATCGCTACGATGTCGCGCTGGATATCCACGGCGTCTACAAGAGCGCGATCATCTCGTTCCTGTCCCGTTCGCGAAAGCGCCTCGGATATGGCAACCAGCATCTCGGCGAGCGCGGCGCCGCGTTTGCCTATACGGGCCGGTTCGCGCCGCCGCGCGATCGCAATGCGTGGAGCGGCATGCGCGAGACCGTCAGCACGGCGCTCGGTTATCCGCTCGACAATCCCCCTGACTACAACCTGCATATTCCCGCGCCGGCCAGGCCGCTCGTCGATACGGGCGGACGCCCGCTGGCGATGTTGTTCCACGCGGCATCCAAGGACGACAAGAAGTGGCCGGCGGCGCACTGGATCGCCATCGCGCGGGACCTTGTGCGGCGGGGCTTTCATGTCGTCGTGCCGTGGGGGTCGCAGGCGGAGCGCAGCGAGGGGCTCGCGATCGTCGATCAGGTGGAAGGCGCGGAACTGCTGCCGCAACTAAGCGTGACCGAAATCGCCCAGGTGATCGCTGCGTCGGACTTCGTGATCGGCGTCGATACGGGCTTCGTGCATCTGGCGCACGCGCTCGGCAAGCGCACGGTGATGATCTTCATCGCCACGTCGCGGGAAACATTTGAGAACAACGTGCCGTTCCGGTCGGTTTCGATTGGGGACGGCAATTCGGTGCCGCCCGTCGCCGAGGCGCTGGCCGCCATCGATCACGTGCACGCCGCCCCGCCCGGTCTCGGCGGGCAGGGGCAATCGGTCGCCGCGGCCTGAGGCCGGCAGGGAAAGCGGGCGGAGCGGAGAGAAAAAAGAAAAGAGGCGCACGCGCAATCGTCCAATTTCGGACGCCGTCGCGAGGCGCCTCTGAAAAGCCCGCGCCTGAAGCGCGCGGACCGAGAGGAAACCTGCAGAACAAACCTGTACAACATTCGTAGAGACCGCGCGGATGTGAACAAGTTCAAACCAATTTCGATCTTTTTCGAATTTTGCGGCGATGCTTCGCGCGGGATTCGCGTCGGCCGTTTGCCGGCGGCATCTGACGATAGATTCGCTCGATGCGCTCGCAATCGTCATTGCGCGTATTACACGCCTGTTAAAACTGTCGCTTTTCTTTTTGCTTTCAGGGGCGCGTGCCGCGCGCCTCGCCGGCCCTCGCGTCGCAACGTACTCCCATTCTGTCGTAGCTTCTCCCGCCAAGGCTCTCCAGGCGGCCTTCATGCGTTTTGCCTGGCGTCTTCTCGTGCCGCGCGCCCGTCATCGCGTGCGTTCGAGGCGCAGCGCGGCGCTCGCCGCCTGTAACACAAGCACAGCCGATGCTTACAAATTGCAACGGCCGCCGCCGTCGGGTTCGTGTTCAATCGAGGTCATTCGGGGTTCGCTCGAATAAAACGATACTGACTCGAAAGGGAGAAAAAACGTGAAACGCTTGATCCTGGCTTTGACGACGGGCGCGCTGCTGGCGGCATCGCTGAGCGGCTGTATCGTGGTGCCGGACGGTGGTGGCTATCACCATCACGGCTACTACTATCGCTGATCGGGCAATGGATGCTGGTGGCCGCTCAGGCCATCAGCACTTCGAAAGCGACAACAGCGGCGATCGCGGCCAGATTGGCGGCCACCGTTTCGACGACGATCCCTTCCAGCTCACCGGCCTGAAGCGCAGCGCGAGCAGCAGCGAGCCAGGCAGCGCCAGCGCGATGATGACGATATCCGCGTCGCCTAAACGAAAGTTCATCGATGCCTCCCCGTGCAGCATGATTACGTGAAAACGGCGGCAAGCACGGGAGTTTCCCGGCTCTCGTTCGTACGGACTCACGCTTCTCCAACAGGCTCACAAAATAAAAACGGCCCCGGCGCAGTGCATCGCGCCGGGGCCGTTTCGCTTTCGGCTTACGCCTGCAGCCGATGAATTACATCAGCCGCGTGTCGCGCGTTTCGCGCATGCACAGCACGCCGACCATGCTCACCACGGCGGCAGCGGACACGTACAGTCCCACCCACGACAGGCCGCCCTTCGCCGCCAGCATCTGCGCGATGTAGGGCGCCACCGATGCGCCCAGAATCCCGCCCAGGTTGTACGCGACGCCGGCGCCCGTGTAGCGCACGTTGGTCGGGAACAGTTCGGGCAGCAGCGCGCCCATCGGTGCGAACGTGACGCCCATCAGGAACAGCTCGATGATGAGAAACAGTTGCACGAGCGGCATCGAGCCGCTGCCGAGCAAGGGCGCCATCGTGAAGCCCGACAGGATCGCGGCGATACAGCCGACGATCAGCACCGGCTTGCGCCCGAAGCGGTCGCTGGCCCATGCGGACAGCGGCGTCGCGAGCGCCATGAAGACGACCGCGACGCACAGCATGCCGAGGAAGCTCTGACGCGAGATATGCAGCGCAGACACGCCGTACGACAGCGAGAACACCGTCGAGATATAGAACAGCGTGTAGCAGACGACCATTGCGAATGCGCCGAGCAGCACGGGACCGAGATGGCGGCTGAGCAGCGTCGCCACGGGCACGCGCACGCGCTCCTGACGGTCGATCGCTGCCTGGAACGCCGGCGTTTCCGCGATTTTCAGACGCACGTACAGGCCAAGCGCGACCAGCACCGCGCTGACGATGAACGGCACGCGCCAGCCCCAACTGCGGAACTGTTCGTCGGACAGCGACAGCGCGAGGCCGAAGAACAGGCCGTTGGAGGCGAGAAAGCCGATCGACGGCCCGAGTTGCGGGAACATGCCGAACCAGCCGCGCTTGCCTGCCGGCGCGTTCTCGGTTGCGAGCAGGGCGGCGCCGCCCCATTCGCCGCCGAGGCCGATGCCCTGGCCGAAGCGCAGTACGCACAACAGGATCGGCGCGAGGCTTCCGATCGAGTCGTAGCCGGGGACGAAGCCGATCAGCGTCGTCGACAGGCCCATCACCAGCAGTGACGCAACGAGCGTCGATTTGCGGCCGATGCGGTCGCCGAAGTGGCCGAACAGGAACGAGCCGATTGGCCGCGCGATGAACGCGATGCCGAATGTGACGAACGCCGACAGGGCTTGCGCCGTCGCCGAGCCGTGCGGGAAAAACACCGGGCCGATGACGAGCGCGGCGGCTGTTGCGTAGACGTAGAAGTCGTAGAACTCGATCGCGGTGCCGATGAAGCTCGCGAAGATCACGCGCGAAGCGCTGCTCTTTCGGTCTGCGCCGGGCTGTGCGCTGGAAAGGGGCGATGTGGACATGCAGGGTCTCCAAATGTCGTGACGCAGCCGCGGGGCGGGCGGCGTGCGTTTGTGCGTCTGTATATGCGTCTAGGCGCGGGGCGAAGCGGGTGCGCGCGCCATTGTGCCCACATCGTGGCGAACAGCGGTGCGGGCGAACCTGCTACGCGAGACGTTGCGTGTGCAACGAGTCGACAGCTTGCAACGTGCTGACGGGATTGCGCGCGTTGCGTTGCCGTCGGAACGGCTGAAGCGGCGCGAAAGCGAGGCACGATGCAAACCGGGCGGACGCGCGCGCGGGTGGCGCGGCAACGTGACGGTCGCGCTGCGCGCGGCGGGCGGGTGGGCGCGCGGCACGCAGCGATGGCCGGAGATTCCGGCGGATATTTAAAAAATTATAGCGAGGGCGGGCGGCGCACAGCAAGGCGCGCGCCGGGTGTTGTTGCTTGCGGCTTCGTAGGAGCGGTTCGGTTCGCGGTTGTGTCCGCTTCCGTTTCGTTCAGATGCGCTTCGGTTCGCTTCGATTTGCGCTCGCGGCAGGCAGCCGAACAATGGTGGTCGAGCCGCTGCTTTCGCGGAAACCCCTGGCGCACCGGGCGAGTTTTCAATCGATCGTTTGTGCCTGCGGCGACGCGAACGTGCGCAACTGGAACTTGCCGTTGTCGTTGAAGAGCCAGTCTTCGAACATTTCCACCTGGCCCTTGGCGTTCAGCAGCTTCGGCGGCGGCAGAGGCAAGGGCGCCGAGCGTCGCAAGGTCGCGAGCGCCGTGCTCTCCGCTTCGTCGTCGCCGTTCGTGCGATAGACGTTCGATGCGACGATCTGTCCATTGCGATCCACGATGAACGACACGACGACGAGCGAGCGTAGCATCGCCTGCGGATTGCCGCGCAGCACATACGACGGATTGCGTTCGATGATGCGTTGCGCGACGACCGAGCGGTACTGATCGAGTGTCAGGCTGTTGATCGCGGCGGGCGGTGGCGTGACGACCGCGGGTCGCTCCGGCGGCGTGACGGTGAAGTTGCAGCCTGCGCAGAGCAGCGCGAAGGCGAGTGCCGCTGTTCGCCTGAATGTTGGGTTGATGCGGCCGGGAAGCGAGAGGGTAGACATCACAATAACTCGCACGCGAGATGTATCTTCATCGTAGACGATGCGTGTTGCGATTCAATGAGCGTTGCTACGGATGTGAGCGGTGGCGCGCATGCGTGGGGCATGGCGTTGGCGCGGGCAGCGCGTTGACGATATTTTGCAAAGGGGGTGCGGTAATGCGCGAACCTGTTTCGATTCCCGCTTCGTAAATCTCCACATGGACAATCTTATCGAAAGAGCGGGAGACGCTGACGCTAGGCCTGACTCTGCAACATCGACGCGCATCCGTGTCGTTCGTTGGGACGCGTCGATGCGTGCTCGAAAATCTCGCGTTTCAGAATATCGTCTATGCGATCGAAATCCTCGCGCCAGGCATGCCGCGATTCGAGAAAGCGCAGCACAGACTCGCGAAGGCTGAACGATGGACCGACAAGCAGCCGGGAGTCGTGGCGCAGGTTTGCTCGACGTGCGGGGCGGAGCTTGCGGTTGAGTTTGACTCGTTAGAGATCGAGTCGCAGGCAAGCTGAAGAAAGTATCTGGCGGAGGGTGTGGGATTCGAACCCACGGAGGCCGTAAAGCCTCGCCGGTTTTCAAGACCGGTGCATTCAACCGCTCTGCCAACCCTCCGAGCCCGAAATTGTAACCTGGAACGCCACGCCGTCGGGCAACAAACCACGAGCCCGCTCACGAATCCTTCAAAAACAGCCCTTGAAGATCGTTGAGGAATGCCTGGCCGAGCGGCGTCGGCGCGATCTTTTCGTAGTCGCGCGTGATCAGCCCGCGACGCTCCGCTTCCAGCAACGCCGGCTCGATCGATGTCATCGGCAGACCCGTGCGCTCGATGAACCGATGCACCGGAAACCCTTCCACCAGCCGCAGCGCATTCAGCATGAATTCGAACGGCAGATCGCGTGCGCCGACTTCATGCTCTTCCTGCACGGCATTGCCCGAACGCGCCTCTTCGATGAACGTCGCGGGATGCTTGTAACGCATCTGCCGCAGGATGCGGTTCGGAAACGACAGCTTCGTATGCGCACCCGCGCCGATGCCGAGATAGTCGCCAAAGCGCCAGTAGTTCAGGTTGTGCTTGCTCTGCCGATGGGGCTTCGCATACGCCGACACCTCGTAGCGCTCATAGCCCGCTTCGCGCGTGCGTTCGTGAATCCAGTCCTGCATGTCGGCGGACGAATCGTCATCGGGGAGCGGCGGCGGAAACTTCGCGAACAACGTGTTCGGCTCGAGCGTCAGGTGATACAGCGACAGATGCGGCGGCGCGAACGACAGCGCCGTCTCGATGTCGGCCTGGCATTCGGCGAGAGTCTGCTTCGGCAGCGCGAACATCAGGTCGAGATTGAAGTTGTCGAATGTGTTCGCGGCCACCTCGACGGCATGGCGCGCCTGCGCCGCGTCGTGAATGCGGCCGAGCGCCTTCAGATGCGTCTCGTTGAAGCTCTGGATGCCGACCGACAGGCGGTTCACGCCGCTTGCGCGGAATTGCGCGAACTTGTCGGCTTCGAACGTGCCGGGGTTCGCTTCGAGCGTGATTTCGGCGTCGGCATCGAGCGGCAGCAGCGCGCGCACGTCGGACAGGAGACGATCGAGCCCCTTCGCCGACATCAGGCTCGGCGTCCCGCCGCCGATGAACACCGTATGCACCTGCCGTCCCCACACGAGCGGCAGCGCCTGTTCGAGATCGCTGCGCAGCGCGTCGAGGTAATCATCCTCGGGAAACGCGCCGCCTTTCGACTCGTGCGAGTTGAAGTCGCAGTACGGACACTTGCGCACGCACCACGGAAAGTGCACATAAAGCGCGAGCGGCGGCAGCGAGGTCAGACGGATGCTGCCGGGCGACGTGAAGGCCTTGATCACGCCGGCTGCCGTCGTGGATGCGTGGCTCACTGCTCCTCCTTCAGCCGCGCGAACAGCTGTTGCAACGCCATCGCGCGGTGGCTGCTCGCGTTCTTCAACGCGGGCGCGAGCTCGGCTGCCGTCGCGTTCAGCGCGGGCAAAAAGAAGTACGGATCGTAGCCGAAGCCATGCGCGCCGCGCGGCGCATCGAGCATCTCGCCGTGCCAGCGGCCTTCGGCGATCAGCGGCTCCGGGTCGTCGGCGTGGCGCACGAGCGCGAGCACGCAGAAGTAGTACGCGCGGCGATCGCTCACGCCGTTCAGTTGTTCGACGAGGCGCGCATTGTTCGCCGCGTCGCTTTTCTCGCCGCCCGCAAGTTGCGCGTAACGCGCCGAATACACGCCAGGCGCGCCGCGCAATGCGCGCACGCACAAGCCGGAATCGTCGGCGATGGCGGGCAGACCTGTCAGCTTCGATGCATGACGCGCCTTCGTCAGCGCGTTCTCGACGAAGGTCGGATGCGGCTCTTCCGCCTCCGGCACGTTCAGCGCGCCTTGCGGGATCAGCTCGATGCCCGCTGTGCCGAACAGCGCCGCGAACTCGCGCAGCTTGCCCGCGTTGTTCGACGCGAGCACGATCCTGCCCAGCGCGTTGTCTTTTCGATCAGTCACCCTTCAACTCCAGTGCTTCCTTTTGCTTGTCGATCAGCGTCCTGATGCCGCTTTGCGCCAGATCGAGCAGCTTGTTCATTTCGTCGCGCGAAAACGGCACGCCTTCCGCCGTGCCCTGAATCTCGACGAAACCGCCGTCGCCCGTCATCACGACGTTCATGTCGGTGTCGCACTGCGAGTCCTCGTCGTAGTCGAGATCGAGCACGGGCAGGCCGTCGAACACGCCGACGGAAATGGCCGCGACGTAATCGTTGATCGGCGAGGTTTCGATGCGGCCGGTCGCGAGCAGCTTCGCGACGGCGTCGTGCGCGGCGACGAAGGCGCCCGTGATGCTCGCCGTGCGCGTGCCCCCGTCGGCCTGGATCACATCGCAATCGATATTGATCGTGCGCGCGCCGAGCCGTTCGAGATCGAACACCGAGCGCAGCGCCCGGCCGATCAAACGCTGGATTTCCTGCGTGCGGCCCGTCTGCTTGCCACGCGCGGCTTCGCGGTCGCTGCGCGTGTGCGTCGCGCGCGGCAGCATGCCGTATTCGGCCGTCAGCCATCCCTGGCCGCGGTCGCGCAGGAACGCGGGCACGCTTTCGGCGACGCTCGCCGTGCAGATCACCTTGGTATCGCCGAATTCGACCAGCACGGAGCCTTCCGCGTGCTTCGTGTAATGGCGCGTGATGCGCACGTCGCGCAGCTGATCGGCGGCGCGGCCGCTGGGGCGTTTCGTGGTGTCGTTCATCGTCGGAATTGAAGGGGATGGAGGGGAAGAGAAGGCGGAAGCAAACCGCAATTTTACCGCCGATCGCGCCGCCGCCGCCCGCGCGCCTCAACCCGATGCGCCGCGCCGGGCGCGCTGACTGCCAGCGCGCCGGCCAATGCGTTGCGCAAGCCGTTTGCCCGGGCTTACCCGAAGGCCGCTTCCGGCAGGTGTCGCCGGTAAAAATGGGATAATGCGCGTTCTCCGCCTCGCGTCTCGTAAACGCCGGGCGACTCGAATCCCTGGTCGTGCGATGCGATGTTCGCGCGGCCACAATCGCGAGACCCATCATGATCTACAGTATGACTGGCTATGCGAGCGCCACGCGCGAACTCGCAGCGGCAACGGGCAATGGCGGCATCAGCGTGTCCGTCGAATTGCGCACGGTGAACTCGCGCTTTCTCGACCTCAACTTCCGCATGCCGGAAGACGTGCGCGTCTGCGAGCCGACGCTGCGCGAAATGCTGATGAACAAGCTGTCGCGCGGCAAGGTCGATATCCGTATCAACCTGCAGCGCAGCGAGCAGTCGGCGAACGCGGGCGCGCTCAATCGCGACGCGCTCGCGCAACTCGCTGCGCTGGAGCGCGCGGTGCTCGAATCGTTTCCGGACGCGGGCCGTCTGCGCACGGGCGAAATTTTGCGCTGGCCTGGCGTGCTCGCCGAGAGCGGTGTGTCGCCGGAAGTGCTGCGCGATGCCGTGCTCGAATGCGGCAAACAGGCAATCGGCGATCTGATCGACGTGCGCGGCCGCGAAGGCGCGCAACTCGCGACCATGCTGCTGAACAACGTCAGCGAGATGGAAGCGATCGTCACGAAGATCACGCCGCTCGTGCCGGAACTGATCGCCAGGCATCAGCAGAAGATCGTCGAGCGGTTGCAGGAAGCACTCGGCATCGCCGCGCCGGACCAGTCGGCGACGATCGTGTCGCGCGAAGAGATCGCCGAGCGCATCCGTCAGGAAGTGACGATGTACGGCATTCGCATCGACATCGCGGAAGAACTGTCGCGCCTCACCGCGCATCTGAACGAAACGCGCCATGTGATTCAAAAGGGCGGCAAGGTCGGCAAGCGTCTGGACTTCATGATGCAGGAGCTGAACCGCGAAGCGAACACGCTGGGCTCGAAAGCGGCCGCGAAGGAACTCGCGGATTCGTCGATGACGCTCAAGCTGCTCATCGAACAGATGCGCGAACAAGTACAAAACCTGGAGTAACGGGAGTCTCACCAGCATGACCGAAACCAAACGCGAAAGCAGCGCGCCGCGCAATCCGTACGCAGGCGTCTATCCCGGCAACCTGTTCATGGTTGTCGCGCCGTCGGGCGCCGGCAAGTCGACGCTCGTCAACGCGCTGCTCGCGCGCGACCCGGCGATCCGTCTGTCGATTTCGTACACCACGCGCCCGCCGCGTCCGAAGGAGCAGGACGGCGAGCACTATCACTTCACGACGGTCGAAGACTTCTTGCAACGGCACGACGCGGGCGAGTTTCTCGAAAGCGCGGAAGTGCACGGCAACTACTACGCGACCTCGCGCGTGTGGATCGAAGAGCAGATGAAAAGCGGCCATGACGTGCTGCTCGAAATCGACTGGCAGGGCGCGCAGCAGGTGAAGAAGCAGTTCCGCAATGCTGTGGAGATTTTCATCTTGCCGCCGTCGCTCGAAGCGCTCGAAGAGCGTCTGAAAAAGCGCGGCCAGGACGAGCCGAACGTGATCACGCGACGCCTTCTCGCAGCGGGCAGCGAGATGGCGCACGCGGCGGAAGCGGAGTACGTCGTGATCAACGAAAACTTCGACCGCGCGCTCGCGGAACTGCAATGCCTCGTGTCGGCGACGCGCTCGCGCTTCGCATCGCAATACGCGCGCCACACGGACCTCTTCATGCAGCTCGGCATTCACTTGCCGCACGCGTGATACGGGCGAGGTCGGAAGGACATAAGGTAGAATAACCAACATACAGAGAAGGAATTTTCAACATGGCCCGCATTACCGTCGAAGACTGTCTGAAACAGATCCCGAATCGCTTCGAACTGGCGCTTGCCGCGACCTATCGCGCACGTCAGCTCGCTCAAGGCCACACGCCGAAAATCGAAAGCCGCGACAAGCCCACGGTGGTCGCGTTGCGTGAGATCGCGGCTGGCCAGGTTGGCGTCGAAATGCTGAAGAAGGTGCCCGTCTAAGGCGCGCTTCAACGTTTGATCGTCATGTAACTCAACCCCATGCGTGCAGACGGCACTATCGACACGGAGGCGACCATGAGCACCGACCCCTCGCCATCCGCCACGGAAGTGGACCACGCTGCCCACGAACACGATAGCGACTCGCCATCGTCTGCACGCAAGTACATCGACGCGGTCCTCGAACAATCGTTTCGTCATCTGTTCGGACCGACCGCCACGCCGGAGCAGCCGCGCCGGCATGACGTCGTCTCCATCGCCAAGCTGACCACTGCGCTTTCGGACTACCTGAGCCCGGAAGAGATCAAAGAGGTCAAGGCGGCCTTCCACTTCAGCGACGAAGCCCACCTCGGGCAATACCGTCAAAGTGGCGAACCCTACATCACGCACCCGGTTGCCGTCGCGGAAACGTGCGCGGCCTGGAAGCTCGACGCGCAGTCGATCATGGCGGCGCTGCTGCACGACGTGATGGAAGACCAGGGCGTGACCAAGACCGAACTCGCGGAGCGGTTCGGCCCGAAGGTCGCGGAACTGGTCGACGGGTTGTCGAAGCTGGACAAGATGGAGTTCCGCAGCCGCGAGGAAGCGCAGGCGGAGAACTTCCGCAAGATGCTGCTCGCGATGGCGCGTGATGTGCGCGTGATCCTCGTTAAGCTCGCGGACCGGCTGCACAACATGCGCACGCTCGGCGCCGTGCCGCCGGAAAAGCGCCGCCGCGTCGCGCGCGAAACGCTCGATATTTATGCGCCCATCGCGCACCGGCTCGGCCTGAACAATACCTATCGCGAGCTGCAGGACCTGAGCTTCGCGAACTTCAATCCGCACCGTTACGCGACGCTCGAAAAAGCGGTGAAGGCTGCGCGCGGCAATCGCCGCGAAGTGGTCGGCAAGATTCTCGAGTCTGTGCAGCGCGCCATCTCGGACGCGAAGCTCGATGCCGAAGTGACGGGCCGCGAGAAAACCATCTTCAGCATCTACAAGAAGATGCGCGACAAGCAGTTGTCGTTCTCTCAGGTGCTGGACGTGTACGGCTTCCGCGTGGTCGTCGAGAACCCGCTCGAGTGCTACACCTGCCTTGGCGCGTTGCATGCGCTCTACAAGCCGGTGCCGGGCAAGTTCAAGGACTACATCGCGATCCCGAAGGTCAACGGCTATCAGTCGCTGCATACCACGCTGGTCGGCCCGTTCGGCGCGCCCATTGAATTCCAGGTGCGCACGCGCAAGATGCACGAGATCGCGGAAGCGGGCGTCGCCGCGCACTGGCTGTACAAGAACGGCGGCGCCGATCTGAACGACGTGCAAAAGCGCGCGCATCAGTGGCTCAAGTCGCTGCTCGACATCCAGAGCGAAGTCGGCGATTCGAGCGAATTCCTCGAACACGTGAAGATCGACCTGTTCCCGGATGCCGTCTACGTGTTTACGCCGAAGTCGAAAATCATGGCGCTGCCGCGCGGCGCCACGGCGCTCGACTTCGCGTATTCGATCCACAGCGACCTGGGCAACCAGTGCGTCGCCGTGAAGATCAACAATGAACTGCTGCCGCTGCGCACCGAGTTGAAGAGCGGCGATATCGTCGAAGTGATCACGGCGCCGTATTCGAAGCCAAACCCTGCGTGGCTCGGCTTCGTGCGCACCGGCAAGGCGCGCACCGCGATTCGCCACTATCTGAAGACGATGCGCCTGAACGAGTCGGTGCAGTTGGGCGAACGTCTAGTCGATCAGTCGCTCAAGGGCTATGGCCTCGCGCTCTCCGACGTCACGCCGGAAGTGTGGGACAAGCTCGTGCTGTGGACGGGCAACAAAAACCGTCAGGAAATCTTCGCGGATATCGGTCTGGGCAGGCGTGTGGCGGCTGTGATGGCCAAGCGGATCGAAGTGCTGATGAACGGTCGCGAGGGCCACGACGGCGACGACGATCACCCGCGCGAACATGGCACGTCGACTGCGCCGCCCGTGGTCATCACGGGCACGGAAGGCATGTCGGTGCAGTTGTCGGCCTGCTGCCGCCCGATTCCCGGCGACGACATCATGGGCTACATCGGCATCGGCCTCGGCATGGCCATCCACACCACCGATTGCCGCGTCGCGCAGCGCATTCACCGGCGCGACCCGGGCCGCTGGATCGACGTCGCATGGGCGCCGCAGCCCGGCCGCCTGTTCGATGTCGCGGTCAAGGTGCTGGTCAAGAATACGAAGGGCGTGTTCGCACGCGTTGCCGCGGATATCACGTCCGCCGACGCGAACATCGTTCACATTGCGATGGATGAAGATCAGTCGCAGGAATCGACGGTGTTGCGCTTCGTCATCCAGGTCAGCGACCGTGTGCATCTGGCCAACGTGATGCGCCGCGTGCGGACCAATCTCGACGTGATGCGCATCGCGCGCGAACGGCCGAGCGAAGAAGGGCATCGTCATCACGACGGCGGCATGCGGATCGACCGCGAGCGCGCCGATTACTGAAATCGAAGTTGAGAGGCGGGCGCGTCGCTTGCACATAGTTGGCACGATGACGCTCCGCCTTTGCCTGTCCACAGGAACAACGCGATGAACGTAGCTGATCTCTCCGATCTGGCGCTCGACTACTGGGTCGCCCGCAGCCTGCACGACTTCGTGCGCGAAATCTACTTTACCGACAGCGGGCGCGTCGTCTCGATTCGCGGCAACGATCGTGGCCGCCCGTGGGATGGGCGCTTTACGCCGTCGACATCATGGGAGGCGGCGGCCGTCGTGCTCGAGCGCGCGCAGCGGCTCGAAGTGCGCGATCGCACGCGCGACGGCGCTGCACATTGCGTCGCGGACTTCGAGGGTGGCCACCGCACGGTGTCCGCGCATGGCGAATCGTTGCGGATCGCGCTTCTGAGGGCGTTTGTCCTCAGCCAGTTCGGCGATACCGTCGACGACGTTCTCCGCCAGCCGCAGTCGCTGTTTGGCCCACGGGCGACGCCGATCGGCGAGCAGACGTCGCCGCTGGGCATCGAGAACGAACTGCCGAAACCGGATGGTGAGATTGGCGATATCAAGTCGGCGCCGCGCTGAAGCAACGGGCTGTTCGGTGTCGCCTGGAAGGTTCGCCGCCGAAGAGAAGAGACGAAAAGCGGGAGGGGAAAAGACAAAGGGCCTTCCGGATGGAAGGCCCTTCATGGGTGGCGCGGCTGGCAGGATTCGAACCCACGACCCCTTGGTTCGTAGCCAAGTACTCTATCCAACTGAGCTACAGCCGCACGCTAAACTTGAACTGCTCGGGCGACGCACATACCGCTTTGCGTACACCTCGGTGAAACGAAAGGGCCTTCCCGGAGGAAGGCCCTCGTAAAAAAGTGGCGCGGCTGGCAGGATTCGAACCCACGACCCCTTGGTTCGTAGCCAAGTACTCTATCCAACTGAGCTACAGCCGCACGCAGAAATGAGATTATAGCAAGGTCTCGGAAAAAGGGAAGGGGCGCCCGGGAAATTTGTGACAGTAGCCGTATCATGTAGGCTGGAGATCCGGATGTCCGCTTCAACGCTGAACCACCATGAATAAAGCCTTTGTCAAAGAATCAACTGACGAGAACGACGACGATCTCGAAGCCGCGCAACCCGACATGCCGGCGGGCGCGAAGAACTACATCACGCCCGCCGGCTATCGGCGTCTGCGCGACGAGTTGCTGCACCTGATCGACGAGGCGCGGCCGGAAGTCGTGAAGCTGGTGTCGTGGGCGGCGTCGAACGGCGACCGCTCGGAGAACGGCGATTACATCTACGGCAAGCGGAGGCTGCGCGAGATCGACCGGCGTATCCGCTTTCTCACCAAGCGCATCGATCTCGCTGAAGTGGTGAACAGCAGCCGGCAGGAAAACACCGATCAGGTGTTTTTCGGCGCGACTGTCGAATACGCGACGGAAGACGGCGAGACGCATAAGGTGAGGATCGTAGGCATCGACGAGGTGAATCTGGATGAAGGCCACGTGAGCTGGATTTCGCCCATTGCGCGTGCGCTGCTGAAGGCGAAGGTCGGCGATCAGGTGATATTGCATACGCCTGCCGGGCCGCAGCCGATCGACGTGCTCGACGTGGCGTATCCGACGCGTGAGGAAGAGGAGGCCTGAGGCCTGTACCGTCTAAGAACGCGCAGGCGAATGCTGCGCGAAGCGAGTCCGGCAGAACGCCGGAGTCCGGACGAAAAAAAGGCGCCGCAAGCGGCGCCTTTTTCATGCTGCAAGTACTTCTGATGCTTAGAAGCGGTGACGCAGACCAGCCGTCACAGCAACTTGCTTCTCGTTGCCCGAGCTCGCGCCCAGACCGTTGATGTTGGCATTGATGCCCAAGCCGTTTTCGCTGACTTGCTGATATTCGCCTTGCAGGTACACGTCGGTGCGCTTCGACAGCGCGTATGCCGTTTGCAGGTTGAACTGGTTCCAGTGCGGACGCTGGCCTTCCAGGCTTGCACGCGTGTACGTGTACGAGCCAGCGATGCTCAGAGCCGGCGTCAGCGCGTAACGTGCGTTCGCTTCGAAGTTCTGGAAGTGAGCGCTCGAGCCGTTCAGGCCGACACCACCCGACACGCCCGATGCGCCCTGGCCGATGCCGTTCAGGCTCGACAGGTTCGTTTGCGTGTACACGAGGCCAGCCGTTGCCGGGCCGAACGTGTAGTTTGCGCCTGCACCCCACGTTTGCTGGCGGCCAGCGAAGAACGTGTTGTCGCTCGACACTGCGCCACCCGAGTTGAACGCCGCGCCGCTTGCTGCGCCGTTGCTGTTCAGTTGCAGGTAAGCAGCAGCGAGGTTGAAGCCTGCGAAGCTGTACGACGCGCCAGCGCTGTATGCGCGGTTGTTCGCGAAGCCGTCAGCCTGGTTCGAGAAGCCGTACAACGCGCCGAACTTGAAGCCCGCGTAGTTCGCGCTCTGGTACTTGACCGAGTTGTTGACGCGGAACGAGTTGTTCAGGTTGTCGTTGTCGAACGGGTGTGCGAATTGCGTGCCACCGTATTGCGTGCCCGTCAGCGACAGCGGACCAACGTAGTCGACCATGCTGTCGTATTGACGGCCGAGGGTCACAGCGCCGAACTGGTCGCTTGCCAGGCCAACGAATGCCTGACGGCCGAACAGACGGCTGCCTTGCTTCATCGTGCCGTCATTGATGCCGAAGCCGTTTTCCAACGTGAAGATCGCCTTCAGGCCGCCACCGAGGTCTTCAGCGCCGCGCAGGCCGAAACGGCTGCCGTTCACCGAGCCGCTCGTCATTTGCCAGTTGCTGTGGCCGTGCTGGTTGTTCGTGTAGGTGATACCGGCGTCGATCAGGCCGTACAGCGTGACGCTGCTCTGTGCGTGCGCTGCCGTTGCAAATACGCCCGACAGGGCGGCGACCATGAGAGTCTTTTTCATCTTTGTAACTCCGAGAACAGGATGGGTTTTGGAAACCCAGGCTTGAAGGAAACTTCACGCGAATGCTGCGAGAGGCAAAGTCGCGTGAACAACGCACGGTGACCGACGTGCGTTCGTTTCCGGGTAGGCAAAGTGTAGAGACGTGACCCGCCCGTTGGCCGTTCCGAAATCAGCAATAAAGTATTACGTGATAGGAAATTATCGGGATGGAGACTGAAAGCCTTATTGATAAAGGCTTTGCGGCCGATTGGCTCGTGCCAGCCCCAAGTGTCAACCTTTGCGCGTTGTTCAATTACGACATGAAATGACGTGCGAAAACAACGCAAAAATCGTTGAATAGCGATTGTTGTCAGCTCTGCAATAGTAGATTGCGAGAGTCGAAGCTAATCAAATCGACAACGAACGCTATACTGAAATCTCTGCTTTTCGAAGCAGACTTTTTCGTTGACGAAAAAGATCTCCAAACCTTTGTCGGCGCGACTTCACAAGAGTCGCGCTTTTTTTTTACCTTTTTTGCCCTGCTTCCGGGTTCGCTTATTGAAGCTTTCCATCCGGACCGACGGGAGCGAATTCGAGTCCCGGCGTCAGGCTCCAATCTTCGATCACATAATGACGTGCGTCCATTGGGGATGACAGCAGGTTCTGCCAGTGATCGCCGTGCCACATCGGGTCGAACTCGAGCAGGGACGGGCGTTGTGAAGGCGTTTCGGAAGGCGGCGCACCCTTCGTTGATTGAAACAGTTGTGCGGCGATACGGCGAAGGGAATCAAACAGCATGACATTTCTCCGATTTCAAACTGCTGGTTGAAATGTTGCGTTTGACAGATCACCTTAACAAGTCGTGGAAACACTTACGAATGACACGTTTTGTTACATTTAGGAAAAGATTTCTGACAGGCTATTGTTAGACAAATCGGATCGGCAATTCAGACCGGTTAAAATTATGAATTGGCTGAATAATTGATGCCGCTATATCCGCTTTAACAGCGCGTTTGATGTATATCCAGTTTTTGATTTGAAACCGCTTGACGCCCCTATCGGCTTCCCTTTATAAATGGCCTTGCTGGATTTTCGATAGCGGAACCCTGATTGTGCATCGTGCATATATTGCGGTTTGCGGAATCGTGAATCGTAATCGGCATTAAGAGCATCGCCTGTCTTATCAAATTGAGGGAAAGTGGAACATGGAAACTGGTATCGTCAAATGGTTCAACGATGCTAAGGGCTTCGGCTTCATCACGTCCGATGCGGGCGGCGAGGACCTCTTCGCGCATTTCTCGGAAATCCGTGCAGACGGCTTCAAGTCGCTGAAGGAGAACCAGCGCGTGTCGTTCGAGGTGAAGGCTGGGCCCAAGGGCAAGCAGGCTGCGAACATCCAGCCGCTGTAATGCGCGGTTGAGCCGCTGGCTCTTAGGATAAACCCTCGTTCGCGAGGGTTTTTTATTGCCGCAATTCGGAGTTAATCCGCTTCCGGTAGGGCGAGGAAAAATGCGGTTCGAAAATTTCCGCGAGTTTTCCTCGGTTGGACATCAATATGTCATATTCGTGTAATCCCTGATTGATGATTTATTTATGATCGTCCAATCGAATAAACATATTCCCGCCGGCCGCTTTACCGATGGTCCGTCCTATCCCACTGCTTGAGATTGCCCGAGCAACGCCCGCCGCCGATAGTGCATACTTGTGCAGAGTTATGCATTGCACAGTCTCCCCACATGTCTGAATTGCTTCTGTCTGATCCGGCCCTCGATGTGCCGATCGTTTTTGTCGACCTGGAAACGACGGGTGGTTCCGTCGGCGCTCATCGGATCACCGAAATCGGCGTTGTCGAACTGGGGCCGGATGGCGCATCCACCTGGACCACGCTCGTCGATCCTGGCCAGCCAATCCCGCCTTTCATCCAGCAGCTGACGGGCATCACCGACGCGATGGTGCGCGGCGCGCCCACCTTCGAATCCATCGCTGCCGATCTTTTCGCGCGACTCGACGGCAAGCTCTTCATCGCGCACAACGCGAATTTCGACCGAGGCTTTTTGCGCAGCGAGTTCCAGCACGCGGGCTACGCGTTCAATCCCGACATGTTGTGCACCGTACGTCTGTCGCGCGCGCTTTTTCCCGCCGAAAAGCGTCACGGCCTCGATGCGCTCGTGGAACGGCATGCGCTTGTGCCGTCGGACCGGCACCGCGCGCTTGCCGACGCCGATCTGCTCTGGCAGTTCTGGCAGCGGCTGCACGGCCTCGTTCCCGTCGACGTGCTGCGCGCGCAAATCGATAAGACCATGCGCCGGTTCCGGCTCGCGGGCGACATCACGGAAGATCTGCTCGATACCGCGCCCGCCGGTTGCGGCGTCTACGCGTTCTTTGACGAGAACGACGCGCCGCTCTACGTCGGACGAAGTGTGCGCGTGCGCCAGCGTCTGCGTGCCCATCTGACGGGCGAGCGCCGTTCGTCGAAAGAATTGAAGCTCGCGCAGCAGGTGCGCCGCGTCGAGTGGCGTGGCACGGGCGGGGAAATCGGCGCGCTGCTTGCCGAAGCGCAAATGATCGCGGCGCTCCGCCCGCCGCATAACCGCGTGCCGCGCGTGAGCCGCGCCGATCCCGCCGACGCCCCCTGGCCTTACGACGGTGCGATCGCGTTCGAGGAGCGCGATGCGGCTGATGGCGCGCGCGTGTTCCATGTGGTGGATAAATGGCGCTACCTCGGACACGCGCCCTCGCTGGCCGAGGCATCGACGCTGCTCGCCGCGAGCGTCGTTGGCGCGTTCGAGCTGTCGACGTGGCGCGTTTTGCAGTCGCATCTCGCGCGCGGGCTGAGTGTGTTGCCGCTCAGCCGTCAGGCCGCGGAGACCGTTGCAAGCGTGATCCCCGCAGCGGCGCCCGCCGACGCAGCCTAGCCCGTCGCTCCCACGCCGCCCGATTCGCACACGTGCCCGAGCGCGCGCGTCAGCGCGGCGTTGCGCGTGTTGTCGTAGCGGGTGAGCGACTTCCAGTTGTCGATGCCGCGCGCGACGCGCGTCGGGCAATCGTCCTGCGCGCGCAGCGTCTGAACGCGCGCCAGCGCGGTGATCAACGACTGCGTCAACTTGTCCAGCTGCGGCCTGAGGCTCGTCGCGAGATCCGGCGCCGCGCCTTCGGGCGGGCGGCTGGCGCGCCACGTGTCGAAGAGTGCGTTCTGCACTTCCTTGCTCGCATCGATCTGATCCTGGAAGAATTCATGCGCAAACGCCGGGTCTACGCCCGCGCGTGCTGCACGCTTTTCGACGTCGGCGAGCAAGGCCTGTTCGCGCGGCGTATCGGTGATCGGCTGATGATGCGCCCACTTGTAACGCGCGACAGGCTCGGCCAGCGCCAGGCGCTGCGACGCCAGTGCAATCAGATTCGTCAGCGCGGTGTCGTCGCCGTCGGCGCGGGCGGCTCCCGGCGTGAAGGCGAGGGCGGAAGCAAACAGGATCGCGCCAAGCGCACCGGTGAAATTCGGACGGGTCATTGAGCTTGATGCAGCACGCGGCCGCATTCGAGAAAGGGAAAAGACAGAAGAATAGACGAAGCGCGGAAAGATGCGCCATGCATGCGCAACACGCGCTGGCCGAGCGAAGGAGAGGCGAGGTGGAACGGAACGTGAGCACGCGCGACACGATGACGCATCGGCAACGGCGCTCAGCAGAACGAAATCAGCGGCGGGCCAACACAGAACACGGGCGCGCACCGACGCCGCGCCTCGATGAAGGAAGCGCGTAGACGTTCAGCAGCACTGCGCATGCATTCCTGCGTGTCCCGATGCTGCAATGCACAGGTCGATCGTTACTTCGGCTCGCACAACTTGCGTTGTTCGTCAAAGAACGCGCGAACGTGCTCGGGCAGTTCCGCGCCCAGAAACTCAACGCCTGCAGGTTCCGGATCCGGGCTGAACACCTTGTCGGGGGTCGGAATCTTTGGCGGTCTGCTATCCATGATGGTTCTCCTTTACGAATTCATTATGTCCCTCGGCGCGCGTCGTGCACTAGCGCTGCCGCATACAGCTGATGTTTTGGCGCGCTCTTTGTTGCTTTAACGGCACACGCTCCCAGGGATTGAAGCGCCTTGTTTAGAATTTGACGATTGTCTGTATTGCAGTACGTCTAAAGACTGTCTCCCGCCTGCTTGCTATACTGCGCGCTCACTTTTTCAAGTAGCGATGACACGTTCGACACGCTGGATCAGTCTCGTATGGCTGGCGCTGGTACTCAATGTACTGTCGCCTGTCATCGGCTATGCGCGTGCTCCGGGTGCGCAAGGCCCGCTGTCTGTCGAGCTCTGTCACGCAGCCGGTGCGCAGAACGTCGTCATCGATCTCGATGGTTCGCACGACGACACGTCGAAGACGCACCTCGTCGTTCCCCACTGTGTCTACTGTCCGGGCTTTGCCGCCAACTTCGCGCTGGGCGGCAGCGTCCCGTTCGTCGTCCCTTCCGCACGCACGCTTGCTTACTCGCAAGCCATCGAGCCCGAAGCCGTCTTTGTGCGCCGCAGCGTGCGCGTCGCACAACCTCGCGCCCCACCCCTGTCCCGTCGATCTGAAGCTGTCTCAGCCAGCCCGTTTGCCCGCCTCTGACGTCGTCATGACGTAGCGGGCGGCGGGCCGCCATGCGCGCCTCCTGTCCCGAGCACCGTTGTCTGCCCGTGTTCCTCACGCGGCGCAGCGCGTCGACATTCAGGCCGGCATGGCGCCTTCGATCACGTCCACAGGACTCATATGCGCATCGTTTACGCTGCGCTGTCCGCACGCACGCGACTATCGCTTGCGTGCGCGGCAGTGTTCGCCGTTCAACCCGCCTGGGCCGACGAAAGTACGACCGATCGTGCCATCATCGGCCGCCCGGCGTCCGATACTTCGGTCTCCCATCCTTCTGTAACGAACAACTCCGCCAATTCGTTGACGGGACCCGTGAGCACATTGCAGGCCGTCAGCGTGACAGCCGCGCGCGCCGCGCCCGCATTCGCGCCCGGCACGCCCGGCGTCGTGGAGACCGTCACGCGTGAGCAGATCGACGCGCGCAACATCGTCAACACGGAAGACGCGCTCAAGTACGCGCCGAACGTGATGGTGCGCAAGCGCTTCACGGGTGACCGCAACGCGGTCTTCGCCGGCCGCGATTTCAACGAGTTGCAGAGCGCGCGCGGCCTCGTCTATGCCGACGGACTGCTGCTATCGAACCTGCTGGGTTCGAGCTACGCGTATCCGCCGCGCTGGTCGCTGATCGCGCCTGACGACATCGGGCAGGTCGAAGTGCTGTACGGCCCGTTCTCGGCGCTATATCCGGGCAACTCGATCGGCTCGACGGTGCAGATCACCACGCGCAAGCCGGAGAAGCTCGAGGCGTCGCTGGATACTCAGCTTTTCACGCAGCATTACGACGACGCGTACGGCTTCTCGAAGAGCTTCGGCGGCAATCATCAGACGGCGCATATCGCCGACCGCGTCGGCCGCTTCTGGTATTCCCTGACGCTCGACCGTCTCGAGAACAACAGCCAGCCGATGCAGTACGCGAGCCCGAGCAGCACGTACAACGCGAAGCTCGGCGCGCCCGTCGCGGTGACGGGCGCGGCCACCGACATCGGCCCGAACGGTCAGCCGCGCGTGATCGTCGGTGCCCAGACGATGGAGCGCACCGAGCAGATCAACGAAAGCGTGCGCATGGGCTACGCGATCACCGACCACGTCGACGCGACGCTCACGCTCGGGCACTGGGAAAACCACTATAAGGATCGGTCGGATACGTTCCTGACGGATGCCGCGGGCAACCCCGTCTATGGGGGCAACGTGACCATCGGCGGGAAGAACTACACGATCTCGCCGACCGCGTTCTCGCCCGCCAACGGCGATCAGGAGAACTGGCTCTACGCGCTCGGCCTGAACGGACGGCTCGATTCTGGCTGGAAGCTCTCGGGCATCGTGTCCGCGTACGACGTGTCGCGCGATACGCTGCGTTCGTCGACGACCGCGCCGCCCGCCGCATACGGCGGCGGCCCCGGCACGATCTTCTACGGCGACGGCACCGGCTGGCGCACCTTCGACCTGAAAGCGGAGTCGCCCTTGTATGCGGGCCATGCGCTGACGGTCGGCTATCACTTCGACAACTACTTCTTGCGCAACGAGACGTACAACACGCCCGACTGGCTGAACGGCTCGCCGTCGACGCTCGCCAGCACCTATCGCGGCGACACGCGCACCCAGGCGCTGTACGGCCAGGACGCATGGCGTTTCGCGCCCGGCTGGCTCGCGACGCTCGGCCTGCGCTACGAGCGCTGGGTCGCGTACGACGGCGCGCTCGGCAACGGCTCATCGACCTTCGGCTACGCGGACCGCAGCGCGAACGCGCTGTCGCCGAAAGCGTCGGTGCAATGGCAGGCGACGCAAGACTGGCTGTTCCGTCTGTCGTTTGCGACGGGCACGCGCTTTCCGAGCGTCGCCGAGTTGTTCCAGGGGACGATCTCGAACAACGCGATCGTCAATAACAATCCTGGGCTGAAGCCGGAGAAGGCGATCGACTGGGACTTCACGGCGGAACGCGATGTCGGCGTGGGTGTGGTGCGGGCGAGCGTGTTCCAGAGCGACCTGCGCGACTCGATCTATAGCCAGACGACCGTCAGCGGTTCGACCACGGTCACGAACATCTCGAACGTCGACCGCGTGCGCGTGCGCGGCGTCGAACTCGCTTTTTCCGGACAAAACGTGCTGCTGCACGGGCTCGATCTCGACGCGAACGTGACGGCGACCCACTCGAAGATTCTCGCCGACGCCGCGAACCCGTCGTATGTCGGCAAGCGTTTCCCGCGCATTCCCGTGGTGCGGGCCAACCTGCTTGCGAACTACCACTTCACGCAGCAGTGGCAGGGCAGCGTGGGACTGCGCTACTCCGGCCGCCAGTACAACACGCTCGACAACAGCGACATCAATCCCGACGTCTACGGCGGCACCAGTTCGTTCTTCGTGATCGATCTGAAGGCGCGCTATCAGGTCGGCAAGCACTGGCTCGCGTCGGTTGGCATCGACAACGTCACGGACCGCCGCTACTACGTCTTTCACCCGTATCCGGGCCGCACCTTCTACGGAGAACTCAAATGGATGCTTTAAGAAAGCGGGCGGCCGTGTGGGCCGTTGGCTTCTCGTTGACGCAGCCGCTGATGGCGCACGACGCATCGGGCGAAGCACACGCCGCGCACGGCGTGCAGATGGAGACGGCGGGCAGTAAGGGCAGTAAGGGCGGTAAGGACGGCATGGGCGGCATGAACATGAATGCCGCCGCGGCCAGGCCCGCGAAAACGCCGCTCGCGACGGGCGCCGCGTTCGACGCGAAGCATCGCCTGTGGGTTGCGTGGGTGGAGGGAGAACACGTCGTCGTCGCGCATTCGGACGATCGGGGCCGCACGCTGTCGCCGCCCGTCACGGTCAACGCGATGCCGGAGCCGATCTACACGAGCGCCGAGAATCGTCCGAAGATCGCCGCGAGCCCCGACGCGAAGACGATCTACGTGACCTGGTCGATGCCGCTCGACGCGCCGTACACAGGCATGGTCCGCTTCTCGCGCTCGACGGACGGCGGCGCGACGTGGAGCGTGCCTGCCACCGTGCACGGCGACCGGCAGCCGATCACGCATCGCTTCGATTCGCTGATCGTCGACGGGCAAGGGCGCATCTTCGTCTCGTGGATCGACAAGCGTGATCTGACGCTGGCGAAACAGGCCGGCAAGCCGTACGACGGCGCGGCTGTCTACTTCGCGGTATCGACGGACGGCGGGCAGACGTTCCAGCCCGAACGCAAGGTCGCCGACCACACGTGCGAGTGCTGCCGCATCGCGCTCGCGCTCGACAGCGAAGGCCGCGTGCAGGCCATGTGGCGCAACGTGTTCGAAGGCCAGATCCGCGATCACGCACTCGCCGTGCTGCCCGCCGACGCGCAGCAGCCCGTCGTGCCGATCCGCGCGACGTTCTCCGGATGGCATATGGAAGCCTGCCCCGATCACGGCCCCGCGCTCGCGATCACGCCGGACGGCGTGCGCCATATGGCGTGGTTCAGCGTCGTCAATGGACGCGCCGATGTCTACTATTCGCGCCTTTCCGCCGACGGCAAGCCGCTCGGAGAGCCGTGGGCGTTCGGCGACACGGGCAAGCCCGACGGGCAGGCGTCGCACGCGGCGTTGATCGCCCGAGGCAAGACGCTGTGGCTCGCGTGGAAGGATTTCGACGGCGACACGATGCGCCTGATGCTGCGCCGCTCCGACGACGAAGGCGCGCACTGGAGCGCGGCGCGCACGCTCGCGCAGACGGCGGGCGGCAGCGACAACCCGCAGTTGCTCGACGACGCCGGCCGCGTCTATCTGTCGTGGCGCACGCAGAACGACGGCTACATGCTCGTGCCCGTCGAGGAGGCCAAGTAAATGAAGCGAATCTTCATGGCGCTGGCGGCGTGTGTGATGGCTTTCAACGCGCAGGCCGTCGATCTCAAGCCGCTGCGCGCACCCGACGTCGATACGGTGCTTGCCGCATCTCGAGGCAGGCCGCAGATCGTCGAAATCTGGTCGCTCGATTGCAGCTATTGCCGCGAGAATACGGCGCGCATCGTCGAATGGCAGAAGAAGCATCGGGACGTGCGCCTGACGATGATCGCGATGGATTCGATCGACGACAACGCGGCCGCGCTGTCTCAGGTGCTCGCGACGCTGCCGCTGCCGCCGCAGACGGTGCTTTACGCGAACGCCGAGGCGATTCCCGAGAAGCTGCGCCGTGCGCTCGATCCCAACTGGCGTGGAGAGATGCCGCGCACGTTGCTGATCGACGCGCATGGCGCGCGTCAGGCGTCGAGCGGGTTGTTGCAGTCCGCGACGCTCGACGCGTGGCATCGCTAGTGCGCTATCTGAGCGACGGCGCGCGGCGGCGCGAGCTTGCCGCCTTGCTCGCCGCTTTGTTCCCTTGTCCCGCGCGCCTGGCGAGCGCGGCGTCGACCGCGTCGCGCATGCATTGCGCGACGAGTTCCGACGCTTTCGTGCGCGACGCGCGCGCGGGCCGCGCAATCACGAGCGGCTGGCGAATGGTTTCTTCGCGGATGGGCCGCTCGATCGCGCCCGCCCCCATGGTCTGGTCGCCCTGGGTAATCAGCAGCGAAACGCCGAGCCCGTTCGCCACCATCCCACGCACGAGTGCCAGCGATGTCGCCCGATAGCGCACTTCGGGCGCAAGCCCGCATTGCCAGAACGGCGCCATCAGAAACTCGCGGCTGTGCGGCAGATCGATCAGGATGAGCGGTTCTTTCGCGAGGTCGTGCAGCGATAGCCTGCCGGCTTTCTTCGCGAGCTTCGATTGCGCCGGCACGAGCGCGTAGGGGCGGAGTTCCGCGAGACATTCGCGCTCGATATCGGCGGGCAAGCCGACGTCGTACATCAACGCAAGTTCGATACGGCTGCTGCGCAACGCGTCTTCGAGCTGCATGAGATCGCCTTCGATGAAGCGTATCGACAGATCCGGGAAGCGTGCGCGCGCGATGCGCAGCAATTCGGGTAGATAAACAGGCGCGATCGTGCTGAATACGCCAATCTGCACTTCGCCCGCTGCCGCGTCGCCGCTGTCGTCGGCCTCGAACGACGCGGCGGCGTTCAGCAACTGATGCGCCTCCGCCAGCTTGCGTACGCCGAAGCGTGTCAACGTCATCTTCGCGCCCGATTCGCGGGTGAACAGCGTGTCGTCGAACAGCGCTTCGAGTTCGCGAATCGCCACGGAAATAGACGGCTGCGATACGTTCAGCAGTTTTGCCGCGGCCGTGGTGCTGCCCGTCTCGGCCGCCGCCGTGAAATAACGCAGAAGCCGCAACGAGACACGCATCAGGAAATCCTATAGGTGCTAGTTTGATTCCATATTTTACTTGATAGGCTAGGCCGCCGAGAATCGTTGCAATCTCTGCTGAAAGGAGCATTCGATGCAACGTTCGAATCTGCCGCTGGAAGGCCTGCGCGTAATCGACTTCTCGCGCGTGCTGGCCGGCCCCTATTGCGCCGCGCTGCTCGGCGATCTCGGCGCCGATGTGATCAAGATCGAGCCGCCTTCGGGCGACGACTATCGTGCAGTCGGCCCGTTTGCGGCAGACGGCGAGAGCGGCCTGTTCGCCGCGATGAACCGCAACAAGCGCAGCATCGTGCTCGATCTGAAAACGGACGCGGGCCGTGAACTCGCGCGCGCGTTATGCGCGGACGCCGATGTCGTCGTTGAAAATTTCCGGCCGGGCGTCGCGGAGAGGTTGGGCATCGGCTACGCGGACTTGAGCGCTGCCAATCCGTCGCTCGTGTATGCGAGCGTGTCGGGCTTCGGGCAGACGGGTCCCGAATCGCATCGTCCTGCCTACGACATCATCCTGCAGGCAATGTGCGGGTTGATGGATGCCACGGGCTCGCCGGACGGACCGCCGACGATGATCGGCGAGTCGGTGTCGGATGTCGTCAGCGGGTTGTTCGCGTCGTGGGGCGTGCTCGCCGCATTGCTCGCGCGCGAGAAGAGCGGCAAGGGCACGCATGTCGACGTGTCGATGTTCGACGCGACGCTCGGCTTGAGCGCGACGCTCGTCGCGCGCTACGCGGCGACGGGAATCGCGCCGCGCCGCGTGGGCAACCGGCATCCGTCGTCGGCGCCGTTCGGCGCGTATCGCGCAGCCGACGGCTTCTATGTCGTCGCGGTGTTGAACAACAAGCTCTTCTCGGCTTTCGCGCACGCGATCGGCGCGCCGCACCTCGCCGCCGATCCGCGTTTCGCCAGCGACGCGTCGCGCTGCCGTCACGAAGCCGATTTGCGCGCGACGATCGAGACGTGGTCGTCGGCGCTCACCGTCGATGAGGTCAATCACGTGCTCGGCGCAGCAGGCCTTCCCGTCGCGCCGATTCGCAACCTTCATGAGGCGCTCGAAAGCGATCACGCTGCGCATCGTGGTTTGCTGACCGAGGTACGGCGAGACGGACACACGAAGCGTGTGCCGACGCAGCCGGTCAAGTTCTCCGCGTACGGGGCCAATTGCGTGTCGCCTGCGCCGGGGCTCGGCGAACACGCGGACGCGCTGCTGCGGCAACTCGGCTATGACGCCGACGACATCGTGTCCTTGCGCGAGCGCGGCGCGTTCGGCGTTCCTGTGGTCCGCGCGGGTGATGTGAATCGCAACGAGGAGCAAGATCATGCGTAAGCGGCTGGGCATCGAAGACGGCGACCTGGAGATTGCCGATGCGATCTCGCGTTTCGCACAAAGCGAACTTGCGCCGCGCGCCGCGCAAGTCGATCGTGACGAGCTGCCGACCACGCGTTATGTCGCGCAACTCGCGGAACTTGGTGTGATGGGCATGAATCTGCCGGAGCGATGGGGCGGCGTCGAGGCGTCGCCGGTGGCAATCGTGCTGTCTCTGGTGGAGATCGCGAAGGCCTGCGCGTCGACTTCGTCGATGATCGGCGCGCACTACCTCGCAACCGACTCGATCCTGATCGGCGGCGACGATGCGCTACGCGATCGCTATCTGCCCGACGCGGCCAGCGGCAACAAGCTCGGCGCGTTCGCGCTGACCGAGCCGCGCGCCGGTTCCAACCCCGCCGACATGGCGACGCGCGCGACGCGCGAAGGCGACGGCTATCGGCTGACGGGCGTCAAGCACTTCATCTCGAACGCCGATGCGGCTGGTTTCATCGTCGTGTATGCGAAGACCGATCCCGACGCAGGCGCGCGCGGTATCAGCGCTTTCGTGGTCGACCGGCATATGCCCGGCGTCGATGTTGCGCCCGCCGAAAAGCTCATGGGCATTCGCGGCGCGCCGGCGCACGAAGTGGCGCTCGATTGCTTCGTCCCTGCTGTGAACCGGCTCGGCGTGGAGGGCAGCGGCTTTCGTACGGCGATGAAAGTGCTGGACAACAGCCGGCTCGACGTGGCCGCAACGTCTATCGGGATTGCGGAAGCGGCGTTGTCGGCGGCGACTGGCTGGCTGAAAGAGCGGCGGGTCGGCGGCGAGCCGCTGTCGGGCCGGCAAGGTCTGCAATGGACGATCGCGGACATGAAGACGCGGCTCGAAGCCGCGTGGCTGCTGACCTTGCAGGCCGCCGCGAAGCGCGCGGCGGGAGAGGCGTTCACACAGGATGCGTCGATGGCGAAGCTCTATGCGTCGGAGATGGTTGCGTTCGTCACCGATGCCGCGTTGCAGATGCATGGCGGATACGGCTTCACGCGCGAGATGCCACTGGAGCGTTACGTGCGCGATGCGCGGATCTTGCGTATCTACGAGGGGTCGTCCGAGATTCAGCGGACGGTGATTGCCCGGTCGGTATTGGGATGAACGGCGTGATGCACGCCGGACGTATGTGAGCGGTGGAGAAAAGCAAAAAGCCCAGTCACGAGGACTGGGCTTTTTGTTGAATCTGCTGGTGCCGGAAAGAGGAATCGAACCCCCGACCTTCGCATTACGAATGCGCTGCTCTACCGTCTGAGCTATTCCGGCGCCTTTGTTGCTTTCGTTTAGTTCGTCAGCAACGAAGAAGCAAGATTATAGAGTGCTCTGTATCGGCACGCAAGTGCTTTTCTCAACTTTTCTTTTCGAGATGGTAGCGGGTCACGCGATCGACCTCGTTCTTCGAGCCGAGGAACACCGCGACGCGCTCATGCAGGCTCTTCGGCTGGATGTCGAGAATGCGCTTCTCGCCATTGGTTGCCGCGCCGCCAGCCTGCTCGACGATGAACGCCATCGGGTTCGCTTCGTACATCAGGCGCAGCTTGCCGGGCTTCGACGGGTCACGCTTGTCGGCCGGATACATGAAGATGCCGCCACGGTTCAGGATACGGTGCACGTCGGCGACCATCGATGCGATCCAGCGCATGTTGAAGTCCGACTGGCGCGGACCGTCCTTGCCTGCGTTCAGTTCGCCGATGTACTGCTGCACGGGCTCGAGCCAGTGACGCTGGTTCGACGCATTGATTGCGTATTCGCGCGTCTCGACAGGAATACGCATGTCGCTTTGCGTGAGCACCCAGGAGCCCAGTTCGCGGTCGAGCGTGAAGCAGTTCACGCCGTTGCCCGTGGTCAGCACCAGTACGGTTTGCGGGCCGTAGACCGCGTAGCCCGCCGCGACCTGCTGCGTGCCCTTTTGCAGGAACGACTGTTCCGTGGGCTGCTGGCCGTCAGGGCAGCGCAGCACCGAGAAGATCGTGCCGATCGACACGTTGACGTCGATGTTCGACGAGCCGTCGAGCGGGTCGAACACGAGCAGGTATTCGCCCTTCGGATAGTTCGCGGGAATCGGGAAGAACTGTTCCATCTCTTCCGATGCCATGCCGGCCAGGTTGCCGCCCCATTCGTTGGCTTCGAGCAGGATTTCGTTCGACAGGATGTCGAGCTTCTTCTGTACTTCGCCCTGCACGTTTTCGCTGCCGGCCGTGCCCAGCGCATCGCCGAGGGCGCCCTTGCTGACGTGATAACTGATGGCCTTGCACGCGCGCGCAACGACTTCGATCAGCAGGCGCAGATCGGCAGGCAGATTGTTGTTCTCGCGCTGCTGCTCGATCAGGTACTTCGTAAGGGTGGTACGACGTTGCAAAGACATTGCAGTACTCCGGAGAGGCTTGGGAATTCCCTGATTTTAACCTTTCGATGTGCGGGTTCCGTGACTTTAAAAAATCGCCGCCCGAAGCCGCGCTCCCGTCGTGCTTCCTGACGGGACGAATGCGTCAACGCGACGCCGCAACCCTGCGCGTCGCGGCCGCTGCGTCTTCGGCGGCTTTGAGCTGCTCGCGCGACAACTGCGGATGCCTGGGCCGGCGCGACGGCGGCAGCGGCTCGATTTCGCGCTTGATTTGTTCGCCCGATTCTGCAATTGCAACCCGCAGGTCGTACGCGATCTGAAGATTGAGCCAGAAGAGCGGGCTATTGTTGAAAAAGCACGACAGTCGCAGGGCGGTTTCCGACGAAATGGCCCGTTTGCCGCGCACGATGTCGTTGACGCGCGGCGCAGGCACGCGCAGCGCAATGGACAGCGCGTGGGCCGACATGCCGAGCGGTTCGAGAAACTCCTCGCGCAGGATGTCGCCAGGCGTTGCTTGTGGCATGCGTTCGCCGGTGGAAACGTCGGAGAAGTCGAGCTTGTCGAGTTCAGAGCGTTTGATGGCCATGATGGTTTCCCATGATTCAGTGATAGTCGACGATCTCGACATTGAGCGCGTCACCGTTGATGTACTGGAAGCAGATGCGCCACTGCGCGTTGATGCGGATGCTCCATTGCCCGCTGCGCGCGCCTTGCAGCAGTTCGAGCCGGTTGCCGGGCGGCACGAACATGTCGTTGATGTCCGCTGCGGCATCGATCAACAGGAGCTTGCGGCGCGCGGAGATCTGTACTTCAGGTGGCAGCGACCGCGCGAACACGCCGTTGAAGACGGCCGCCGTTTCTTTGTCGTTAAAGGTAGAGATCACGGGAAGTGTATAACGTGTCATGTTAAACGTAAACCATCAGATGAACACGTTCAGTGTGATCGCAACAGCGACGTGCAACTAGTCGGCAGAATGGCGTAGGAAAAATTGCATCGCGCCAAACAGGCGAAAAAAAGCCGGCACATGTGCCGGCTTTTGCATGCAGCGGAACCATCCAGACGATCAGGCCAGAGCCTTCTCTACAATTTCGCGCACGTCGCGGGATTTCGCCTGCGCGGCGACTTTTTCCAGCGCCGCGCGCATCTGGTCGCGCAGCGCAGGCGTGAAGCGGCGCCACAGTTCCAGCGCGCGGGCAAGGCGCGCCGCGACTTGCGGATTGAGCGCGTCGAGCGCGATCACCTGTTCGGCCCAGAACGCATAGCCCGAGCCGTCCGCCGCGTGGAACTGCGCCGGGTTCGCCGAGCAGAAGCTGAAGATCAGCGAGCGGGCGCGGTTCGGGTTCTTCAGCGTGAACGCGGGATGCGCCATCAGCTTGCGCACGATCTCGATCACAGGCCGTGCTTTCGTGCCGCGTTGCATCGCCTGCAGCGCGAACCACTTGTCGATCACGAGCGGCTCGTTCTCGAAGCGGCGATAGAAGTCGTCGAGCGCATCGGCGGCTGCCGCGCCGCCGTTCGACGCAGCCGCCGTCAGCAACGCGGATAGCGCCGCTGCCCGGTCCGTCATGTTGTTTGCCGCGTCGTACTGCGCCTTCGCGAGACGCACGGCGTCGGCGGGATCGTCGAGTTCGGCGAGATAGGCGAGCGCCAGATTCTTCAGCGCGCGGTGGCCGCCTGCTTCAGGCGTCGGTTCGTAGGCGCCCGGCGTCTGATGCCGTTCGTAAACCGCGAGCCAGTCGCCTTTGAGCGCCGACGCCAGACGCTTGCGCACGAACTGCCGCGCGCTGTGTACGGCGGCGGGATTCGATTCGTCCATCTGTTCGGCGAGATACGCTTCCGACGGCAGCATCAGCGCGAGCTCGCGGAACGCGGGCGACAGCGTCTCGTCGTTCAGCACGCGGCCGAACGCAGCGACGACGGTATCGTCCAGCTCCAGCGCCTTGCCCGTTGCCGCGTGCTCGGCGAGCGTCAGCAGCTCGCGCGTCGCGAGGCGCTGGCCGGCTTCCCAGCGGTTGAACGGATCGCTGTCGTGCGCGAGCAGGAACGCGAGTTCGTCGGCCGTGTAGTCGTATTCGACGACGACGGGCGCCGAGAAATTGCGCAGCAGCGACGGCAGCGGTTTTTCGGCCACATCGACGAACGTGAAGCTCTGTTCCTTCTCCGTGAATTCGAGCACGCGCGTGGTGTGCGGCGACGCCGACGCCTCGCCTTCGAGGCGCAGCGGCATGTCGTTGCCGTCCTCGCCGATCAGGCCGATCGCGAACGGAATCAGCAGCGGGCCCTTTTGCGTTTCGCGCGCGGCCGCGGCGGCATCGCCGTAGCCCTGCGTGAGCGTCACCGTGTAGCGCTTTTGCGATGCGTCATAGTGCGTGTCGACCGTGATGCGCGGCGTGCCGGCCTGGCTGTACCAGCGCTCGTACTGCGCGAGGTCGCGGCCGTTCGCGTCGGCCATTGCGTGACGGAAGTCGTCGCAGGTGACGGCCTGGCCGTCGTGGCGCTTGAAATACAGGTCCATGCCGCGCCGGAAGCCTTCGCGCCCGAACAGCGTCTGATACATCCGCACGACTTCCGAGCCCTTTTCATAGACGGTCATCGTGTAGAAGTTGTTGATCTCGACGTAGCTCTCCGGACGCACCGGGTGCGCCATCGGACCGGCATCTTCGGCGAACTGCATCTGACGCAGCACGCGCACGTCTTCGATACGCTTGGTCGCGCGTGCCGCCTGATTCTCGACCGCGCTGCCGCCGCTTGCCATGTCGGCGGAAAACTCCTGGTCGCGGAACACGGTTAGCCCTTCCTTCAGGCTCAGCTGGAACCAGTCGCGGCAGGTGACGCGGTTGCCCGTCCAGTTATGGAAGTACTCGTGGCCGACCACGGCTTCGATGTTGGAGAAGTCGGTGTCCGTCGCGGTTTCGGGATTGGCCAGCACATACTTCGTGTTGAAGATATTGAGGCCTTTGTTCTCCATCGCGCCCATGTTGAAGTCGCTCACGGCGACGATCATGAAGCGGTCCAGGTCGAGTTCCAGGCCGAAGCGCTCTTCGTCCCAGCGGATCGAGTGGATAAGGGAATCCATGGCGTGACGGGTCTTGTCGAGATCGTGCGGCTCGACCCAGACCTGCAGCAGCTTTTCCTTGCCCGAGCTCGACTTCACGCGTTCCTCCAGCGCGACCAGCTTGCCCGCGACGAGCGCGAACAGATAGCTCGGTTTCCTGAACGGATCCTCCCAGCGCGCGAAGTGGCGGCCGTCGGGCAGGTCGCCCTGTTCGAGCAGGTTGCCGTTGGACAGCAGCACCGGGTACGCGGCCTTGTCGGCGCGGAGCGTGACCGTGTAGGTCGCCATCACGTCCGGGCGGTCGAGGAACCACGTGATGCGCCGGAAGCCTTCGGCCTCGCATTGCGTGAAGAAGTTGCCGCTCGATACATACAGGCCGGACAGCGTCGTGTTCGCCGCGGCATTGCAGATGCCCGTCAGCGTCAGCTCGAACGAATCGGGCACGTTGTCGACGGTGAGGCCGTGTTCGTGCGCGTGGACATCGGCATACGGCTTGCCGTCGATCGACGCTTCGACGAACTGCAGTGCCTCGCCCATCAGTTCGAGATGGGTGGCGCGCACCGCGTCGGGATTGCGGCGGATGCGCATCGTATTCCTGACGACGGTACGCTCGGGCACGAGATCGAACTCGAGCGCGACGGTATCGATGAGAAAAGCGGGCGGCGCGTAGTCGGCGCGGCGGATCACTTGAGGCGTTTCGGTATCGGCCATGGTGTCGTGTGGGAATAAGCTCGAAGCCGGCGCGTTATGTACATACTGGCAGAGGTGCGCCGGGTGATCGGACCATTGTACAAAGCCTCGGCCGATCGTGCGGATAGAACTTTTTACCGTCTTGTCCGGTCAGCGTATTATCGGGCCGCTCGCGCGGCAGGCGCGAGCGACGATACCAACGAGGACGACCATGAAGCTCGACCGATTGACCCGCCACGCCGCACTCGTGCTCGCGGCGTTCGCCACGCTGCTGGCGGGCTGCACGACCTATGTGACGTCGCAGGTGACGGCCTTTTCCGACTGGAGCGGCAGCGACGCGACGCGCACCTACGCGTTCTCGCGCACGGCTGAGCAGAAGAACAGTCTCGAACAGGCCACCTACGAACAGATCGTCGCAAACGAACTCGCCACGCATGCGTTCCGGCAGACCGATGAGCGCGAAGCGCACTATCTGGTCGCGCTCGCCTATGGCATGCGCTCGGATACCGTGACGGTCTCGCAGCCCGCCTATTACTACAGCGCGTGGCCCGGTCCTTACTACTGGGGCCGTCCGTTCGACCCGTGGGGTCCATGGGGTCCGTGGGGCCCGTATTCGGGAGGCTATGTGAACCAGAGCTATCCCGTGTACACGCATCTGCTCGGCATCCGCATCACGGATCGCGCGACGGGCAAGGAACTCTACAACGTGACCGCGCGCAACACGGACGAGCAGTCTTCGCTGATTGCCGCGATGCCGTATCTTGCCCGCAGCGCGATGTCCGATTTCCCGTTGGGCAACGGCGTGGTGCGCACCGTCAAGCTGCCCGTCGACGGAAAGGGCGGAATCTCGAACGAAATGGCGGCGGGCAATGCCGCGCCGCCCGTGCCGGCCTCGGGTGTCAAGACCGTTCAATAAGCGCTTCCAGGAAGCGCCTTCCATGAAAAAACGGCCACATCGCGCAAGCGATGCGGCCGTTACCTTGACAGGGGCGAGTGCCGGATGACCCGGCCGACGGTCAGACGCCGATACCCATCAACGCCATCGCGCCGAGCACGACGAACATGACGGCAGCGATGCCGTGCACGAGCCTGGTCGGCAGTTTGTGCGCGAAGCGGTCGCCGAGCAGGATCGCCGGCACATTCGCGAGCATCATGCCGAGTGTCGTGCCCGCGACCACGCCGAAGAAGTCATGGAAGCGTGCGGCCAGCGCGACCGTGGCGATCTGCGTCTTGTCGCCCATTTCAGCGAGGAAGAACGTGACCACGGTTGCGCCGAACACGCCGAAGTGCGTGCGATTGGTATTCGCTTCGGCGTCGTCGAGCTTGTCGGGCACGAGAATCCACAAGCCCATGCCGATGAACGACGCCGCCAGCGCCCAGCGCATCACGGTCGGCGTGACGAGCGAGCCGAGCCATGCGCCGAGCGCGCCGGCGCCGGCATGATTGATCAGCGTCGCGACGAGGACACCGAGAATGATGGGCAGCGGCTTGCGGTAGCGGGCGGCGAGGACGAGTGACAGCAGTTGGGTCTTGTCGCCGATTTCAGCCAGCGCGACTGCGCCCGTCGAGATCAGAAAGGCTTGTTCCACGTTTTGATAGATTCCCCGGGCCGAGATGTGTGCGAGCGACGACCCACAACGCGCCGGGCCCTAAAGCGGCGGTGGTGGATCATCGGTCTCGCCAGGCCAGAGGCTGCGTCTGCCATGGCCATACGGCCAAGTCTGTTGACAGGCGCCCCCGCAGGTCACGCACGCTGCGCTCGCCGGCCAGAAGCTGGACCGTAGCGCGGGCATGACGCGGGGCGGCTACTCCCCAATGAGGGGCGGAGTATAGCACGGAGGCTTGCGCGAAAGCGAAGATTTCGCGTGACTTACGCACCCCTTTGGATTGCTTGCAGCAAGTCATTGCAAAATCAAGCGCGATTGTCGCTTTTTAACGGATTTGTCGCGCGCTGCCGACACGCAGGAGCGTTACAAACCGCGCGAATCTCTGGCATGCCAGCCGGTGCTCGGGCTGGGCGGAGGCCGGCCGGACGGGCCGCTGAAGGTGTGGGAACGCTTCCGTCGCGTGCAAGAGACGGATACAGATAGATACGTCTTTTCCGGCTGATTTCGGCCAGAATGCTCGGTATCATTTCGGGCGGTCTACGTAATGACCAGACGAAACCCCGTTTTGGCGTCCCGCCCCTAAATAATCACCGCTGCGTGCCGTTATTTGGGTGACTCCTTAAAATAAAAGTGGACTCACCGAACTGGCGTAGCGCCTCGCCTCGAAGTAGCGCGCTTCACGTGCTGTCGATGGCGAGCGCGCCTCTGGCGTCAGCAGCCTTCACGCGCGAACACCGATATGCCCGATCTGCACTGGACTATTCCGGTTGCTCGCTGGTCTTCCTGGCCTGCCGTCGCAGCCGCCGCACCCGATATTGGCTTTATCGAGCCGATGGTGCGGCGTCGCCTGAGCACGCTGTCGCGCATCGCGCTGAAAGTCGCGCATGACTGCGCCGCCGATCAGCCCAACGTGCGCATCGTGTTCGCGTCGCGCCACGGCGAGCTGCGCCGCACCACCGACATTCTGCGCAACATCAGCGCGGGCGAGCCCGTCTCGCCGACGGCATTCAGTCTTTCCGTGCTGAACGCGATGACGGGCGTGTTCGGCATTTCGCGCGGCGACCGCACGGCCGCGAGCGCGCTGTCCGCCGGTGCCGAGACGCTCGGCTACGCGCTGCTCGAAGCGCACGCGCAATACGCCACCAATCCCTCGACGCCCGTGCTGCTCGTCTACGCCGATGAACCGGCCGATCCCGGCTACGGCACGATCGAAGAGGAAGTGCAGGGCGGCGCGGTCGCGATCCTGCTGGACGAAGCAGCGGCGGGCCGTCTGTCCTGCTCGCGCACGGCCGTGGCCGACGGCAATGCGCCGCCCGAAGGCGCGGGTACTCTCTTTGCAACTCAAAGTCAGGCTGTGCATCACTGCCTCGACACGCATGCCGCTGCGCAATGGCGTGGCGAATACGCGGTCTGGGAATGGAGCTGGGATGAAGCCGTGGCTTGACTATCACTGGCGCCTCGTCGCGACGGCGCTTGCATTCACGGCGTTCGGCATCTGCGGACTCGGCTTTTCGCTGATCCTGTTTCCGATCGCGTGGATCTGGCCGGATCGCACGTCGAAGCAGCGCGCGATCACCGCGATCATTCACGCGTTCTTTCGCGCGCTCGTCGCCGTGCTGAAGTGGGCCGGCGTGATGGAGCTCGACACGCACGGCGTCGCTGCGCTGCGCCGCAAGCACAACGAGCCGGCCATCGTGGTCGCGAATCATCCGACGTGGCTCGACGTGATGGTGCTGCTGTCGCTGACGCCGCGCGCGTGCTGCGTCGTCAAGAGCGCGCACTGGAGCAACCCGTTTTTCTGGGGCGTCGTGCGCGCGGCCGAATATGTGAGCAACGCCGATCCGCTCGATCTCGTCGAAGCGGGCGCGCGGCAACTGCAGCGCGGCTACACGATGATCATTTTTCCGGAAGGCACGCGCAGCCCGGCGCGCAACCGGATGCATGCGTTTTCGCGCGGTTTCGCGCACATGGCGCTCAAGTCCGGCGCGCCGATCCTGCCGGTACTGATGGATTGCGATCCACCCGCATTTACCAAGGGCATGCGCTGGTACAACGTGCCCGAGCGTGCGTTCCGCATGCGCGTCAACGTGCTCGAGCCGCTCGGCGCAGATGCGCTCGCGGCGCACGACGAACCGCCCGCGCTGGCTGCTCGCACGGTGACGAGCGCCATCGAAGCACACATCACCCAGCATCTGTTCGACTATGGATTCTTTAAAGCTTGAAATTAAACAGCTTCTGATCGAAGCACTCGATCTGGAAGACCTGACGCCCGCCGACATCGACGACGACGCGCCGCTCTTCGATACCGACGGCGTCGGTCTCGATTCGATCGACGCGCTCGAAATCGGCATCGTGCTGCGCAAACACTACCAATTGACGATCGCGGCGAATGACGAACGCACGCGAGAGCACTTCCGCTCGATCAATTCGCTTGCAGCGCTGGTGGCGAGCCAGCGCGAGCTTGCGCATGAATCGGGCGACACCACAAAGAAAGGGGAATGACCGTGACCGACACCGAGATCCTTGAGCGCATCCGCGCCATCTTCAAAGAGAACTTCGCCATCGAGCCCGAACGCGTGACACCTGAAGCGCACCTGTTCGAAGAACTCGATCTGGACAGCATCGACGCCGTCGATCTCGCGATCAAGCTGCAGGAGATGACGGGCCGCCGGATCAAGCCCGAGGAGTTCAAGTCGGTGCGCACGGTCGGCGACGTGATCGCGGCTGTCGAGTCCTTGCTCGCGGCGCAGGGCTGATGCACGCGCAACGTTCGCACGCGCCGGGCGCCCCGGACGAAAGTCAGGCGCAGGCTGCAATGCCAGCGGCCGTGCAGCCAGCGAACGACGGCGAGCGCCCGCGTAGCTGGGCAAGCTTCGCGCTGGGTGTGCTCGCCAAGCTCGCGTATCCCGCCGTGATTCTGTGTGCGTGGTTCTGGGACGCGCCGCGCTTCGTCGGCTGCCTGCTGTTTGCGCTGTTGTGGCTGCAGCGCTGCGCCGGCACGGGCGCGTTCGGTGCGTCGCTGCGCAAGCTCACGCGGGTCGACTGGGCCGTGGCCTTCATGCTGAGCATCGCGTCCGCGGCCATCGTGTGGACCAATAGCGAACTGTTGCTGCGCATCTACCCGTCGCTGGTGAATCTCGGTTTGCTGATCGCGTTCGGCGTAACGCTCCTGCACGGCCCGACGATGGTCGAAAAATTCGCGCGCATCGGCACGCCCGATCTGAGCGAGCCGGCGATCCGCCACACGCGCCGCGTGACGCAGATCTGGTGCGCGTTCTTCCTCGCGAATGGCGTGTTCTCTCTCTACACGGCGCTCTACTGGCCGCGCGAAGCGTGGTCGCTGTATAACGGCGCGATCGCGTACGGTCTGATCGGTCTGCTGCTGGCGGGTGAAATTGCGTGGCGATATCTCGTGATCCTGCCGCGCGTGCGACGTTCGGAGGCGGCATGATCGCGCTGCACGAACTGCTGTCGTGCGAGCGCGCCGGGCACGTGCCCGTCTGTCGCGACGACGAGGCAAACGGGACCATCGATTTCGCCGCGTTTCGCGCGCGCGTTTTCGCCATCGCCTTGCAACTGCGTGAAACGCGGGCGCACCGCTACGCGCTGTGCATCGACGATCCATTCGATTTCGCTTGTGCGCTATTCGCGCTGTTCGCCTGCGGCAAGACGCCCGTGATTCCGGCGAACGCGACACCCGGCTATCTCGCCGATCTCGCCGACGCCTACGACGCCGTGCTCACCGACGCCGACGTCGGCGCGCATGCCGCCACGCGGGCATGCGCCGAAACGCCGTTAACCATCGATCCCGACGCGCCGCTCACGCTCTATACGTCGGGCAGCAGCGGCACGCCGAAGCCGATCCACAAGACGCTCGCGCAGTTCGACGCCGAAGTGCAGACGCTGGAGCGCGAGTGGGGCGGACTGGCCGGCGAGGCGACGATGCTCGCTAGCGTCCCGCATCATCACATCTACGGTTTGCTGTTTCGCGTCATGTGGCCGCTCGCGGCCGGCCGCGCGTTCGATCGCGCCGTCTGTATCGAGCCGCTGCAGGTGCAGTCGCGCATCGAGCAATGCGGTGCGGCCGTGGTCGTGTCGTCGCCCGCGCAATTGTCGCGCTGGCCCGCGATGCCCGGCTTCGCGGCATTGACGCCCGTGCCGCGCGCGTTCTTCTCGTCGGGCGGACCGCTTTCCGCAGAAGCGGCCGCGCAATACGCGGCCGCTTTCGGCAGCGCGCCCGTCGAAATCTACGGCAGCACGGAAACGGGCGGTATTGCGTGGCGACGTCAGAACGAGACGTCGGCATGGCAGCCTATGAATGGCGTCGACGTTCAGCGCGGTGAAGACGGGGCGCTGAAGGTGCGCTCGCCGCATCTGGGGCATGACGCCTGGCATCGCACCGACGACGCCATCGTGTTCGACGACGGCGGCCGCTTCCGGCTGCAAGGACGCCTCGATCGCGTGATCAAGCTCGATGGCAAGCGCGTGTCGCTGCCCGAAGTCGAGGCGCGTCTCGCGCTGCATCCGTACGTCGCGCAGGCGGCCGTGGTGCCGCTCGCGGGTGCGTCGCGCGAACGTCTGGGCGCGGTGGTCGCGCTCAACGATGCAGGCGGCGCGGCGTTACGCCACGAGGGGCGCGTCGCGCTCGCGAAGACCTTGCGCCGCCATCTCGCCGCCTACTTCGACGTGGTCGTGCTGCCGCGTCACTGGCGCTTTCGCATTGGGTTGCCGTTCGACGCGCGCGGCAAGCTGCCCGCCGCAGCCGTGGCCGCGGCTTTCGAGCCGCGCGACGACGGCTTCGAACTGCTGTCCGAAGCGCGTAACGGTGACGACGTCCACTACGAACTGCGCGTGCCGCCCACACTCGTTCATTTCGAAGGCCACTTTCCCGGCCTGCCGATTCTTCCCGGCGTCGTGCAGCTCGACTGGGCGATCCGCCTTGCCGCCGCGCACGTGACGGGCGTGCGCGAGATCGAATCCGTCGACCGCCTGAAGTTCACCGCGCCCGTGATGCCGGGCGCCGTGCTCGACCTGAAGCTGTCGCACGATGCCGCGCGGCGGCGCGTGCAGTTCGCGTATCGCGTCGAAGGCCGCGACAGTGCGTCGGGCGTGATCGTGTATCGGGAGCGCGCATGAGCGACGCAGGTTTCAGCGCGTGCATCGTCATTCCGATCTACAACCACAAGGACGCGATCGGCGGCACGGTCGAGCGTCTGGCCGTGCACGGCCTGCCCATCTTCGTCGTCGACGACGGCAGCGATGAAGCGACGCAAGCCGTGCTCGCGGAGCTCGCTTGCCAGCGTCGCGAGCAGATGACGCTGCTGCGGCTGCCCGTCAACGGCGGCAAGGGCGCGGCCGTGATGGCGGGACTGCGCGCGGCGAAGCGCGCCGGCTACACACACGCGTTGCAGATCGACGCGGACGGTCAGCACGACGCCAACGATGTGCCGCTTTTCCTCGCTGCCGCGCGCGCCGAGCCGGGCGCCGTGATTCTCGGGCGGCCGGTCTACGACGAGAGCGTGCCGAAGTCGCGTCTTTATGGCCGCTATCTGACGCATGTTTGGGTGTGGATCGAAACGCTGTCGCTGACGATCCGCGATTCGATGTGCGGCTTTCGTCTCTATCCGCTCGCAGCGGCGTGCGCGCTGATCGACAGCGTGGATCTGCCGACCCGCATGGACTTCGACATCGAGATTCTCGTGCGGCTGTACTGGCGGCGTCTCGCGTTCCGCGCCATTCCGACGCGCGTCACGTACGCGATGGACGGCGTGTCGCACTTCGACGTGTTGTGGGACAACGTGCGCATCAGCGCGAGTCATACGCGCCTCGTATGCGGCATGCTGTTGCGTCTGCCGCTGCTGCTCGCGCACAAGTTCATGCCGCGCAAGTCCGCCGCTTCGCATGGGAATGGCGACAACGCGAAATGGTGGCGCATGGCCGAGCGCGGCAGCCGCCTCGGCATGACGCTGCTTGCGCTCAGTTGCAAACTGTTCGGCATGCGCTTCACCGCATTGTGGCTGCATCCCATCGTCGCGTACTTTCTGATGACGGGCCGCGCCGCGCGCTCTGCGTCGCGCACGTATTTCACGCATCTCGAACAGGCTGCGCAAGGCGAGCGCACGCCGCGTCCGGGCTGGCGTTCCGCTTACCGGCAGATGCTGGCCTTCGCGCAATCGGGTCTCGACAAGCTCGCCGCCTGGTCGGGCCGCATCGATTCCAACGACGTGATCTTCGACGATTCGTCCGCGTTCGATGCGCTGGTCGCGAGCGGCCGCGGCGCGCTCGTGATCGGCGCGCATCTGGGCAACCTCGAAATGACGCGCGCGCTCGCCGCGAACGGCGGCCATGCGAAGGTCACGGCCATCGTGTACACCGAGCACGCGAAGCGCTTCAACAGCGTGCTCTCGACGGCGAACAGCGAGTTCGCGAAACGGCTCGTGCAGGTCAGCGACTTCGGACCCGAGACGTCGATGATGATGCAAGAGCGCATCGACGCGGGCGAACTGCTGGTGATCGTCGGCGACCGCGTGCCCGCGCGCGAGTCGGGCCGCACCACCGACGCGCAATTTCTCGGCGCGACGGCGCCGTTCGCGCAAGGGCCGTATGTGCTCGCACATGCGCTCGGCTGCCCGGTGTATCTGTTCTTCTGCCTGAAAGAGCGCGACGAGCGAAATCGCGAGCGTTACCGCCTGTACTTCGAGCCGTTCGCCGAGCGCATCGAACTGCCGCGCCGCGAACGCGCGCAGCATATCGCGGCCTGGGCGCAGCGCTATGCGTCGCGCCTCGAACACTATTGCCGCAAGGCGCCTTATCAATGGTTCAATTTCTTCGATTTCTGGGCGCGTCCCCGAAAGACGATAACGAGTGGCATCCCGCACGGAGACGCGAATGTCGGAACATGATCTGATCGACGAGACGCACGCGCGCGCCGCACGCACGGCAACGCCGCGTGCGGTGGTGGTCGGCGGGCGCAAGCTGTCGATCGAAGAGGTCGTCGCGATTGCGAAGGGGCGCGCCACTGTCGCGCTGAGCGGCGACCCGGCGTGGCGTTCGCGCATTCAGCGCGGCGCGGATTTTCTGCGCCGTCATCTCGCCGCGGGCGAAACGGTGTACGGCGTGAACACGGGCTATGGCGATGCGTGCGTCGTCGATGTGCCGATGGAACTCGTCGAAGCCTTGCCGCTGCAACTGACGCGCTATCACGGCTGCGGCATGGGCGCGTATCTCGACGACGCGCAAGCGCTCGCCGTGATCGCCGCGCGTCTGAACTCGCTGGCATACGGCTTTTCGGGCGTGCGGCCGGTGCTGCTGGAACGGCTCGCCGATCTGATCAACCATCGCGTGCTGCCGCGTATTCCTTCGGAAGGCTCGGTCGGCGCGAGCGGCGATCTGACGCCGCTGTCGTATGTGGCGGCTGCCCTCGTCGGCGAACGCGAGGTGATGTTCGACGGCACGCTGCGCGATGCCGCCGGCGTGTGGGCGCAGCTCGGCCACGCGCCGCTGACGCTCGCGCCGAAGGAAGGTCTCGCGCTGATGAACGGCACGGCCGTGATGACGGGCCTCGCGTGTCTCGCGTTTGCGCGTGCCGGACATCTCGCGCGTCTTGCGTCGCGTTTGACGGCGCTGTCGACGGTTGCGCTCGATGGGCGCGCCGCGCATTTCGACGCCATGATCTTCGAAGCGAAGCCGCACGCAGGCCAGGCCGAAGCCGCTGCATGGATACGCGCGGACCTGGCGGGCCGCGACGATACGCCGGGCCATCGCCTGCAGGATCGCTATTCGATCCGCTGCGCACCGCATGTGATCGGCGTGGCGGTCGATGCGTTGTCGTGGGTTCGGCGCGACGTCGAGAACGAACTGAACAGCGCGAACGACAATCCGCTGATCGACCCGGACGGCGAGCGCGTGTTGCACGGCGGAAACTTCTACGGCGGCCATATCGCGTTCGCGATGGACGCGTTGAAAACGGCCGTCGCCAATCTCGCGGATCTGATGGACCGGCAGCTTGCGCTGATCGTCGACGACAAGTTCAACAACGGCTTGCCGCGCAACCTGACGGGGGCGACCCCGGCGCGCGCGCCGATCAATCACGGTTTCAAGGCGGTGCAGATTTCGTCGTCGGCGTGGACGGCGGAAGCGCTGAAACATACGATGCCCGCCAGCGTTTTTTCGCGTTCGACGGAAGCGCACAACCAGGACAAGGTCAGCATGGGCACGATCGCCGCGCGCGATTGCCTGCGCGTGCTCGAACTGACGGAGCAGGTCGCAGCCGCGCATACGCTCGCCACCGTGCAGGCGCTGAAGTTGCGCGTGCGCATCAACGGTGAGACGAACGTGCCCGCGCCGCTGCGTGCATTCGCTCAAGAGGTGGCCGCGATGTCGCCGTTCGTCGACGAAGACCGTGCGCTCGAAAGCGATCTGCGCGCGTTGACGGCGCGCATTGCCGATTGCGCGCTGGTTGAAGGAGGCGCGCATCATGAATGAGCGCCACCAGGGCAAGACGTTGAAGGCGAGTGCAATCGTCGAAGTGCCGTTTCATGATGTCGACGCGATGAACGTCTGCTGGCATGGCCATTATCTGAAGTACTTCGAGATCGGCCGCGCCGCGTTGTTGCGCGCATTCGACTACGACTACCGCGAGATGCAGGCGTCGGGTTATCTGTGGCCGATCGTCGAGGCACATCTGAAGTACGTACGGCCCGCGACGTATGGGCAGCGCATCGACGTGCGCACGGAGCTGCTCGAATTCGAAAACCGCCTGAAAATAGGCTATGAAATCGTCGATTGCGCCACGGGCACGCGGCTGACGAAGGGCTACACGATCCAGGTCGCGATCGAGGCCGCGACGCAGGAAACGCAGTTCGTGTCGCCGCCTGTCGTGTTCGAAAAGCTGGAGCACGCATGGTCACGTTGACACTACGCGCCGCATTGATCGCTGCGTTGCTTGCCGTGGCGGGCGTGAATTCATACGCTGCGACACAGCAGACGCAGTCTCAGGCGCAGAACAGCAACGCCGCGCTCGTTTCGCAGGTCGCGTCCCGTCTCGCACAAACGAAGGGTGTACGCGCGCAGTTCACGCAGACGCAGACGCTGTCCGCCATGAAGCAGCCTTTGGTGAGCACGGGCACGCTCGTTTTCTTCCGGGAGCGCGGCGTGATCTGGCGCGTCGATACGCCGTACAAGGCGACGTATGTGATCACCGACGCAGGCGTGAGCGAAGTCGACGCGAACGGCAAGCGCGTCAATATGAAGAGCGCACAGGGTGTGCGTGGTGTCGCGCAAGTCTCGAAGATGATGCGCGCGATGCTGGGCGGCGATCTTTCCGCGCTCTATTCGCAGTTCGATGTCGACGCGCAGGGCACGCCGTCGCAATGGAAGCTCGAACTGAAGCCGAACCAGCCGCAGCTTGCGCAGTCCATCAAGGGCTTGCAGATGACGGGCGGCGAGTTCCTGCAGACGCTGCGTATCGCGCTGGCGAACGGCGACGTCACGCAGATCGAGTTCGCGAAGAGCGAAGCGATCAACGATCTCTCGCCCGGCGAGCGCACGCTGCTTGGAGCACAATGATGCTGATGGCGCGACAGTGGACCAAGACGCAGTTGTGGGGCATCCGGGCCGCATGGCTCGCGCTCGCGCTCGTCGCTTCGCTGTACTGCGTCTTCCGTTTCATGGGGCCGTCGCCGCTGGAGACGAATCTGCTCGCGCTGCTGCCCGCGACGGAAGCCGATCCCGTCGCTGAAAAAGCCGTCGATACGCTCGCCAACGCGCTCGGCGATCGCACGGTGTTTCTGGTGACGGACAAGGACGACGCGCGCGCAAAAGCGGCGGCGAAACAATTCGGCGCGGCGTTGCAGAAGAGCGGCGCGTTCGCGTCGGTGACGGCGGAGTTGCCGCCGTTCGACATGTCGCAGATCGGCGGCTTGTACATGCCGTATCGCTTCGGCCTGTTGACGCGCGAAGATCGCGACGCGATTGCCAGTAACACGGCGTCGCTGCACGATGCGCTGCTGCAGCGCCTCTACAACCCGGTGCGCGGCCCGCTCGCCACGCAACTCGCCGACGATCCCTTCGGCTGGCTCGAACACTTCCTGAGCGGCTTGCCGCTCGCCACCTCGAATCTCGATCTCGAAGACAACATGCTCGTCGCGCAGCGCGGCGACCTGACGAGCGTGCTCGTCGTCACGACCCTGCCCGGTTCCGCGTACGAATCGCAAACCCAGCGCGCGGTGCTGTCGGCCGTTGCGCAGGCGCAAGCGTCGCTGAAGACGGGTTACCCCGATGCGAGCATTGCGCGCACGGGCGCTGTGTTCTACGCGGAATCGGCGCGCAGCGCGTCGGAGCGCGAAGTGCATCTGATCGGCGTGGCGTCCGCGTGCGGCATCGCGCTGCTGATGTTGTGGGTGTTCCGTTCGCCGCGACTGTTGCTGTTCGGTTTCGTGTCGACGGCGCTCGGCATTGTTTGCGCGCTCGCCGTCACGATGCTGGTGTTCGGCAAGCTGCATCTGTTGACGCTCGTGTTCGGCGCGAGCCTGATCGGCGAGGCTGTCGACTACTCGATTCAATATTTCGTCGTCTACCTCGGCGCACAGCGTGGCTGGAACGCGCGGCAGGGCGCACGCTCGGTGCGGCCCGCGCTGACCGTTGCGCTTGCGACGAGCCTGCTCGGTTACGCGATCCTCGCGTGGGTGCCGTTCCCGGCGCTCAAGCAGATCGCGTGCTTTGCGATCGCCGGTATCTGCACGGCATTCGCGTCCGTGCTGTGGCTGCTGCCCGTGCTGCTCGTCAAGGGACCGAAGCACGCCCAGCGGCGCCTGTTCCTGCGCGCCGCGACACTGCTCGAACGCTGGCACGCGGTCATCGGCGGGCGGCGGGCGTGGATCGTCGCGGGCGTGCTCGTGCTGATCGCGATTCCCGGCTGGCTGCGCCTCACCAGTGACGACGACATCCATCTGCTGATCCAGCGCGATCCCGCGCTGGTCGCGCAGGAAGATCAGGTGCGCAATGCGATCGGCGTCGACAACACCGCGCAGTTCTTCGTCGTGCGCGGGCCGTCGCAGGAAACCGTGTTGCAGCGCGCGGAAGCGCTCGGCGCGAAGCTCGATGCGTTGAGCGGCGCGCAGGCCGTGAATGGCTGGCAATCGGTGACGCAATTCGTGCCGTCGGCGCAACGCCAGGCCGGCGCGCGCAACGTGCTCGCGCAGCACGTATTCGACGATCCCGCCGCGCTGCGTTCGATGCTGCTGCAGGCGGGCTTTCGCGACGAAGTCGCCGATGCCTGGCTCGCGGCTTACGCGAAATCGAATCCAGCGCCTTTGACGGTCGAGCGCTGGCTCGCCGCGCCCTGGTCGCAACCGTACCGTCATTTGTGGCTGGGTGCCGTGGACGCGCGCGGTGAGCATGGTTACGCCGCTATCGTGATTCCGCAGCGCGTGACGCCGCAAAACGTCGCCGCGTTGATCAAAGCTGCGCATTCCGTCGATGGCGTCGTGTTCGTCGACAAGGCCGCGAGCGTGTCGAAGCTGTTCGGCGCCTATCGCATCGACAGCGGCATCTGGCTCGCGGGCGCGCTGCTGCTCGTGCTGATTCTGCTGATGGTGCGCTACACGCCGCGCGGCGGCATCGCGACGACGCTGCCCGTGCTGCTCGCCATCGGCGTGACGCTCGCCGCGTTCGGCTACGCGCGCGTGCCGCTCAATCTGTTCAACTGCCTCGCGCTGATGCTCGTGCTCGGCGTCGGCGCAAACTATGCGGTATTCCTGCGCGAAGGCTGCCTGCGCGATCACGCCGATCTCGGCGCGGTGTGGACGGGCGTGCTGCTGTCGGCGGCGACCACGCTGCTGTCGTTCGGCATGCTCGGCTTGAGCGCGATGCCCGCATTGAAGAGTTTTGGCGCCACGCTGGCGCTCGGCATTCTCGTATCGGTGCTGCTTGCGCCGATCGGCATGCCGCCCGGAAGAAGGAGAGTTGCATGACGCTGCCCCCTGTTTATCTGCATGCGCTCGGCATGGTCAATGCGCTCGGTGGCGACGTCGCTTCGATCGTGCCCGCGCTCGAAGCCGCGCAATCGCCCGGCATGGGATTGATGCACACGGGCATCGGCGATCAGTTCGTCGGCCGCGTGTCGACGCCGCTCGATATCGCACCGCCCGCGGCGCTCAAACGCTTCGATTGCCGCAACAACCGCATGCTGCTTGCGGCGCTCGAACAGATTCGCCCGCAGATCGAGGCGGCGCGCGAGCGTTATGGCTCGCAGCGCATCGGCGTCGTGCTCGGCACGAGCACGTCGGGTATCGACGCGGCCGAGGTCGCCTTCGTGCACCAGGCGCAAGCGGGTGAGCTGCCCGACGACTTCAACTACCGGCAGATGGAGATCGGCACAGCCGCGCCATTCGCAGCCGCCGCGCTGAATGTGCTCGGGCCCGCGTTCACGATTTCGACGGCCTGCACGTCGAGCGCTAAAGCATTCGTGTCGGCGCGCCGTTTACTGCAGCTGGGCGTATGCGACGCGATGATCGTCGGCGGGGTCGATACGCTGTGCGAGTTGACGGTGCAGGGCTTCGCGTCGCTCGAATCGACCAGCGTCACGCGCACCAATCCAATGAGCCGCAACCGCAACGGCATCAACGTCGGCGAGGGCGCAGCCGTGTTCCTGATGACGCGCGACGAAGGCGAAGTGCGGCTGGCGGGCGCGGGCGAATCGAGCGACGCGCATCATGTGTCCGCGCCGGACCCGCAGGGCGTCGGCGGCGAACTGGCGCTGCGCGAGGCGTTGCGGGACGCGGGCGTCGAGGCGTCGGCGATTGCGTATGTGAATCTGCATGCGACAGCCACGCGCAAGAACGACGACATGGAAGCGCATCTGATGTCGCGCGTCTTCGCGCACGGCGTGCCCGCGAGCGGCACGAAGCCGCTCACGGGGCACCAGCTCGGCGCGGCGGGCGCCACGGAGCTCGGCTTTGCTTGGCTGATGCTCGCCCGCGACGACGTGGCGATGCCGCGTCATCAATGGGACGGCGAAGCCGATCCGGCGTTGCCCGAACTCGATCTCGTGCAGGACGAGCGGCGCATTCCACGCGACGGCGCGCACTACGTGATGAGCAATTCGTTCGCGTTCGGCGGCAGCAACGTCAGCCTGATCCTGGCGCGCTGAACCGCGCGAACGCACGCAGCAACGAACATAACGATATGACGGCCACACCTGAGACCAGCGAAGCCTTTCCCCCCATCGACACGATCCTGCCGCATCGCGGCACGATGCTGCTGGTCGACGGGGTGAGTGCGTGCGGCGACGAAGCATTGACGGCGTACGCGACCGTGCGCGGCGACGCATGGTACGCGGACGAAGACGGCGCGATGCCTGCATGGATCGGCATCGAGCTGATGGCGCAGGGCGTGGCCGCGCACGTGGCGCTGCTGGCGATGCGTGCGGGCGGCCGCGCGCGCCCCGGCGTGCTGCTCGGCACGCGCAGCTACCAGGCGCATGTGAGTGCGTTTGCGCGCGACGCGCGGCTGACGATCGACGTGCAGGAAGTGCTGCGCAGCGACGCAGGCCACAGCGCCTACGAATGCACGATCGATCACGACGGCACACGTTACGCGGACGCCGTCATCAAGGTCTATCAACCGGGCGATTTTCACACGTTCATCGAAGGGAGTATCAGTTCATGAGCCGGCGAGTTCTGGTTACGGGCGCCAGCCGCGGCATCGGCCGCGCGATTGCCTATCAACTGGCGGCGGATGGTTTCGCGGTGTCCGTTCATTGCCGCACGGGCCGCACGGAAGCCGAGGCCGTCACGGCGGGCATCGCGGCGCAGGGCGGCTCGGCGCGCGTGCTGCAGTTCGACGTGCGCGAGCGCGCCGTCTGCCGGGAAGTGCTCGAGGCGGATATCGCTGCACACGGCCCGTACTACGGCATCGTGTGCAGTGCGGGCGTGACGCGCGACGCGGCCTTTCCCGCGCTCACCGACGAAGACTGGGATGTCGTGATCGAAACGGGTCTCGACGCGTTCTATAACGTCGTGCATCCGTTGACCATGCCGATGGTCCGCGCGAAAAAGGGCGGCCGCATCGTGACGATCGCGTCGGTGTCGGGCGTGATGGGCAATCGCGGACAGGTCAACTACAGCGCGGCAAAAGCAGGGCTGATCGGCGCGACCAAGGCGCTCGCCGTCGAACTCGCGTCGCGCAGCATCACGGTCAACTGCGTGGCGCCGGGGCTGATCGAAACGGGCATGCTCGACGACATGCCGCTCGAACATGCATTGAAGACCGTGCCGATGAACCGCGTCGGGCAACCGGCTGAAGTCGCGGCGGCGGTCAGCTTCCTGATGTCGGATGCGGCGTCGTACGTGACGCGCCAGGTGATCGGCGTCAATGGCGGGATGATCTGATGAAGCGCGTCGTCGTTACGGGCATGGGTGGCGTCACGGCGCTCGGCAGCCGCTGGGACGAGATCGAAGCCGCGCTGAAGGCGGGCCGCAACGCAGTGCGGCGCATGCCGGAATGGGACTACTTCGAGTCGCTGCATACGCGTCTTGCGGCGCCGCTGCCCGCGTTCGTGCAACCCGCCGACTGGCCGCGCAAGAAGACGCGCGCAATGGGCGCGGTGTCGATGTACGCGGTGCGCGCGAGCGAACTGGCGCTCGCCGACGCGGGCCTCGCGAACGATGAATCGATCAAGGACGGCCGCATGGGCGTCGCGTACGGTTCGTCGTCGGGTTCGGTCGAACCGATCCGCGCCTTCGGCACGATGCTCGAAACGGGCTCGATGTCCAACGTCACATCGAACAGCTACGTGCAGATGATGCCGCACACCACGGCCGTCAACGTGAGCCTGTTCTGGGACCTGAAAGGCCGCATCGTGCCGACCTCGTCGGCGTGCGCGTCGGGCAGTCAGGCGATCGGCTACGCGTATGAAGCGATCGCGACGGGCAAGCAGACACTGATGCTCGCGGGCGGCGCGGAAGAACTGTCGGGGCCCGCTGTGGCTGTGTTCGATACGCTCTATGCGACCAGCACGCGCAACGACGAGCCGCATCTGACGCCGCGTCCGTTCGATGCGAAGCGCGACGGTCTGGTGGTCGGCGAGGGCGCGGCGACGCTCGTGCTCGAAGAGTACGAACATGCGAAGGCACGTGGCGCGACGATTCATGCGGAGATCGTCGGCTTTGGCTGCAATTCGGACGGCGCGCATATGACGCAGCCGACGGCGGCCACGATGGCGCGCGCGATGCAGCTCGCGCTGGAAGACGCAAAGCTCGACGCGCACGCGATTGCTTATGTGAATGCGCACGGCACGTCGACGGATCGCGGCGACGTCGCGGAAAGCCAGGCGACGGCGCAAACCTTTGGCGAGCGCATGCCGATTTCGTCGCTGAAGAGTTACGTCGGCCATACGCTCGGCGCGTGCGGCGCGCTCGAAGCGTGGTGGACGATCGAGATGATGAAGCGCAACTGGTACGCGCCGACGCTCAATCTCACGGAAGTCGATCCTGCGTGCGCGCCGCTCGATTACATCCGGGGCGAAGCGCGCAGCATCGACGCCGACTATGTGATGAGCAACAACTTCGCGTTTGGCGGCATCAATACGTCGCTGATTTTCAGGCGCATCCGATGAGGCGTTTGCCAGGGTCGCGAGGCTTGCAGCGGGTGGTCGTCACGGGCATGGGCATCGTGTCGTGCATCGGCAATACGCTCGACGACGTGAGCGACGCGTTGCGCGCGGGGCGCAGCGGCATCACGCGCATCGACGCGTGGCGTGAGCGCGGATTCGGCACGCAGGTCGCGGGCGTGGCGTCGGTGGCGGGGGAGCCGCCGTTCGAACGCAAGCTCGAACGCTTCATGGGCGACACGGCGCGCTTTGCCTGTCACGCGGCACGCAAGGCGATTGACGACGCGGGCCTCGATCTCGCGTTGCTGCGCTCGCCGGACGTCGGCGCCGTGATCGGCTCGGGCGTTGGCACGATGTCGGCGTACGACGAGGCGATGGCAGTCGCGCATGTGCGCGGCGTCGAGAAAACGCCGCCGTACACGGTGCCGCAGGCGATGAGCAGCACGGCGTCGGCGAATGTCGCGCAGGTGTTCGGCATCGAGGGCGTCACGTATTCGCCGTCGTCGGCTTGCACGACGTCGGCACTCGCGATCGGCCAGGCAATGCAGCTGATTCAGACGGGGCGTCAACAGATCGTTCTCGCGGGCGGCAGCGAATGCCTGCACGACAACATGACGCTGATGTTCGACGCGATGCACGCGTTGTCGCGCCATTTCAACGATACGCCCGCGCGCGCGTCGCGTCCGTACGATACCGCGCGCGACGGCTTCGTGATCGCATCGGGCGGCGGCGTGCTCGTGCTCGAAGCGCTCGACCATGCGCTGGCGCGCGGCGCGCGCATCTACGCGGAGGTGACGGGCTTTGGCCACGGCACCGATGGCGCGGGCATGGTGACGCCGCACGCGCACGGCATCGCGCGTGCGATGCAGGCGGCGCTAGACGAGGCGGAGACGCGCCCGGACTACCTGAACGCGCACGCACCATCGACACCGCTCGGCGATGTCGAAGAACTGCGCGCGCTACGAGCGGTGTTCGGTGATGACGTGCCGCCGTTTTCGTCGACGAAGGGTTTGACGGGGCATCCGCTCGGCGCATGCGGCGCGCACGAAGCGATCTACACGCTGCTGATGATGCGTGACGGCTTTATCGCAGGGACGGCGGGCGTCGAGCATCTCGAACCGCTCGCGCAGTCCATGCCGCTCGTGCAGGCGACGCGCGAAGCGCACGTGAATAGTGCGTTGTCGATGTCGTTCGGTTTTGGCGGCAGTTGCGCGAGCCTGATGTTCGCAAGGATTTGACCGCCGCCTGTCGGGCTCAATTACAGGCAAGCAGACAAGCGAAGCAAGCAGTAGTACGCAGAATAAACATTAAAAAGGGAATTCGAACAATGAAAACGAAAATCGCACTGGGGTTGGTGGCGGCCGTCGTGCTCACGCAGGCGGGTTGCACGACCAAAATCAAATCGCTGCCGATGCCGGCCGCGGTCAAGACGCAGAACGGACAAGACGTCGCGCTTTACTTCGGCGACCAGGCGCATGCGCCCGTCAAGCAGTCGTTCGGCAACAAGGAATTTGCCGTACGCGTGCTGCGCAAAGTGGAAAACAGCCCGGAGGCCAACTGCAGTATTGCGCTGGAAAAGGCCGTGCAGGAACTGCGTGACTATGCGCGCACGCAACACGCGAACGCCGTCGTCGACATCAGGACGCGCTTTCAGCATAACGAATCGGCCTCTTCGACCGAGTTCACCTGCGGCGCGAGCCTGAATGGATCGACGCTCGCGGTGCGCGGCGATGTCGTGATGCTCGAAACGCAATAACAATTCCAACCACGAGGGGAATCACCATGAAGCGTCACCTGATCTGTGCATCTGTCGTTGCCTGCGTCGCCTCGCACGCTTTTGCGCGCGACAGCGTCGAGAGCTATCCCGTCGCCGCCGCGCTTGCGAGCGAGCCGGGCAAAGTCGGCGACGATATCCCGCTGTATTTCGCGGGGCAGAAGCATCCGGGCGTCGTGAAGAGTTTCGGCGAGTTCGCGACGAACAAGAAGACCAACGCGTTCGGCAAGAGCGACGAGACGGCATGCCAGCACGTGTTCCTGTCGGCCGTGATCGAACTGCAGGATCGCGCGCGCAAGGAAGGCGGCAACGCCGTCATCAACATCAAGAGCAACTACAAGAACGAAGTGCGCGAGAGCGCAACGGAGTTCACCTGCGGTGCGGGCGCGGTGATTGCTGGCGTTGCGTTGAAGGGTGATGTGGTGACGCTGAAGAAGTAACGGTTTAGATGCTGTGGGCGGTTGCAGCGCCGATCTGCGATGCAGCCGCCCGATGCCGTCAATCGTTTTTGACGGCGGCGACGTTGACGAGCGTTTCGCGCCGCTTGCCGGGCTTCGGCGTGTAGATGTGCAGACGTTCGAGCAGGCCGAAGTCTCGGGCGCGGCTCCACCACAAATACGGCAGCGAGACGTTGTGCGCGCCGAACGTGAAGCCGCTGCGGCGGATCATGTCGAGGTAGCCGTCGGCGCTTTTCTGCACATGCATCGGATGACGGAACAGCAGGCGGATCACCCACGACTTGATGTACGCATCCGTCGATTCGGCGAACAGCAGCACGCCGCCCGGTTTCAGGACCCGGCGGAACTCGCCGAGCGCGCGTTCCTGCTCGACGAGATGATGGAAGGTTTGATGGCAGAACACGATGTCGGCGCTCGCGTCGGGCAGCGGCAGGTTCGCGCAGTCGCCGTGCAGCACGTCGATTGCGGTGGCGCGGGTGTCGGCATGCTGCCGGCAAACTTGCGCGGCCTGCCTGGCCAGTTCGAGCGACGGCTCATGAAAATCGATACCGATGATGTGTTGCGGCTTGAACGCTTGCGCGAGCAGCCGGAACGAAATGCCCTGTCCGCAGCCGACGTCGACGATGACGGGTGTAGCGGGTAGTGGCGTATCGATCAGGCGTTTGAGGTCGTTGATTGCGACGCGCAGCACGTGATGCTCCCACGTATGGGTGCGCAGGAACCAGACGCCGAACGCTGTTTCCGGTACGAAGGGTACGCCGTGCGGTACGTTGTTCGCTACGCGGCCCGTCACGCTGGATGATTCGGTGGACTGCACGTTATTCCCCGGTCGGTGATGGTCTTTAGCTGGTTTTTGATCTGGATATTTGTGCGACATTGTAATCGCTGGTAAGGATGGAAAGCGTTGCGTGCGCAATACGTTATGTGAAGGAAGATCAATGAATATGGATTCGTCGATGAATGCGTCGGTGGACGTGGCGATCGTCGGAGCGGGGCCGTCGGGTGCCGTTGCGGCGGCGCTGTTGCGCAAGGCGGGGCGTTCCGTGCTCGTGCTCGAGCGCCAGCACTTTCCGCGTTTCTCGATTGGCGAAAGCCTGTTGCCGCAGAGCATGGCTTACCTCGAAGAGGCGGGCATGCTTCAGGCCGTTGTCGAAGCGGGCTTTCAGTACAAGAACGGCGCGCACTTCGTGTATCGCGACCAGTCGTGCGCTTACGACTTTCGCGACAAGCATTCGGAAGGCTGGGGCACGACCTACCAGGTGGAGCGCGCGACGTTCGACGATCTGCTGATCCGCTGCGCGGTGCAGCAAGGTGCCGACGTGCGCTTTGGCCACACGGTGCACGCGATGAAGACGGGCGATGCGCCCGTGCTGGATGTATCTGACGAAGCGGGCAACGCGTATCGGGTGCAGGCGCGCTTCGTACTCGACGCCAGCGGCTTTGGGCGCGTGCTGCCGCGGTTGTTGAATCTCGAGGCGCCGACGCGCATGCCGACGCGTGCGGCCATCTTCACGCATGTGCGCGATGGCATTCCTGTCGACGCGCACGACCGCAACAAGATCACGGTGGCCGTGCATCCCGAGCATCGCGATGTGTGGTACTGGATGATTCCGTTGGCGAACGGGCGCTCGTCGGTGGGATGCGTGTCGGAGGCTGCGTTTCTCGATTTGCCCGAGGCCGAGCGTGAGGGGAAGCTGCGGGCGTTGATCCAGAGTGAGCCTACTTTGAATCGCCTGATCGGCAATGCGCCGTTTTTGATGCCTGTGCGGCATATTGGCGGGTATTCGGCGAATGTCGAGCGGCTGCATGGGCCGGGGTTTGCATTGCTCGGGAATGCGGGTGAGTTTTTGGACCCGGTGTTTTCATCGGGCGTGACGATTGCTTTGCGCTCCGCGCATCTTGCGGTTGGGACGCTTGTGCGTCAGTTTGCTGGCGAGTGTGTTGACTGGCAGTCTGCTTATGATGTTCCGCTGCGTAAGGGGATCGATACGTTTCGGGCTTTCGTCGAGCGCTGGTATACGGGCGAGTTGCAGGACATCATCTTCTATCCCGAACAGACGCCAGGGATTCGGCGCATGATCAGCGCCGTGCTGGCCGGGTATGCGTGGGATGAGACGAATCCTTTTGTTGCTGATCCTGGGCGTAGGTTGAATGCGTTGCATGAGGTGTGCAAGGTTTAGGGTTTGGGTTTGGTTTGGTTTTTGTCTGGCGACGTTGGGCGTTTGACTTTTCGCTCGCATCCGCGAATTGTTAGTGTGCTTCGCGCGTCGCGGTTTGGTGTTTTTAGTCTTTGCGCTGGCATCCGCGAATTGTTAGCGTGCTTCACGCGTCGCCCCTGTGCGGGGCGGCACCTACTTTTCTTTGCCGCCGCAAAGAAAAGTAGGCAAAAGAAAGCGGCTCACACCGCCAATTCTTGACGTTTGCCCACGGGCCCCCAACGTCCCCACACTTCGCACGGCAACGCCCTTGTTTGTGTGCGTTGCCAGCGCGCTGAATGCGCGCCTCACCCGCTTCGATTACCCGTACCCGGTCAGGCGGCAGCGAATGGTATGTGCCGCCCAGGTGGCAAACTGTGTGTAGGTTGTCGCGTCGTATGGCTTGGCGCTCTTACAGGGTGGGACGCAGGCGCTATTGGTCTGGAGTGGTGCGCGTATGGCGCGAAAGCCGACACACAGTTTGCCACCTGGGCGGCGGTGGACTGCGCGGCAAGGCGTGCCGTGACGCGGGAACGTGAAGTGGGTGAGGCGCACGGCAGGAGCGTTAGCAACGAACGTGGGTCATGTGGATGCCGTGTGAAGTGTAAGAACCTTTGGGGGCCCTCAGGCGAGAATTAGCACTGGCGGTGTGAGCCGCTTTCTTTTGCCTACTTTTCTTTGCGGCGGCAAAGAAAAGTAGGTGCCGCCCCGCACAGGGGCGACGCTTGAAGCGAGCTAACGAATCGCGGATGCCAGCGAAAGCGAAAGCGAAAGCGAAAGCGAAAGCGAAAGCAAAAGCAAAAGCAAAAGCAAAAGCAAAAGCGAAAGCGAAAGCGAAAGCAAAAACAAAAGCAAAAGCAAACCGCAGACACCAGCGCAAAAAACAGCCAGACCACCCAAAGCGTCGCAGACAAAAAAAACCTCAAGCTGCGATACGCGCTTTCCCAGCCACATGCTGCCGGCCATCATCACGCCGATGCACACACTGCCCAGCGGCATAAGTCTCAAACACAGCGCGATCATCCCCAAGCAGGGCAAACGCAAACAACAGCTCCTCCAGCGACTCAGTCCGCGCAGTCCTACGCGCCAACAACGGCGTAGCCTTAGGATCAAGCACCACAAAATCCGCCTCAGCCCGAGGCCTCAACGTCCCGACCCGATCGGCAAGATCAAGCGCTTCTGCCGCGCCAGCAGTAGCCAACCAGAACATCCGCGTAGCGGTCAAATGATGCCCACCCAACCGCGCAACCTTATGCGCTTCATTCATGGTCTGCAGCATGGAGAACGACGTACCCCCGCCGACGTCGGTCGCCAGCGCTACAGGCATACCCGATTCCCCAGCCTTGTCGAAATCAAAAAGGCCGCTTCCAAGAAACAGATTCGACGTCGGGCAATGCGCCGCAACGGCACGCGTCTCGGCCATCCGCCGGCGGTCCTCAGCATCGAGATGAATACAGTGCCCATACACGGCACGCGGGCGCAACAGCCCATAGTGATCGTAGATGTCGAGATAGCTGCGATGGCCAGGAAAAAGACTCGCCACCCACTTCACTTCGTCATGATTCTCCGCAACATGGCTCTGAATGAACACATCGGGATGCAGCTTCGCCAGCGCACCCGTCGCTTCGAGTTGCGCTTGCGTCGATGTCGGAGCAAAACGCGGGGTCAGCGCGTACATCTGACGTCCCTTGTTGTGCCAGCGCGCAATCAGCTCGGCACTGTCGTCATAGCCCGATTGCGCCGTGTCGCGCAGAAACTCCGGGCAGTTGCGGTCCATCAGCACCTTGCCGCCGATCATCCGCACATTGCGCCGCTGCGCTTCAGTAAACAAGGCATCCGCCGATTGCTTGTGCACCGTGCAGTAAACGAGTGCCGTCGTCGTGCCGCACGCAAGCAGTTCGTCGATGAAAAAGCGCGCTGTGTCCTGCGCAACGCCGGCGTCGCTGAAACCGCGCTCGGTCGGGAACGTGTACGTGTCGAGCCACGGCAACAGCCCCGGCGCGGGCGACGCGATCATGTCCGTCTGCGGATAATGAATGTGCGTATCGATGAAACCGGGGACGATCAGCTTGTCGCGCATCTCGATCACCTGCGTGGCGGGCGCGAGCTGCGCAGCGACGGACGCATACGCGCCCGCCGCGACGACATGTCCGTCTTCGACGATCAGAAGGCCGTCTTCGTTGAACACGGCAGCATGGGACGATTGCGCAGGGTCGCCGTTGAACGTCAGCAGTTGCGCGCGATAAGCTGTTTGAGTCATGGTGAAACCGTCTCCGAACTATAAGATCAAGCGGGGATCAAGCGGATGCGCGCCAGTGCGCATCGAGTCTGGCGATCATCGCGTCGCGCTCCGCAGGCGTCACGAACGACGCTTCGAAGCTGTTGCGGATGATCGTGTACACCTCGCTGTCGTCGAGCTTGAGAGCATCGATCGTCGCAAGGTAGTTTTCGTTGACGTAGCCGCCGAAATAGGCGGGATCGTCGGAATTCACGGTGACGGCAACGCCCTTGTCGAGCAGCGCCTTCAATGTGTGTTTGGTCAGATCGTCGAACACGCACAGCTTCAGGTTCGACAGCGGGCACACCGTCAGCGCGACCCGCGTGTCGGCAAGCCGCGTGACGAGCGCCGGGTCTTCGATGCTGCGCACACCATGATCGACGCGGTCCACTTTCAGCAGGTCGAGCGCTTCGTAGATGTACGACGGCGGGCCTTCTTCGCCCGCGTGCGCGACGAGCTTCAGGCCCTTGTCGCGAGCCCTGGCGAACACGCGCTCGAACTTCGACGGCGGATGGCCGCGCTCCGACGAATCGAGACCGACGCCGATCAGCCGGTGTTTGTATTGGTCGAACAACGGCAGCGCTTCGTCGAAGGTTGCCAGCGCATCTTCTTCCGACAGGTGCCGCAGGAAGCACAGAATCAGCTTGCTCGTCAGACCGCGTGTTTCCGCTTCAGCCAGCGCACGCTCGATGCCCGCGACCACGGTCGCAATCGGCACGCCGCGTTCCGTATGCGTTTGCGGATCGAAGAAGATTTCCGTATGCACGACGTTGTCCGCGAGCGCGCGCTCGACGTAGGCCATCGTCATGTCGTAGAAGTCTTCTTCCTTCAGCAGCACGCTCGCGCCCGCATAGTAGATGTCGAGAAACGACTGCAGATCGGTGAACGCGTACGCGGCGCGCAGCGCTTCGATCGAGTCGTACGCGAGCTTCACGCCGTTGCGTTCGGCAAGCTTGAAGATCAATTCGGGTTCGAGCGAGCCTTCAATATGAATGTGCAGCTCGGCCTTCGGTGCGCCGTTCGTCTTGTGAGCTAGCGGGGAAAGTGTGGTTGTCGTCATGGTCGGTCAATGATTCGGGTTATCGGTTGATGTATTCAACGCCCGATGGCTGGTCGGACGTCCCCCAATGCGTTCGATGCATGTTCGACGTTCAGGCCGTCTGCGCCGCGTGTGCCGCGTTGGCCTCGACAGCCTGCAGCAGTTGCGCCGCCGCCGAAATCGCAATGATTTCCGGCGACTTGTCGACGATGCCGTCCACGCCGAGCGGACATTTCATCCGCGCAATCGCGGCAGGATCGAACCCGCGCGCGGCAAGCCGGTGCTCGAACTGCTTGCGCTTGGTATGCGAGCCGATCATGCCGAAGAACGCGAAGTCGCCGCGCCGCAGGATGCGCTCGGCCAGATCGAGATCGAGCGCGTGGTTGTGCGTCATCACGATGAAGTACGTGTGCGGCGCAGCCTTGTCGATCGCTTCGTCGGGTGCGTCGTTCGCTTCGATCGTCACGTTCGTCGCGCCGAGCGTATCGGGCGCCGGGAACTGCGCATCGCGTTCGTCGACCCAGTGCACGTGGCAGGGCAGCGTTGCTAGCACGCGCACGAGCGCGGCGCCCACGTGCCCCGCGCCGAACAGTACCACCGGGAAGTCGCGCGGCGCGATGGTTTCGGTGAGCAGCGCGCTGCTGTCGTCGAATCCCGCGCCGTCCCACAGCAGACAGTCGGCGCTTTCGACGCCCGGTTCCGGATCGGACAGCATCACCGCATCGGGTGCGGGGCCGAATGATACGCTACGCACTGTCGATTGGCCTGCCGCCACGCGTTTGGCCAGCGACGTCACCCAACCGAGGTCGCCGATGTCGAGCCGCTCGAACGCGAGCACGACAGCGCCGCCGCAGCACTGGCCGAGGCTCGGTCCGAGTGCGAAGCGTTCGAGCCGCCGCATGTTCGGCGCGCGCATGCCGTCGCGCAACACCCGTCGCGCGCTTTCGATCGCTTTCCATTCGAGATGCCCGCCGCCGATCGTATGGCGCGCGGAATCGCGCGTGACGATCATCTTCGTGCCGGCATCGCGCGGCGCCGAACCTTCGGCGCGAGCGACCGTCACGAGCACGACGGCGTCGCCATGCGCGAGCAGTTGCTGCAGATCGGTGAGCCAGGCATGCATCCGGCAATTCTCCATACGGGGCCGCGCGGGTTGGCCGCGCAGCCGGTTGATCTTGTGTGCGTTGCGGTCGTGCCGCGCGGGCACTTCCACACATGTGTATTGCTAGGCGGTCGTGCCCGCGCCCGCAGGTTCCTGCGAAGTTGGACTGGCCACTGCGGCGATTGTTGCAACAGGCGCGCTTGTGTTCAGCGCATCGATCGCATCGAGGATGGCCTCGGGCGTCGCGGGCGCGCGCAGTGCAGGCGCGTGCGGTGCATCGGGCGCGGTGGCCGCGACGGCATCGCGGATCGCGAGAAACACGGAGAACGGCAGCAACAGCGGCGGCTCGCCGACGGCCTTCGAGCGGAACACGGTCGGCTCCGCGTTCGGGTTGTGGTACAGCTTCACGTTGAACGCGGCGGGTGTGTCGCTGACGGCGGGGATCTTGTACGTCGACGGCGCGTGCGTCATCAGACGGCCGTCGCGGTTCCACCAGAGTTCTTCCGTCGTGAGCCAGCCCATGCCCTGGATGAATGCGCCTTCCACCTGGCCGAGGTCGATGGCGGGATTGATCGACTGCCCTGCGTCGTGCAGCACGTCGGCGCGCACGAGCTTCCATTCGCCCGTCAACGTATCGATCACGACTTCGGATACCGCCGCACCATAAGCGAAGTAGTAGAACGGATGGCCCGTCAGCGTCTTCGCATCCCAATGCACTTTCGGCGTTGCATAGAAACCGTCGGACCACAACTGGATGCGCGCGAGATACGCTGCGCCGACCAGTTGTGCAAACGGCATCGCCGCACCGTTCGCGCGTACTTCACCGTTTTCGAAGGTCACGTCCTTCGCTTCGCCGCCGAGTTCTTTCGCGGCCAGCACCGCGAGGCGCTCCCGGATGGCGTGCGCGGCGGCTTCGGCCGCCTTGCCGTTCAGGTCGCTGCCTGTGGACGCGGCGGTGGCCGATGTGTTCGCCACTTTCGATGTATCCGTCGCCGTCACGCGCACGCGCGAGAGCGGCAGGCCGAATGCGTTCGCGACCACTTGCGCGACCTTCGTGTTCAGTCCCTGGCCCATTTCGGTGCCGCCGTGATTCACGAGCGCTGAGCCGTCCTTGTAGACGTGCACGAGCGCGCCCGCCTGATTCAGGAACGGCACGTTGAACGAGATGCCGAATTTCACCGGCGAGTACGCGAGGCCGCGCTTGAGCACGGGGCTCGAGGCGTTGAACGCGGCAATCGCCGCGCGCCGCGCTGTGTAGTCGCTCGACTCGATCAGTTCATCCGTCAGCGGCGCGATCACGTTGTCTTCGACGGTCTGGCCGTATGGCGTCACGTTGCGCGTGTCGATGCCATAGAAATTCGCGCGGCGCACCTCGAGGGGATCGCGCTTCAGTTCGCGCGCGATGCCGTCCATCATCACTTCCATGACGAGCGCGCCCTGAGGGCCGCCGAAGCCGCGAAACGCGGTGTTCGACTGCGTGTTCGTCTTGCACGGCAGCGCGACGATGTCCACGTCCGACAGGTAGTACGCGTTATCGAAGTGGCACACGGCGCGCGTCGCGACGGCGCCCGACAGGTCCGCCGAAAACCCCGCGCGCAACGCGATCTCGACGCGGGCGCCGAGAATACGGCCGTCCTCGTCGAAGCCGGCTTCGTATTCGTAGATCGCGTCGTGACGCTTGCCCGTGATCATGAAGTCGTCGTCGCGATCGGCGCGCAGTTTCACGGGGCGACGCAAGCGGTGCGCGGCCAGCGACGCCGCGCACGCAAACAGCGCCGACTGCGATTCCTTGCCCCCGAAGCCGCCGCCCATGCGCCGGCATTCGCACATCACGCTATGCGTCGGCCAGCCGAACATATGCGCGACCACGTGCTGCATCTCGCTCGGATGCTGCGTCGAGCTATAGACGAGCATGCCGTCCATTTCCTTTGGCACGGCATACGCGACCTGGCCTTCGAGATAGAACTGCTCCTGGCCGCCGACTTCGAACGTGCCTGCGATCCGGTGCGGTGCCTGCGCGATCCTCTCCGCAGGCGCACCGCGCTTCAGATGCAGCGGCGGCAGCACGTACTGCTTCTTCGCCTTCGCTTCGGCGGCAGTAAGCACGGCTTCGAGCGGCTCGTAGCGCACGACGTCGTCGCTTTTCGCCAATGCCGCCGCGCGCCGCGCGAGTTCATGGCTTTGCGCCACGACGATGAAGACGGGCTGGCCGAGATAAAGCACTTCGCCGTCGGCGAGAATCGGGTCGTCGTGCAGCACGGGGCCGCAGTTGTTTTCGCCGGGAATGTCGTCGGCGCTCAGCACGGCGACGACGCCGGGTGCCGCGCGCACGGCATCGAGATCGAGCGACACGATGCGCGCATGTGCGTGCCGCGACAAGCCGAGCGCCGCATGCAGCGTCTGCGCCAGCTCGGGGATGTCGTCGGTGTAGGTCGCTTCGCCGCTCACGTGCAGCGTCGCCGATTCATGCGGCAGCGGCACGCCGATGGCAGCCTGTGCGTCGTGTGCGGCAAGCGACGCGTGATGAACGAAGGCTTCCGTCTGCTTGTTCATGGCCTCTGCTCCTGTGCGCCCGCGGCCGGCATCGCGGCTGTGTCGAATGCGAACGCATTGACGTCGCACAGCGCGAGCGGATTGGCGTCGCGTGTTTCCAGATGGAAGCGCCACAGCAGATTGCGCGCCACTTTCAGTCGATAGGCGCTGGTCGCGCGCATGTCGGTGAGCGGCTGATAGTCGGCGGCGAGCGCGTCCATCGCGCGTTGCGTGGTGGCGGCGTCCCACGCCGCGCCTTTGAGCGCGGCTTCGGCGTGCTGCGCGCGCTTCGGCGTCGCGGCCACGCCGCCGAATGCGATGCGCGCATCGGCGATCGCGCCATCGACGATGCGCAGCGCAAACGCGCCGCACACGGCCGAGATGTCCTGGTCGTAGCGCTTCGCGACCTTGTAGGTGCGAAAGCGCAGATCCGGCGCGGGGCGCGGCACGCGGATCGCCGCGACGAACTCGCCGGGTTCGAGCGCCGTCTTCTGGTAGCCGACGTAGAACGCGTCGAGCGGCAATGTGCGCGTCTTGCGCTCGCGCTGCAGCACGACGAGCGCATTGAGCGCCATCAGCGCCGGCATCGAATCGCCGATCGGCGAACCGTTCGCGACGTTGCCGCCGAGCGTACCCGCATTGCGGATCGGCAGCGACGCGAAGCGTGTCCACAATTCGGCGAGTTCGGGATAGTCGGCTGTCAGCGCGGCATACGCGTCTTCCAGCGACACGGCCGCGCCGATTGTCAGCGTCTGCGCGTCGCGTTCGATCGTCTTCAGCTCGGTGACATTGCCGATATACAGGATGTCGCCCAGATCGCGGAACTGTTTCGTGACCCACAGGCCGACGTCGGTGCTGCCCGCCAGCAGCCGCGCATGCAGATGCTGCGCGCGCAGCGCGGCGAACGCGTCGAGCGTGACGGGGGCGAAGAAAGCGGGCGTGCCGTAGTCGGTGCCGCGCGTGTCGGGCGCGCGGTATTCGAAGGTGTCGTTTCGCTGGATCGATTGCAACGCCTCGACGACGGCGGCGCGGTCCAGCGCGACGCGCGGATACTGCTGCTCGTCGAACATTTTCTGCGACGCTTCGACGATCGGGCGGTAGCCGGTGCAGCGGCACAGGTTGCCGGAGAGGGCGGTGTTGATTTCGTCGCGGGTCGGCAGGCCGGCGCCTGCGGGGTGGTTCTCGTACAGCGCCCACATCGACATTGCGAAGCCGGGCGTACAGAACCCGCACTGCGAGCCGTGGCAGTCGACCAGCGCTTCCTGAACGGGATGCAGTGTGCCGCTCGCGGCGCGCAGCTCTTCGACCGTGAAGAGCGCCTTGCCGTCGAGGGTTGGCAGGAACTGGATGCACGCGTTGACGGCTTTGAGCGCGAGTTGTCCGCGCGAATCCAGTTCGCCGACGACGACCGTGCAAGCGCCGCAATCGCCTTCCGCGCAGCCTTCCTTGGTGCCTGTGCAGCGCAGGTCTTCACGCAGGTGCTGGAGCACGGTGCGCGAAGCGGGCGCGCCGCTGATTTCGCGGACGGTTCCCTGGTGATAGAAGCGGATGGTTTGCGTTGTCACGGCGAATCCTGAAGACATTGCGGACCGGGCGCGCGTTACGCATGGGGTCGCGCCGTAGCCGGCCTCGCGCACGTAGATCGCCATCCATGCTCGAACATAACACCACTTTGTCCTAAAAATATTTCCCCGGGTGAATGGGGGTTATTCGGTGGTCGTCATGAAGGGGGCGGGCGTGGTGCCCTGTGAATGTGGGAATTTCCGTGCGGAGCCTTGTGGGGCGGGGGTTTGAAGTGTGTAAGTAGTTGTGGTTTGGTTTTGGTTTGGTTTTGGTTTGCTGGTGTTTGCGGATGGCATCCGCGTATTGTTAGCGTGCTTCAAGCGTCGCCCCTGTGCGGGGCGGCACCTACTTTTCTTTGCCGCCGCAAAGAAAAGTAGGCAAAAGAAAGCGGCTCACACCGCCAATTCTTGACGTTTGCCCACGGGCCCCCAACGTCCCCACACTTCACACGCCAGCGCCCCGGTTGTTGCCCGTTGCCAACGCTTCGAACAAACGCCTCACCCGCTTCAATTACCCGTACCCGGGCCAGCGGTAGCGAATGGTATGCGCCGCCCAGGTGGCAAACTGTGTGTAGGTTGTCGCGTCGTATGGCTCGGCGCTCTTACAAGGTGGGATGCGTGCGCTATCGGTCCGGAGTGGTGCGCGTATGGCGCGAAAGCCTAGACACAGTTTGCCACCCGGGCGGCGGTGGGCTGTCTGGCGCGGCGTGCTGCGACGCGGGAGTGTGAAGCGGGTGAGGCGCTCATTCAGAGCGCTTGCAACGAACACGAATGACGTGATTGCCGTGTGAAGCGTAAGAACCTTTGGGGGCCCTCAGGCAAGAACAAGGGCTGGCGGTGTGAGCCGCTTTCTTTTGCCTACTTTTCTTTGCGGCGGCAAAGAAAAGTAGGTGCCGCCCCGCACAGGGGCGACGCGTGAAGCAAGCTAACGAATCGCGGATGCCAGCGCAAAGCCCAAAACACCGACCGGCGACGCCTGAAGCGCGCTAACAAAACGCGGACGCCAGCGCAAAGGCGAACGCCCCGCACAGCGCCGCGTGAAACAACGCTAACAATTCGCGGATGCCAGCGAAAGTAAAAGCAAATCGCGGATGCGAGCGCAAAAACCGAAACACCACCCGGCAACGCCCGCACCACAACAACTCCAACCGAAAGACACCCTCTACCGTGCCCGGCGATTCCGCCAAAGACTAAAAGCAAGCGCAACAAACGCCACCACAAACCCGATCAGCGACCAGCCGGGCAGGGAAATCCCGAGAATCGGCGGATACGGCGTTTCACACAGCCCCGCGACCTTGAACACGCCAGGCAGCCAGTGAGCGGGCGGCAGACCATCGACGATCGGCTGCAACGCGTCGAACCCGCAGCTGAAGTTCGGATGCGACTGCACATACACGTGCCGGGCGGCCGTCACCAGCCCGCCGAGCGCCGACAAAAGCGCCAGCAGTTCGAGCAGCCTCACGCCCGTCCAGCCGCGAATCCGCGCGCCGAGAAACGCGAAGATCGCGATCAGCAGATAGAAATAGCGCTGGATAATGCACAATGGGCAAGGATCTTCATGCTCGACGAACTGAAGATAAAGCGCGCCCCCAACGAGCGCGAGACAGACCAAACCGAGTAGAACGAGCAGACTGCGCTCGCGGCGCAATGTAACGTTGTCGATAATCATGATCCTGCTAGCGGTGGAAGTTCGGTAAAAGGTGCGGCGATTCTAGCCGAAGCACGCGGCGCATGCCGATGCCCCCGCATGTGGCGCCGCCCATGTCAACAAATCTCAGCGAATCGTATTCAGTACCGCTTCGACGGCCCGTCCTGTTCCCAGCAACGCGTCGTCCGCGTGCGGCGCGGCGGCCAGCATCAGCCCGACAGGCGCGCCGCCACGCGGATGGCAGGGCAGCGAGATCGCGCAAGCGTCCAGAAAATTGAACGCACTCGGGTTGCGCAGCACGAGGCCGTTGGCGCGGAAGAACGCTTCGTCGTCGTCGACCAGGCCCGCGACGCGCGGCGGCACGATCGGCACCGTCGGCGCGACGACGGCGTCGAAGCGCTGCCACATCGCATGCGCTTCGGCCAGTACGGCGGCGCGCTCGGCCAGCAGGTCGAGATAGTCGGCGGCTGTCGCCGGCTGGCCCTTCAGGATGCGCGCGAGCACGCGCGGATCGTACGCGTCGCGCTGCGCTTCGAGTAGCGGCCGGTGCCACGCGTAAGCTTCGATCGGCGAAAAGCCGAAGCGGTTGATCGCGGCGAGACGGTCGAGCGGCGCAAAGCGCACGTCGCTGACGATCGCGCCCGCCGCCTCCAGATGCTTCAGCGCGGCGTCGTAGGCCTGCGCGACTTCCGGCTCGAGATCGTCCGTCACGAAATGGTTCAGCACGCCGAGACGCACGCCTTCCAGCCGCCGCGCAGCCGGGACGACCGGCTCCAGCCCGGCGAGAATCCGGTCGACGAGCGCGCAGCATGCGACCGTCGCGCCGATCGGACCGAAGGCGTCGAGCGTCGGCGAGAGCGGCACGCCGCCTTGCTTCGGCACGCGGTCGGCGGTCGGCTTGAAGCCGGTCAGGCCGCACAGGGCGGCAGGAATGCGCAGTGAGCCCCCCGTGTCGCTGCCGAGCGCGACGGCCGCCATGCCGTCCGCCACCGACGCCGCCGCGCCCGACGACGATCCGCCCGACACCCGTTCGTCGCCCTTCACGCCGCGCCGGTACGGCGACAGCGGATTGCCGTAGTGCGGGTTGAGGCCGATGCCGGAGAACGCGAATTCGCTCATGTTCGTGCGTCCGACGATCACCGCGCCCGCGCGCTTGAGCCGCGCGACGGCAGGGGCGTCCGAGGTCGCGGGCGCGGCATCCGCGAGCACTTTCGAGCCGGCGCGCGTCACCTGTCCTTCGATGTCGAACAGATCCTTCACCGACACGGGAATGCCCGCGAGCGGCGACAGTACGGTGCCCGCCGCGCGCAGACGGTCGTGCGCGTCGGCCGTGGCTCGTGCGTTGCTGGCGTCGACCCGCACGAAAACGGCGGCGCCCTGGCCGGCGGGATCGGCGATGCGTTCGAGCGCCGCTTCGACGAGCGCGCGGCTGGTGGTGCGGCCGGCGGCAAGATCGGCGGCGAGCTGGGCGAGCGGCGGGAAGGGCGTTGAATCGGGTGACGCGGCGGGTGACGTGGCGGTGGTCATGGCGTGAGATCGAAGGTGGGCAGTCGAGAACCGTATTGTGACGCGTCGGGCGCGATCGGCGTGAATGGATCAAAAGCGAACGACGCGGCGCGAGTTTCGCCGAACGCCTGGGCTGGTATTCGTTCTTCGTGCTTCGCTAAATGGTTTTTAACCGTTCGTGCGTTACCATCGCGTTCTGGATTACTTTTTGTAAGGAACAAGACTATGCACCACGGTATCGGCTTCATTCAGGATCTGGCAGTCGTGATGGCGCTCGCCGGCGTCGTCACCGTGCTGTTCCATCGCCTGAAACAGCCGGTGGTGCTCGGCTATATTGCCGCGGGCGTGATCATCGGGCCTTACACGCCACCCTTCCAGCTGATTCACGACGAGCAGACCATCCAGACGCTCGGCGAACTCGGCGTCGTGTTCCTGATGTTCTCGCTCGGGCTCGAGTTCAGCTTGCGCAAGCTGTTCAAGGTCGGCGCGACGGCCATCGTCGCCGCGCTGTCGGAGATCGTGCTGATGCTATGGATCGGCTATGAGATCGGCAGCGCGTTCGGCTGGAGTTCGATGGACTCGCTGTTTCTCGGCGCGATTCTCGCTATTTCGTCCACCACCATCATCGTCAAGGCGCTCTCCGAGCTGGGTCTCAAGCGCGAGAGCTTCGCGCAACTGGTGTTCGGCATTCTGATCGTCGAGGACATTCTCGCCATCGCGATGCTGGTGCTGCTGTCGGGCATCGCTCAGACGGGCGAGCTGTCGGCGGGCGTCGCGTTCGTCACGCTCGGCAAACTGCTGCTGTTCATGACGGTGTCGCTGGTGGTCGGCATTCTGGTCGTGCCGCGCGCGCTCAACTACGTCGCAAAGTCGCAAAGCGACGAGATGCTGCTCGTCTCCGTGCTCGGTTTCTGCTTCGCGTTCTGTCTGCTGGTCGTCAAGCTCGACTACAGCATCGCGCTCGGCGCGTTCCTGATCGGCGCGATCATGGCCGAGTCGCGCCACCTGCACCGCATCGAGCATCTGATCGCGCCGCTGCGCGATGCATTCTCGGCGATCTTCTTCGTGACGATCGGGCTGATGCTCAACCCCGCCGTGCTGGTCGACTACGCATGGCCGATCGCCGTCATCACGATCGCGGTGATTCTCGGCAAGATCGTCTCGTGCGGGCTCGGCACCTTCCTCGCGGGCAAGGACGGGCGCACGGCGATGCGCGTCGGCATGACGGTGTCGCAGATCGGCGAGTTCTCGTTCATCATCGCGTCGCTCGGTCTCACGCTGAAAGTGACGAGCGCGTTCCTCTATCCGATTGCCGTCGCCGTCTCCGCGCTGACGACGCTCTTCACGCCGTACCTGATCCGCGCCGCCGACCCGCTCACGCAGCGCCTGGGCCGCGCGATGCCGCGCACGCTCGCCAACGTGTTCGGCATGTACGGGCAATGGCTCGGCAGTCTGCGGCCGGCTTCGGGCGAGCCGACCGTGTTCGGCCTCACGAGGCGGATCATTCTGCAAATCGCGGTCAATCTCGCGATCGTCGCTGCGATTTTTCTGGGCGCATCCTATGGAGCGCCTTACGGAAGTGGATTCATTGAGAAATGGCTGCCGTCCGAGCCGATGCAGCGCGTCGTGCTGTGGAGCGCGGCGCTGCTCGTCTCGCTGCCGTTTCTTGTTGCCGTCTACCGGAAGACCAAGTCGCTTGCGCTGTTGCTGGCTGAAATCAGCGTACAGCCGGCCAAGGCGGGGCGCTTCACGAGCGCGATCCGCTACGCCATTTCGGACCTCGTGCCTGTCGTTTCGATGCTAGGCGTGTTTCTGCTCGTCGCGGCACTGTCGAGCACGATCCTGCCGCCGACGGGCCTGCTGGTCGCCGTGCTGGTCGTCGCCGCGCTGCTGCTGACCTTGCTGTGGCGCTGGTGCGTGCGGATTCACGCGACGATGCAGATCGCGCTGCGCGAAACCTTCGACGAGCAGCCCGATCCATGATGCCGCACGTCCGCGTCACGCCGATTGAGACACGTTCGCGCAAGGTTGCATGTTGTGTCCTGATGTGACGAATTGTGTGCTGGTTTGCCCATGCGGGGCGCGAGGCGGATAATGAGATATGTCTAATCGTTCACGCGCGAAGACGCGTCTGTCAAACAGTCATGAGCGAGAACAACTCCGATAACGCCGGTACACCCGGCACACCCTCTCCTTCGACGAGCCAACCCGGCGCAGCCGGGTCGCCATCGTCACCGGCCCCTTCATCGACGCCCTCGGCCCCCGCGCCGACGCCCACTCCCGCACGGGAAGCCAAAGAAGCCGCTTCCACCGACTCCCCCGAAAGCGCCTCCAACGTGACGCCCGAGAACGCGGCCGCCGCGCAGCGAAGCGACGCGGAGCAGGCGCGCACGAACGCCGCTGCGCAGGCCGCCGCGCAACAGGAAGCGGCGGCGCGGGTGCAATCGGTGGTGTCGAATGCGGAGCGGGCGGCGGCGACGGCAGCGACGGCTGGCGCACCTGCCGCGAGCGCGGCGTCTGGCGCGGCGGACGCTGCCGCCAAGGCGCCTGCGGGCGGCGAGCCGTACGGCGAGCCCGATGGCACGCTTGGCGCGTCGGGTAAAACCGGCGGCGCTCCGCCCCCGGGCTTCGGCTCGGCGCCGGATTTCGGCGCGTCCAATCCGCCACCGGCCAGTGCGTATCCGCCGGGGCCGCCTGCCTATCTGAAGCACAACGACTCCGCGTGGTCCGTATTCGGACGCATCGTCGCGGCGCGCGCGCGGCAGATTTTCGACCGCGCGGGCCGCCGGATCACGCAGCGCACGTTGCGCATCGGCGTGTCGGCGCGGATCTTTCACCCGGAGCCGGGTGCGAAAGGCCTGCGCGGCAAGACGCTGCAATATCTGGAGGAGTCGATCGCGCATTGGGTGATGTCGCGCGACGTGCTCGTCTTCATGATTCCGACGGTCGGCCATCAGGGGATGCTGCATCCGAGCAACATCCGCCTGCGCGACTATGCGAAGCATCTGGACGGTCTGTTGCTGCAAGGCGGCGCCGATGTGTCGCCGCAGTCGTACGCTGAGGTGGCGACGCGTCCCGAATGGCCCGGCGATCGCGTGCGCGACATGTACGAACTCGAACTGCTGCACGAGTTCATCGAGTCGGGCAAGCCGGTGCTCGGCGTGTGCCGCGGTTGCCAATTGATCAACGTCGCGTTCGGCGGCACGCTGTATCAGGACATCGCGACGGATGTGCCGACGGCGGGTATCCACGTCAACGAGCATTACGACCAGCATCGACATTCGATTCATTTCCCCGAAGGCTCGACGCTCGTCAACATGTTCCCCGGACGGCGCGAAGCGATCGTCAATTCGATCCACCACCAGGCGGTCAACCAGCTGGGACGCGATCTGAACATCGAGGCGGTGTCGGGGAACGACGGCATCATCGAAGCCGTGCGCTACCGGCGCGCGCCGTTCGTGATGGGTGTGCAGTGGCACCCCGAGTTCCACCGCGCGGGCGGTCCCGAACTGCTCGATTGCACGCCGTTGCTCGATACGTTCCTGCGGGTCGCGCGCGAAACGCGTTTCTGATTGCCACGCCTTCGATCTGACGCGAGCGGGCCGCTGATGGCTCGCTCGCGTTTTTCGTTTCTGTTTGTCGCAAGGCTGCGCGGCACCTGGTTGCGAACCCAATCGCATGAGAAAACAACAGTCGTTTTTACGAACTTTTGCGGTTGCGTGTTGTATTGCTTAGTTGTCCGTTCATCTCGATTTAAAGTCCTGTCGTAGCGCGTCAGAAAGGGCGTATTCCGCGCGATAATCCGAGGCTGTTTCTGGATACGCATGGAGTATCGACGTATGAAGTACCCCTTGGATCTGCGCCGCACGGTATTGCTCACGCTTGCTTGCGCGCTCATGCATGGCGGCGTTGCACAGGCGGCCGGCAAGGCGGCAGTGGGAGCGGGCGTCGTGCGCGCGGGCGCGGCGAAAGGCGCACCCGCCGGAACGCCGGACGCCCAAAACGATGCCGGCTCCGCCGACACTGCGGGCAGTGCACCCGGACTCGACGCGAACCTCGACGCAAGCGGCAGCGTACAAGGCGATGTCGCCGATCTGATGCAACTGATCCACGACGGCGGTCTGACGGAAATGCGCACCACGTATAACGGCGGCTATGGCGCTTCGATGTTCTTCCACGCGCAGAGCATGACGTACTACGTCGCGCTGTTTCAGGAGAAGCACTTCTGGCGCGTCATCAGGACATCCGACCAGGCGCGGGCCGAATCCATCTATACCGGCTTCGTGCGGCAAACGGCCCAACTCGCGGACGTCGAGATTCGCCGGGCTCAGTTGCAGGCGCAGAAGGCATCGATCGAGCGGGTGATCGGCGAGTCGCAGGCGCGTGCGCAACGGCTGCAAGCGGATATCGAAGTGGCGCGTGCGCAGGAAGCGAAGGTCGCGGACTATCAGCGGCAGACGCAGGACGAGACGCTCGCGTTGCGTGACGAAAAGGACAAGGCCCAGGTGCAATTGCGTCAGTTGCAGCAGCAGGTGCTGCAGTTGCAGCGTCAGGCGGAGGCAGGGCTGCCGGCCCGGTGATCGCGTTCGCCGGGTCGCGAGGGCAACGCGGCGTTGTGGTTTGAAGGGAATGAGAAAAGGGCTGAGTCCAGGATTTCACTGAACTCAGCCCTTTTGTTTGAGACTGATTCGGATTGCCCGACGCTCGCGGACTTACTTTGAAAAGCTATCGGGCACTTCGGTCACGCGCCGCTGGGATATGTGGTTCATCCACTCGGTGCTGTTGGTGTTCACGCGGTCCTGGCGGACCGCGACGGGTGCGGCGTCCCGCACATGCGTGCCCGCCGACATCGTGACGGAATCATAGTCGCCGCTCAGGCGCGCCGAGGGCGCGAGAGGAGAGTAGTCACCTGCAACAGAGGGCAAGGGACGCGCGCGATATCCCGCCGAAAGCCGTGTTTCCGACGGTGCATGCCAGTCCGAAGTCGCATGCGAGCCGTGAGGCGGCGCGATGTCCAGCGTGTGCGCGACCGCATGGGGAAGGCGGCGCGCGCTCGTAGCGACGAACTCGTTGCGCTCGCGCTTCGTGGAGTTAGCTTTGCGTATGTCTCGCTCAGCATGATCGGCGCGGGATGGCTTTGCGCTCTTCGGCGGGACGCTTGCATAGGCATCGACAGCGCGCGGAGCGATGGGCATCGCGCGTTCAGCGGTGGTTCGCGACGCTTGTATAGCAGGCGTGTCGTGGCTGGCAGCGGGCGAAGCGGAAGCTCTCGAGGTCGCCGTCGTTGCGGGCACGGCGGGAGGGGAGGAGGCGCGCCCCGCGTCATTGCCCGACGTGGCGATCGCCGCGCTTGCGCCCGGCTTACGCGCCGTCAGATCGCCGCGCGCGCGATTCCACGCGACGGGCGCATCCGCCTGGCGTCCGATATTGCCGGAACGGCTGTGCACGCTTCCATCATGATCCGCGGCGGCGTGGAGCGTTACATCGGGCGCGGCGGCGAGGGTTGGCGACGCAGGCTGTCGTGGATGGTTCGCCATCAGCCACGCAATCGCGGCCACGCCACCGATCACGCATGCGCCAGCCGCAAGCGTGCTCGGTTGACGGCCCTGCCGAGCCGGCGCGCGGGTCGGATGGCGCATGCCCAGTGGAGTCGGGCTGGGCTTGCCGGCAGGACCCGGACCAGCCTTGATATCGGGTTGCTGCCGCAGACTTTGCGGATCCCAGCGGCACAGGGCGCGGATCGCGTCGGAACTCAGGCAGAACGTGCGCAGCATCGCGGCGTACAGCGCCTTCAGTTCGGTACGGAAGCTGACATTGGGCGGCAGCAGCGACCATTCGCGGCCAAGCGAGCGAGATACCAGCTCAAGTGGGCGAAGGCGCGGCATTCTTATTTCGCCGACTACGAGTGTGAGTGGGGATGTCGACACGGTCTTCGCCTCGTTCTTGTTCGCGTGTTTGGCCTCGAAGCGGCGGACGACAGCAGATGTGAACGCAACGCACGTTCACGGCCCGGTCGAGGCGTTGGGTCGCGTTATCGTGGCAGACGGTTGCCGACTCAACGATCAGATAAATCCTAAATATTTAGTAATCTTAATAATGTGTCGATTCGCGATCCAGTCGATAGACATATCTCAATGCAGTGATATCGACGCCGCCCATATGATCAGGCTCGGCGCCCGAGAACTGCCAGCCCTGCCGTTCGTAAAATGCGATTGCAGGAGCATTGCCTTCCAGCACATACAGATACAGCTGCGCCTCGCCATGCTCGCGGGCCCAGTCCTGCGCGGCGCGCATCAGCAGCTTGCCTGCACCGATCCCCTGATGCGCGGGCAGCGTGTGCAGATTGTCGAGCAGCACACCCCATGGCGAATCCGGCTGACGTTCGACGCACACGAAGCCGATCGGCTCGCCCGCCCGCACCGCGACCAGCACGATCCGCCGTTCGGCGCCCGGCGCGGACATCCGCGCGCGCCAGTACGACGCTCGCTCCTGCGCGACCTCGCCGTTCAGAAACGCGTCCGGCAGCAGCCCGCGATAGGTCGCCTGCCAGCTCGCGCTATGGATGGCGGCGATGAGATCGGCGTCGGCCTCGGTCGCGGGGCGCAGCGTGAGGGGCGAAAGCGTGGGCAGTGAAGCGGAATCGGACATTGCGGCGGTATGGCGCGGTAGAAAGCAACGGATCGGCCGCCAGCACGCGGCAAGAGAGTCACGATACGGCGCATGTCGCCCGGCGTCACCTGGCGCGGCTTGCCAGTCGAAAACCGCGTCGGAAGAATTTTCTTGGAAGAGGGCTATCGTAAGCAAATTGTATTAAATGCGCACCCTCCAGAGTAACGTTATTATCACGGCAGGCGCATGTTGTAAGTGAAATATCACGTTTACCCTGATATCTCGACAGCATCTGCCGCATGAGAATACCGCGCCCACGTAAAGCGCCGCGTCCTGACGGGCGCAGACGCGACCCGGCCGAGCCGGACCGGGCATCCGCGCCATTCCGGCGGATCGTTTGAACTGCCCAGCGCTGTCTGTTCCTGCAGTCAGCGGGCCCATTTCGAGAAAGTCATGGCAACTGCATCCCATGCTCAAGTAGCGACGGACGAATCCAAGGTTCGTACGGTATTCCGCGTCGTCAGCGGCAACTTCCTGGAAATGTACGACTTCATGGTCTACGGCTATTACGCCGCTGCGATCGCGAAGACGTATTTTCCGAGCGGCAATGAATTCGCATCGCTGATGCTGTCGCTGTCGGTGTTCGGCGCAGGGTTCCTGATGCGTCCGCTCGGCGCGATCGTGCTCGGCGCGTACATCGATCACCACGGCCGCCGCAAGGGGCTGATCTTGACGCTCGCGCTGATGGCGCTTGGCACGCTCACCGTCGCGTCGATCCCGGGCTACGCGACGATCGGCGTGCTCGCGCCCGTGCTCGTGCTGATCGGGCGTCTGTTGCAAGGCTTCTCGGCGGGTGTGGAGCTGGGCGGCGTGTCGGTCTATCTGTCGGAGATCGCGACCAAGGGCAACAAGGGCTTCTATTGCTCGTGGCAATCGGGCAGCCAGCAAGTGGCCGTCGTGTTCGCCGCGCTGATCGGCGTGGTGCTGAACCGCATACTGCCCGCCGACCAGATGACGTCATGGGGCTGGCGCGTGCCGTTCCTGATCGGCTGTCTGATCGTGCCGTTCCTGTTCATCATTCGCCGCTCGCTGAAGGAAACGGAAGAGTTCCTGGCGAAGAAGCATCGTCCCTCCGTCAGCGAGATTTTTTCGTCGATGCTGCAGAACTGGGGCGTCGTGCTGGGCGGCATGGGCATGGTCATCATGACGACGGTGTCGTTCTACATGATCACGGCGTACACGCCGACCTTCGGCAAGGAAGTGCTGAAACTTTCGTCGATCGACACGCTGATCGTCACGGTTTGCATCGGCGTATCGAACCTGATCTGGCTGCCTGTGTCGGGCGCGATTTCGGATCGCGTCGGCCGCCGTCCCGTGCTGCTGACGTTCACGATCCTCACGATCCTGACGTCGTATCCGGCCGTGCAATGGCTCGTCGCCGATCCGTCGTTCGCGCGCCTCCTGATGGTCGAGCTGTGGCTCTCGTTCCTGTACGGCTGCTACAACGGCGGCATGGTCGTCGCGCTGACGGAGGTGATGCCAGCCGACGTGCGCACGGCGGGCTTCTCGCTGGCATACAGCCTCGCGACGACGATCGGCGGCTTCACGCCCGCGATCGCGACGTACCTGATCCACTCGACGGGCAACAAGGCAGCGCCCGGCCTGTGGATGAGCGTGGCGGCCGTGTGCGGCCTGATCGCGACGCTCGTGCTGTATCGCACGCCGGAAGCGCGTAACCAGTATCGGACGGCGTAAGGGGCGTTGCGCCTGGCGCCGGCCTCGTCCGGTTCCGAAGCTGAAAATGAAAACCCCCGCATGTGTGCGGGGGTTTTTTGTTTGACCGACGGCTTCGACGAAGTCCGGCGCTCAGCTGCGCAGCGCCGCCGCAACCTCTTCGACGACTTCCTTCCACGCACCGGGCCGCGGCTGCCGCACGAGCCGCGCCGACGGATACCACGGGCTGCGCGCTTCGCGCGTGAACCAGCGCCAGTCGGCGGCGAACGGCAGCATCAGCCAGAGCGGCTTGTCGAGCGCGCCCGCCAGGTGGGCGATGGCCGTGTCGACCGACACCACGGCGTCGAGTCGCTCGATGATCGCCGCCGTATCCGCGAAGTCGCGGATACGCTCATCGAAGCGATGAATGTTCTTCGCGCGCGGATGGGCGTCGAGCGCGGCGCGTTCGTCGTCGCCGAGTGCGGGCTGCAGCACGATCCAGTCGATGCCGTCGAGCGCGAACAGCGGTTCGAGCGCGGCCAGCGGCAGCGAGCGGTTTTCCTGACGCTGTGCGCGTCCCGACCACGCAAGGCCGATCTTGCGCTTCGCGTGGCCGCCGAGCGAGCCTCGCCAGGCGCGGCGCGATGCGGCAGGCGCATTCAGGTACGGCGTGCGCGCCGGAATCGTGTCCAGTTCGGTGCCGAGCGCGAGCGGCAGGCTCAACAGCGGGCATTGCAGGTCGGCGCGGGGCCGCGGCGCGCCTTGCGCAATCAGCGTGACGCGCCATTGTTGCGCCGTCGGTCCGAGCAGCGACAGTAGCTGTGGCTGCACTTCGAGCACGACGCGCGCGGCGCGCTGGGCCACCACCTCGACGAAACGCACGAATTGCAGCGTGTCGCCGAAACCCTGTTCGGCGTGCACGAGCAGCGTACGCCCGGCAATCGGCTCGCCGTTCCAGCGCGGCAGCGGCGTCGCGTCCGGCGGAAGCGGCGCGGTTTCCAGCCGCCATTCGTATTCGGGCAGACCGCGCTTGAAGTCGCCGAGCGTGAGCAGCGTCACGCCGCGATTCATATGCGCCATCGGCAGATCGGGCCGCAGCCGCAGCGCCTGTTCGAACGCGCGCAGGGCGGCGTCGTACGCGCCGAGGGCATGATGGGCGGCGCCGAGGCTCAGCCACGCGAGCGCGAAGTTCGGGTCGTGACCCACGGCGAGTTCGAAACGCGGCCGCGCTTCTTCGTGACGGCCGAGCGAGGCGAGCGCGTTGCCGAGGCCGAATAGCGCGGGCGGCAGGTTCGCCTGCAGTGCGAGGACGGCTTCGAACTCCGCAACGGCCTCATGGTGCTGTCCCGTCGCGTCCAGCGTATTGCCCAGGTTGAAGCGGGCGGCGACGAAGCGCGGCTCGATCTTGAGCGCCGCCCGGAAATGCGCGATTGCCTCCTTGGTCGAGCCGAGCGCATTGAGCGCCATGCCGATGTTGTTGTGCGCGCCGGCATGGCCGGGCCGCAGTTCGAGTGCGCGCCGGAACGAATCGACGGCTTCGCGGTGCCGGCCGAGCGCGTGCAGCGCATTGCCGAGATTGACGTGCGACGACGCGTCCATCGGCTGCAGGCGCAGTGATTTCTGGAACGCGTCGACGGCGTCTTCGTGGCGCCCGGCGAGCGCGTACGCATTGCCGAGGTTGTAATGCGCCATCGGAAACGTCGGCGCGAGCGTCAGCGCATTGCGAAAGCGTTCGATTGCCTGGTCGAGCCGGCCGAGCGCCTTCAGCGCGTTGCCGAGGTTCAGTTGCAGCGCGGCGTCCTGCGGGCGCAAATCCGCGGCGCGGCGCACGAGGTCGGCCGCTTCTTCGTGCTGGCCTTGCTGATGGCGCAGCACGCCAAGCAGATGCAGCGCATCGACGTGGACGGGATCGAGTTCGAGCGTGGCGCGATAGTCGCGCTCGGCGTCGGCGAGCCGTCCATCGCGATGCGCGCTGTAGGCGCGGTCGAAAACTGGATGCATGACGCAGGCGAGGGTGTGATGCAGGAAAACCCGCATTTTCCCATACTCGGCGCATGCCCCCCGACTTGACGCGGGCAGTGTTGCTCAATAACATATGAACATCTGTTCATATGTGTGTATCGACGCTGCGTCGATACGGGTGCCCTCCATGTCTACCGTGCTCTCTTTGAATGCCGACGACCGTGTCGTACAGATCGCCGATCTGTTCCGCCTGCTGGGCGACCCGACTCGCCTGCGCATCGTGCTCGCGTGCGTGGACGAGCGGCGCGCGGTGGGCGCGATCGCCGAATCGCTGAGTCTGTCGCCTTCGCTCGTCAGCCATCATCTGCGGCTGTTGCGCGCGGCGCGCATCGTACGCGCGGAGCGGCAGGGCAAGCAGGTTTTCTACGTCGCCGCCGACGGCCACATCAGCGGCATGCTGACCGACATGCTCGAGCACGTCGCGGAGCCCGTCAGCGAATCCGCCGCCGACCTCACGCAGGACCACGCATGAAATACACCGCCCATCAGACCAGCGAAACGACGGCGCAGCATCAGCCGAAGTCCGGCGCGCATGTGCACACGGACGCGTGCGATCACCCGGCGCACGACCACGACCACGACCACGCGCCCGAGGCGAGCCGCAAGGCAGCGCACGACCATCATCACGGGCATGGTCATCATCACCATCACGCGCCCGCGTCGGGCCATGGACGCGCGTTCGCGCTTGCCGTCGCGCTCAACATCACGATCGTCGTCGTGCAGGCGATCTACGGCGTGCTGGCCAATTCGACCGCGCTGCTCGCCGACGCCGGACACAATCTCTCCGACGTGCTTGGCCTGCTGCTCGCCTGGGGCGCCACCTGGCTCGCGACGCGTCGGCCTTCCGCGCGCTACACGTTCGGCCTGGGCGGCTCGTCGATTCTCGCCAGCCTGCTCAATGCCGGGCTGCTGCTGTTCGCGTGCGGCGTGATCGTCGCGGAAGCGGTCGGGAGGCTGATTCATCCGTCGCCTGTCGCGGGCCTCGACGTGTTCATCGTCGCGCTCGTCGGGATGCTCGTGAACGGTTTCTCGGCGTGGCTTTTCATGCGCGGCCAGGAAAGCGACCTGAACATTCGCGGCGCGTTTCTGCATATGGTTGCCGACGCGGCCGTCTCGGCCGCCGTCGCAATCAGCGGCCTTGTGATCCTTTTCAGCGGCTGGACGTGGCTCGACCCGGTGATGAGCATCGTGGTGGTTGCCGTGATCGTCTACGGCACGTGGGGCCTGTTGCGCGATTCCCTCAAGCTCGCGCTCAACGGCGTGCCGCCCGGCGTCGACCTGCAGAAGATTCGCGAGTACCTCGCCGCGCAGCCGGGCGTTACCGACGTGCACGACCTGCACGTGTGGGCGCTGTCGACGACGGGCAACGCGTTGTCCGTGCATCTCGTGATTCCGGACGGCCATCCCGGCGACAAGGTGATCGACGGAATCGTCGGCACGCTGCGCGCGGAGTTCGACATGCACCACGCGACGCTGCAGGTCGACATCGGCACGACGCAGCACCGCTGTTCGCTCGATCATTCGCCGCACGCGCACTGAGCGATATGCCGCTCGGGCGATGCGGGATTGATGCGGCGCGTCGTCGGCCGCACGGCTGCGAGCGGAACGCTCGGCGTACACTAGCGAGCATGTCCGACTGCGGAGGTCTGCATGACGGGTGCTTCCTTCGACGTACCGCCCGTGCTGATCGTCGGCGCGGGGCCGACGGGGCTGGCGGCAGCCATGAGTCTTGCGCGCGCCCAGGTGCCCGTGCGGCTCATCGACAAGGCGCCGCAACCCGACCCGCATTCGCGCGCGATCGGCATTCAGGCGCGCACGCTCGAACTGCTGGAGCAACATCGCCTCGTCGAACGGTTTCTTGAACTTGGTCATCGCGCGCGCACCGCGAATCTGTATTCGAACGGGCAGCGGCTGACGCGGCTCGATTTCGATCCGCTGCAAACGCGCTATCCGTATCTGCTGTTTCTCGATCAGTCCGTGACCGAGCGCCTGCTGACCGAGCATCTCGCGACGTTTGGCGTGCAGGTCGAACGCGGCGTCGAGCTGACGATGTTCGCGCAAGGCTCGGCGGGCATCAACGCAACGCTGCAACGCGCGGACGGTCATATCGAGACGCTGCATCCGTCGTACATGATCGCCGCCGACGGCGCGCACAGTGCGATTCGTCACCGGCTCGGCATGAGCTTCGCGGGCAAGACCTTCGAGCAGACCTTCCTGCTTGCCGACATCGAAGCGGATACCGGCTGGTCCGAAGACGAGTTTCATATCTTCGCGTCGGGCGCGGGCCTGGCGGCGCTCTTTCCGATGGGCAAGGGCCGGCATCGGCTGATTGCCGATCATCCCGCGATGCCGGACCGCGAACCGGCCGAGGCCGCGCCGCGCGGCGATCTGGCGCCACTCGCGTCGATTCCCGCGCCCACGCTTGACGAATGCCGGCTGATTGCGAAGAGCCGCATTCATCATCCCGTCGAACTGAGCAGCCTTTCCTGGTCCGGGTACTTTCACCTGAACAGCCGCATGGTCGAGCAACTGCGCGCGCAGCGCGTGTTCCTCGCGGGCGACGCTGCGCACGTGCACAGCCCTGCGGGCGCGCAGGGAATGAATACGGGCATTCAGGAAGCGTTCAATCTCGGCTGGAAAATCGCGCGGGTGCTGAAGGGCGACGCGCCTGACCGGCTGCTCGACACGTACCATCTCGAACGTCACCCGATCGAGCGCGACGTGCTGCGGCAGACGAGTTTCGTTACGCACATGGCGGAAGCGGACCACGGGCCGCTGAAATTGCTGCGCGAGCGCGTGATGCCGGTGCTTGCCGCACTGGGGCCGTTGCGCGATGCCGCGCGTCTCACTGTCAGCGAACTGTCGATTCAATACCGGCGCTCGCCTCTGACTTTGGAACGCATACTCGACGGCGGGCCGCGTGCGGGCGAACGTGCACCCGATGCGCTCGTGCATGTCGTCGATGGACCGTTGGGACGCGCGCCGGGGATCGGCTGTATTTTCGATTTGCACGACCCGGCGTTCTTCTCGCTGTTTCTGCTCGTCGATCCGCCGGAGGAACCGGGCATGGGCAACGGCAAAATGTTGTCATTGCATCGCAAGCCTGTGCGTGCTGCGGATCTCGAGCGTTTTGCTGCCGCTGTCGAAGAGTTGCTGCCGGGCGCGGTGCGCGTGTGGCGGGTGTCGGATGCGAACGGCGAGGGCGGCGGGCCGTCGCTGAGCGAATCGTTCGGGCGTACGCGGCCTTCGTTTTATCTGGTGCGGCCGGATGGATATGTGTGTGCGCGCGGTAGGCCTGGTTCTGATCTGAACGGGCTGTTGCGGCATTGTGAAGCGTGGTTCGCGAAGGGTGCGCCGGTTGAGCCGGCGGGGGGGTGATGGGTTTTTGTTTTTGTTTTTGTTGTTGTACTGGTTGGTATCGTGATTTGCTTTTGTGGCGGTGTTTGCGTTGTGACTTTTGGGGCGGACGGTTTTGGTTTGCTAGTGTTTGCGCTGGCATCCGCGATTCGTTATCTAGCTTCAAGCGTCGCCCCTGTGCGGGGCGGCACCTACTTTTCTTTGCCGCCGCAAAGAAAAGTAGGCAAAAGAAAGCGGCTCACACCGCCAATTCTTGACGTTTGCCCACGGGCCCCCAACGTCCCCACACTTCGCACGCCAGCGCCCCGGTTGCTGCCCGTTGCCAACGCTTCGAATGAACGCCTCACCCGCTTCAATTACCCGCACTCGTGCAGGCGGCAGCGAATGGTATGTGCCGCCCAGGTGGCAAACTGTGTGTAGGTTGTCGCGTCGTAAAGGGTGGCGCTCTTACCGGGTGGGACGCGTGCGCTATCGGTCCGGAGTGAAGCGTGTGGAGCACCGAAGGCCGACACACAGTTTGCCACCTGGGCGGCGGTGGGCTGTCTGGCGCGGCGTGCTGCGACGCGGGAGTGTGAAGCGGGTGAGGCGCTCATTCAGCGCGCTTGCAACGAACACGAATGACGTGATTGCCGTGTGAAGCGTAAGAACCTTTGGGGGCCCTCAGGCAAGAACTAGCGCTGGCGGTGTGAGCCGCTTTCTTTTGCCTACTTTTCTTTGCGGCGGCAAAGAAAAGTAGGTGCCGCCCCGCACAGGGGCGACGCGTGAAGCAAGCTAACGAATCGCGGATGCCAGCGCAAAGCCACCGCCAGCAACCCCCAAACCCAAACCCAAACCCAAACCCAAACAGATGAACGAAAAAAAGCGTCCGCATCGCTCCCGACACGAACGCCCAACTGCTGTTGCTACAACGTGAACCCCGCCGCCCGGCACCGGCAAACACCGCCCCTCAAGCGGCCGCCGCCGCCTTCGGCGTCAAATCCTCGCGATGCCTCACCAGCGCCTCACGCACCATTTCGTGCAGTTCCAGCTCGACACCTTCAGGATTCGCGTGAAGCGTCGCCAGAATCGAGCGCCGCATCCGCGGCTCCCAAAACCGCCGGATATGATCGGCAATACTGTCGATTGCCTCATCGCGGTCCGGCATCGACTCAAAGAAATCGCCAATGCGGTTCGCCATGTCGACCAGGTTATGTGCGTCCATTGCGTTGCCTCATTTACCGGAAGTCGTAGCCAGTTCGCGCTTGCGAAGATGCTCCAACTGCTCGTCGTTGAAGCGCGAGTATTCCTTCTGCCATTGCGACGGCTGCTCGACGGGCATCACCTGCACGGCCGTTACCTTGTACTCGGGGCAGTTGGTCGCCCAGTCGGAACTGTCCGTCGTAATCACGTTCGCACCGGACTCAGGGAAGTGGAACGTCGTGTAGACGACGCCCGGCTGCATCCGGTCCGCCACCTTCGCGCGCAACACCGTGTAACCCGCGCGCGATTCGATGCCGACCCAGTCGTCGTCCTTGATACCCCGATCTTCGGCGTCGTGCGGATGAATCTCCAGACGATCCTCGTCGTGCCACAGCGAGTTCTCCGTACGCCGCGTCTGCGCGCCGACGTTGTACTGCGACAGAATACGGCCCGTGGTCAGGATCAGCGGGAACTTCTGGTTGACCTTCTCCGGCGTCGCGACGTACTTCGTGATCACGAACTTGCCCTTGCCGCGCACGAACTCGTCGATGTGCATGGTCGGCGTGCCTTCCGGCGCGTTCTCGTTGCACGGCCACTGGATGCTGCCCAGCTTGTCGAGCTTCTCGTACGACACGCCGTGGAAAGTCGGCGTGAGACGCGCGATCTCGTCCATGATCTGCGACGGATGCGTGTAGTTCATCTCGTAGCCGAGCGCGCGGGCAAGCAGGATCGTCACTTCCCAATCCGAGTAGCCGGCGAGCGGCGGCATCACCTTGCGCACGCGCGAGATGCGGCGTTCGGCGTTGGTGAACGTGCCGTCCTTTTCAAGGAAGGTCGAGCCCGGCAGCAGCACGTGCGCATACTTCGCCGTTTCGTTCAGGAAGATGTCCTGCACGACGATGCATTCCATCGACGACAGCGCCGCGCCCACATGCTGCGTGTTCGGGTCCGACTGCACGATGTCTTCGCCCTGGCAATACAGGCCCATGAAGCTGCCGTGCAGCGCCGCATCGAACATGTTCGGGATGCGCAGGCCCGGTTCCGGCTGCAGCGTCACGCCCCATTCGCCTTCGAAGAGCGTGCGCGTCACCGTATCGCTGATATGGCGATAGCCCGGCAGTTCGTGCGGGAACGAACCCATGTCGCACGAGCCCTGCACGTTGTTCTGGCCGCGCAGCGGGTTCACGCCCACACCTTCGCGGCCGATGTTGCCCGTCGCCATCGCGAGGTTCGCGATGCCCATCACGGTGGTCGACCCCTGCGCGTGTTCCGTCACGCCGAGGCCGTAGTAGATCGCCGCGTTGCCGCCCGTCGCGTAGAGGCGCGCGGCTTCGCGCACCTGTTGCGCCGGCACGCCCGTCACGCTTTCCATCATCTCCGGCGAATTCTCCGGCAGCGCGACGAAATCCCGCCAGTGCTGGAATGCGCGCGTCTCGCAGCGCTCCGCGATGAACGCCTCGTTGAGCAGGCCTTCCGAGACGAGCACATGCGCGAGCGACGTGACCAGCGCGACGTTCGTGCCCGGACGCAGTTGCAGGTGATGCGTGGCCTTCACGTGCGCGGTATCGACGATGTCGATGCGGCGCGGATCGACGACGATCAGTTTCGCGCCCTGCCGCACACGCCGCTTCAGGCGCGAGCCGAACACCGGGTGGCCGTCGCTCGGGTTCGCGCCGATCACGATGATGACGTCGGATTTATCGACGGAAGCGAACGTCTGCGTGCCGGCGGATTCGCCGAGCGTTGTCTTCAGGCCGTAGCCCGTCGGCGAGTGGCAGACGCGCGCGCAGGTGTCGACGTTGTTGTTGCCGAACGCGGCGCGCACCAGCTTCTGCACCAGATACGTTTCTTCGTTCGTGCAGCGCGACGACGTGATGCCGCCGATCGAATCGCGGCCGTACTTCTCCTGGATGCGGCGGAATTCCGACGCCGCGTAGCTCAGCGCTTCTTCCCAGCTGACTTCGCGCCACGGATCGGTGATCTTCGCGCGGATCATCGGCTTCTTGATGCGGTCCTTGTGCGTCGCGTAGCCCCATGCGAAGCGGCCCTTCACGCACGCATGGCCTTCGTTCGCCTGGCCGTTCTTGTGCGGCACCATCCGCACCACGGTGTTGCCCTTCATCTCGGCCTTGAACGAGCAGCCGACGCCGCAGTACGCGCAGGTCGTCACGACGGAATGCTCGGCCTGGCCCAGCATCACGATGCTCTTTTCCGACAGCGTCGCGGTCGGGCACGCGGCGACGCAGGCGCCGCACGACACGCATTCCGAGTCCATGAACGGCTGGCTTTCGCTGGCGGCGACGCGCGATTCGAAGCCGCGTCCGGAGATGGTCAGCGCGAACGTGCCTTGCGTCTCTTCACAGGCGCGCACGCAGCGGTTACAGACGATGCACTTCGATGGGTCGTACGTGAAGTACGGGTTCGACTCGTCCTTCTTGTCCTTCAGGTGGTTCGCGCCGTCGAAGCCATAGCGCACTTCCCGCAGGCCCGTCACGCCCGCCATGTCCTGCAGTTCGCAATTGCCGTTGGCAGGGCAGGTGAGGCAGTCGAGCGGGTGATCGGAGATGTACAGCTCCATCACGTTGCGGCGCAGGCCCTGCAAACGGTCCGTTTGCGTGCGGACCTTCATGCCCGCTTCGACGGGCGTCGTGCACGACGCGGGATAACCGCGCCGTCCTTCGATCTCGACGAGACACAGACGGCACGAGCCGAACGGTTCGAGCGAATCGGTTGCGCACAGTTTCGGGATGTTGACGCCGGCCTCGGCGGCGGCGCGCATCACCGACGTGCCCGCGGGCACCGAGATCGTCTGGCCGTCGATTTCGAGCGTCACGTCGACGTCGGAATGACGCAGCGGCGTGCCGTAATCGGTATCGTCCATCGGGCCGCGTTCGTTGCGCAGCGCGCCCGCCTTGCAGGCACAGTTGCCGGAGCCGCAGCCGCCGGATTTGAAGGTGATCGGATCGGACATGTTGGGCTCCGTGGTCAAGCTGCCGCTTTCGGAATGGCGGTTTCGAGACCGAAGTCTTCGGGGAAATGGTCGAGGGCGGAGACGACAGGGAACGGCGTCATGCCGCCCATTGCGCACAGCGAACCCGACACCATCGTGTCGCACAGATCGCGCAGCAGTTGCACCTGCTTCGTCGACGTGTCGCCATTGCGAATCCGCTGGATCACTTCGACGCCGCGCGTCGAGCCGATCCGGCATGGCGTGCATTTGCCGCACGATTCGAGCGCGCAGAAGTGCATCGCGTATTGCGCGAGATCGGCGAGATTCGATGTGTCGTCGTGAATCACCAAGCCGCCGTGACCGACGACGGCGCCGACCTTCGCGTATTCCTCGTAGTCAAGCGGGATGTCCCACTGGCTCTCGGGCAAATACGTGCCGAGCGGGCCGCCCACCTGCACCGCGCGCGCCGGACGGCCGCTTGCCGTGCCGCCGCCGTAGTCGAACATCAGTTCGCGCAGCGTGCAGCCGAACGCGAGTTCGACCAGACCGCCGCGCTTCACGTTGCCCGCGACCTGGAACGGCAGCGTGCCGCGCGAGCGGCCCATGCCGAAGTCCTTGTAGAACGCCGCGCCCTTCGCGAAGATGATCGGCACCGTGGCGAGCGTGATCACGTTGTTGATCACGGTCGGCTTGCCGAACAGGCCTTCGAGCGCAGGCAGCGGCGGCTTCGCGCGCACGATGCCGCGCTTGCCTTCGAGCGATTCGAGCAGCGCCGTTTCCTCGCCGCACACATAGGCGCCCGCGCCCTTCGCGACGAACAGCTCGAAGCGATGTTCCGAGCCGAGCACGCTGTCGCCCAGCCAGCCGGCTGCGCGCGCCTTGGCGATAGCGGCTTCGAGCGTGGCGATCGAATGCGGATATTCGCTGCGCACGTAGATATGGCCGACGGTTGCGCCCGCCACGATGCCCGCGATGATCATCCCCTCGATCAGCACGAACGGATCGCTTTCCATCACGAGGCGGTCGGAGAACGTGCCCGAATCGCCTTCGTCCGCGTTGCAGACGATGTATTTCTGGTCGGCCCTGGCGGCGCGCACCGTGCGCCACTTGATGCCGGCCGGGAACGCGGCGCCGCCGCGGCCGCGCAGGCCGGATTCGATCAGCGCGTCGACGGCGGCGTCGCCGGACATCGCGAGTGCGTTGTACAGGCCGACGATGCCGCCGTTGGCGATGTAGTCGTCGGTCGAAAGCGGGTCGGTGATACCGATGCGCGCGAACGTCAGGCGCTGCTGCTTCTTCAGATACGGAATCTCGTCGACGACGCCGACATGCTTCGCGTGCGTCGCCTTGCCTTCGATAAAGCCCGCGTCGAACAGCGACTTCACATCGTCGGCTTCGACATTCGCGTAGCCGATACGGCCTTCGCTTGTCTGCACTTCGACGAGCGGTTCGAGATACAGCAGCCCGCGCGATCCATTACGCACGAGTTCGATTTCGATGCCGCGTGCTTTCGCTTCAGCGACGATGGCCGTGGCAAGTGCGTCCGCGCCGAGCGCCAGCGCCGACGAATCGCGGGGAACGTAGATGCGCGTCATACCGTTTCCTCCACACGTTTCATCGCCGCTGCGAGCAGCGCGTCGAACTTCTGCGGCGTCACTTTGGCGTGCAACTCGCCGTTGATCATCATTGCTGGCGACAGCGCGCATTGACCGAGGCAATACACCGATTCGAGGCCGACGGCGCCATCGCATGCGTGGTCATGGGCGTGATCGTGGTTGTGGGCCTCGTGCTTGTGCGCGTCGAAGCGGCAACCCGTGCGCGCCTCGATATGCTGGGCGAGCGCTTCCGTCCCCATGCTGCGGCACGCTTCCGCGCGGCACAGTTGCACCGTGACGGGCGCGGCAGGCGACTGACGGAAGTGGTGGTAGTAAGTGATGACACCATGCACTTCGGCCCGGGACAGGTTCATCGTCCGCGCGAGCGGCGCGACGGTGTCGGGCGGCACGAAGCCGACGTCGTCCTGAATGGCATGCAGTAGCGCAACCAGCGACATGCCGGGTCGTGCGTGGCGTTGCACGAGTTCGTCTGGCGCAATGGCGTTCGGTCGATCCACAGTGGGGCTCCTCCAAAGTCGATATATGCACTTGTTATTCATAACCCGCGCATCTATGCTTTGCTTGTTTGATATATCAATGCGAACGATAGGCGGGTGGATCGGCTTTCGCAATAGGAACTACGGCAACATATATGATTCGAATCGAATGCCAGGCGCAGCTTATTGTGCGGGACAGCAACGGCCAAACGTCCAGCCTGACTGACGCTGTGCCGTTACTGTCGCTTGTCGACCAGACGGGCAGCATCGCGCAGGCCGCTGCGCTTAAGGGTTTGTCCTACCGTCACGCATGGGGTTTGCTACGCGCCATCGAGACCCAACTGGGCGGGGCGCTAATCGAGAAAGAGCGCGGCCGCGGCTCCGCCCTCTCGGAACTCGGGCGAGCCGTGTTGCGCGCGCAACGACTTTGCGGCGAGCGTCTGGACGGCAACATGCAGGCGCTGGCGAGCGAGGTCGCCGCCGATCTGAACCGCTGGCTCGCGCCGCCCGCCGAAGACGTCCGCATTCATGCCTCGCATGGGTATGCGGTGGCGGCGCTGGTGACGGCGCTCGTCGCCGACGAAGTGCCCCTCGACATCAAATACCGCGACAGCGCCGAGGCGATCACCGCGCTCGCGCGCGGCGAGTGCGATCTGGCGGGCTTCCATCTGCCGCGCGGCGAGTTTCGCGCGGCATGCGCAGATAAGTATCGTCAGTGGCTCGATCCGCAGCGACATGTGCTCGTGCATCTGACGCGGCGCAAACAGGGGCTTTTTCTCGCGAAGGGCAATCCGAAGGGAATAGGCGGTCTGACCGACCTCGCACGCGACGACATCCGCTTCGTCAACCGGCAGCACGGCTCGGGGACGCGCATGTTGATCGATCTTGCGCTGCGGCGCGTCGGAGTCGATCCGGATCGCGTCAACGGCTATGCGTCGACTGAACTGACCCATTCGGCGATCGCCGCTTTTGTCGCGAGCGGAATGGCGGACGTCGGCTTCGGCGTGGAACCGGCGGCGCATCACTTCGGGCTCGACTTCATCCCGGTCGTCGACGAAGACTATTACTTTGCCTGCGACCGCGCGCGCCTGGAGCGCGAGCCGCTGACAACGGTGATGTCGGTGATGCGCGGCGACACTTTCCGGCAGAGTGTCGCGCATCTGGAGGGCTACGATCCCGGCGACTGCGGGAAACTGCTCGAACTGGAAGCAGGTCTGGAGGAGAGCGGGGCCTGACACACACGGCCCGCGGGACGTCCGGGCGTGCAGGGTAAGCGCCCGTAACAACGAATACGTCTGCAGACGCTGCGCCGCACGACGCTTTGCGCTAATCTCTACGCTTTCGTAATCCTGCCGCAATTGCGCGGCGCCCGTCTGCCGCACCGATTCGATATGAAATATCTCGTTCCCGCTTGCGCTGCCGCCCTCACGGCCGGCGCGTTGTTTGCCACGATGTCCGCTGCTTTCGCGCAGAATTCGCCGGGTGTGCCGGGCGGTATCCTCACCCAGGAGTTCAAGCTGAACGAGCATCCGCAGATGCCGTTCGGCGCATCCGCACCGTCGAAGAAATATCAGGGCGACAAGCCTTCGAAATTGCGCAAGCGCGGCGACAACGGCGATCCGAACGGCTGCAACCTGAAGTGCCCTGAAGATCAGTAAATGACGCAACGCACGCGGCGCCTTTCGGCGTCGTGTGCGTCGTCGAAACGGCTGGCCGGATTACGGCTTGGCCGTGTGCCATACGTCCTTGAAGCCGTCCCCCTTCATGTCGCCGGGCTTCTCGTCCTTCGCGAAGCGGTAGAGTGGCTTGTTTTTGTACGCCCATTGTTTCTGGCCATCCGCGCCGTCGATCACGGTCCAGTCGCCCGACGGCTTGTCGCCGGCGGCTGCTGCGGCGGCGGGCCATGCCGCGGCGCAACCGCCCGAGCACGCGCTTTTGCCTGGTGTCGTGTCCTTGTCGAAGGTGTAGAGCGTGCGGCCCTCTGCGTCGACGAAACGTCCGTCCATGGTTTTCGGCGGCGCGGCGAAGGCGGTCTGCTGCACGGCGAGCGCGGCGATGAGAAGGAGAATCTTGCGCATGATGCGGCTCCTGTTCTGACGTGTTGTGTATGGAGTTTATGCAATCGTTCGGTGAGTGCGCGTCTTAAATGCCTTGAATGTGCGCGCATCGAATAAACGGTTGGCGCGCATTGTTATTCCACGCGCTGTTGGTCGAAATGCGACCGGTGCATGTGTGCAGCAGGGCCCGTCTTGTTCGAGCGCGGGCTTTTTTCATCTCTCTTCGTTCTGGCCGGACGACGCTCTCGCTATCGCCGGGCGCCTAAAAGGGCGGCCACCGCGAACGGTATAATTCCCCTGATCTATCAAGAGGCAATGCAAATTGCATTGCGCCGGCCTGCATTGCTGGACACGGGCCGAGTGGCGAATTCAAGCCCTCGCATACGGGGAATGCCGAGAATGAAAATACTGCTGACCAACTTCCATACTGGTCGTGGAGGCGGTCACGACACGTACGTCGTGACTATTGCGCGCGCCTTGGCCGCGCGTCACGAAGTCTTCGTTGGTGCGCCGAAAACCAGCAGGCTGTTGCAGCATGCGAGCGGCGTCGCGAATATCCGTGCACTGCCGATCGAGTTTCCCGCCAAGCTCAAGGACCTCGGGCGCTTCGTCGGTGCGATCCGGCAACTGCGCGCGCTGCTCGAACGCGAGCGCTTCGATGTCGTTCATGTGAACGGTTCGCCCGATCATCGGCTCGTGCTGCTGGCGACGCTGTTCGCCTCGTTCAAGCGGCCGTATTGCGTGTACACCAAGCACAACACGATCCGCGTCAAGCGCGACTTCATGACGAAGCTCAAGGCGCGGCGCGCGACGCATCATGTGATCGCCGTGTCGAAGCCGGCAGCGCAACTGCTTGAAGGGTCCGTGTATGCGGATTGCGGCGTGTCGGTGATTCCGAACGGAGTCGACATTCATTTTTATGCGCCTTTCGACGACTACGCGGCCGCGCGCAGGCGCGACGCGCTGCTCGGGACCAGGCACGCCGGGAAGCTGGTGGTCGGCACGATTACCGGATTCGACTGGTACAAGGGGACGATGGACATGGTGGCGGCCGTCGCCGCGTTGCCCGAGGATTTGCGCAAACAGATCGTCCTGGTGGTGGTCGGCACGGAGCCCAATGACGAGCAGCGCAAGGTCATCGAAGCGCTGAACATGGACGAGCATCTGCTGATCAGCGGCTTTACGGACGACGTCCGCGACTACATCGCGACGTTCGATGCCGGCTTCATGGTGTCGCACGCGGTGGAAAGCAGTTCGTTTGCCTGCCGCGAGATGATGGCGATGGGCCGGCCGGTGCTCGTCACGCGGTACGCCAGCTTGCCTGAGAACGTCGATGACGACGTGGACGGCTGGATCGTCGAGCCGCGCGACACGCAGGCGATGACCGCGCGGCTGCGCGCGATGCTCGCGAACCGCAGCCAGTTACCCGCGATGGGACGAAACGCGCGCGCGAAAGCCGAGCGGGAGTTTTGCAACAGCAAGTTCATTCAGGAAACGGAAGAGGTGTACGAGCGCGCTGCAGCGTGACCGCTTTCGCCGTGCGAACGTATTGCGAGCGGCGCGAGGCCCGCGCAGCGTGATGCTGCCGCGGGCTTTATTTTTGCCGGGGAAGGGTATGTCGCGTGTGGTTATGGGCGGACGAGCGTCGCGCCGCAGGTCGTGATGTCGCCGATGTAGGCAATGCGCTTGCCGTTGTGCCGGCGTCGGCCGCTAGCGATGATCGGATATTTGCCGCCGCAGCGCGGACATGCGACCAGGTGACCGTCGAGCGCGATGGAGATACCTTCATCGGTCAGATCCGGCGTCGCCTCGACGATCTTGCCGCCGTGGTCGGTGATGTCACCGAGGCGGGCCATGATGAGTTCGTCTGTGTGGGTCAATTGTGCATCTCCCGTTTGGTTAGTTGTACTAGGCTGATAAGGCGTGCCGTCGGACTCGGAGGCGGCCGTCCATTTGACGTCAGGTCAACCGCAGTGACTATCAGAAAAGGTCGAAAACGGGGCGCGAACGAATGCGGAGTCGAGGAGAGCGTCAGCCGGGGCGACGTTGGCCAGTGTATGGAGCAGGCGCAGGTCGTGTTCGCGTACGGGTGATGGCAACAAAAAACCCGCAGAGCGCTTCGCTGTGCGGGTTTTCGTACTGCGGCATGCTGCGCCGTATTGAATATTGGTGGAGGCGGCGGGAATCGAACCCGCGTCCAGAAGTCCTCCACGACTAGTTCTACATGTTTAGTTCAGTCTTTTGATTTAACCGCAGCGACGCGAACGAACACGCTGCGCTACGGCGATTCACTAAATTTTCGACCCGGACGTCGTGACGCCGTCAAGGCTTAACTGACGTATATGACCTCTGTCGGTATTGCTACCGGTCTTGCGACACTAGCCCGTCAGTGAACTAGGCAGAGGACGGCGGCCCTTAGGCTGCCAGTGCGAACGTATCGTCGTTTGCAGTTACGTTTTTCCCATTGATTAACGAGGTGACGGGTCCTCGACATGCCCTAGCCGCTTCGCAACCCCTGTCGAAACCAGGTCGCCCCCACGGAAGGAATGAGCCACGCAGGCGGCTCACGTGATCATTTTACAGTAGCGGCGCTCGCGAGTCACGGCGAAACGAATGCGCGCGCCCGTAAGTGGCGAATCCGTCCGTCAACTGATGTCGCGCAGCAGGTTATGCAACTCGCCCGTGGTATTGACGACATGCTGGGCGTGCCATTGCGTCGGCGGAATGTCATTGCCGCAATACCCGTACGCCGCCGCGACCGTTACCATGCCGGCCGCAAAGCCCGCCTGCACATCGCGCAGATCGTCGCCGACATAGACGACGCGCTCCGGCGGCAGGTCCAGTTCCTTCGCGGCGTGGAACAGCGGCGCAGGATGGGGTTTCGAATGCGGTGTCGTATCGCCGCTCACGACGCAGCCCGCGCGCGCGCCCAGCCCAAGCTGGGCGACGAGCGGCTCCGTCAGCCGCGCGACCTTGTTCGTCACGATGCCCCAGCGCACGCCGCGCGCATCGAGATCATCGAGAATGTCACCAATGCCTGGGAACAGCAGCGTTTCGATGCAGAGATCCGCTTCGTAGTTTGCCAGGAACTCGTCGCGCATCGACGCGTAATCGTGATGGTCGGGGCCGATGCCGAAGGCGCCGCCGAGCAGCCCGCGCGCACCCGCTGACGCGAGCGGGCGCAACTGTTCCAGCGGCACCATCTCCAGACCGCGCTCATGGCGCATCTTGTTGACGGCAGCGGCGAGGTCGGGCGCGGTGTCGGCAAGCGTGCCGTCGAGGTCGAACAGAATGCCCTGGCAAAGACCGACCGATGCTTCTTCGTCTTCGCGCTGTGGCAGGGGCGTGGGATCGCTCATTGAGGTAGGCGCTGGATCAGGCTTCGCGACGGCACGCGAGCATGTAGTTGACGTCGGTATCGTTCGACACGCCGAAATGGCGCGTGAGCGGGTTGTAGGTGATGCCCTTGATTTCCACCGTGTGCAGGCCCGCCGCGCGCGCGAAGCCGGCCAGCTCCGACGGACGGATGAAGCGGGCGTAGTCGTGCGTGCCCTTCGGCAGCATGCGCGCTATGTACTCCGCGCCAACCACTGCAAACAGGTACGACTTCACATTGCGGTTGAGCGTCGAGAAGAACACCCAGCCGCCCGGCTTGACGAGCGTCTTGCACGCTTCCACGACCTTCGACGGATCGGGCACGTGCTCGAGCATTTCCATGCAGGTGACGACATCGAACGAGGCAGGTTCGCGGGCGGCCAGCGCCTCTGCGGCGATCTCCTCGTAATTTACCGTTACACCGCTTTCAAGGCTGTGAAGATCCGCGACGCCCAAAGCTTCATTGGAAAGGTCGATTCCCTTCACATCGGCGCCCAAAGTCGCCATCGACTCCGACAGAATCCCGCCGCCGCAGCCGATATCGAGCACGCGCTTGCCGGCGAGATGCGCGTGCGCGTCGATCCAGTTGAGCCGCACCGGATTCAGTTCGTGCAATGGTTTGAACTCGGCGTTCGGGTCCCACCAGCGATGCGCGAGATCGCTGAATTTCTGCAGTTCGTGGGGATCGGCATTGGTCATGACGGATGCGGCCTTGAGGGCGGGAAGGCGGGTGGATCGGAGAAACCCTGAGTATATAGGGCTGCGCATGGGGCGGCAAAACGCGCCGGGTCGCGCTTGCTGTGCGCCGTCGCGCGCACCGTGAGGCCGCGCGCGGGTGGGGCATAAAAAAAGCCCCGCCGAAGCGGGGCTTTAGATACTGCGCTGTTTTGTAGCTTACTGCTTCGAAGTACCGACAACTTCGACTTCCACGCGACGATCCGGTGCGAGGCAGGCGATGAGTTGCTTGCGGTTCTTCTGGTTGCAGCCCGTCGTGACCGGGTTGCGCTTGCCCTTGCCTTCCGTGTAGATACGGTTGGCTTCGATGCCCTTGCTGACGAGGTATGCCTTGACAGCTTGTGCACGGCGCAGCGACAGACGGTCGTTGTACTTGTCCGAACCGATGCGGTCGGTGTAGCCCGTGGCCACGACGACTTCCAGGTTCAGGCCTTGAATCTTCGATGCGAGATCGTCCAGCTTTTCCTTGCCAGCCGGCTTCAGAATTGCCTTGTCGAAGTCGAACAGCGTGTCAGCTTGATACGTGATCTTCTGGCTGGTGATGGCCGGAGCGACCGGTGCCGGAGGTGCCGGCGGCGTCGGTGCTTGTGCGACCAGTGCGCCATCGCACTTTGCGTTAGCCGTTGCCGGCGTCCAGAACGCGTCGCGCCAGCAAAGCTCATTCGTGCCGTTCATCCACACGTATTCGCCGGTGCCGTTCACCCAGTTGTCATTCGTGGCTTGTCGCGACGCCGGCACCGACTGTGCCATAGCGGATGCAGCCATAACTGCGGTAGCTGCAATGAACGCGAGCTTTGAAAGTTTATTCATATTTCTCCTCTCGAAATTGAGATTACCGCAGGTTTACTGCGAGCCTGTTGACAAAGACCAGTCATACATTGCTCGAAGTATAACATCGGTGCGGAACAAAAGACGCTGTGCGTAGACTTCGAGCAGTGTCTAACTTTGTGCGTTGGCATTTTGCCATATCGTTCCCTTCCGACGATAAAAAAATCCGCCCCCTATTCATACGCCCGGTCGAATGTGGTGCATGCGCAACAAAAGGTGTCAAGTTCGTCAAGAGCCCGCCGGAGGCGGTTTCGGGCGGCTTGCGAGGGAGCATTTTTCGGGCCTGGTCACCACGCGTGCGAGGCGCTTCCAGGTGCCGTTTTCGCGCGTCCCACTAATAGGTATACGCATGTCGCCGGGAGCGGATGCGGTGCATGGTAGAATCGCGTGATGCGCTGCGCTCGCAGATGCATAGGGGTAGGCCCAAGCGGTGGGGTGAAGAACGCGTTTCCCTCATCGTCTTCGCGCGTAAACGATACGGACAATGGATCAATTCGCCAAAGAGACTCTACCAATCTCCCTAGAGGAGGAAATGCGCCGCTCGTATATCGAGTACGCAATGAGCGTGATTGTAGGGCGCGCGCTTCCCGATGTCCGCGATGGTCTCAAGCCGGTTCACCGGCGCGTGCTGTACGCCATGCACGAACTGAACAACGACTGGAACCGGGCGTACAAGAAGTCGGCGCGTATCGTCGGCGATGTGATCGGTAAGTACCACCCGCACGGCGATTCGGCCGTATACGACACGATCGTCCGCATGGCGCAGGACTTTTCGCTGCGCTACATGCTCGTCGACGGACAAGGCAATTTCGGATCGGTCGACGGCGACAACGCCGCGGCGATGCGTTACACCGAAATCCGCATGGCCAAGATCGGCCATGAACTGCTCGCCGACATCGACAAGGAAACGGTCGACTTCCAGCCGAACTACGACGGCAGCGAAAACGAGCCGACCATTCTGCCCGCGCGCATTCCGAACCTGCTGATCAACGGCTCGTCGGGCATTGCCGTCGGCATGGCGACGAACATCCCGCCGCACAATCTGACCGAAATCGTCGACGCCTGCCATCACCTGCTGAAGAATCCCGAAGCGACGATCGACGAGCTGATCGAGATCGTGCCGGCGCCGGATTTTCCGACGGCAGGCATCATCTATGGCGTCGCCGGCGTGCGCGACGGCTACCGCACGGGGCGCGGGCGCGTCGTGATGCGCGCGGCCACGCACTTCGAAGAGATCGATCGCGGCCAGCGCATGGCGATCATCGTCGACGAACTGCCGTATCAGGTGAACAAGCGTTCGCTGCTCGAGCGGATCGCCGAGCTCGTGAATGAGAAAAAGCTGGAAGGCATCTCGGACATTCGCGACGAATCCGACAAGAGCGGCATGCGCGTCGTGATCGAGCTGAAGCGCGGCGAAGTACCTGAGGTGATTCTCAACAATCTCTACAAGGCGACGCAGCTCCAGGACACGTTCGGCATGAACATGGTCGCGCTGGTCGACGGTCAGCCGAAGCTGCTGAACCTGAAGGAAATGCTGTCGCATTTCCTGTCGCACCGACGCGAAGTCCTGACGCGGCGCACCGTATACGAACTGCGCAAGGCCCGCGAACGCGGCCATGTGCTCGAAGGTCTCGCGGTTGCGCTTGCCAACATCGACGATTTCATCGCGATCATCAAGGCCGCGCCGACGCCGCCTATCGCGAAGCAGGAGTTGATGGACCGCTCGTGGGATTCGTCGATCGTGCGGGAAATGCTGCAACGCGCGGAGACGGACAACGCGTCGTCGGGCGGCCGCACTGCGTACCGGCCGGAAGGCCTGAATCCGGCGTACGGCATGCAGCCCGACGGGCTTTATCGTCTGTCGGACACGCAGGCGCAAGAAATTCTGCAGATGCGCCTGCAACGCCTGACGGGTCTCGAGCAGGACAAGATCCTCGGCGAGTACCGCGACGTGATGGCGCAAATCGCCGACCTGCTGGATATCCTGGCCCGTCCCGAGCGCATAACTTCGATCATCTTCGACGAACTCACATCGATCAAGAGCGAATTTGGCGACGAACGCCGTTCGCGGATCGAGATGAACGCGACTGAGCTGAACACCGAAGACCTCATCACGCCGCAAGACATGGTCGTGACGATGTCGCACTCCGGTTATGTGAAATCGCAGCCGTTGTCCGAATATCGCGCCCAGAAGCGCGGAGGTCGCGGCAAGCAGGCGACCCAGATGAAGGAAGACGACTGGATCGACACGCTCTTCATCGCGAACACGCATGACCACATCCTGTGCTTCTCGAACCGCGGCCGCGTTTACTGGCTGAAGGTGTACGAGGTGCCGCAAGGTTCGCGCAATTCCCGCGGCCGCCCGATCGTCAACATGTTCCCGCTGCAGGACGGCGAGAAGATCACCGTCGTGCTGCCCGTCAAGGAATTTTCGGCTGACAAGTTCGTTTTCATGGCGACGGCGCTGGGCACGGTCAAGAAGACGCCGCTTGAAGCATTCAGCCGCCCGTTGAAGAAGGGCATCATCGCGGTCGGTCTGGACGACGGTGATTACCTGATCGGCGCGGCGATCACCGACGGCGAGCATGACGTGATGCTGTTCTCGGATTCGGGCAAGGCTGTGCGCTTCGACGAGAACGACGTTCGTCCGATGGGCCGTGAAGCGCGCGGCGTGCGTGGCATGCAGCTCGAAGACGGTCAGCAGGTGATTGCGCTGCTCGTCGCGGGCGACGAACAGGAGTCGGTGCTGACGGCCACGGAAAACGGCTACGGCAAGCGCACCCCGATCACGGAATACACGCGCCACGGCCGCGGCACGAAGGGCATGATCGCGATTCAGACGTCCGAGCGTAACGGCAAGGTGGTCGCCGCGACGCTGGTCGACGCGGACGCGCAGATCATGCTGATCACGAATACGGGCGTGCTGATCCGCACGCGTGTGTCGGAAATTCGAGAAATGGGCCGCGCTACGCAAGGTGTTACACTCATCAGCCTTGATGAAGGCACCAAGCTTTCCGGTCTGCAGCAGGTTGCTGAAGCGGAAGCAGACGTGGACGGCGACGCCGACGCGCCTGCGGACGAAGCGGGCGGCGACGATAACGAAGCGTCGTAATCTGTAGCGAAGCTTCTCAAGTAATGCGTAAAGCCGCGCGGGCATGTTGAGCGCATCGGGCCGATGCGCCGCCTGCGCGGCGAAGCAGTTAGGTTAATTTCTCTTAGGGAGTAGTGATGCAAAAACGTTTCAAGCAGTTGATGGTTCTGGCCGCTTTCGTCCCGACCCTCGCGATGGCGCAAGCGCTGCAAACCCAGCAGCCGGCTCCGGCTGCCCCGGCAGCTGCGGCCCCCGTCGACCCGGCGAAGCAGGCTGCCATCAAGAATCTGCTCGACGCGATCGACGCACAGAAGCTGGTCGGCGCAATCGGCAATAGCGCGCAGATGCAGGCAAAGCAGCTGGTCCCGGCCATCCTGTCGGACGCGCTGTCGGAAAACAAGACGATGACGGACAAGCAAAAGCAGGCTTCCGTTCCGTCGCTGCAGAAGAATGCCGTGCCGAAGCTGGTTGACTCGGCAGGTCAGGTTTTCGCAACGGACGCATTCAAGCAGGACGCGATGCAAGCTCAATACGACGCTTATGCGAAGTACTACAGCACGCAGGAAATCAACGATCTGACCGCGTTCTACAAGAGCCCGACGGGCCGCAAGTTCATCCAGGTTCAAGACCAGGTTGGCCGCGACGTCGTGAACGGTCTGATGCAGAAGTACATGCCGCAATCGATCAAGGCAACGCGCGATCAGGCTGACAAGGAAGTCGCTTCCGTCAAGCCGGCGAAGTAAGCAGGTCGAACGAGGCTGAACGGCGCGCGATGCGCCTGCCACGGGTGATGTGAGAGGGAAGGCGTTAATTCCCTTGAAACGCCGGGGTTTGGCGGGTTTCGAGCGTCAATGCGATAATGGCCGTTTGCGCTTGCGCGCAGACGGCCATTTTCTTTCAGGCGCGGTTTTCGGCTCTTTCCCATGCCGCGTGCCTGCTTCCCAGGGTTCTCACGATGCGCGTCTTCAATTTCTCCGCCGGTCCTGCGGCCATGCCCGAAGAAGTGCTGCGTCAGGCAGCCGACGAAATGCTTGATTGGCGCGGCAGCGGCATGAGCGTGATGGAAATGAGCCATCGCGGCAAAGAGTTCATGGCAATCCATGAAGAGGCGCTGACCGATCTGCGCGACTTGCTGCAGGTGCCCGCGAGCCATCAGATTCTCTTCCTGCAAGGCGGCGGGCTCGGCGAAAACGCAATCGTGCCGATGAACCTGATGGGCCGCAAGGCGCGCGCGGACTTCGTCGTGACCGGCTCCTGGTCGCAGAAGTCGTTCAAGGAAGCTCAGAAATACGGCGCGGCGCATATCGCGGCGAGCGGCGAAACGGCCGAAGGCTTCACCCGCGCGCCGGCGCGCGCCGAGTGGAACCTGTCCGACGATCCCGCCTACGTGCACCTTTGCACGAACGAAACGATCCACGGCGTCGAGACGTTTGAAATTCCCGATCTCGGCGATATTCCGCTCGTTGCCGACGCGTCGTCGCATATCCTGTCGCGCCCGATGGACATCGCCAAATATGGCGTGCTGTTCGGCGGCGCGCAGAAGAATATCGGCATGGCGGGCGTGACCGTCGTGATCGTGCGCGAGGATCTGCTGGACCGTTCGATGACCGTGTGTCCGTCGGCATTCGAATGGAAGACGGTCGCGCTGAACAATTCGATGTACAACACGCCGCCCACTTATGCGATCTACATCGCAGGGCTGGTGTTCAAGTGGCTGAAGAAGCAGGGCGGGTTGACCGCGATCGAGGCACGCAACGTCGAAAAGGCGAAGCTGCTGTACGACACGATCGATTCATCGAGCTTCTATCTGAACAAGGTAGAGCGCAACGCGCGGTCGCGGATGAACGTACCGTTCTTCCTCGCCGACGAGTCGCGCAATGAAGATTTCCTGGCCGGCGCGAAAGCGCGCGGGCTGGTGCAGCTGAAGGGCCACAAGTCCGTCGGCGGCATGCGGGCGTCGATTTACAACGCGGTGCCGCTCGAAGGCGTCAAAGCGCTTGTCGAGTACATGAGGGAATTCGAACAGCGCAGCGCGTGATCATTCCCGTCGCAGCGCGCGCATCTTCTCCGAACTGGCCCCATACAGGACTCGTAGCGGTCCTTTAGAAGCATGGACGACGAACTCAATTCTCAACTCAAACCGCTGCGCGAACGCATCGACGCGATCGACGCGCAGCTCATCGCGCTGCTGAATCAGCGCGCGGCGGTCGCACTCGAAGTCGGCGAGGTCAAGAAGCACTTCAACGCGCCCGTGTTTCGTCCGGAGCGCGAGCAGCAGGTGATTGCCCGTCTGCAGGACATGAGCGAAGGGCCGCTCGCAGGCGAGCACATCAGCGCGATCTGGCGCGAAATCATGGCCGCGAGCCGCGCGCTGGAGAAGAACATCACGGCCGCGTACCTCGGGCCGGCCGGCACGTATAGCGAACAGGCGATGCACGAGTACTTCGGTCAGTCGATCGAAGGCTTGCCGTGTTCGTCGATCGACGAAGTGTTTCGCTCGGTCGAAGCGGGCGGAGCGGAATTCGGCGTCGTGCCGATCGAGAATTCGACGGAAGGCGCGGTGTCGCGCACGCTCGATCTGCTGCTGCAAACGCAACTGCTGATCGGCGGCGAACTCGCGTTGCCTATCCATCACAATCTGCTCACGCTCAACGGCGGCCTGGCGGGCGTGACGCGCGTGTGCGCGCACGCGCAGGCGCTCGCCCAGTGTCAGCGCTGGCTGGCCACGCACGCGCCGCATCTGGAGCGCCAGGCCGTGTCGAGCAATGCCGAAGCCGCGCGCATGGCGGCGGAAGATCCGACCATCGCGGCAATCGCGGGCGACCGGGCCGCGACGCAGTACGGTCTGCAGGTCGCGTACGCGCTGATCCAGGACGACCCGCATAACCGCACGCGTTTCGTGATGATCGGCAAGCAGCCGACGGGCGCGAGCGGCTATGACAAGACCTCGCTGATCGTATCCGTCGCGAACGAGCCGGGTGCGATGTTCAAGCTGCTCGAACCGCTCGCGCGCCACGGCGTGTCGATGACGCGTTTCGAGTCGCGTCCGGCGCGCGTCGGCACGTGGGAGTATTACTTCTACATCGACGTCGAAGGCCATCGTGACGACGCGCCCGTTTCGGCCGCGCTCGCCGATCTCGGCCGGAAAGCAGACTTCCTGAAAATTCTCGGCTCGTATCCGCGCGCCCGCTGATTCGTCCGACATCGCGTTTCGCAACTATTTCGCAACCAGTAAGCAAGCCCAGGAATTATCCGGAGATACACATGACAACGTCTTTCGGTCCGTCTTATGTTCGCGCGATCGCGCCTTATGTGGCTGGCAAGCCGATTTCGGAAGTCGCGCGCGAATTTGGGCTGGACGAAGCGCGTATCGTGAAGCTCGCGTCGAACGAGAATCCGCTCGGCATGCCGGAGTCCGCGAAGACGGCGATGGCGCAGGCGGCGAGCGAACTCGGCCGCTATCCGGACGCGAATGCGTTCGAACTGAAGGCCGCGCTGTCCGCGCAATACGACGTGCCTGCTGACTGGATCACGCTTGGCAACGGCAGCAACGACATTCTGGAACTGGCAGCGCATGCGTTCGTCGAGAAGAACCAGTCGGTCGTCTATGCGCAGTACTCGTTCGCCGTGTACGCACTGGCGACGCAGGGCCTCGGCGCACGCGCGATCGTCGTGCCCGCCGTGAAGTACGGCCACGATCTCGATGCGATGCTGGCCGCCATCAGCGACGACACGCGCCTCGTTTTCGTCGCGAACCCGAACAATCCGACGGGCACATTCATCGACGGCGCGACGATCGAAGCGTTTCTGTCGAAGGTGCCGCGCCACGTCGCCGTGGTGCTCGACGAGGCGTACACGGAATATCTGAGCGCCGACAAGCGCTACGACTCGATCGCCTGGGTGCGCCGTTATCCGAACCTGCTGGTGTCGCGCACGTTCTCGAAGGCATTCGGCCTCGCCGGTCTGCGCGTCGGCTTCGCCATCGCGCAGCCGGAACTAACCGATCTGATGAACCGTCTGCGTCAGCCGTTCAATGTGAACACGCTCGCGCAAGCGGCCGCGATCGCCGCGCTCAACGACAAGCCATTCCTGGAAAAGAGCGCCGAACTGAATGCGCAAGGCTATCGCCGCCTGACGCAAGCGTTCGACAAGCTCGGTCTCGAATACGTGCCGTCGCACGGCAACTTCGTGCTGGTGCGCGTCGGCAACGACGACGGCGCCGGTAACCGTGTGAATCTCGAACTGCTGAAGCAGGGCGTGATCGTGCGGCCGGTGGGCAACTACGGCCTGCCGCAGTGGCTGCGCGTGACGATCGGCCTGCCGGAGGAAAACGAGGCATTCATCGCGGCGCTTGAAAAGACGCTGGCAACGGCTTGAGCGTATCAATGCAATCCGCGCGCCTCGAAAAAAGCGAGGCGCGTTTTTTCTGTGACTGACGTGGCAGCGTTCTCTTTCGACAAACTGGTGATTTTCGGCGTCGGGCTGATCGGCGGATCGCTTGCGCGCGCGTTGCGCGAACGCGGCGACGCGGGCGGCGAGCGGCGCGTGATCGGCGTGGGGCGGACGGCGGCTTCGACTGAGCGCGCGCTCGAACTGGGCGTGATCGACGCGAGCGCCTCGCTCGCCGACGACACCGCGCTGCGCGCTGCGTTGAAAGGCGCCGACGTGGTGCTGCTGGCTGCGCCTGTCGCCCAGACGCAGCCGTTGCTCGAACGCATCGCGCCGTTTCTCGACCCTTCAACCATCGTCACCGACGCTGGCAGCACGAAGTCGGACGTCGTTGCGGCGGCACGCGCGGCGCTGGGCGAGCGGATCGGCCAGTTCGTGCCCGGTCATCCGATTGCGGGCCGCGAATCGAGCGGTGTCGACGCCGCGTTGCCCGACCTGTACGTGAACCGGAACGTCGTGCTGTGCGCGTTGCCGGAGAACGCGCAAGCATCCGTCGACCGTATTGCCGCGATGTGGCGCGCGACGGGCGCCAGCGTGCACGCAATGCCGCCCGAGCAGCACGACCGCGTGTTCGCATCAGTCAGCCATTTGCCGCACGTGTTGTCGTTCGCGCTGGTTGAGCAAATTCTCAATTCATCCGACGCCGCGCTCAAATTTTCCTTCGCGGCGGGCGGATTCCGCGACTTCACGCGGATTGCCGCGTCGAGCCCGGAAATGTGGCGCGACGTCTGCGTGGCGAACCGCGCGGCGCTGCTCGACGAGATCGACGCCTACACGGCCGTGCTGGCGGGCCTGCGCAGCGCGATCGAAGCCGGCGACGGCGCCACGCTCGAAGCTGTGTTCGCCCGATCGCGCGCGGCGCGCAGCGAATGGCAGGAACGTGCCACGCCCACGCAAAAAGCGTCGCCCGAACGCTGCGCAACCGACGACGCGTCGAAATAACTGGACATTGGAATTCACATGGAACATCTCGATCTCGGACCTTTTTCCGGCGCGTCCGGCACCGTCCGTCTGCCCGGCTCGAAGAGCATCTCGAACCGCGTGCTGCTGCTCGCGGCCTTGTCCGAGGGCGAGACGACGATTACCAATCTGCTCGATTCCGACGACACCCGCGTGATGCTCGACGCGCTCGAAAAGCTCGGCGTGAAGGTCAAGCGCGACGGCGACACGTGCGTCGTGACGGGCACGCGCGGCGCGCTCCCCGCGGCGCGCGCAGATCTTTTCCTCGGCAACGCGGGCACGGCGGTGCGGCCCCTGACGGCAGCGCTCGCGGTGAACGGCGGCGACTACCGGATTCACGGCGTGCCGCGCATGCACGAGCGGCCCATCGGCGATCTGGTCGACGGGCTGCGGCAGATCGGCGCGAAGATCGATTACGAAGAGAACGAAGGCTTTCCGCCGCTGCGCATCCGTCCGGCGCAGATTTCCGTCGATGCGCCCATCCGCGTGCGCGGCGACGTGTCCAGCCAGTTCCTGACGGCGCTCCTGATGACGCTGCCGCTCGTCAAGACGGAAAGCGGCGAGACGATCGTCGAAGTGGCGGGCGAACTGATTTCAAAGCCATATATCGAGATCACGATCGCGTTGATGGCGCGCTTTGGCATCAAGGTCGAACGGTTCGGCTGGGAGCGCTTCACGATTCCCAACGGCGTGCGCTACCAGTCGCCGGGCAAGATCATGGTCGAAGGCGACGCGTCGTCCGCCTCGTATTTCCTCGCGGCAGGCGCGCTGGGCGGCGGGCCGCTGCGTGTCGAAGGCGTGGGGCGCGCGAGCATCCAGGGCGACGTCGGGTTCGCGACGGCGCTGATGAAGATGGGCGCGAACGTCACGATGGGCGACGACTGGATCGAAGTGCGCGGCGTCGGCAACGACCACGGCAAGCTCGATCCCATCGACATGGACTTCAACCTGATTCCCGACGCGGCCATGACGATCGCCGTCGCTGCGCTGTTCGCCGACGGCACGTCCACGCTGCGCAACATCGCAAGCTGGCGCGTGAAGGAAACCGACCGTATCGCCGCGATGGCGACCGAACTCCGCAAAGTGGGCGCGAAGGTGCAGGAGGGCGAGGATTTCCTGGTCGTCACGCCGCCTGAAACGCTGACGCCGAACGCTGCAATCGACACTTACGACGATCACCGCATGGCGATGTGTTTCTCGCTCGTGAGCCTGGGCGGCGTGCCCGTGCGGATCAACGATCCGAAATGCGTCGGCAAGACGTTTCCCGATTACTTCGAACGCTTCCTCGCGCTCGCCCAACCCTGACCCGTCTTGACAACATTCGCTGCCTGTTCCGACGGGCGACTTTCTCGATGAAACCGACCCGTCCCTTTCACCAGACCCCCGTCATCACGATCGACGGCCCGACCGCATCCGGCAAAGGCACCGTGGCCGCCGTGGTGGCCGCCGAACTCGGCTTTCACCTGCTGGACAGTGGTGCGCTGTACCGGCTCGCCGCGCTCGCCAGCATGCGCTACGACATCGCCGCCGACGACGCGGACGCCCTTGCAAAACTGATCGGCGAACTTCATATCACCTTCCGCGAGGGCATTGCGCAACTGGATGGCGTCGACGTATCCACCGACATCCGCGCCGAGGAAGTCGGCAACCGGGCGTCGGCGATCGCCGTTCATGCGCCCGTCAGAGCTGCCCTGGTGGCCCGTCAACGGGCCTTTCGCAAGCAGCCGGGCCTCGTCGCGGACGGCCGCGACATGGGCACGGTGATCTTTCCCGACGCGGTCCTGAAGGTGTTTTTGACGGCCAGCGTCGAGGCTCGCGCGGCCCGCCGGCATAAGCAATTGATCCAAAAAGGATTTTCTGCTAATATGGATGACTTGCTCCGGGATTTGCGTGAACGCGACGAGCGCGACAGCAAGCGCGCAGCCGCGCCGCTCAAGCCTGCAGCGGATGCGCAGCTCCTCGATACCTCGGCATTGTCGATCGACCAGGCGGTCGAACAGGTGACGCAGTGGTACAAGGCGCTGGTCCCGCAAAGCTGAACACGGGATCTCGCATCGAAGTGTTTTTGTTGTTGTGTAGGTGCCTCGTGAGCAAACACGAAGCGATTGTTTAACCCTTAACCCCGTATGGCTTTCGCTCCTTTGCCGTAGTGATGAACCGTGGTGGTTCACCTGACGCTGCGAGAACCATGCAAATTCAGATTTTTATGTCCGACCTGCAAACCTCTACCCCGAATACCGAATCTTTTGCGGCTCTGTTCGAAGAGTCGCTGACCAAGCAAGACATGCGCGCCGGCGAAGTGATCTCCGCCGAAGTCGTGCGTGTCGACCACAACTTCGTGGTCGTCAACGCTGGTCTCAAGTCCGAAGCCTACATCCCGCTCGAAGAGTTCCTGAATGACGCGGGCGAGGTAGAAGTGCAGGCGGGCGACTTCGTTTCCGTCGCGATCGACGCGCTGGAAAACGGCTACGGCGACACCATCCTGTCGCGCGACAAGGCGAAGCGTCTGGCTTCGTGGCTGTCGCTGGAAAAGGCCCTCGACAACAACGAACTCGTGACGGGCACCATCACGGGCAAGGTCAAGGGCGGCATGACTGTCATGGTCAACGGCATTCGCGCATTCCTGCCGGGCTCGCTGGTCGACACGCGCCCTGTCAAGGACACGACGCCGTACGAAGGCAAGACGCTGGAATTCCGCGTCATCAAGCTGGACCGCAAGCGTAACAACGTCGTGCTGTCGCGCCGCGCTGTCATCGAAGCGACGCAAGGCGAAGAGCGCGCAAAGCTGCTCGAAACGCTGAAGGAAGGCGCGATCGTCGAAGGCGTGGTCAAGAACATCACCGACTACGGCGCGTTCGTGGACCTCGGCGGTATCGACGGCCTGTTGCACATCACCGACATCGCATGGCGTCGCGTGCGTCACCCGTCGGAAGTGCTGTCGGTTGGCCAGGAAGTCACGGCAAAGATCCTCAAGTTCGACCAGGAAAAGAACCGCGTTTCGCTCGGTATCAAGCAACTGGGCGACGATCCGTGGGAAGGCATCTCGCGCCGTTACCCGTCGGGCACGCGTCTGTTCGGGAAGGTCACGAACATCACCGACTACGGCGCGTTCGTTGAAGTCGAGTCGGGCATCGAAGGCCTCGTCCACGTGTCGGAAATGGACTGGACGAACAAGAACGTTGCGCCGTCGAAGGTTGTCCAGCTGGGCGACGAAGTCGAAGTCATGGTTCTCGAAATCGACGAAGACCGCCGCCGTATCAGCCTCGGCATGAAGCAATGCAAGCCGAACCCGTGGGACGACTTCAGCCGCAACTTCAAGAAGGGCGACAAGATTCAGGGCGCAATCAAGTCGATCACCGACTTCGGCGTGTTCATCGGTCTGCCTGGCGGCATCGACGGTCTGGTTCACCTGTCTGACCTGTCGTGGTCGGAAACGGGCGAAGAAGCTGTTCGCAAGTACAAGAAGGGCGACGAAGTGGAAGCGATCGTTCTCGGCATCGACGTCGAGAAGGAACGTATTTCGCTGGGTATCAAGCAGCTCGAAGGCGACCCGTTCAGCAACTTCGTTGCCATGAACGACAAGGGTTCGATCGTTGACGGCGTGGTCAAGACGGTTGACGCGAAGGGTGCAGTGGTTCAGCTGACGGCGGACGTCGAAGGCTACCTGCGCGCTTCGGAAATCGCACAAGACCGCGTGGAAGACGCTCGCAACGTGCTGAAGGAAGGCGACAAGGTCAATGCGATGATCATCAACATCGACCGCAAGTCGCGTGGCATCAACCTGTCGATCAAGGCCAAGGATTCGGCTGAGCAACAGGAAGCGATTCGCGGCCTGGCAGCTGACACCAGCTCGGCAGCCAGCGGCACGACGAACCTGGGCGCGCTGCTGAAGGCCAAGCTCGACGGCCAGAACCAGTAAGCCTTAAGGGGTCTGCTGCAGTATGACCAAATCAGAATTGGTCGCCCAGCTGGCTGCGCGATTTCCGCAACTTGTCCTCAAGGATGCGGATTTCGCGGTGAAGACGATGCTCGATGCGATGTCGGACGCTCTGGCGAACGGCCATCGCATCGAAATTCGCGGCTTCGGCAGCTTTGGCCTGAATCGCCGTCCATCCCGCGTCGGGCGCAACCCGAAGTCGGGCGAAAAAGTGTTGGTGCCTGAGAAGTACGTGCCGCACTTCAAGCCTGGTAAGGAGTTGCGCGAACGCGTCGATCGTCGTGCGGGCGAGCCTTTGAAAGCCGAATCCGCGGACGACGATCTTTAAGCCGGCTCTGTGTTGTATTCGCAGTTCAGGTTGAAGCTCGCCGTGGCTACGTCAGTCAGACGGCATTGACCAGAAAAAGCGCCTCAGGGCGCTTTTTTTTCGTCCGTCTCCAGGTCCTCCCGCCGTCGATATCGAGCGTATGGGGACATGGTTGACACTTCTGCGATTGCGCACCATTTTCCAGCCCAAAAACGACAGTAAGGCATCGCGATCCGCACGGCTGCGCCAGTCGACATAGGCTTCATTTACAATACGGGTCACTTCGGCGCGGGCAAACACCGTGGCGCGACGCGTCATCAAGCCGGCGTCATCCCGCAACCGCCGTCAAGAGATCAATACATGAAATTTATCGTCTGGCTGATTCGCGTGCTGGTGTTCGTGCTGCTGCTGGTGCTTGCACTGTCCAATACGCAAAGCGCTACGCTGAATTTCCTCGCCGGGTATTCGTGGCAGGCGCCGTTGATTCTGATCGGCCTCGCGTTCTTCGTCGTGGGCTTGCTGGCCGGTCTCGTATCGTCGCTGCCGGCAATGTTCCGCCTGCGGATGGAAAACGGCCGGCTCAAGCGGGAACTGCGCGTGGCGCGCGAAACGCCCGCGGTCGTCGAAGAACCGCCTATGCCGCCGCTCATCTAGCCCTTTCACGCCGCGCGCCACCCGCGCGGCCTCTTTCGCACTCCGCACATTCGCATGGATCTAGACCTCTGGTGGCTGCTCGTCATACCCGTCGCGTTCGCGTTCGGCTGGGTGGCTGCGCGTTACGACCTCAAGACGCTGTTGTCCGAAAGCGCCAACCTGCCGCGTTCTTATTTTCGCGGACTAAACTTTCTGTTGAACGAGCAGCCGGACCAGGCCATCGACGCCTTCATCGAAGTCGTCAAGCTCGATCCGGAAACGATTGAACTGCACTTTGCGCTCGGCAACCTGTTTCGCCGCCGGGGTGAAACGGACCGCGCGATCCGCGTGCATCAGAACCTGCTGAGCCGCGCCGACTTGCCCGCCAACGAGCGTGATCATGCGCTGTACGAACTCGGGCAGGACTTTCTGAAGGCGGGCCTGCTGGACCGCGCGGAAGAGACGTTCAAGGCGCTGCAATCGGGCGACTACGCGCTCGGCGCACAGCGCTCGCTGCTCACGATCTATCAGATCGAAAAAGACTGGAACAAGTCGATCGACACCGCGCGCCGCCTCGAAACGATGGGCGCCGCTTCGCTCGATAAGGAAATCGGCCACTTTCATTGCGAGCTCGCGCAGGAAGCGCTGCAGCAGAAGAAGCCGGATGAGGCCCGCCGCCAGCTGGATCTCGCGTTGAAGGCGTATCCGCAGAACGTGCGCGCGACGATCCTGTTTGGCGATGTGGATGCGGCGGCCGGCGAGTACGACAAGGCGATTGCACAGTGGCTGCACGTGGAGCAACAGAATGCCGCGTATCTGCCGCTCGTCGCTGAAAAGCTGATGAAGGCCTACGAAGCGCTAGGCCGTCAGGAAGCGGGCGCCGATCTGCTGACCTCGTGGGTGGACCGTTATCCGTCGAACGATCTGCTCGACGTCGCGTATCAGCACGTGTCGGCGCTGCGCGGTCCGGAGGCGGCGCATGCGCTCGCGCGTACTCAGATGCAGAAGTCACCGAATCTCGCCGGCATGACGCGCCTGCTCGAAGCGCAACAGGCCGTGGCCGAAGAACCGCGTCGCAGCGAACTGGAATTGATGCGCACGCTGATCCGTCAGCGCACCAAAAATCTGCCACGGTACACGTGCCAGAATTGCGGCTTCCGGGCACGGCTGTTCTATTGGCAGTGTCCCGGCTGCAGCGGTTGGGAAACCTATGCGCCGCGCCGCGTCGAGCCAATCACGGCGTCCAGCTGAGATCTGGCGCGCGCATGAACGCGGGCAGCAAAGCCGTCACGCAGCATCGAAGCGTCGAATATTGAACCGGCACCATCTACCGGGAAGCGTATGAAAATCACCATTATCGGCACGGGTTACGTAGGTCTCGTCACGGGCGCATGTCTTGCCGAAGTCGGCAACGACGTTTTCTGTCTGGACGTCGATCCGCGCAAGATCGACATTCTCAACAACGGCGGCATGCCGATTCACGAGCCGGGCCTGCGGGAGATCATCGCGCGCTCGCGCGCAGCCGGGCGCATCACGTTTTCGACCGATGTCGAAGCGAGTGTCGCGCACGGCGAGATCCAGTTCATCGCGGTGGGCACACCGCCGGATGAAGACGGCTCCGCCGATCTGCAATACGTACTGGAAGCGGCCCGCAACATCGGCCGCACGATGAACGGCTTCAAGGTGATCGTCGACAAGTCGACGGTGCCCGTCGGCACCGCGCAGCGCGTGCGCGCGGTGATCGCGGAAGAGCTGGAGAAGCGCGGTCTCGCGGATAGCGCGCAGCATCGGTTTTCGATCGTGTCGAATCCGGAGTTCCTGAAAGAGGGTGCGGCCGTCGACGACTTCATGCGCCCGGATCGCATCGTCGTCGGCGTCGACAATGATGAAGACGGCGACAGGGCGCGCGAGAAAATCCGCCGCCTGTACGCACCGTTCAACCGCAATCACGAGCGCACGCTTTACATGGACGTGCGCTCGGCCGAATTCACGAAATACGCGGCCAACGCGATGCTGGCCACGCGCATCTCGTTCATGAACGAGATGGCGAATCTGGCCGACACCGTCGGCGCGGATATCGAAGCGGTGCGTCGCGGCATCGGCTCGGACCCGCGCATCGGCTATCACTTTCTGTACGCGGGGGTCGGCTACGGCGGCTCGTGCTTCCCGAAGGACGTGCAGGCGCTGATCCGCACGGGCAGCGAAATGGGCCACAGCCTGCGCATTCTCGAAGCCGTCGAAGAAGTGAACCACGAGCAGAAGGAAGTGCTGGTGCGCAAGATCACGGACGCGCTCGGCGAGGATCTGAGCGGCCGCACGTTCGCGGTGTGGGGCCTGTCGTTCAAGCCGAATACCGACGACATGCGCGAGGCGCCCAGCCGCCGCGTGATCGCGCAACTGCTCGCGCGCGGCGCGACGGTGCGCGCGTACGATCCCGTCGCGACATCGGAGGCGAAGCGTGTTTTCGCGCTCGATCTGGCCAGCACACCCGACCATCAGGCGCGCTTGCACTTCGCGGGCACGCAGGACGAGACACTGGCGGGCGCGGATGCGCTCGTCATCGTGACGGAATGGAAGGAGTTCAAGAGCCCGGACTTCACGCATCTGAAGTCCGAGCTGAAAACGCCGTTGATCTTCGACGGCCGCAATCTGTATGAACCCGAGGCGATGTCCGAACTTGGCATCGACTATCACTCGATTGGACGTCCGTATGCACGACCCGCTGAACATTCATCCGACTCCGACCGTGCCTGAAGGCGCGACGCTCGCGCCCGAGGTCGGCGTCGTTGCGCGCGAGCGGTTGGCGGCGGCTCGCGTGCTAGTCGTCGGCGACGTGATGCTGGACCGCTACTGGTTCGGCGACGTCAATCGCATCTCGCCGGAAGCGCCTGTGCCCGTGGTGCTGGTACAGAAGCAGGAGGACCGGCTGGGCGGCGCGGCGAACGTCGCGCGCAACGCTGCGGCGCTCGGCGCGCAGGCGGGCCTGCTGTGCGTGGTCGGCCACGACGAGCCGGGTGAGCGCGTCGTGCAACTGCTCGGCGATAGCGGCGTCGCACCGCATCTCGAGCGCGACCCGGAACTGCCGACGACAATCAAGCTGCGCGTGCTGTCGCGTCAGCAGCAGCTGTTGCGCGTCGACTTCGAGAAGGCGCCTGCGCATGAAGCGCTGCTCGCCGGGCTCGCTCGCTACGACGCGTTGCTGCCGACCCACGACGTGATCCTGATGTCGGATTACGCGAAGGGCGGCCTCACGCACGTCACGCAGATGATCGCGAAGGCTCGCGCGGCGGGCAAGCCGGTGCTGGTCGATCCGAAGGGCGACGACTGGGAGCGCTATCGCGGCGCGACGCTGATCACGCCGAACCGCGCGGAATTGCGCGAAGTGGTCGGGCAGTGGAAATCCGAAGCCGATTTGCATGCGCGCGTGGCGAGGCTGCGCGCCGAGCTTGACCTGAAAGCGCTGCTGCTCACGCGCTCGGAAGAGGGCATGACGCTCTTCTCCGACGAAGGCGTGTTGCACGCGGCGGCTGTCGCTCGCGAAGTGTATGATGTGTCCGGCGCAGGCGACACCGTGATCGCGACGCTCGCCGTGATGCTCGGCGCGGGCCTGCCGCTGGACGAAGCCGTGTCGCTTGCGAATCGCGCGGCGGGGATCGTGGTCGCCAAGCTCGGCACGGCCACCGTCGACTACGACGAACTCTTTCATCATTGATGCCCGCGCGCGCCAGCCTGCTCGCGCGGCGCGCGGTTCATCTCCGCATCCGTTGACTCTCATCACAGCAGGACGATCATGACACTCATCGTCACCGGCGCGGCTGGTTTTATCGGCAGCAATATCGTCAAGGCGCTCAACGAGCGCGGCGAAGACCGCATCATCGCCGTCGACAATCTGACGCGCGCCGACAAATTCAAGAATCTCGTCGACTGCGAAATCGACGACTATCTCGACAAGACCGAATTCGTCGAGCGCTTTGCGCGCGGCGACTTCGGCAAGGTGCGTGCGATTTTCCACGAAGGCGCCTGCTCGGACACGATGGAAACCGACGGCCGCTACATGATGGACAACAACTTCCGCTATAGCCGCGCGGTGCTCGATGCATGTCTCGCGCAAGGCGTGCAGTTTCTGTATGCATCGTCGGCGGCGACGTATGGCGGATCGACGCGCTTTGTCGAAGAGCGCGAAGTCGAAGCGCCGCTCAATGTGTACGGCTATTCGAAGTTCCTGTTCGACCAGGTGATCCGGCGCGTGTTGCCTACGGCGAAAAGCCAGATCGCGGGCTTCCGCTACTTCAATGTGTACGGGCAGCGCGAGGCGCACAAGGGACGCATGGCGTCCGTCGCGTTCCACAACTTCAACCAGTTCCGCGCCGAAGGCAAGGTCAAGCTGTTCGGCGAGTACAACGGCTATGCAGCAGGCGAGCAGACGCGCGACTTCGTCTCCGTCGAGGACGTGGCGAAGGTCAACCTGTATTTCTTCGATCACCCGGAGAAGTCGGGCATCTTCAATCTGGGCAGCGGCCGCGCACAGCCGTTCAACGATATCGCGTCGACGGTCGTCAACACGTTGCGCGTGCTCGACGGCGAGGCCGCGTTGTCGCTGGCGGAACTGGTGCAGCGCGGGTTGATCGAGTACGTGCCTTTCCCCGATGCGCTGCGCGGCAAGTATCAGTGCTTCACGCAGGCCGACCAGACGAAGCTGCGGGCAGCGGGCTACGACGCGCCGTTCCTGACCGTGCAGGAAGGCGTCGATCGCTACGTGCGTTGGCTATTCGGCCAGGTGTAAATCGTTCGCACACCTCTCTACACTGGGGTCTCCCGGTTGGTGATCGTCACCGGCCGGTGTTTCAGGGAGATTCCACATGTTCAAAAAAATCCTCGTCACGGCGGCCATGCTCGCCGCTTTCGGCCAGGCGTTCGCGTCGGTCGACGTCAATTCCGCTAACGAAGCCGCGCTGCGCGGCATCAAGGGCATTGGTCCCGCTAAGGCCAAGGCCATTCTCGACGAACGCGCGGCGCACGGTCCGTTCAAGGACGCGGCCGATCTCAGCAAGCGGGTCAAGGGCCTGGGCGGTCATACCGTCGAGCGTTTGCAGGCCGAGGGCCTTGCTGTGGGCACATCGGGTGCTGGTGCGACGGCTGTCGCTGCTGCTGCCGCACAGGCTGGGGCGCCGCACAAGGCCGCGCCCGCTGCGAAGAACGACACGGCAGTGGTGGTCAAGAAATAGCCTTTTGATCTGACCGTATGACGCGCACGCCTGGCGCGTGAAGCCTCACGCGCCAGGCGTGCGTCCGTCTCGGGTCTGGATGTTTTCTTGGCGGGGGTTGTCACAGACCTCCCTTCAGCCGTCATTCAGATGACTGGCTCCCGCGGCAGATCCAGCCTGCCGCGGTTTTTTGCGCTTCTCCCGGCGCGCTGCGCAAAGGGAAACTGGCGCTGACGCATCCATGCGCGCATCAGGGGCTGCCGGCAGTGCTGCCCCCGGTAGTTTAGAATCAACAGATTCAAGACTTCGCGCACCGTCACAGCACGCACCGATATGGCTTACAAAACGATTGAAGACACGATCGGCAATACGCCCCTCATTCAGCTCGTCCGACTCGTGGACGACGACATCCGCAGCCGCAACAACATCGTGCTCGGCAAGCTGGAGGGCAACAATCCGGCCGGTTCGGTGAAGGACCGCCCGGCGCTTTCGATGATCAAGAAAGCGGAACAGCGCGGACGCATCAAACCGGGCGACACGCTGATCGAAGCGACGAGTGGCAACACGGGCATCGCGCTCGCGATGGCGGCGGCGATCAAGGGCTACAAAATGATCCTGGTCATGCCCGAGGACCTGTCGCTGGAGCGCCGTCAGAGCATGGCCGCATACGGCGCGCAGATTCTGTTGACGCCCGTCACGGGCGGCATGGAGTACGCGCGCGATCTCGCCGAGCAGATGCAGCGCGAAGGTAAGGGCATCATCCTCGACCAGTTCGGAAATCCTGACAATCCGCTCGCGCATTACGAAGCGACGGGGCCCGAAATCTGGCGTGACACGGAAGGACGGATCACGCACTTCGTGTCGGCGATGGGCACGACGGGCACGATCATGGGCGTGTCGCAGTATCTGAAGGAACAGAATCCCGCAATCGAGATCATCGGCGCGCAGCCGGAAGAGGGTTCGCGCATTCCGGGCATCCGCAAATGGCCGGAAGCGTATCTGCCCAAAATTTTCGACCGCAGCCGTGTCGATCGCGTCGAGAACGTGAGCCAGGCGGCGTCGGAGGCGATGGCGCGCCGGATGGCGGCTGTCGAAGGCGTGTTCTGCGGCATTTCGTCGGCGGGCGCGTGTGAAGTGGCGCTGCGCATCGCGCGCCAGGTCGAGAACGCGACAATCGTGTTCATCGTCTGCGATCGCGGCGACCGTTATCTGTCGACAGGCGTGTTCCCCGCGTGACACAGCTCGCCGCGCGCGGCGATGTCAGCAAAAGCAAAACGCCGGCGCAAGCCGGCGTTTTCGCATGCATTGAAAACGGGCGCGGCTATTGCGACGCCGCGGGCGTCGACGCATTGCCCGCTTCCGTCGCGGCCATCTGCGCTTTCACGCGTTCGCCGAGCTGATACACGGCCAGCGCATAGAAAAAGCTGCGGTTGTAGCGCGTCAGCACGTAGAAGTTCTTCAGGCCCAACGTGTATTCCGTCTGCCGGCCCGGCGAGGGCAGATCGACCACGGTCACGGGCGTGCCCGCTTCCGTGCGCGTATCGAGGCCCGGCTCGTTCATCAGCATGCCCGCCTTCAGCAGTTGCTGCAGCGACCAGCGCGGTTCCGGCGCGCCCGTCGCCGCCGCTTGCGCGATGCCGAGGCTGCCGGTGTCAGTGGCGATATTCCACACGACCGGGCGGCCCGTTTCCCAGCCGTTCTTGCTCAGATAATTCGCGACGCTGCCGATCGCATCGGCCTGGCTCGTGCGCAGATCGATCCGCTTGTTGCCGTCGTAGTCGACCGCGTATTGGACGATGCTGCTCGGCAGGAACTGCGGAATGCCGATCGCGCCCGTGTAGGAACCGAGCACGGTGGTCGGATCGATTTGAGAATCGCGCGTCCACACGAGATAGTCTTCGAGATTCTTGCGGAACGTCATCATCCGGTCCGCGCGATTCGGCGTGTTCGGGTAGTCGAACGAGAGCGTGGTCAGCGCGTCGAGCACGCGGAAGTTGCCCATGTAGCGCCCATAAATCGTCTCGACGCCGATAATGCCGACGATCACTTCGGGCGGTACGCCATATTGCTCGTACGCGCGTTGCAGCGTTGCCTGGTTCGCGCGCCAGAACTTCACGCCCGCGTTGATGCGCACCGGGTCGAGAAAGCGCCCCTGATACACGCGCCAGTTCTTGACGGACGGCGTCGGCGATGGCGTCACGAGCTTCACGGCCGTCGCCGAATAGCTGACGCGCGCAAACAGTGCGTGCAGTGCCGCCGGATCGAAGCCCTGCCGCGCGGCCATGTCGTTGATGAACGAATCGACATCGGCGTTGTTCGCGTAGCGCTGCGGCACGATCTCTTCTTCGAACGTTTGCCCTTGCGCCGGCTGCTCGGGCTGCCCCTGCGCGAGTTGCACGCGCGGCTTGCCGACAGTCTGCGCCGACGCCGGGCCGACTCCCGCGAACGCGCACCATGCGATGGACAGTGCGGCGGCTACAGTCGTTGCGCGTAGCCGAGAGTGTGCGGACGGAGCAAGCTTGACGGTCATGGTGAACTGGGATGTGTGCGGGCAAAAAAAGTTACGGGGCAGTATACCCGACGGGGTTCGCGAAACTGTGCAGAAGCGTTGCCGCATCACGGTCCCGGCGCATCGTGTGGTAACTTCGTAGTATTCGCGCAACCTGCTTGCGTCAATGGACGGAGACATGCAGTGCGCTTTCGCGATCCGCGAGGCGCGCTGCCCGAAATCAACACATGGCAACCGGTTTCTTTTCACACGCTGACTGTCTGCAACATGAGATGGGCCAATGGCATCCCGAATGCCCGGCCCGCCTGCAGGCGATCGAAGACCAACTGATCGCGAGCCGCATCGGCGAGCTGATCGAGCGCGAGTCCGCGCCGCTTGCCGATGAAGCCGCGCTGTTGCGCGTGCATACGAAGGCGCACGTCGACTACATCCGCGAGCGTGCGCCGAGCGAGGGCTACGCGGAGATCGATCCCGACACGTCGATGAACCCGCATACGTGGAACGCGGCGTTGCGCGCAGCGGGTGCGGCGGTCGCGGCGACGGATGCCGTGATCGAAGGCCGTTACGACAATGCGTTTTGCAGTGTGCGACCGCCCGGCCATCACGCGGAGCCGGCGCGCGCGATGGGCTTCTGCTTTTTCAACAACGTCGCGATTGCCGCGCGGCACGCGCTCGAAGTGCATGGTCTCGAACGCGTTGCGATCATCGATTTCGACGTGCATCACGGAAACGGCACCGAGGCCGCGTTTGCGAACGACTCGCGCGTGCTGATGTGCAGCATCTTCCAGCATCCGTTTTATCCGTTCACGGGCGCCGACAACCAGGCGCCGAACATGTGCAACGTGCCTATCGCGGCGCGCTCGAAGGGCATGGTGGTGCGCGAAGCCGTCGACATGATCTGGCTGCCGCGTCTCGACGCATTCAAGCCGCAGATGCTGTTCGTGTCGGCGGGTTTCGACGCGCATCGCGAGGACGATCTCGGCAATATGGCGCTGGTCGAGGACGATTACGCGTGGATCACGGAGCAGATTCGCCAGGTTGCGGCGAAGTACGCTAAAGGACGCATCGTCAGCTGCCTGGAGGGCGGCTACAACCTGTCGGCGCTCGGGCGCAGCGTCGTCGCGCACGTGCGGGCGCTGGCCGATCTCTGACGGCGGGCGGCGCGCATCGGAAGAGAGGCCATGACATCATGAGTGCAGATGCAGCGGTGCCACTGATCCAGGTCACGCAAGATGCTTATGAGCTGCGCGGCGTCGTGCGTCTTACGCTGAACCGGCCGGACGCGTTCAACGCGCTCTCCGAGGCGCTGCTCGACGACATGCAGACGCATCTCGCCGACCTCGCGAAGAGCGACGCGCGCGTGGTCGTGATCGCGGGCGCGGGGCGCGCATTTTGCGCCGGGCACGATCTGAAGGAAATGCGCGCGGCGCCGTCACTCGATTACTACCAGTCGCTGTTCGCGCGCTGCACGAAGATGATGCTGTCGATCCAGCGCATGCCGCAGCCAGTGATCGCGCGCGTGCATGGCACGGCGACGGCGGCAGGCTGTCAGCTCGTCGCAATGTGCGATCTCGCCGTCGCGGCGGATACCGCGCGCTTCGCCGTGTCGGGCGTCAATCTCGGGCTGTTTTGCGCGACGCCTTCGGTGCCGCTGTCGCGCAACCTGCCGCGCAAGGCCGCGCTGGAAATGCTGCTGACGGGCGACTTCATCGACGCGATGGCGGCGAAGCAGCAAGGTCTCGTGAATCGCGTGGTGCCGCTCGACATGCTCGATGCCGAAGTCGCCGCGCTCGCCAGGAGTATTTGCGCGAAGCCGCGCGCGGCTGTCGAAGCAGGCAAGGGCCTGTTCTACCGGCAGCTCGAAATGGGCGTCGAAGCCGCGTATCAACTGGCGGGGCAGACGATGGCCTGCAACATGATGGACGAGTCGGCGCTAGAAGGCGTGCAGGCGTTCATCGACAAACGGCCGCCCGACTGGCCGCACACGCCCGGCCGCTAGGCCAGCTCATTCCGATCGTTTCAGGATCCACGCGACGAGCGCGTCGATCACGCGCTCGCGGTCCAGATCGTTCATCGTCTCGTGATAGCTGCCTTCGTAGAGCGTCAGCGTCTTGTCCGGCGAACCGGCGCGCGCGCCGAAGTCGCGGCTGCCTTCCGGTTCCGTGAGTTTGTCCTTCGTGCCGTGCCAGATCAGAAGCGGCGTGCGCAAGCCGGCGCGTCCGCGTTCGATCCGCTGCATCGCGAGCAGTAACTCAGCGCCCGTGCGCGCGGGAATCGCGCCGTGATGCACGAGGGGATCGTTGCGATTCGCCTCGACCACGCTCAGGTCGCGCGACAGCAACGCGGCGTCGATCTTCATCGCCGGGAAGCTGGGCCACGCGCGACTGATTTTCTGGCTCAGCGCCAGCATCCAGCGCGGCACGTCGCCGCCCGGTGCGAGAGCGGGGCTGGAGAGGATCAGTCCGTTCAAATGGCGCCGTTGCGCCGCCTGCTTTTCGATCGCGTATAGCGCCGCGATCGCCCCGCCCATGCTGTGGCCCAGCAGGAACAGCGGGCCGTCGTTGCGGGCTGCCTCGGTGACGAGCGCGTCCGCGTCGAGCAGATACTCGTCGAATCGTTCGATCCATGCGCGCCGGCCGGGCGCATTGCCATGACCGCGCAGATCGACGGCGACCAGTTCGATCCCGTTCGCATTGAACGCCTGCGCAAGGGGCGCGTACCGTCCCGCGTGCTCGGCGAGACCGTGGATCAGCGCCACCGTCGCGCAGCGCAGGCCTGCCGCGCGCCAGCGATACAGCGGCAGTGCGAGGCCGTCGCGCGTGACGGCCTGCGAGCGTTCTGGGTTCCGCGTGGCGGAAGCGGCGGCTTGGGAGGTCTCCATGAGCATTCGTCCGATGTTTGTCGCTTGCGCTCGATCATAGCGGCATGTGTATGACCGTTCGCATCCGTTGGAACGGAGTCATCCTCTAATTCCTCTGGGTTATGAAAGTCGCCGAATTGATTATTAAAGGATATGACATGACTGCGGTAAAATCGCGGGTTCAAATCCCAATAAAAGTCGCGGCGGCCGGTGCCCGGGGCGTGCAACGCTCGATGGCAAGTCCGCCGTTTCGTTTTTCATGATCGAACTACGCAACCTATCGCAGCGTTTTCCGGGGCCACGGGGCTGGATCGAAGCGCTGCACAACGTCAATCTGTCGATTCCTCGCGGCGAGGTATTCGGCATCATCGGACGCAGCGGCGCGGGCAAGAGCACGCTGGTCCGCACGATCAACCTGCTGACGCGCCCGACGGAAGGCAATGTCGTCATCGACGACCGCGACCTCACGACCATGCCTGCCGCGCAGTTGCGCGAGGCGCGCCGCGAGATCGGCATGATCTTCCAGCACTTCAATTTGCTGTCGTCGCGCACGGTGTACGACAACGTCGCGCTGCCGCTCGAACTGGCCGGCATGAAACGCGCGGAAATCGAGGCGCACGTGCTGCCCTTGCTCGATCTCGTCGGCCTGTCGGCGCAGAAGGATCGTTATCCGGCGCAGATCAGCGGTGGGCAGAAGCAGCGCGTCGGCATTGCGCGCGCGCTCGCGAGCAAGCCGAAAGTGCTGCTCTCCGACGAAGCAACCTCCGCGCTCGATCCCGAAACGACGCGTGCGATCCTCGATCTGCTCAAGCGCATCAACCGCGAGTTGAAGCTGACCATCGTGCTGATCACGCACCAGATGGAAGTCATCAAGCAGGTGTGCGACCGCGTCGCGGTGCTCGATAACGGCCGCGTGGTCGAAGAGGGCAAGGTCATCGACGTGTTCCTGCAGCCGCACCACGAAGTTACGCGCGCGCTGATCGGCGATGTGATCGCACAGGAGTTGCCGCCTGCGATGAAGGCGCGCGTCGCCGAGCGTCTGAAGACGGGCAGCGGTCATCTGCTGCGGCTCGCGTTCAGGGGTTCGGGTGTCGATCAGCCGATTCTCTCGGAGACGATCCGCCGCTACGAACTGGACTTCAACATCCTGCACGGCCAGATCGACGAGATCCAGGGGCAGGCGTTCGGCTCGCTCGCGGTGCTCGCGGGCGGCGAACCGGCGAAGGTGGCGCAGGCGATGACGTATCTGCGCGAACAGGGCGTGGTGGTCGAGGAGTTGTCGTATGTTGAGTGAAATGTTCGATATGTTCGTGCAGTCGTTCTGGGAGACGCTGATCATGGTCGGCATCTCGGGACTGATCGGCGCGGCCGTCGGCTTGCCGCTCGGCGTGCTGCTCTATCTGACCGACCGCCAGGGCGTGCTGCAGAACATCGCCGCCAATCGCGTGATGGGCGTGGTCGTCAACGCCGTGCGCTCGACGCCGTTCATCATTCTGCTCGTCGCGGTGATTCCGTTTACGCGGCTGGTGGTCGGTTCGTCGATCGGTACGGCGGCGGCCGTCGTGCCGCTGACGATCGCCGCTGCGCCGTTCATCGCGCGACTCGTCGAGACGGCATTGCGCGAGGTCGATCGCGGGCTGATCGAAGCCGCGCAGGCAATGGGCGCGACCACTTCGCAGATCGTGTTCAAGGTGCTGTTGCCGGAGTCCCTTCCGGGCATCGTCGCGGGTCTGACGATCACCTTCGTTTCGCTGGTCGGCTACTCGGCGATGGCGGGCGCGATTGGCGGCGGCGGTCTGGGCGATCTCGGCATCCGTTACGGGTATCAGCGGTTCCTGCCGGAAGTGATGTTGACGGTCGTCGTGATCCTGATCGTCTTCGTGCAACTGGTGCAGTCGTTTGGAGATTGGCTCGTGCGTCGTTTGAGCCACAAATAAACACATTCAATAAGACAAAGGTTTGGTCATGCAACGTCGTTTCATTCTGAAGGCTGCGGCCGTGCTGGGCGTGGCGTCACTCATCGGCGCATCTTCGCTCGCATTCGCCGAGGAATCGATCAAGGTCGGTGTGACGGGCGGCCCGCACGCGCAGATCATGGACGTCGTGAAGACGGTCGCGGCGAAGAACGGCCTGAACATCAAGGTCATCGAGTTCTCGGATTACGTGCAGCCGAATGCGGCGCTCGCGGGCGGCGATCTCGACGCGAACAGCTACCAGCACGACCCGTATCTGCAGGCGCAGGTAAAGGATCGCGGCTACAAGCTGATCAGGATCGCCGACACGGTCACATTCCCGATGGGCATCTATTCGAAAAAGGTGAAGACGCTGGCCGAACTGCCGGCGGGCGCGAAGATCGCCGTGCCGAACGATCCGACCAACGGCGGCCGCGCGCTGCTGTTGCTGCAGAAGCAGGGCCTGCTCAAACTGAGAGCGGATGCGGGCCTGAAGGCGACACCGCTCGATATCGTCGAGAACCCGAAGAAGCTGAAGATCGTCGAACTCGACGCGGCGCAAATTCCGCGCTCGCTCGGCGACGTCGACGCGGCGGCGATCAACACGAACTTCGCGATGGAAGCGGGCCTGAAGCCGAAACAGGACGCCATCGCGATCGAAGATCCGAAGGGCCCGTACGTGAACGTCATCGCCATCCGCGAGTCGGACCGCAACAAGCCGTGGGTGGCGAAGCTGGTCGCGGCTTACCACTCGCCGGAAGTGAAGCAGTTCATCGAAAGCAAGTTTGGCGGCGCGGTGATCGCGTCGTGGTGATCCAGGCTAGGCGGCGCCATGTTGCCCCAGGCGGCGCGCCGGACTGTGTGGCCTGAAGAATCGGTAGGAACCCGGACTTGGCGTCCGGGTTTTTTTAGAGATAGAATAGCACGACCGTTCGCTATTTCCGTCACGCCGTCGGGGAGCGATATCCTCAACACCAAGCAATCCCGGAGCGGCTGCCGCAGAGGCTGTCGCTATAATGTCCGTCGGGTTGACGTATTCGTAACTTTGGAGCGTGTGCATGAAAATCCTGGTGCCAGTCAAGAGAGTGGTTGACTACAACGTGAAGGTCCGCGTGAAGTCGGACAACACGGGCGTCGACATTGCGAATGTGAAGATGTCGATGAATCCGTTCGACGAAATCGCCGTCGAAGAGGCCGTGCGTCTGAAGGAAGCGGGCGTGGCGACGGAAGTGATCGCTGTGTCGGCGGGCGTGACGCAATGTCAGGAAACGCTGCGCACGGCGCTGGCGATCGGCGCGGACCGCGCTGTGTTGATCGAGTCGAATGAAGAACTGCAACCGCTAGCCGTCGCGAAGCTGCTCAAGGCGCTGGTCGACAAGGAACAGCCGCAGCTGGTGATTCTCGGCAAACAGGCCATCGACGACGATTCCAACCAGACGGGTCAGATGCTCGCTGCGCTGGCCAATCTGCCGCAGGCGACGTTTGCATCGAAAGTCGTGGTGGCGGATGGCAAGGCGACGGTGTCGCGCGAAGTCGATGGCGGCGCGGAAACGTTGTCGCTCACGCTTCCGGCTGTGATCACGACCGATCTGCGCCTGAACGAGCCGCGCTACGTGACGCTGCCGAACATCATGAAGGCCAAGAAGAAGCCGTTGGAAACCGTGAAGCCGGCGGACCTGGGCGTCGATGTCACGCCGCGTCTGAAGACGCTGAAGGTCAGCGAGCCGCCGAAGCGCTCGGCTGGTGTGAAGGTGGCCGATGTGAAGTCGCTGGTCGAAAAGCTCAAGACCGAAGCCAAGGTGCTTTGATTTTTACGAGCACACGGAGACGAATGAAATGACGATTCTGGTAATTGCTGAACACGACAACGCGGCGCTGAAGGCAGCGACGCTGAACACGGTTGCTGCCGCGCAGAAGATCGGCGGCGACGTTCATGTGCTGGTGGCGGGCCACAACGCACAAGGCGCGGCCGATGCGGCGGCGAAAGTGGCGGGCGTGGCGAAGGTGCTGCTCGCCGACGCGCCGCAACTGGCCGCGGGCCTCGCGGAAAACGTCGAGGCGACGGTGCTGAACATCGCGAAGGATTACTCGCACATCCTCGCGCCGGCTACCGCCTACGGCAAGAACATCGCGCCGCGTATCGCGGCGAAGCTCGACGTCGCGCAGATCAGCGACATCACGGCAGTCGATTCGGCCGACACGTTCGAGCGCCCGATCTACGCTGGCAATGCGATCGCGATCGTGCAATCGGCTGATCCCATCAAGGTCATCACGGTTCGCTCGACGGGCTTCGATCCCGTTGCGGCGGAAGGCGGCAGCGCGTCGGTCGAGAAGATCGAAGCGGCAGCCGATACGGGCATCTCGCAGTTCGTCAGCCGCGAAGTGACGAAGCTGGACCGTCCGGAACTGACGTCGGCGAACATCATTGTTTCGGGTGGCCGGGGTCTGGGCAGCGGCGAGAACTACACGCAAGTGCTGGAGCCGCTGGCCGACAAACTCGGCGCGGCCATGGGCGCATCGCGCGCAGCCGTCGACGCTGGCTACGTGCCGAACGACTATCAGGTCGGTCAGACGGGCAAGATCGTTGCGCCGCAGCTGTATATCGCGGTCGGCATCTCGGGCGCGATCCAGCATCTGGCAGGCATGAAGGACTCGAAGGTGATCGTCGCGATCAACAAAGACGAAGAAGCGCCGATTTTCAGCGTCGCGGATTACGGCCTCGTCGGCGATCTGTTCACCGTCGTGCCGGAGCTGGTGAAAGAACTCGGCTGATAGATTGGCACGCCGTCTGACGGCGCACGACAGCAAAGCGAAGAGGCGCGAGGATGTTGAATCCAGCGCCTCTTTTTTCATCGGAGTCAGGGAGGAGACACACATGAGCTACACGGCACCCATCAAGGACATGATGTTCGCGATGCAGGAACTGGCCGGACTGGATGACATCGCCGCGCTGCCCGGCTTTGACGATGCAAACGCTGAAACCGCGCAAGCCGTGCTCGAAGAATCCGCGAAGCTGTGCGGGGAAGTGCTGGCGCCGCTGAACGTCGAAGGCGACAGGAACCCGAGCAGCTGGAAAGACGGCCACGTCACGGCGACGCCCGGTTTCGCCGATGCATTCCGCCAGTTCGCCGCAGGCGGCTGGCAGGGCGTGCAGCATCCCGTCGAATACGAAGGCCAGGGCTTGCCGAAGCTGATCGCAACGGCCTGTATCGAGATGCTGAACGCGTCGAACCTGTCGTTCGCGCTGTGCCCGCTGCTGACGGATGGCGCGATCGAGGCGCTGCTCACGGCAGGCAGCGACGCCCAGAAAAAGACCTACGTGCCGAAGCTGATTTCCGGCGAATGGACGGGCACGATGAACCTCACCGAGCCGCAGGCGGGCTCCGATCTCGCGCTGGTGCGCACGCGCGCCGAGCCGCAGGGCGACGGTTCGTTCAAGCTGTTCGGCACGAAGATTTTCATCACGTGGGGCGAGCACGACATGGCGGACAACATCGTCCACCTCGTGCTCGCGCGTACGCCGGATGCGCCCGAGGGCGTGAAGGGCATTTCGCTGTTCGTCGTGCCGAAGTTTCTCGTCAACGAGGACGGCTCGCTGGGCGAGCGTAACGACGTGCATTGCGTGTCGATCGAACACAAGCTCGGGATCAAGGCGAGCCCGACGGCCATGCTTCAGTTCGGTGATCACGGTGGCGCAATCGGTCACCTGATCGGTGAAGAGAATCGCGGCCTCGAATACATGTTCATCATGATGAACGCGGCGCGGTTTGCGGTCGGCATGCAGGGCGTGGCGATATCGGATCGTGCGTACCAGAAGGCGGTTGCGTACGCGAAGGAGCGCGTGCAGAGCCGGCCGGTTGACGGCTCCGCGAAGCAGGCCGTGTCGATCATTCATCATCCCGACGTGCGCCGCATGCTGTCGACGATGCGCGCACTCACGGAAGGCTCGCGCGCGCTGGCCTACGTCGCGGCCTCGCACAGCGATCTCGCGCACCGCCATCCCGACGAGGCAAAGCGTGCGGAGCATCAGGCGATCTACGAATACCTGGTGCCGATCGTGAAGGGCTGGAGCACGGAGCTGTCGGTGGATGTGACGAGCCTCGGCGTGCAGGTGCATGGCGGCATGGGCTTCATCGAGGAAACGGGGGCGGCGCAGTACTATCGCGACGCGCGCATCCTGCCGATCTACGAAGGCACGACGGCCATCCAGGCGAACGATCTCGTCGGCCGCAAGACGGTGCGTGACGGCGGCGCGGTCGCAAAAGCACTGCTGGCGCAGATTGCGCAGACGGTCGAAGCGCTCAAGCAGCACAAGGGCGCAGCGTTCGATTCGATGCAGACACATCTGTCACTCGGACACGACGCGCTGCAATCGGCCGTGGCGTATGTCGTCGGGAATGCGAAGCGCGATCCGAATGCGGTATTCGCGGGCAGCGTGCCGTATCTGAAGCTTGCGGGCATCGTGCTGGGCGGCTGGCAGATGGCGCGCGCGATGCTGGCGGCGCACGAGAAGCACGCGCAGGACGCGTCGTTTTATAGCGCGAAGATCGCGACCGCGCAGTTCTTCGCGGAACATGTGCTGCCGCAGGCGGTGGCGTTAGAAGCGTCGATCACCAGCGCGAAGGGCGGCGAGGGCGTGCTCGCGCTGTCCGAAGATCAGTTCTGACGACGCCCCATTCGCGTCACGTCGAAAACCAAAGCAGAAAAAACAACGGCGCCGTGAGGCGCCGTTGCTGTATCCGGGAGAAGCGAATCAGGCGTAAGCCGGACGCGTCTGCCCCGTCGTCTCGCCGAGATAGCGATGCACCGACAGATCGCCGGACTGGATCGCCGGACGCTTGCCCGAGATCAGGTCGGCGAGCAGTTGGCCTGAGCCGCACGACATCGTCCAGCCGAGCGTGCCGTGTCCCGTGTTCAGGAACAGGTTCGACACGGGCGTGCGGCCGACGATCGGCGTGCCGTCCGGCGTCATCGGGCGCAGGCCCGTCCAGAACGTTGCCTTCGACGTATCGCCGCCGCCGGGGAACAGGTCGTTCACGCACATTTCGAGCGTCTCGCGGCGCGCCTGCTTCAGCTTCTTGTCGAAACCCACGATCTCCGCCATCCCGCCGACGCGGATCCGGTCGTCGAAACGCGTAATCGCGATCTTGTACGTCTCGTCGAGCACCGTCGAGACGGGCGCCGACTCGGGATTGACGATAGGCGCGGTGATCGAGTAGCCCTTGAGCGGATACACGGGAATCTTGACGACGCCCGACAGGAACTTCGTCGAGTAAGAACCCAGCGCGACGACGAAGCTGTCCGCGCGCACCATCTCGCTGCCGCACTTCACGCCGGCGATGCGCTCGCCTTCCAGCGCCAGGGCGTCGATCGGCGTGTTGTAGCGGAACTTGACGCCCAACTGTTCAGCGAGCGCGGCAAGACGCGTCGTGAACAACTGGCAGTCGCCCGTTTCGTCGCCCGGCAGACGCAGGCCGCCCGTCAGCTTGTGCGCTGTCGCGGCGAGGGCGGGTTCGGCACGCGCGAGATCGCCCGGCATCAGCAGTTCGTACGGCACGTTCGCATCCTCGAGCACGGCGATGTCCTTCGCCGCGCCATCGAGTTGCTGTTGCGTGCGGAACAGTTGCAGCGTGCCGCCCGTGCGCCCTTCGTACTGGATGCCCGTTTCGGCGCGCAGCGCCTGCAGGCAATCACGGCTGTATTCGGCGAGACGCACCATGCGGCCCTTGTTGACGGCATAGCGCGCGGACGTGCAGTTCTGCAGCATCTGCCACATCCATTGCAGCTGAAACTGCGTGCCGTCGAGCCGGATGGCGAGCGGCGCGTGTTTCTGGAACATCCATTTGACGGCCTTCAGCGGCACGCCCGGCGCCGCCCACGGCGCAGCGTAGCCCGGCGAAATCTGGCCGGCGTTGGCAAAGCTGGTTTCGAGCGCAGGGCCCGCTTCGCGGTCGATCACGGTGACTTCGTGTCCCGCGCGCGCAAGATAATAGGCGGTCGTAACCCCAACGACGCCACTGCCCAGAACGACGACTCGCATAGCTGCTCCTAAAGGTCGGAAGGCTCGCAGCGTGGTGGAAAACCCCGTTCTTCGCGTTTTTGTTCGATAGACGAGGTGGTTTGCCGCATGCCTAGTGTTAACCGCTATACTATTTGCGTCGAGGTAGGTTTTGTTATTGTATTTTTCAGATTTTCAGTAAAAACCATGCGTACACAGCGTCAGCCCGTTCGAGCGCTCGACAAACTCGATCACAAGATCCTGAAAATCCTCCAGCAGGATGGCCGGATCGCCATGAAGGAACTGGCCGAGCAGGTGGGTCTTTCCGTGACGCCGTGCATCGAGCGCGTCAAGCGCATGGAGCGCGACGGCGTCATTACGGGCTATCACGCGCGCGTGAATCCGGCGGAACTGGGCGCGGCATTGCTGGTGTTCGTCGAGATCACGCTCGATCACAAGAGCGGCAACATGTTCGACCAGTTCCGGCGCGAAGTGCAGAAGATTCCCGAGGTGCTCGAATGCCATCTCGTGTCGGGCGATTTCGACTATCTGATCAAGGCGCGCATCGGCGAAATGGCCGACTACCGAAAGCTGCTTGGCGACATACTCCTGCAACTGCCGGGCGCGGTGCAGTCGAAAAGCTATGTCGTGATGGAAGAAATCAAGGAAACGCTGAACATTGCTGTAGGCGAGTGACGCTTACGGCGTGACTCGCGCAAGGCCGAACCGGCCGCTCAAGTCACGCTCGACAAAAGCTGTAAACACTGTATATTTGTACAGTATTCAGCATTGCTTTTGCCGTGTGCCGTGACCGACTACGATCGAGACATTCCCGAATTTCCAATCGCGCCGCCCGCTCCGCGCAAGGGGCGCGGCGCGGTCACGAATGTGCAGGGCCGCTACGAAGTGGACCAGCGCGAGGCCGTCGACGACGGCTGGATCGCGCCGTCGGAAGAGGAAAGCGGGCGTCCCGCGTTGCGCACGCAGCTATTCGAGGAACGCGCCAAAAGCATCCTCACGCACAACCAGTCGCCCGATATTCCGTTCAGCGTGTCGCTGAATCCGTATCGCGGGTGCGAGCATGGCTGTATCTATTGCTTCGCGCGGCCTACGCACAGTTATCTTGGCCTGTCGCCGGGCCTCGACTTCGAAAGCCGGATCTACGCAAAGGTCAACGCGCCGGAACTGCTCGCGCGTGAAATGGCGAAGAAATCCTATGTGCCGGAGCCGATCGCGCTGGGCGTGAATACGGACGCATGGCAACCCGTCGAACGGGATCTCAAGCTGACGCGGCGCGTGATCCAGGTCTTGAGCGAGCACAACCAGGCGTTCGCCGCGATCACCAAGAACTCGCTGATCGAGCGCGATATCGATCTGCTGGCGCCGATGGCCGCGAAAGGGCTGATGATGGCGGCCATCACCATTACGACGCTCGACGCCGACATCGCTCGCACGCTGGAGCCGCGCGCTGCCACGCCCGCGCGGCGGCTCAGGACGATTCGCGCGTTGAGCGAGGCGGGCATCCCGGTGGGTGTGAGCATTGCGCCCGTAATTCCGTTCGTCACCGAGCAGGATATGGAGCGCGTGCTGGAGGCCTGCGCGGAAGCGGGCGCGACGAGCGCGAGCTATATCGTGTTGCGTCTGCCTTGGGAAGTTGCGCCGCTCTTCAAGGGGTGGCTGGAAGCGCATTTCCCCGACCGCGCCGAGCGCGTGATGAATCGCGTGCGCGACATGCGCGGCGGCAAGGACTACGACGCGTCGTTTTCGACGCGTATGAAAGGCGAGGGGCTATGGGCTGATCTGCTCAAGCAGCGTTTTGCGAACGCGGTACGGCGGCTTGGTCTCAATGCGCGCAATCACGGCATTCTCGACATGTCGCATTTCAAGCGCGCCGAGTCACCCAAACCGCGTAAGCCGGCTACGCCGGACACGCCGGACACGCCTCAATTGAGTCTTTTCTGAATGCGACCTTATTGCGAGATCGCTTTTGCGGCCTCGACTTGCGATTCGAAGTAGGTCTGGAACGACAGCGCGAGTCCCGTCATTAGCAGGAATGCGCCGATCAGCAGCGAAAAGATCACGACGAAGATAACGGTCCAGCCGGAGCGGCTCTGCTGGCCGGTGTCGGCGTTGAACTGGGCGTCCCATTTTTCGTCGGGGCGCAGGCCGTAGACGATCGCCGCGAGGAAAGCCGCCAGCATCGACACGGCACCGGGAAAGGCGAGCGCCCAGCCCATGATCGCGGCGCGTTCGGTGGCGGCGAGCAGCATGAAGCCAGGAATGCCGATGATCGTCCCAACGAGGTGCGCCCAACCCCACACGTCGCGCAAACCGTACAGATAGAAGCGGTGCGCGCCGAGCGTGCCGAAGAAGAAAGCGAGCGCGGCGGTGAGGGTCTTCGAGCGAAAGCGCGAGTGATGCGTAGCGACGGTGGCCATGAGCGTGAGCGACAGGGTGACGGACGGCTTCTGAGGCTGCGGAATCCACGCACAGCCGTCGCGCATTCTACGCTGGCCGCATTGCGCGCGGCACTTGTGGAAACTTATGCCGGCATTCCGCGGTGGGGCGGCGCGAAGCGGATGTGACCCGGAAACGGAAACGGCGCGCAGGCGCAGCGTGGCATCCGCGCGACGGTGCCCTGACATATAGGCAAAATCGCATCAGCAAGCGCCTCATGTCGCTCCCATCGTGCTTGTACGGGCCCATGTGGCCTGGCCATCGAGGCTTGCCCGCAGCGTCCCGGCTCAGTTTATCCCGCTAAGTGTTTGTTGTGCTTTCGGTTTCCGGCTATAATCGCGTGTTTCAGTAGTTTCGAACCCCGGTTTTCAAGGATTCTAGTATGGTCATCATCCGCTTGGCTCGTGGCGGCTCGAAGAAGCGCCCTTTCTACAACATCGTCGCAACCGATTCGCGTAACCGTCGTGACGGCCGCTTCATCGAGCGCGTTGGTTTCTACAACCCGGTCGCCACGAAGGGTGAGTCGCTGCGTATCGCTCAAGACCGCCTGACGTACTGGCAAGGCGTTGGCGCGCAACTGTCGCCGACCGTCCAGCGTCTGGTGAAGGAAGCGCAAAAGGCGCAACCGGCTGCTTAAGTGCAGTGTTACGGTACATCGTCGGCTCGTGCGGCAGTGGTTCTGCGCGAGTCCGAGGTGTGCAGGTTTGACGTATGCAGGGCTTGAGGTTCGCTGATGTCGGAGCGTGATTCGGATAGTTCAGGACGCGCCAAGGCGAAAACACAGCCTGGCGCGCGAGCGTCGTTTGGCGCGTTTGTCCGCAAGCCGGTCGAACGGGCCGCGGCGAATGCCGCAACGGCCGAAGCTGCGCAAGGCATGCAGGCTGAATCGGCGGAAAGCTGGCCCGACGACGCTGTCGAAGTCGGCGCAATCGTCGATGCATACGGTCTCAAAGGCTGGGTGAAGGTGGCCGCGCATGCGGACGCCGGTCAGGGCGGCGACGCCTTGCTCAGTGCCAAACGCTGGTGGCTCGAGAAGGGCCGCGAGCGCAAATCGGCGCCCCGCCTGCAGTCCAAGGTTCATGGCGACAGCATCGTTGCGCAACTCGGCGGCCTGGCTGACCGGGATGCTGCATTCGCGATGCGTGGCCATCGCGTCTACGTGCGTCGCAGCGATTTCCCTGCGCTCGGAACCGACGAATTCTACTGGGTCGACCTGCTGGGCCTCGATGTTGTGAACGAGGCGGGGGTCGAACTCGGCAAGGTTGCAGATCTGATCGACAACGGTGCGCAGTCGGTGTTGCGCATCGAATATCCGGCTACCGGGAAAGACGGCGAGCCGGTCACCGGCGAGCGCCTGATCCCGTTCGTCGGCGTCTTCATCAAAACGGTAGATCAGGCGGCGAAGAAGATCATCGTCGACTGGGAAGCCGATTACTAAAACATTTCGCTTTACGGAGAGAGCGATGCAGTTCGATATCGTTACGCTCTTTCCTGACATGTTTCGCGCGCTGACCGACTGGGGTATTACGAGCCGTGCGGCGAAGCAGGAGCGATATGGGTTGCGCACGTGGAATCCGCGTGATTTCACAACCGACAACTACCGCACGATCGACGATCGCCCGTACGGCGGCGGCCCCGGCATGGTGATGCTGGCCAAGCCGCTGGAAGACGCGATCGGCGCCGCGAAGGCGGCGCAGGCGGAGCAGGGCATCGAAGGCGCGCGCGTCGTGATGATGTCGCCGCAAGGCGCCACGCTCAATCACGACAAGGTCATGCGCTTTGCCGCCGAGCCTGGTCTGATTTTGCTGTGCGGGCGCTACGAAGCGATCGATCAACGTCTGATCGACCGCGTCGTCGACGAAGAAGTCAGCCTCGGCGACTTCGTGCTGTCGGGTGGGGAGTTGCCGGCCATGGCGTTGATCGATGCCGTCGTGCGTCATCTGCCGGGTGTGCTGAATGATGCACAATCGGCGGTGCAGGACAGTTTCGTCGATGGCTTGCTCGATTGCCCGCACTACACGCGTCCCGAGGAATACGACGGCGTGCGTGTGCCGGATGTGCTGCTCGGCGGCCATCATGCGGAAATCGAGTTGTGGCGGCGGCGCGAAGCGTTGCGCAATACGCTGGTCAAGCGGCCCGATCTGATCGTTCAGGCCAGAAAGAACAAGTTGTTGAGCCGTGCCGACGAGGCGTGGCTCGCAAATCTCGCCAAGGAAGCAGCGAAGCATTGAGCTTCGCGCAACGAAGCGGGGTCAAGGCGGAGCCGTCCATGCGTGGCCGGTTCCAGATGTGAACCCATCCTCTATCGGGGCCGTAGCCGAACGCGCGCAGCGCGAGGCAGGTACGAACGCCGACAAGATGGCAACAGGAGTCAGTAATGAATCTGATTGCAAAACTCGAGCAGGAAGAAATCGAGCGCGCGCTCGCAGGCAAAACCATCCCCGAATTCGCTCCCGGCGATACGGTGATCGTCAGCGTCAACGTGGTTGAAGGTAACCGCAAGCGCGTTCAGGCTTACGAAGGCGTCGTGATCGCGAAGCGTAATCGTGGCCTCAATTCGTCGTTCATCGTCCGCAAGATTTCGTCGGGCGAAGGCGTCGAGCGTACGTTCCAGACGTATTCGCCGCTGCTGGCAAGCATCGTCGTCAAGCGTCGTGGCGATGTGCGTCGTGCGAAGCTGTACTACCTGCGCGAACGTTCGGGCAAGTCGGCTCGAATCAAAGAAAAGCTGGTGTCGAAAGACCGCGCTGCAGCTGCTCAAGAGTAAAAGCTGTAAGAAAAAGCACCCTCCGCGGGTGCTTTTTTGTTTGCCAGGTCAAAATAGAGTCGTGTCCACTCGCGCTCGTTTCGAGACTTCCATTGACCGCGCCTTCCCGTCCCTCCCGTCCCGTTTTTGATCCCGAAAGCTTGCCTGTTGAACCGGCGGATATCGATCTGCCTGCCATCGCGCCAGAGCGCCTGACGCCGGACGGCCTGCGCGCACGCTTCGAGCAAAACGTGCCATGGGAGCAGGAGACGCGCGAAGTGCGGTGGCGCGAAACAGGCGATCCCCGCGTCGCCGCCGTGCTGGTGGCGCTCGTCGTGCGTGACGGCGGCTTGACCGTGCTGCTCACGCAGCGCACCGCGCATCTGAACGATCACGCGGGGCAGGTGAGTTTCCCCGGCGGCCGTCACGAGCCTCACGACGCCACCACGACGGCAACTGCCTTGCGCGAAGCGCAGGAAGAAGTCGGCCTCGATCCGTCGCGCGTCGAGGTGCTGGGCGCGTTGCCCGAATACCTGACGGGCACGGGTTTTCGCGTGACGCCCGTGGTCGGTCTCGTGCATCCGCCGTTCACAGTGCAGGCAGATACGTTCGAGGTAGCGGAGATTTTCGAAGTCCCACTAGGCTTTTTGATGGACCCGAAGAATCACGAGGTCCGCGTGCTGAGTTGGGAAGGCGGCGAGCGTCGTTTTTTTGCAATGCCGTATCCGCGCGGCGAGGTAGGCGGCGATTACTTCATCTGGGGCGCAACGGCGGGCATGTTGCGCAATTTCTATCGCTTCCTCGCCGCATGATGCGTAGCCGCGCGATCGGCATCCAGGGCCGCTTCATTACGTTTGTATTGCAGCCGCTCAGCCTCATCAGACCCTGTGCTATCGTTATGGCCAATTCCGCTCATCGGACCGGATCGGCCGGCAAGAACCGCCCGGTAAGAACTCGAATAGCACGGCGTCTCGCATGACTTTTTTCTCCGTATTGTTGGCCCTCATCATCGAACAGATGCGCGCGCTGTCGCCGAACAATCCGGTGTCGGCGCTCCTTCAATACCATGCGGAATCGACGGCGCACGGCTTCGATGCCGGCAAGGAGAAGCACGGCATCCTCGCGTGGCTGGTCGTCGTGCTGCCGTGGACGCTCGTCACCGGCCTGATCTATTTCGTGCTGTACGAGATCCACTTCGTGCTCGCGTTCCTCTGGAACGTTGCGGTGCTGTACTTCACGCTCGGCTTTCGCCAGTTCAGCCACTACTTCACCGACATCCATCTGTCGCTGAACAACGATGACGTGCCGCGCGCGCGTGAAATTCTCAATGAGTGGACGGGCCTCGATACCGTCGATATGCCCGTCAGCGAAATCGTCCGGCACACGCTGATTCATGCCGTCGTCGCATCGCATCGGCATGTGTTCGGCGTGTTCTTCTGGTTCCTGATTCCTGTCGGTCCGGCGGGCGCGGTGCTGTATCGCACGGCTGAGTATCTGGCGCGCACCTGGTCGAAGCCTGTCGACGACCGGACGGCTGCGTTCTCCACCTTCGCGCAACGCGCGTTCTTCGTGATCGACTGGATTCCGTCGCGTCTGACTTCGATGGGCTTTGCGATCGTCGGCAACTTCGAAGACGCGATCTACGCGTGGCGCAACCATGCGCGCCAATGGCCCGACCCGAACGACGGCGTGCTGCTCGCCGCCGGCAGCGGCGCGCTGGGTGCGCGTCTCGCGGGCCCGCTCGCTGAGGTATCGAGCCTCGACGCGCTGGCAACGGGCGACGGCGGCCCGATGCCCGTCGGCGACGACTGCACGCCGCGCACGCTGCAATCGGCGGTGGGCCTGGTATGGCGGGCTGTGATCCTGTGGATGATCCTGCTGCTGATGCTGACGATCGCCGTCTGGCTCGCCTGAGCGCCGGCTTTCCCTTAAACAGGCGTTTCACCCGTCCAGCGGATCGCGCGCCGTTCCGCAATTCCAGCACACGGTGAACTGCGCTTCGAGCAGTTCGCCGCACTGTGCGCAGCGCCAGCTGGGCGCGCCGATGGCCGGTCCGCTGCGCGCCGCATCGATCAACTTCCTCGCCAATGCTTCGTCGCGTTCGTCGACGAGCCATAACTCGGGCGCGCACTGATCCGCCGGAATCTCGCCGATCGCGCCGCTCAGATAGCGGTTATGCAATTCGCACGCAATACCCGCCGCTGCCAGCACGTTGATCCAATGCTGCCCAATCACGACGTTGGGCGCGTGCATGAGCTTCATCATGATTGCTGTCAACGGACGATCTGGCTTGCCTCATGTACGAGCTGCGCGTAGAGCGCGTGCCGTTCCTTCGCGATGCGGCCATCGGCGACGGCTTCGAGGATCGCGCAACCGGGCTCATGCAGATGGTGACAGTTGTAGAACCGGCAGTTGGGCAAGAGCGGCCTGAACTCGGGAAACGCGCGTTCGAGCATGCCTTCCGTCAGATGATGCAGGCCGAATTCCTGAAAGCCCGGCGAGTCGATCAACGCGCCTTCGCCAACGGGAAGCGGGTAGAGGCGCGTGAACGTGGTCGTGTGGCGGCCGCTGTTGAGCGCTGTCGAGATTTCGCGCGTCGCCACTTCGGCATCGGGAATCAGCAGATTGACGAGCGTCGACTTGCCCATGCCCGACTGGCCGAGCAGCAGGGTGGAATGGCCGCTCAGATGGGCTTCGAGGATTTCGCGCGCGGCGTCCGGCTGCCCCTTGATGGACACTTCGAGCACCGTATAGCCGAGTCCGCGATACAGGTCGAGCCGCTTGCGCGCGAGCGGCAGCGCGGCTTGGACGTCGATCTTGTTCAGCACGATCAGCGGCTTCAGTTCGTTCTCTTCCGCGGCGACGAGCGCGCGGCCGAGCAGGTCTTCGCTGAAATGCGGCTCGGTGGCGAGCACGATCAGCAGCTGATCGAGATTGGCCGCGAACAGCTTCGACTTGTACTGATCCGAGCGATACAGCAGATTGCGCCGTTCGCCGATCTCGACGATCACGCCCTGATCGGCGGATGTCGACTCGTACAGCACCTGATCGCCGACGGCGATCTCGCTGCGCTTGCCGCGCGGGAAGCATTGCAGGATCGCGCTGCCGTCCTCGGGCGCGACGATGTAGTGACGTCCATGCGCGGCGATCACGAGGCCGCGCACGCGCTCCTGGGCGCGGTCGCTGGCGGCAGCGGCGCGCAGCGCTTTCGGCGAGCGGCCGCTCATGCGTGACGCAGCAGACGGTCGATCCGCTGCGACGCAGGCGGATGCGAGTAGTAGAACGCGGTGTAGAGCGGGTCGGGCGTGAGCGTCGACGCGTTGTCTTCGTACAGCTTGACGAGCGCGTTGACGAGATCCTTCGCGTCGGCCTGCGTCGCGGCAAAAGCGTCCGCTTCGAATTCATGCTTGCGCGAACTGAGGCTGCCCAGCGGCGTCACGAAGAACAGGAACACGGGCACCGCGAGGAAGAACAGCACCAGCGCGAGGCCGTCGTTGCTGGCCGTCAGCGACGGACGCACGCCGAGCCCCTCGAAGAACCACGTACGCTGCGTGAGCCAGCCGAGCAGCGCAAGCATCGCCAGGCTGATCAGAAACGTGACGATCATCCGCTTGATCACGTGGCGGCGCTTGAAGTGGCCGAGTTCATGCGCGAGCACCGCTTCGATCTCGCTGCCCGACAGACGCGAGAGCAGAGTGTCGAAGAACACGATGCGCTTGGACGAACCAAAGCCCGTGAAATACGCGTTGCCATGTGCCGAACGGCGGCTGCCGTCCATTACGAACAGGCCCTTGGCCGCGAAGCCGCAGCGCTTCATCAGCGCATCGATGCGCTGCACGAGCGCCTCGTCTCTCAGCGGTTCGAACTTGTTGAACATGGGCGCGATGAAAGACGGATAGAGGATCAGCACCAGCATCTGGAACACGACCCATACGACCCACGTCCACCACCACCAGTACGTGCCCGCCTGATTCATCAGCCACAGCACGACGAACAGCAGCGGCAGGCCGAACGCGGCGCCCAGCAGCACACCCTTGATGCGGTCGACGAAAAAGATGCGCTTGGTCATCCGGTTGAAGCCGAAGCGCTGTTCGATACCGAACTGGCGGTAATAGTCGAACGGCAGGTCGATCGCGCTCGTGATCGCGATCACGGCCGCCACCAGCAGGATCTGGCCGATGTAGCCGTTGCCCGCCACGTCGCCGATGGCGAGATCGAGCGCCTGCACGCCGCCCAGCAGCGTGAGCGCGATCAGCACGGCCGCGCTGACGACGATCTCGATCATCGTGAGCCGCGTGCGCTCGACGGTGTAGTCGGCGGCGCGCTGGTGCGCCGACAGGGCGATCGTGCCCGCGAACTGCTGCGGCACGCTCTCGCGGTGCGCCGCAACGAAGCGGATCTGGCGCGACGCGAGCCAGAGCTTCGTGCCGACCATCGCCAGCACGGCGATCACGAACAGAACGGTGAAGTAGAGAGGAGGCATCCGGGGAATCCGTAGGTTCTATGCGAGAATTATATGGTTGTTCCCGCTCGCGGGCGGGAGCGCGCCATCTTCGGCGGGCGGCGGGTGTAACGCGATCCGCTCGCGCGGTCCCCAATCAAGGTTGCCTTCAATGACTGACATTATCGAATCCGTCGATCAGCCGCTCGTGCGCAGCGACATGAATCTCGTCTGGCTGGACATGGAAATGACGGGGCTCGATCCCGACAACGACCGTATCATCGAAATCGCCGTGGTCGTGACGAACTCGACGCTCGACAGGCTGGTTGAAGGCCCCGTGCTCGCCATTCATCAGAGCGACGAAACGCTCGGCAAGATGGACGACTGGAACAAGAACACGCATGGCCGTTCCGGGCTGATCGACCGCGTGCGCGCGTCGACGGTGACGGAGGCCGACGCCACCGAACAGATCCGCGCGTTCCTCGGCCAGCACGTTCCGCCCGGCAAGTCGCCGATGTGCGGCAACTCGATCTGCCAGGACCGCCGTTTCATGGCGCGCTGGATGCCCGAACTGGAAACGTTTTTCCATTACCGCAACCTCGACGTCAGCACGCTGAAGGAACTGTGCCGCCGCTGGCAGCCCGCGATCTACAAGGGCTTCCAGAAGCGCGCGATGCACACCGCGCTCGCCGACATCCACGAATCGATCGACGAACTGCGCTACTACCGCGAGCATTTCCTGATCCCGGCGGCGAGCACCGCGAGCGCGGCCGACGCGCCGTCCAGCGAAGCCAGCGCGAAATAAGTTTCAGCCTTGCCGCGGAGCGCGCACCGCGCTCTTTGGCCGGAACGCCGCCACCACGGCGGCGTTCGTCTCGATGTACGGGCCGCCGATCAGGTCGATGCAGTACGGCACGGCGGCGAAAATGCCCGGCACCTTCACTTTCCCTGCTTCATCGCGCAAGCCTTCCAGCGTTTCCCTGATCGACTTCGGCTGGCCCGGCAGATTGACGATCAGCGCGGCGCGTTCGGCCGTCTCGCGAATCACCGCCACCTGGCGCGACAGGATCGCCGTCGGCACGAAGTTGAGGCTGATCTGGCGCATCTGCTCGCCGAAGCCGGGCATTTCCTTCGTTCCCGCTGCCAGCGTCGCCTCGGGCGTCACGTCGCGGCGCGCGGGGCCTGTGCCGCCTGTCGTCAGCACGAGATCGCAGCCGGCTTCGTCGACCAGTTCGATCAGCGTCTTCGTGATGGTCGGCGCGTCGTCCTGGATCAGCCGTGTTTCCGTGCGAAACGGCGAGGTGACGGCGCTGCCGAGCCATTCCTGCAGCGACGGAATGCCCTTGTCCTCATAGACGCCCGTGCTGGCGCGGTCGCTGATCGACACGAGGCCGACGATCAGCTCGTCGGGATGATTACGCACGGGATTCGTCATCGTCGTCGTCCAGATCTTCGGAATCGTTGCTGCCGGCGTCGTCATGGCCGGCGCCGTCTGCGTTCTTGATCCACTGGAACAGATCGCGGAAGTAGCGCGGCGGCTTGCCTTGCTGCGCTTCCTTGCGCGCATTGCGGATCAGCGTGCGGCCTTCCTGCGGGTCGGCGGCGGGGTGCTGGCGGATGAATTCGGTCAGTGCGGCGTCGTCGGCGAGCAGCTGCTCGCGGGTGCGTTCGATCCAGTGCAGGCGCGCCGTTTCGGCCTTGTTGACGCCCTTGTACCTGTCGAGCGCTTCGCGCAGCGCGGCCGTTTCGTGGTCCAGCAGGCCGCGCATCACCTTGCCGACGTACTGCATCTGGCGGCGCTTGCCTTCGTGATCGGTGATGCGGCGTGCTTCGCGCACGGCGTCATCGAGCGATTCGGGCATCGGCATGCGCTTCAATGCGTCTTTCGGCAGCGCGACGAGCTCTACGCCCAGCTCCTGCAACGCGTGCATTTCGCGCTTCAGTTGCGACTTGCTGGGACGGTCATACCCGTTGTCGTCGACGACGTCAGCGGGTTCCATGGGTTGAATGCGGGTTTTGCGTGTCATGCCCGATATTGTAGCGTGCCGGGCCGCGCTGGCCGGGCGAGGTGCGGTCCGCGAAGCAATGCGCGCGAGGCACATGCGAATGCCAGGTACGCTAGCGTAGAGCTTGCTATGATCGCGGGATACGTCGGCGCACAGGCCGGCTGAACACAGCGCTGGCAACGACGAACTCTCGCGGGCTTCGGCCCGGACGGCACCGCAACTCAGGACGGCAAACGACAATGGCAGCAGACACGGAAGCCCGGCAACGATTTTTCCCGCATACGCAGGATGAACTGAAGGAAATCGCCTCCGACATTCTTCGTCACGCAAAGTCGCTCGGCGCAAGCGACGCGGCAACCGAGATTTCGGAAGGCGACGGCCTGTCCGTCTCCGTGCGGCGCGGCGAAGTCGAAACCATCGAGCACAACCGCGACAAGATGGTCGGCGTGACGGTGTTCATCGGCAACAAGCGCGGCAACGCGAGTACGTCTGACTTTTCGTCCCAAGCGCTGAAGGACACGGTGATGGCCGCGTACAACATCGCGCGCTTCACGGCCGAGGACGACTGCGCGGGTCTGGCGGAAGAAGAGCTGCTGGAAAAGGACCCGCGGGATCTCGACCTGTATCACCCGTGGAATCTGGACGCGGACGAAGCTGTCGAGCTCGCGCGTCGCGCGGAAGATGCCGCCTTCGCCGTGAGCCCGCAGATCAAGAACTCGGAAGGCGCGAGTGTGTCGGCCCAGCATTCGCAGTTCGTGCTCGGCACGTCGCGAGGGTTTCTCTCGGGTTATCCGTACTCGCGTCATTACGTGGCGTGCGCGCCGATCGCGGGGAGCGGGCGCAACATGCAGCGCGACGACTGGTATACGTCGAAGCGTAGTGCTGGTGAGCTTGCCGATCCCGAAGCGGTCGGACGCTATGCCGCCGAGCGGGCGCTGGCGCGCATGGGCGCGCGCGGGCTCGACACGCGCAAGGTGCCGGTGCTGTTCGAGGCGCCGCTCGCGGCTGGTCTGCTCGGCGCGTTCGTGCAGGCGACGAGTGGCGGCGCGTTGTATCGCAAGACGACGTTTCTGGTCGACAGTCTCGGCAAGCCGGTGTTTGCGCCGCATGTGCAGGTCGTGGAAGATCCGCACGTGCCGCGCGCGATGGGCAGTGCGCCGTTCGACGAAGAGGGCGTGCGGACGAAGCAGCGTTCGGTGGTGAAGGACGGCGTTGTCGAAGGGTATTTTCTGTCGACGTATTCGGCGCGCAAGCTCGGCATGCCGACGACGGGCAATGCGGGTGGTTCGCATAATCTGTCGCTGCGGAGTTCGTTGACGCAGGCGTCGGATGACTTCGAGGAGATGCTGCGCAAGCTCGGGACGGGGTTGTTGCTCACCGAGTTGATGGGGCAGGGCGTCAACTACGTGACGGGCGATTATTCGCGCGGCGCGTCGGGGTTCTGGGTCGAGAATGGGAAGATTCAGTATCCCGTTGAAGAGATTACTGTTGCCAGTACGCTGCAGGAGATGTTCCGGCATGTCGTAGCGATTGGGGCGGACACGATTGTCCGCGGGACTAAGCAGACGGGTTCTGTTTTGATTGAGCGGATGACTGTTGCTGGGCAGTGATTTTTTTTTGCCTGCGGCCGGCTGGGGTCTTTCGGTTGGCTTGCCGCTGGCTTTTGTGATGTTGTTTGGTGTTTTTTGTTTTTGTTTTTGCGCTGGCATCCGCGATTTGACTTCTCGCTTCGCTGGTCGGTGTGTTGGCCTTTGCTTTTCGCTGGCATCCGCGTTACGTTAGCGTGCTTCAGGCGTCGCCCCTGTGCGGGGCGGCACCTACTTTTCTTTGCCGCCGCAAAGAAAAGTAGGCAAAAGAAAGCGGCTCACACCGCCAGCCCGTGTTCTTGTCCACGGGCCCCCAACGTCCCCACGCTTCACTCGGCAACCGCATGACTCATGCTCGTTGCCAGCGCACTTGCGGTGCTCATCACCCGCCTCAGAGTCCCGCATTACAGCACGCCGTGCCACATACTCCACGGCCGCCCAGGTGGCAAACTGTGTGTAGGTTGTCGCGTCGTATAGGATAGCGCTCCTACAGGGTAGGACGCATGCGCAATCGGTCCGGAGTGAGGCGTGCGAGGCGCTACGGCCTACACACAGTTTGCCACCTGGGCGGCGCATACCGTTCGCTGCCGCTTGCCCGGGTACGGGTATTTGAAGTGGGTCAGGCGTTCATTCGAAGCGTTGGCAACGAGCACCAACCAGGGCCACTGGTGTGTGAAGTGTGGGGACGTTGGGGGCCCGTGGATAAGAAGATGGGCTGGCGGTGTGAGCCGCTTTCTTTTGCCTACTTTTCTTTGCGGCGGCAAAGAAAAGTAGGTGCCGCCCCGCACAGGGGCGACGCTTGAAGCGAGCTAACGAATCGCGGATGCCAGCGAAAGCAAAGGCCAACACACCGCACGGGCAACGCGCGACCAGCAAACACCGTAACGCGGATGCCAGCGACGCAAAACAAACCGCGGATACCAGCGCAGAAGCAAAGAACACGAACCTGCTAGCACCCCAACCAATAGCGTCGCAGACAAAAACCCCTACCTCGCTACGCGTTGATAAACCACAAACGCATATTCAAAATCATTCGGCTCTTTAGCCCGATGCATCTCGCGAGAAACCTCACGCCAAATCGCCGGATCAGGCGCCGGAAACCTCGCATCGCCGTCAAAATCGGCATGAATTTCAGTAACGATCATCTTATCCGCGCGAAGCGCACCTTCCTGATACAACTGCGCACCGCCGATCAAGAACGCCTCGGCGGCCCCATCGCGCGCCGCGAGCGCCAACGCATCATCGAGATTGGTAACGGTATCGCACCCGTCGAAGCGTCGCTGAGCATCGCGCGTCACGACGATATTGCGCCGCCCAGGCAGCACCCGCCCAATCGATTCATGCGTCTTGCGCCCCATGACAATAGGCGCGCCCATCGTCGTGCGTTTGAAGAATGCGAGGTCTTCGGGCAGCCGCCAGGGCAACTGGTTATCACGGCCGATCACGCCATTGCGGGCGCGAGCGACGATCAGCGTCAGCGTCGTCATGCGAAAAGTGAAGCGGATGGAAAGCGGAAGCTGATTCTACCCGACCGCGCCCCGTCCGCGAGAATGCCGCGAGAACGCGCCTCGCTCAAGGATGCCCGCGCGAACAGCGAAATCACCAGCAACCGTCACTCGCGCGATTGCTGGTCGCCGCTAAACGCACCCTTGCCATCAGCCTTCTCATCGGCCCTGAAACCCGCCTTGTCGTCGCTCGACGTATCGCGCAACCCGTGCGTGCCCATCAGCCGATACAGCGTCACACGCGAAATTCCAAGATCCGTGGCGGCTTCGTTGAGCCGGTGCCGATGCCGCAGCAGCGCGACTTCGATGGCACGCTTCTCCGCGGCCTCGCGCGCCTGGGCAAGACTCATCGTCTGCTGCTCGCTGAAGTTCGCGAGGTCGAGATCCACAGCGGATATCAGCTTGTTTTCCGCCATCACGATCGCGCGGCGCACCCGGTTGATCAGCTCGCGTACATTGCCCGGCCAATGGTAGTTGTACATTGCCTCGATCGCCGAGGGCGTGAAGCCGCGAATCTTGCGCGCATTGTCCGTCTTGAACTTGCCGAGAATATGATGCGCAAGCAGCTCGATGTCCTTGCCCCGCGCGCGCAGCGGCGGCTCGTCGACGCGCAGCACGCACAGACGGTGAAACAGGTCCTGGCGGAAGCGCCCATCCCCCATCGCGCCCTCCAGATCGACGTGCGTCGCCGAGATGATGCGCACGTCGACGGAAATCGATTCGTGCCCGCCCAGCCGCTCGATCTTGCCTTCCTGCAGGAAGCGCAGCAGGCTAGCCTGGCTTTCCATCGGCAGATCGCCGATTTCATCGAGAAACAGCGTGCCGCCGTTGGCCGATTCGACGCGCCCGATCTTGCGCTGGTTCGCGCCCGTGAACGCGCCGCGCTCGTAGCCGAACAGCTCCGACTGCAGCAGATGATGCGGAATCGCGCCGCAATTGATCGGCACGAACGGCGCCTTGCGGCGCGGAGAGCGTTCATGGATCGCGAGCGCCGTCAGTTCCTTGCCCGTGCCCGATTCGCCCGAGATGAACACACTCGCGTCGGTGTTCGCGACCTTGCGGATCGTGCGGAACAGCTGCTGCATCGCTTCGCAGGTGCCGACCATCTCGTCGTCGCTCGCGCCCGTCGTGTCGGGCGGCAGGTCGGCGTCGCACAGATTGACCATGCCGTACGCGTGGCCGACCAGATAGTCGATCGTCGCGTTTGCCACGGGAATCTTCACGTAGTCGAAACAGTAATGCCTGATCAGCCGCCGCACGGCCGGGTCTGCGAGCCGTTCGGGATTCGCCAGCGCGATCCAGCCGACCTGCTGCGCGCGCAGGCTCGCCTCCAGGCCCGGCAGATCGCGCACCGAAAAGCTCGCCATGTCGACGATACCCGCGCACATCGTCGCGGGCTTCACGAGCCGCCCGATCTCGTGCGCCGAGCGCGCGACCAGCACGCTCCAGCCACGGCTCTTCAGATGCTCGACGAGCGCGTCGTCAGGCGTGCGCGCGGCGTACAGCAGGATGCGCGTGCCGGGATCGGGCGCGGCGACGCGCGGCGTGTCGACGGTCGCGGGACACGTAGCAGGCGTGTCGTTCCCGCGTGAAACGGCCAGACGCAACCCGGAGCCTGCGAGCGGAGGAACGGAGCTCAGATGAGAAGTTTCGCGCACGATCTGCCTCGTATCGGTGTCACGTCAAAAGGTATAGGGAAAGCGCACGCCGATCACATAGTTCGGCGCGTCGGGCGTCATGCCGATCGATACCGAACCGTTGATCGTCAGATGCTTGTTCACTACATGGTTCAGGCCGAAATTCATCACGGCCGCCGTCGTCTCGCTGCCCGGCACCTTCACGTAATCGCCGCCGGGCGCTTTGGTTTTCGACGCGGGCTGCAGTGCGAGGGTGTACGAGATGCTGGCGGAGTCCTTGTCGGAGAACGCGAGCGCGACGCCCGCGCCGAGCTGGAAGATATCGCCGAGCTTGACGGTCGCGGGCTGCGTCTGACCGGCGATCGACGAGATATCCGAGAACGAGCGCGCGATGTTGTACGTGTAGGACAGGCTGCCGAACAGCACGACAGGGTCATAGGTCTTCAGCACCGACAGGCCTGCCGTCAGGTTCCAGAAGCCCGTGCCCGTGGGCAGCTTTGACGGCGCGACCAGGTTCGTGTTGTCCGGTTCGAGCTGCACGACCTTGATGCCGAACGGCGAGGTGCCCGTCGGCGATTTCACGCGCAGGCTGCCGACCACGTCGGGAATGTTGTTGGTCTCTTTCAGGATCTGGTAATAGAGCCCGAAGTTCACGTCGCCCACCGAACTCGAATTGACGGACGCGTCCGACAGCGTATTCGCCGCGCCGCCCGCGCCGCCGACGATGAACTGGCTGTGCCGGTAGACATACGGCACGTCGACATCGACGCTGATGCGGTCCGTGAGGCCGTAACGCACGTCGAGATCGGCCATCACCTGGTGCGACTTGGTCTGCCCCAGATTGATGTTGCCGAGAAAGATCGCGTCGAGCGCGAGGAAGCCCGACAGCTGCAGCTGCCGGCGGTCGTAGTAGGTATCGCTGATACCCCAGTCCAGCGTCAGCTTGTGATCGAAGAGCGGTGCGTGCTCGCGCTGCACGACGGCTTCCTCGGCCTGCGTGCGCACTGGCTCGGCGGCTTTCTGCGTCTGCCCGACGGCGCCTTCCGGCAGGCCGGGGCCGCTCGCCTGCGCGTTGGGATTGCTGGTGCCGGGCGAGCCCGCCGAGGTCGAGCCTTCCGGCGCGGGCGGATTGACGGGCACGCCCGTCGCGGTGCCCGTCGCGTTGCCCGGCGCGGGCGCGCCCGGCGTCACCTGGGCGAGCGGCGGCAGCGGCATCGGCAGGCCGTCCGCGCCCGGCTGCTCGGCAACGGCTTCGCTGCCGGCTGGTGCGCCATAGCCCGGCGCGCCGCGCCCGCGCTGCGACATTTCCAGATTCGTGACCTGCCGCTCGAGCGAGTGAATCTGCCGCTGCTGCTCGTCGACGACGCGCATCAGCGTGTTGAGCCGCTCTTCGAGCGACTGGTTGTTGATGGCTTGTGCGCCAACCCCCTGCGACAACGCGAATAGCATCGCGGCAGCAGGTATAGCCGCGAGTCGAACTCGCGGCTTCCTGCCTGTTGTATCGATCATCATTATTCTTCCCCCGGTGAAACTGGCAGTACTTGGCTGGTTCTTATGCTTCGTGCTGCCGCTTTCTGTAACTTCTCCTCCTGATGACGCCTGCCGGCGGGTGGCGGCCCGCCCTATCTCCTTGCATTTACCGCGTTTTGCAGGGCTTGTAGTACGCCGGCCTGGCGCAGCATCGCGGACGACATCGGTGCCGTCTGCAACGAGAGCTGCAACTGGTTGGCGACTTGCTGGTTATTGCCTGCAATCTGCAGTAGTTGGGCGATCGCGCCGGCCTGTTGCGCGTTGCTGGGTGCAATGGTTTGCGATGCGATGCCGGCAGGCGTCTGCAGCGCGACGGTCACGCCGCCGTTGCCGAACGAGATGCCCGCCTTGAGGTTGCCCGACGCGTTCGATGCCGCCGCGCTCTGCGCATTCGTGCCGCCTGTCAGCAGTTGCGGATTGTTGTTGAAGTCGATCGTCGCCGTGTTGAAGCCGGCGTTGCGATCGCCCGCCACCTGCGTGACCTGCGATACGCCGTTGACCGCGATGCGTTGTCCGCCGATCGTCCGGGCATTCGGGTCTGCGCCCGGATTGCCGCGGCCGTCGGTGACGCGCGCGAGCGTGTTGACGTTGGCCGTCAGCGCGTTCGCCGCATCGCGTGCAACGGAGAGGCTGCCTTGCGCAAGCGCGTTCGCGCCGTTCGGCAACTGCCATTGCGAAAGTACGTTCAATACGAAACCGGAGATCATTTGTCCGCCCGCGCCTTTTCCGGTCTGCTGGGCGAGCACGTCATCCCCGACGCTTTGCCACTGGATCGCCGCCGGCGCCACGTCGCGCGAGCTCGAGGCGTCGGCGGCGAAAGCGCTGGTGGCGAGGCCGCAAGCCGTAGCGATCAATGTCGCGAGACAGGTGCGGCCGGGCTGATTGAGGTAGTGCTTCATGGGTGGTCAGAACAGGTCTGCCTTGATCAAGCCGTATTCGACAAAGGGAGTCGCGGCCGTGCCGTTGGCGAGCGCGCGCTCGCGCAGCCGCAAGGCCAGCGACTCGTTGTCCTGCAACAGCGGGGAATCCTCCCTGAAAGGTTTCCCGACGACTGCGAATACGAGGCCATTCCATGTCTTCGCGAAGTCTTCCTCGAGCAATATCCGGTTGCCGAGAGCGGGGTCCGCGATGAAGATGCGACCGTCCTGCGCGTGCTTGACGATCACGAAATGCTCATAGCCGTCGAGGTTCATCAGAACCATGACGGGCACCTGGAGGTGATACAGCGCGTCCGTGTTCACGCGGAATCCGCGGCCCCGCAGCCCGATCGTCTCGACGAACTTCTTCATGTCGAGCATCGAGAAGCCGTTCTTCACCACGACCTCGGGCGTCGAGAAAACCATCATCCGGCGGATCAGGTCTGTCTCGGGGATGTCGATGCCGTAGCCGTACTTGAGGAGGGTTGCGAGCGCCGCCGCACCGCAGCTGTAATCGAACTGCTGGCTGACGATATGGCGGTAACGCAGGTCCCTCATCGAGTGCACCGTTTTTGTAAGCGGAATACCTGCGAGGGTAGACGTGTCGACGCTCGCCTGTGCGTGCACTCGCGCACACAAGGCGCAAGTAGTGAGCACAAGGGCAGTTGCGGCGGGTCGTAACGCCGGGAACCGGTCAAACCGGGACATGCTGGTCTCCTGCCAAGTCGCGCCGGCGGCTGCATTGGCCGCCGGCGCATCCCGTATGGCTGCCTGTTTCAGCTGCCTCTTTTTAGCGGCTGGTGTTCATCGAAGCGATGGCGAGCCCGTTGTGCTGCACGTTGCCCGCGCCGCCCGCGATGTTCACGCCGATGTTGCCCGTCGCATGGCTGAGCGCGCCTGCGCCGAGCATCGCGGTGCCTTCGAACGAACCACGGAAGTCCACGCCCGCCGTTTGCGACGACTCATCCGTTGCCACCATGGCCGCGCTGCCGTGGCTGCGCGAGACCGTCGACGTCGAAGCAGCCATGCTGTTGTTCTGCACGTTGCTGATACCCGACGCGACGTTCACGCCGACATTGCCCGACGCGTACTGCAGCGAGCCGTCGCCGACCGAGGCGTTGACGTTGAAGTTCTTGATGCTGGCCTTGCCGCCCGAGCTCTGGCTGTTGAAGACCTGGGCATTGCCGAACACGTTGCCGGCATCGACGGAAGCGAGCGCTGCGTCGTTGCTTTGCGCGTTGTTGACGCCTTCCGCAATGTTGACGCCGATGTTGCCGCTCACGTTCTGCGCGGCGTTGCTGCCCGTGGTCGCCGTCAGGTTGCCCGCCTTCTGCGTGTTGATGTGCTGCGTGACCGAGCCATAAACTTCGACGTCCGTCTTCGCGGTCGACGCGTTGAGGCCCCATTGCGCAGCGACGCTGTCGTGCGACTTCGACTTCTCGACTTCATAGCCGCTCGACTGTTCGGCGTAGGCCTTGTAACCCGAGCCCTGTCTGGCCTCGTAGCCCCACGCCTTGCCCTGGCCCGAGGCTTCGACTGCGCCGAACGATCCGCCAATCTGCTCGCTGTTGCGGTAGCTCGATTCCTTGTAGCCCGCCGACAGCCCGCCCGAGATGCTGGCATGACCCGAGGAGTCGCCCGTCCACGGGTTGTAGTGCGAACCCGTTTCGTAGCTGACGCCTGCATGTCCGCCTGCCGAGATGTGACCGCCGGCGTTCTGGCTTTCATGGCTGAAGCTGCCGCCAATCGACGCCGCCTGTGCGCTGAACTCGAAGCCGCCGCCCTTGACGGAGCTGCTCTGGCTGCCATACGCATAGGCCGACGATGCCTGATGGCCTTGCGCGCCATACGACTCGGACGAGTGCGAGGTCGACCGCGATGCCCATGCGCTGCCGCCGCTATTGATCGACTTGTAGCTGTTGTCGATCCGCGTCGTGATCGAGCCGGACGTGTACGACTGCGCATTCGGGCTGAGCGAGGCGTTCGCGTACGCGTGCTGCGAATTGTTGACGACTGCGCCCGCCGTGCTGGAGACGCCGACGCAGCCGAACAGCGTGACGAATCCTTCGATCCCGACGGCTTCTCCAACCAGCGTCGCATTGAAAATGAACGGGTTCTTCAGCGGGCTCGCGAAGGCGCTGGAGGAAGCGGCTGCGAGAACGGCTGCTGCAATGAGAGTGCGCTTCATGGTTTCGCTCCGATACTGGTTATGGTCAGTTAGAAAAGCGTGCCCGCCGGGGGACGGAGCACAAAACTGTTCGCCGTGGCATTGCCGGCTCCGGCAGTCTGGTTGATCTGCACGATTCCATTGACGTTCTTGAAGGCATCGCTGGAAATGCTGGTCTCGCGGACGCCTTGTGGTGGGACCGCTCGACCGTGACCGCCGTTGTTCGCGGCCGTCGCGGATAGCACCCCATCCGGGACGGTCTCGACCCCAGGCGCCACAGTGCCGAGCAGCACACTGTTGCGCTGGAGGTTCCCTGCGCCCGCAGACTGGTTCACCATCACCGCTCCGGACGAATTCGAAAATGCGTTGCCTTCGATCGACGCGCGCGCGCTCGGCACCCGCACCCGCGCAGTGGCGCTCTGGATGCTCGCGTTGTCGTTCGCGACGGCGTTGCCGTTGGTGATCGTCAGCTGGTTGGCCTGCGCGTTGTTCAGGCCCGCAGCCTGATTCACCGTGACTGCGCCCGTCGCGCTGACGGCGGCGCCCGTGGCGATGCTCGCGTCGCCGCTCACGTCGCCGCTCACGTCGCCGCTCACGCGCCCCACCTGCTGCGCGTACGACGGTTGTCCGGCGGCGAGCGCGAGTGCCGCGAGTAGTGGAAGCAGGCGAAGTAGCGTATTCATTTTCCGAGTCCCCCGAGCGCGCCGCCGAGCGCGGTAGACAGCGGCGCCAGCGCGCCCGTCACCGACGACGAAATGTTGCCGCCGACGCCCGGCGCCGGCTGGCCGATGCCGCCCGAGTTGAGCGCGACGTTGTTGTTCGTGGTGTTGCCCGTGAGGATGCGCGTGACGGCCTGCAGGCCGGCGCCGCCCGCGACGCTTCTGTCGAGCCCCGTCGAGCCGTGCGCGTTGGTCAGGTCGGCATCCGACGCGACTTGCGCCATCGTCGGGTTGAAGGTGGTGGCGGGGAAGGTCGAGACGCGCGCGCTGACGGGGTTCTGGTCTTTCGGCACGGGCGCATAGGCGATGCGCGGGGCGATCTCGCGCTGCACGACGATGTCGCCCGGGTTCGCGGCCTGTGCGAAGGCCGGGCCGGCGAAGCCGGCGGCAGACAGACCGGCGAGACCGGCGAGACCGCCGATGACGGTCAGCCGTGTCGCGAGCCGTGGCGCGCCAAACGTGCTAATTGCACCCATTGCGCGGCTGCACAGCGTCCCCCATGAAGCGATCATGTTGTATGTCCCCGACTATCAAATTTGGAGTGCGAAACAGTCTGCACTGATCTCTTTTGTCTGCAATGTCGTGTTGCCGTGTTACTTCCTCTGGTAGTTCGCTACGTTACCTTGTGCGGCGCGCGCGGCATCAATGGGAATGGGCAGCGGCGACGGCGGCGCGATTTCGTCCCACAGCGTGACGGCCGAGCCGCGCAGCAACTGCGGCGTCGCCGCGACCATCACCATGCCCGCCGCGCCGCCGCGCTGGCGCGACAGCATCTGGTCGTCCAGCGCGAAGTCGCTCGTCGCGGCGCTGTCGGCCGGCACGTTCGTGAACTGTGAGCCATTCGGGGTAATTCCGTTAGCAACATCCACACCCGTCGTTGTGTCCGCGATCACGTCCGGCGTCTCTTCCGCGACGACTTCGGTTGTCTGCTGCGCGGCGGGCGCCGTCACGTTTGCCGCATCCGCGAAGGGTGCCTGTGCGTATGTATCAGCCGTATCAGCTGCGCCAGCTGACATTGACGACAGTGCAAGTGCGACGCACACGGCGACGCCGGCGGGCAGTAGTGAAATGTGGTTCGAGTCGATGCGGAAAGCGAGTCGCATGATGTCTCTCCTTGGTGAGGGACATTTAGCGAAACGTGTGCCATCTGTCGCAATCCATTGATGGAATTGGAGGTGGCGAATTGGTGCGGCTGTTGGCCGAGTCAAATCGGAGGTAAACGTTTCAGGTCTGAAACCTGGGCCCGAAAACACGCCGATTTCAAATCGATGCGTTAAGCGCGAGTCATGCGTAGTACGTTGATAAAAAAGTATGGTGAATGCGCTTCCACCGTTTTAATCGGTCCCCAATGAGCATGCTCATGAACCACAAACCCTTATCGGACAAGGCTAAACGATTTAGTTCGCATATTTGTTTTCGACGGCTCGCGCGTATAGTAAGCTCTCATCCACAGCATACGATTTTAAAAAGCCCACTACTGGGCCGTTTCAATACACGCGCCGTTTTTCGGGGATCAGCTGTCCGTACGGAATGGAATGGCCGTTCGGTTTTCGCTGTTTGCGAATCCCGTGCGAATAGGCGTGCCTGAAAAGCTAAATCCAGATCAGCACATGCCGTCATCCTTAACGTTCGTTGACGAGAGGATCTGAATAATGGAATCCGCCACGCGGCAACTGATTTACGTATCAAGAGATCCCAGCGCGGAGTTGAACACGCGTTTTCATGAGCGCGGGTGGCATGTCGAGGTCGTCGGTTCGGCACGCGATGCCCGCCGCGCCGTGCGCTCGGGGATGGCGGCGGGTGGTCTGCTCGATCTGTCGAGCTGTTTCCAGCAGCATGAAATCGCGGCGTTCGAATCGTGTCTGACCATGCCGAATGTCGGCTGGGTCGCCACCACGATGGCGGGTCAGTTGCAGGACGCCGCATTGCGCCGGCTCGTGCGCGACTATTGTTTCGATTACGTTACCGTGCCTTATTCGGGCGACCGGATCGTCGATTCAGTCGGTCATGCATATGGCATGGTTTCGCTTGGCGAGCCAGCGTCCAATGATGCGTCGCAAGGCGGCACGGAAGGCGAAATGGTCGGGTCGTGCGACGCGATGCTCGCGCTGTTCCGCTCGATCCGCAAGGTCGCGATGACCGACGCCCCCGTGTTCATTTCCGGCGAATCGGGCACGGGCAAGGAACTCACGGCCGTTGCCATTCACGAGCGCTCGTCGCGCCGCAACGCGCCGTTTATTCCCATCAATTGCGGCGCAATTCCTCCGCATCTGCTGCAATCCGAATTGTTCGGCTATGAGCGCGGCGCGTTCACGGGCGCGAACCAGCGCAAGATCGGGCGCGTCGAAGCGGCGAACGGCGGCACGCTGTTCCTCGATGAAATCGGCGACCTGCCGCTCGAAAGCCAGGCGAGCCTGCTGCGCTTCCTTCAGGAGCGCAAGGTCGAGCGGCTCGGTGGACATGGCTCGATCGAAGTGGACGTGCGGATCATCTCCGCGACGCACGTCGACATGAACACGGCGATGATCGAAGGGCGGTTCCGTTCGGACCTGTATCACCGGCTGTGCGTGCTGCAGATCGACGAGCCGCCGCTACGGGCGCGCGGCAAGGACATCGAGCTGCTCGCGCGGCATATGCTCGAACGTTTCAGGAAAGATGCGAGCCGCCGGCTGCGTGGCTTTGCGCCCGATGCGATCGCGGCGCTTCACAACTACAGCTGGCCGGGCAACGTGCGCGAGCTGATCAACCGCGTGCGGCGCGCGATCGTGATGTCGGAAGGGCGGGCCATCACGGCGCGCGATCTCGAACTGGCCGAGTATGTCGAAATCGTACCGGTGTCGCTTGCGCAGGCGCGCGAGGCCGCCGAGCGCCAGGCGATCGAACTGGCGCTGCTGCGTCATCGCGGCCGTCTGGGCGATGCCGCGCAGGAACTCGGTATTTCGCGCGTCACGCTGTACCGCCTGTTGTGCTCGCACGGCATGCGGCATATGGAAAGCGAGCCGCTCGCACCGCACGCGGAGTTGCCGTCTACCATGCCGCATCTGTGAGCGCTTGCCGCGCGGCCACCTGATTGGCGTAAGGACAAAAGCCCGGTCGATTGACCGGGCTTTTTGTTTGCGAAGCGTCCGTTCCCAAACGCCGCGATCTGCGGTGCATGAAGCGTTCAGACTCGCGATGGTTGCCTATGCGACGGTTCTGCCGGCGCGCCCGACGCGTTCACGTGCGTTCGCCCGGCTTGCTAGAATCGGGGTTTTCCCAGAAACGGTCCGGCGCGCCCAGCGTTCTGCCGAAGGAACCCGCATGAAACAGTACCTCGACCTCGTCCGCACGATCCTCGATACCGGCAGCTGGCAGGAAAACCGCACCGGCATCCGCACGATCAGCATGCCGGGGGCGATGTTGCGCTTCGATCTGCAGCAGGGCTTCCCCGCCGTGACGACGAAAAAGCTCGCGTTCAAATCGGCAATCGGCGAACTGATCGGCTTTCTGCGCGCGTCGCGCAGTGCCGCCGATTTCCGCGCGCTCGGCTGCAAGGTCTGGGACGGAAACGCAAACGAAAACGCTCAGTGGCTCGCCAATCCTTACCGGCAAGGCCCGGACGACCTCGGCGACGTGTACGGCGTGCAGTGGCGCAAGTGGCCCGCCTACAAGGTGCTCGACGCGACGGCGAGCGCGCAGCTCGAAGATGCGGCATCGCGCGGCTACGCGCCCGTCACCACGTTCGAGGAAGACGGCGTGCAGAAGGTGCTGTTGTACAAGGCGATCGACCAGATTCGCCAGTGTCTCGACACGATCATGAAGAATCCGTCCGACCGCCGGATTTTGTTTCATGCGTGGAATCCCGCCGTGCTCGAAGAAATCGCGCTGCCGGCTTGCCATCTGCTGTATCAGTTCCTGCCGAACGTCGCGAAGCGCGAGATTTCGCTGTGCCTCTATATCCGCAGCAACGATGTCGGCCTCGGCACGCCGTTCAACCTGACGGAAGGGGCGGCGCTGCTGCACCTCGTCGGCCGCCTGACGGGTTATACGCCGCGCTGGTTCACGTACTTCATCGGCGACGCGCACATCTACGAGAATCAGCTCGACATGTTGCAGCAGCAACTGATGCGCGATCCGTACGAAAGCCCGCAGCTCTCGATTTCGGAGCGCGTGCCCGAGTATGCGAAGACGGGCGTCTACGAGCCCGAGTGGCTGGAGAAGATCGAGCCGTCCGATTTCTCGCTGATCGGCTATCGCCATCACGAACCGCTGACGGCGCCGATGGCGATCTGATCCGTACACGGTTCTTCTTCGACTTGAACGGGAAACGCCCGCCGCGATTCGCGGCGGGCGTTTCTGTTTGCGGCGTGACGCCGCTTCTTACCCGCGATGATGCTCGTCGTGTCCGCCCCCCGTCGTGCGCTGGTCCTGATGCGGCTGAGGTTGGGGTTGCGGATGTGGCTGCTGCACCTGTTGCGGCGGACGGGCCTCCTGGCGCGGTTGCGGCTGAGGCTGCGGTTGCGGATGAAACTCCGGGCGCGGCTGAGGTTGCGGCGGCGGACGCACTTCCTGGCGAGCCTGCTGCTGCGGTTGCTGCGGCTGCGGATGAAACTCGGGACGCGGCTGAGGTTGCGGCTGCGGCCGGATTTCCTGGCGAGCCTGCTGTTGCGGTTGCTGCGGCTGCGGACGAGCCTCCGGACGTGGCTGAGGCTGGGCCTGGGCCTGCGGACGGAATTCCTGACGCGCCTGCTGTTGCGGTTGCGATCGCATATCGGCTCGCGGCGGCTGTTGGATTTGGGGTTGCGGATGCATCTCCGGACGTGCTTGGGCCTGAGCCTGCTGCACCGGTGCGGGCTGCCCACGCTGATCCTGGCCATGCGGCGGCTGTCCTTGTACAACGGCGCCGCCGAACCCATTCCCCGGTCTTTGCGCTGGCTCGCGCTGCTGCGCGACCTGACCCGGCTGTGACATAGGCGGACGCTGTCCAGGCGTCTGTGCCGCGCCTGGCTGCTGCGGATTGCCGTGTTGCTGCGCCATTGGCGCGTGGTGCTGTGTCCACATGGGTTCACGCTGCTGACCCGCCACGGTATCGGGCCGTTGCGCGTTTCCGGGCTGACCCGGCTGTTGAGGCATGCCGTTCATCGGGCGGCCGCCCGCAAATTGCGGCGGACGCGGTACGCCGTTCCCCGGCTGCCCCGCTACGCTGTGCGGCTGGCCATTGCCCTGCGGCGCCTCGCCGCCACCCGCCCGCTGGCCATTCGGCGCGCCCGCCATTTGTCCTGGTGCGAAGCCGTGTCCCGGCATGCGTTGCTGCTCACCCTGCGGCGCACGGCCGCCGGGTCGCTGAGCGCCCGGGCCGCCCGCAGCACCTGCCACGGGCGCACCTGGCATGGCACCGGGCATCTGCCCTGGCGCATGCGAGCGCACGACCCGAACGTTCGCGACCGGACCATTCCCGCCGAGCGTCTGCGCACCGAAGCGTGCCGGCACCGACGTATGAACGATCGGCTCGCCCGCGCCCGGCACGCGTCCGTGGCCGCCTTGCGCGAAGCTCTGCGCCAGCCGGTCATGAAACGCAGCGGGGACGCCCGGATTGCGCGTACCGACGACAGGCCGCGCCATCACGTTCGCCGGCGGACGATACGCGGCGTTGCGCGTGCCGGGCCCGAAGCTCTGCCTGACGGGCGCGATGCCCGGCGCGCCCGCATTGAAGCGGGCGTTGCGCCATTGCGCGGGATCGGCGCGATGTGCGAAGCGGTTGGTCGGCTGTCCGTGGACGAACGCCGTCGCTGGCATCGCCGTCACGGCGCCTGGCGCGCGATAGTTGATGTACGTGTTGTGGATGTTGTTATGGATATCCACGCGGTTGTTGACGATGACCGTGTTGTTCACGCGCTCGTAATAGCGCGGGCTCCAGTCATGGTCGCGGCCCCAGTGCGGATGCCACGGCTCGCCGGGCCCGAGCGCGAACCACGCCAGACCTGCCGCCGCCGCACCGCCGACAGCGAGATTCACGCCCCAGTCGCTGCCGCCGCCATCGCCATCGCCGACAAAGGCGACGAGGGCAGGCGCATAGACGGGCGGCTCGCTGACGGCGGCCTGTCCCGGCACCCAGGCCCATGAATCGTCGACATAAGCCCAGCGGCCATAGTGATACGGCGCGAAACCCCACGGCGCGTCGTCGACCCATGTCCAGCCCCATGGCGCCTGCCAGGCCCAATGGCCGTCGCGATACGGCGCCCAGCCGGCCGGCTCCTGATTCGGCACCCACACCTGGCCGTACTGCGGCGTGCTGCGCCATGTGCCGTTCGCGTCGAGATCCTGATAGCCGGGCATCTCGCGCGACACATAGCGCGCCGACACCGAGCGCTCCTCGGCGGCATCGCGGCTTGCTGCCCACTGATCGAACGGATCGGCGCCAGGCGCGCCGCCGGCGGCTACCTGTTGCAGGCTGGTACCCGTGAACGTGACCTGCTGCCCGGCGCCGACGGGCATCTGACCGTTGTCGCCATAGACGGTCGCGCTGCCGCTGCGTACGGTAACAGTGGTGCTGCTGCCATCGGGCGCGACGTCGACGCGGTAGTCGCCGGGGCTGTTCACACCCAGCGCGAGGTTTGGCGTGTCGATCTCATAGGACGAGCCCGGCGCGATCGCGCGCACGCGTGTCGACAGCGTGCCTTGCGCGACTTTCAGCTGTGCGCTGTTGTCGTCGAGGTTGAGGATATCGAGGCTGGTTTGCCCGCCCATGCGCACGGCTGTCGATCCGATGTGCAGTTCCGAGCGGGCATTCCTGTCGTTCCACAACTGGTCGCCTGTCGTGAGCGGGCGGTTGACCTGCGCGTACGACCAGTCGGACGCGCCTGCCGGTTCGGTCGTGACCGTGCCCGCCATGTAGTTCAGGCGCGCGATGCGTCCGGGCGGATCGCTGTCGGGCGCGGTTTGCGCATAGTTGCCGGGCGGCGGCGCGTCCTGTGCCGCGGCGCTCTGCAGCGCAAGCGCCGTCAAGGCGCCCGCGACGGCGAGCGCCACGAGCGAAGCCCGACGCGCATCGCGTCGAAGGCCAGGGTTAGCGTGTCTGGATGTCGTACCGGGTGTGGCGAGTGATTTCATGGTTGTCGCTCCATCGGGCGCCGCGTCGGGCGGCGCCGTGTGAAGTCACTGTACCTTTGGCCCCTGTTTCAAGGCGCTGTCATTTGTAAGCCATCCAGACGGCGCTGTAACAAAAGTTGTCGCGTGGCTCGCTTTGGTCGGACGAATCGATCGTCAATGGCCGAGGAACGCGTCGAACTGACGATGTCCGATGGGCGTCACGCGCAGGATTCGTGGCCGCTCGGTGCGTTCGACCCAGCCCTGCGACGACCACGAATCGAGCAGCGCGGCGCCAAGCGCGCCGCCGAGATGCGGGCGCCGCTCGCTCCAGTCCGGGCAGGTGCAGGCGAAGCGCCGGCGGCGCCCGCGCTGCTGCGACACGTCGATGCCCCATTGCGCGAGCAGCGCCGTGCCGTCGGAGGTCGCTTCGAGCGCGTCGCCGTGGACGGCCAGCAGACCGCCGCCGATGAGCCGCTCGTAGACCCGCACGGCCACTTCGCCCGCCATGTGGTCGTAGCAGGTGCGCGCGTAGCGCATGTCGACGGGAACGGTGCGCGCCGGACGCGGCACGGTGCGTTGCGGGGCCGTGGCTTGCGCGACATTGGCGAGCGCCTCGATGGTCGACGCGATTTCCGCCGACGCGATGCGGAAATAGCGATGCCGGCCGCGCACTTCGAGCGCGAGCAGCCCGCCATCCGTCAGCCGCGCGAGATGCGCGCTCGCCGCCGACGGCGACAGCCCCGCAATCAGCGTCAGTTCGCCCGCGGGACGCGCGGTGCCGTCCATCAACGCCCACAGCATCGCGGCGCGGCCGGGATCGGCGAGCAGCGCGCCGATGCGGCTCAAACCGGGAAAGTGATTCGGTTCGGAGGGAAACGCAGCGGCCATCGGGGTCTCCTGTTTCTGGTTGCGCTAGTCACGGCTCCACTCTAGGCGGAATGCGCATTCGATGTTTCAGGCTGTCGTGAAGCGTCGGATGCATTCTCGCGTGCGTCGCCCGGCAAGACAATCTGCGGCGGTCAAAGGCGCCAGGCTAGAATCGAAAGGCTTTCTTCCGTGTAGCGAATAACGCAGTCATGAAAATCCTGTTTGCCGTGGTCATCGCCGTCGTCCTGTGCAGCGCTTGCGCGCAGGGCGGCTCGGGCTCGTCGTCGGCGGGGTCGGGCAGCATCACGATGTACGGCACGATCGACGAAGGCGTCACATTCCGCAAGTGAGCCGCGCGCGGCATCTGGCCGCTACCCCGCGAACCGCGAGCCGCCAACCGAACGTGCGTGGCTGGCAGAAATTGATGCATCATTGGCCTTTCTGCCAGAGCAATCGATGTGACGATGCCGGCATCGTCACCCAGCCTCGAGGCCACCGATGCCGCCACCCATTCCCACCGCTTCCGCCGTCCGCGCTGATGTACCCGGTCATGCCGACCCGCACGGCCGGCGCGCTGCGCGCGTGCTCGCCGTCTGCCAGGCGCTCTACACGTCGTCGGTTTCGATCGATCTGACGCTCACGGGTCTCGTCGGCTACACGCTCGCCGCCGACAAGTCCCTGGCCACGCTGCCGTTTTCGCTGATCACCGTTGCCGCCGCGCTGACGACGGTTTTCGCGTCGTTCCTGATGGCGCGTATCGGCCGTCGCGCGGGCTTTCTGCTCGGTGCGGGCATCGGTGCGGCGGGCGGCGCGATCTCCGTGTATGCGATTTTTCAGCAGAGCTTCTGGGCGTTTTGTGCGGGGACGGCGACCGTCGGCGTGTTTCAGGCGTTTGCGCAGTACTACCGGCTCGCCGCCGCCGACGCCGTTCCCGCCGACGCCAAGAGCCGCGCGATCTCGACGGTGCTCACGGGCGGCGTCGTTGCAGCCGTGCTCGGACCGGCGCTGGCGGCGTGGAGCAAGGACTGGCTCGCGCCCGTCGCGTTCGCGGGCTCGTATGCGCTGGTGACGGGACTCGGCGTGCTGTCGATGGCGCTGCTGGCGAGCCTCTACCGCGACGCCGCGCCGCACATGGATGCCGCCGCGCACCGCGAACCTGCGCGGCCCTGGCGTGCGATCGTCCGGCAGCCGATCTTCGTGGCCGCGCTCGCGAACAACGCGCTCGGTTACGCCGTGATGATGTTCGTGATGACGGCCACGCCGATCGCCGCCGTCGCGTGCGGGCACTCGATCGGCGATGGCGCGCAGATCATTCAATGGCATCTGGTCGGCATGTTCGCGCCGTCGTTTTTCTCGGCGCGGCTGATCGCGCGCTTCGGCGTGCTGCGCGTGATCGGCGCGGGCATCGTGCTGTCGGCGCTGTGCGGCGTGCTCGCGCTGCGCTCGACCGACCTGCCGCATTTCTATGCGGCGCTCGCGTGCCTGGGCGTCGGCTGGAACCTGATGTTCGTCGGCGGCACGACGCTGCTCGCGCAATCGTATCGGCCGTCCGAGCGCGCGAAGACGCAGGCGACGAGCGAATTCACCACCTTCGCGTTCTCCGCGCTCGGCTCGCTATGCGCGGGACAGATGCTCGCGCATCTCGGTTGGGCCGCCATCAACGTGGCGATTTTTCCGTTCCTCGCGCTCGCCGCGCTGGCGACGATCACCTTTGCATGGTCGCGCAGACAGGTGGTTGCGGCGTCCGGTATGTGAAAGGTCGAACCCTGCCGCTCAAGGATCTATTGATGCCTCACGTTATCGACGAACCCCTCGACACGCCCGCGCCGCAGGTTCGCCACATCGTTTTCGCCGTCGCGCCCGAACTCGTGCTGCTCGACGCTTGCGGCCCGCTCGAAGCGTTTCATCGCGCGGAGCTGACCGTGCGTGACGCGCGCCGCGTGGCGCCGGCGTCTGGCGAACGGCTTGAGCCGGTCGCATATCGAACCACGGTCGCGTCGATCGACGGCGGCGTGCTCGACACGTTTCCCGGCTTGCCCGTCGTCACGCAGCGCCTCGATGCGCTCGACGACGAGCCGATCGACACGCTGATCGTCCCTGGCATTCCCGTCGACGATCCGCGCACGCTGCAGCCCGCGTTGATCGACTGGATTGCGCGGCGCGCGCCGCACGTGCGGCGCGTCTGTTCGGTGTGCACGGGCGCGTTTTATCTGGCGGCGGCGGGCGTGCTCGACGGACGCCGCGCGACGACCCACTGGCGCGACGCGCACCGCCTTGCGGAGCGTTTCCCGCGCGTGCATGTCGATGCCGAGCCGATTTTCATCCGCGAGCCGCTGCATGGCGTCGAGGCAGACGATTCGCGCGCCGTGTGGACGTCGGCGGGCGTGACAGCGGGCATCGATCTCGCGCTGGCGCTGATCCAGGAGGATTACGGGCATCCCGTCGCGATGCAGGTCGCGCGGCGCCTCGTCGTGTTCGTCAAGCGGCCGGGCGGCCAGTCGCAATTCAGCGCGGCGCTCGCGGCGCAGGCGTCGGCGGGCGGCGCGTTCGACAGCCTGCACGGCTGGATGGCGTCGAACCTGAACGGCGACCTGTCCGTCGAGCGGCTTGCCGAAGAAGCGAGCATGAGCCCGCGCACGTTCGCGCGCCGCTATGTCGACGAGGTGGGCCGCACGCCCGCGAAAACGGTATCGGCGATGCGGCTGGAGGCGGCGTCGCGGGCGCTGGCCGAATCGCGCCGCCCGTTGAAGCGGATTGCGCTAGATTGCGGCTTTGGCAGCGAGCAGAACTTGCGGCGCGCGTTCATGCGCAGTTTCGGCGTGTTGCCGCTCGATTACCGCGAGCGCTTCGCGTCCGCGCTGCGATGAACCAAACGCCGCCCGGGCGGCGCTTCCCGGCATCTCGCATGCGTCGAATGACGCCCACCGCCCGATAGGACAGCGGCCGCCTTATTGCGCTCGTATAATCGGCTCCTTTCGATTTGTGTGACGGGAGTCAAGATGAGCACGCCAACCGCTGCGCCGCTGGATCGTTCAGAAACCACGTTCCGCTTCCTCGCCGAACCGACCTCGGTCAATTTCGGCGGCAAGGTGCACGGCGGCGCGCTGATGAAATGGATCGACGAAACGGCATACGCGTGCGCGGCCGTCTGGTCGAGCCGCTATTGCGTGACGGTCAGCGTCGGCAATATCCGCTTTCGTCGGCCGATTCACGTCGGCAATCTGGTCGAGCTGCGCGCGCGCGTCGTGGCGACGGGGCGCACCAGCATGCACATTCATGTGTCCGTCTATGCCGGCGACCCGAAAGGCGGCGAACTGCTGCAAACCACCGACTGTCTCGTCGTGATGGTGGCCGTCAACGAGAACGGCAGCCCGGTGCCCGTGCCCTCGTTCGAGCCGCAAACCGACGAGCACAAGGCGCTAGCGAAGTACGCGATGGACGTGAAGGCCGCGCTCGATGCGATCGTCGACCTGAAGCCCGAGGAAGTGGCACAGGGCAAGGTGTAAGCGAGCCTGCGCGCCGAGGCTCTCTGCATGTTCGCGAAGAGAGCCTCGCGGAAGGGTTTTACGGCTTCGCGTTGCCGACCATGTCGTGCGGGCGCACCCATTCGTCGAACTGCTGTTCCGTCACATAGCCGAGCGCCAGCGCCGCGGCCTTCAGCGTGGTGCCTTCCTTGTGGGCCTTCTTGGCGATCTTCGCGGCCTTGTCGTAGCCGATGTGCGGGTTGAGCGCCGTCACGAGCATCAAGGATTCATTGAGCAGTTGATCGATGCGCTCGCGGTTCGGCTCGATGCCGACTGCGCAGTTGTCGTTGAAGCTCTGCATGCCGTCGGCAAGCAGGCGCACCGACTGCAGCACGTTGTGGGCGATCATCGGCCGGAACACGTTCAATTCGAAGTTGCCGCTCGCGCCACCAATGTTCACGGCCACGTCGTTGCCGAACACCTGACAGCACAGCATCGTCACCGCTTCGGACTGCGTCGGGTTCACCTTGCCCGGCATGATCGAGCTGCCCGGCTCGTTTTCGGGAATCGACAGTTCGCCGAGGCCGCAGCGTGGACCGCTCGCGAGCCAGCGCACGTCGTTGGCGATCTTCATCATGCTCGCCGCGAGCGTCTTCAGCGCGCCGTGCGCGAACACCAGCGCGTCGGCGGCTGCCATCACCTCGAATTTGTTCGGCGCTGAGACGAAGGGCAGGCCCGTCAGACGTCCGATCGCCGCCGCCACTTCGTCGGCGAATTTCGGGTGCGCGTTGAGGCCCGTGCCGACGGCCGTGCCGCCTTGCGCGAGTTCGTACAGATGCGGCAGCGCCGATTCGACGTGCTTCGCGCCGTGATCGAGTTGCGCGACATAGCCGGAAAATTCCTGGCCGAGCGTGAGCGGCGTCGCATCCTGCAAGTGCGTGCGGCCGATCTTCACGATATCGGCGAATGCCTTCGATTTTTTATCGAGCGTCTCGCGCAGCGCCTTCAGCGACGGCTGCAGATGCTTGACGATGCCGACGGCAGCCGCCACGTGCATGGCCGTCGGAAACACGTCGTTCGACGATTGTCCGCGATTCACGTCGTCGTTCGGATGCACGAGGCGCGCTTCGCCACGCTCGCCGCCCATCAGCTCGCTTGCACGGTTGGCGATCACCTCGTTGAGGTTCATGTTGGTCTGCGTGCCGGAGCCCGTCTGCCAGACCGCGAGCGGAAATTCGTCGGGGTGCTTGCCTTCGATGATCTCGTCGGCGGCGGCCATGATCGCCTTCGCCTTGGTCGCGTCGAGCACGCCGAGGCTCAGGTTCACTTCGGCGGCGGCGCGCTTGATGATCGCGAGCGCGGTGACGAGTTCGGGCGACTGCTTTTCCGTCGAAATCTTGAAGTTCTGCAGCGAACGCTGCGTTTGCGCCCCCCACAATTTCGCGCTCGGCACGGCGATTTCGCCGAACGTATCGCGTTCCATGCGCACATTTTCGGTCATGTTCTACTCCGCTTGACTAGGTGATCGGAAGGCTTCCGGGAAAGTGGCGCACGCTGCAGCTGGTTTGCAAAGCGTCTGCACGTGAGACTGCGCCGTTATAACTGCTCGTCGACTGGCAGCAACAAGAATAGACCCGTCAGCGCGTTGCGGTAAAAGCCCGCGCCGGGATCGAGGTTGTAGTGGCGAATCTGGCCGTTTTCCTCGTCGGTCCAGACGAGCTTCGCCTGTGGCGTCGCCGAGTAGCGCAGCGTGGCCAGCTCGGACGGCGTGGCGAGCGTCACGCGATAGCTGACGCCGGGCGCCGTCGCCTGGTCGAAGAGCTGGGCGACCTTGTCGGCGAGGGGCGGGCTGTGGATCACGAGCGCCAGCTCCGTATTCAGATGCGCCGAGCGCGGATCGAGATTCATCGAGCCGATGACCAGCGTCTTGCGGTCGATCACATAGGTTTTCGCATGCAGACTCGCTTTCGATTGCGAGCCGAACAGGCCAGCCCTCGGCGCCTCGTCGCCTGGCGTCGGCTTGAACTCGTACAACTGCACGCCGCGCTGGAGCAGCGGCACGCGGTACGGGCTGTAGCCCGCCTGCACAGCGACGGCATCGGTCGCGGCGAGCGAATTGGTCAGCACCTTGACGGTCACGCCGCGCTGCACGAGCTGGCCGAGCGCGTCGACGCCCGCCTGGTGCGGAACGAAATACGGCGACGTGATGAGAAATTCCCGCTGCGCGTCGTGCATCAGTTCGACGAGCCGCTGCATCGGCGGGCTCTTGTATTGATCGGCGGGCAGCTTCATTTTTTCGGGCGAATCGACCTTGAACTCGGCGCTCGCCCACACGAGCCCCAGTTCCTCTTTCGCGATCTGCGCGGCGAGCGGCGTCGCGTTCAGCGGCTTCGCGTTATAAGGATCGGCGTTCTTGCGCCAGTGCGCGCGCAGTTCGTTGCGCATGTCGTCGAGCTCGTGAGGATCGAACTTCTGCTTGTTCAGTGCGCGTAGCGGGTACGCGTTGCTGTCGCCCCAATACGCGTCGAAGCTTGCGGAAACGTCGGCCGTGATCGGGCCGGCCGCGAGCACGTCGATATCGCGGAACTGCAGCGTGGGGCTCGCGCTGAAGTATTCGTCGCCGAGATTGCGGCCGCCGACGATCGCGATCTGGTTATCCGCGATCATCGCCTTGTTGTGCATGCGCCGCGTGAATGCGCCGACCTTCGTGAAGAGGTTCTGGCTGCGCTGATAGAAGCTCGTTTCCGAGCTGCCGAACGGGTTGAACACGCGGATCTCGATCTTGTCGTGCGAATTCAGCGCGGCCATCACGCGATCGATGTCCTTGAAGTTCAGATCGTCGACCAGCATGCGCACGCGTACGCCGTGATCGGCCGCGTAGAGGGCGGCCGCGAGCAGCAGCTTGCCCGTCGTGTCTTCCTCGGCGATGTAGTACTGCATGTCGAGCGTCTTCGTCGCTGCGCGCGCGAGCGCGATGCGCATCTGCAGCGCTTCCGTGCCGTCCGACAGCACGCGAAATCCCGACTGGCCCGGATGTGCGCGCTCGGGCGCGGCGAGCGCGGCGGCGAGCGGCGTGGCCTCGGTGGCGGGCAGGGCGTGCGTGACGGGGCGGTCGAACGCGGTGGCGGGCGGGCGCTCCGCGCATGCTGCCAGCAGCATCGCCGACACGATGAGCGCGAACGCGCGCATCAAGATCGAGCCTGGCGCGTGACGCGAGATGCGGGTACTGCGTTGATCCTGTTGATGCTGCGATGCGGTGGCGCCGTTCGTGTTATTAGCCGACACGCTTGTTCCTCCACTTTGAGCGGCATGGATGGCCGTCTTGGCGTCGTCTATCGACCGGACCATTCTACGGGGAATCGTTAATGCGGGTCGGATAGCGACACAATCCGGCCCTGCAACGCGCGTGCCTGGTATGGGATGAGCCGGGACGGCATCTGGCGCGGGGGAGAGGCGTGTGGGTGACGTGTCTGCGCGACACGCGGCGCAGCGTGAAAAAAACGCGCCCGCGTGTCAGGAGGAAACGGGAAGGGAAGCGGTAGACGGACTTTAGACGCGCTCGCGGGCCAGCGCGTTTGCGTCCTGATCGGCGGTCGAGCCTTTGGCGGGGCGACCTGCCCAGAAGCCTGCGAGCATCGAGCCCGACAGGTTGTGCCACACGGAGAACAGTGCGCCCGGCAACGCGGCGATCGGCGTGAAGTAGAGCTTGCCGAGGGTCGCGGCGAGGCCGGAGTTCTGCATGCCGACTTCGATCGCGAGCGTGCGGCACACGGCCTCGTCGAAGCCGAGCAGGCGTCCGCCCCAGTAGCCGCCGAGCAGGCCGATGCCGTTGTGCAGCACCACGCCCAGCGCGACGACGAGTCCGACGGACGCAATGCTCTTCTGCGTGCCGCCGACCACGGCTGCGATGATCAGCAGGATCGACACCACGAGACCAGCGGCAGCACGGGCTCGATCTTGCGCACGAGTTTGCCGGCGAGATGATTGACGACGAGACCGACGATGATCGGCAGCGCGACGATTTGCAGGATGCTCATCAGCATGCCGTGCACGTCGACGGCGATCGACGCGTCGACGTACAGGCGGGTGAGGAGCGGCGTTGCGAACACGCCGACGAGCGTCGACAGGGCGCTGATCGTGACGGACAGCGCGACGTCGCCGCGCGCGAGATAGATCATCACGTTCGATGCTGTGCCGCTTGCGACGCTGCCTACCAGGACCATGCCTGCTGTCAGATCGGGCGGCATGTGCAGTGCTTTTGCGATTGCCCATGCGGCGAGCGGCATCACGAGGTAATGGAGCACGATGCCCGCGACGACGGGCGCGGGCCGGGTGAAGACGCGGCGGAAATCGTTGATGGAGAGGGTGACGCCCATCGACAGCATGATGATCGTGAGGAGCGTGGTGACGTGGGGGGCGATGCCCGTTACGGAGGAGGGCGAGAAGTACGCGGCTACGGAGGCCAGCACGGCCCACAGCGGGAAAAGACGGGTGATGCGGGCAAGCATTGAAGTGGTCCTTGGGGTTGTTTTTTTCGCCTGGATGCGGCGGGCATTTTACCTGTCGGGGTTGGGGTTGTTTTTGGTTTGGTTTTTTTGCTGTTTCTGCTTTTTGCTTTTGCTTTTTGCGCCGGTATTCGGGTATTGAGGCTTTGTGCGTGGACGGTTTGGTTTGCGTTGTTTTGCTTTTCGCTGGCATCCGCGAATTGTTATCTAGCTTCAAGCGTCGCCCCTGTGCGGGGCGGCACCTACTTTTCTTTGCCGCCGCAAAGAAAAGTAGGCAAAAGAAAGCGGCTCACACCGCCAATTCTTGACGTTTGCCCACGGGCCCCCAACGTCCCCACACTTCGCACCGCAACGCCCTGGTTCGTGTGCGTTGCCAACGCGCTGAACGAGCGCCTCACCCACTTCAAACACCCATACATGAGCCAGCGGCAGCGAATGGTATGTGCCGCCCAGGTGGCAAACTGTGTGTCGGCTTTCGCGCCATACGCGCACCACTCCGGACCGATAGCGCATGAGTCCCACCCGGTAAGAGCGCCAAGCCATACGACGCGACAACCTACACACAGTTTGCCACCTGGGCGGCCGTGGACTGTCCGGCGCGGTGCGCTGAAACGCAGGTGCGTGAAGTGGGTGAGGCGCTCATTCAGAGCGTTAGCAACGGACGTGGATCATGTGGTCGCCGTGTGAAGCGTAAGAACCTGTGGGGGCCCTCAGGCAAGAATTAGCACTGGCGGTGTGAGCCGCTTTCTTTTGCCTACTTTTCTTTGCGGCGGCAAAGAAAAGTAGGTGCCGCCCCGCACAGGGGCGACGTCTGAAGCGCGCTAACGCATCGCGGATGCCAGCGCAAAGGCAAACGCACACCGCCGGCGACGCCTGAAGCACGCTAACAATTCGCGGATGCCAGCGAAAGCAAAAGCAAAACGCGGATGCCAGCGCAAAGACGAGCAAAAAACCAAACCGCACGCGCCGCAGAGGCGCCCCCCAAACCCTCGCCCGAAGGCAAAGCAAAAAACTCACCCCCCCACAATCCGCAAACTCTTGCGATGAAACCGCAACGTCATCAACACCGCGACACTCGCAAGCCCAGCCGCGAGTCCCCACCATAACCCCCGGGCTCCGAGCCCAAAATGAAACGCGAGCGTATAGCCCGTCGGAAACCCAATCCCCCAATACCCGAACGCAGCCGCAATCATCGGAACCCGCGTGTCCTTCAGCCCGCGCAAGCACCCAGACCCCACCGTCTGCATTCCGTCGACAATCTGAAAAATCGCGGCCACGCCCAACAGCGAACTGGCCAGCGCCACAGTCGGCGCATTAGCCGGATCGTCCAGATGCAAATACAGTCCGACAATGAACCGCGGCGCCGCGATCAAGAACAGCCCCGACAGGCACATAAACCCGACCCCCAGCCCCAGCGCGACAAACCCCGCATGCCGCGCGGCGAGCGGCTGCCCCGCACCAGACCAGAACCCGACGCGCACGTTCGCCGCCTGACCAATCGCGAGCGGCACCATAAACGCCACCGAGGCCACATTCAGCGCGATCTGATGCGCCGCCAGCTGCGACTCGCCCAGCAGTCCAACCATCAGCCCCGTAGCAAGAAACAACATCGATTCGACACCGTATGTGATCGCCACCGGCCAGCCGATCCCGAACAACTCGCCCATCAACGGCACGTTCGGCCGCGTGGCCGTGACGAAATGCCGGAAGCGCGGCCGCAGATGCAGCAGGCCCATCAGCGTGAGCGCCGTGAGCCATACCGTGATCGTCGTCGCCACCCCCGACCCCAGGAAGCCGATTCGCGGCAAGCCGTACGCGCCATGGATCAACCCATAGTTCAGGAAGCCATTGACGAACACGCCGCCGATCGACACCCACAACAGCCGTCGCGCGGCGCCGATCGCCGGCAGGAACGAGCGCATCAGGCCGATCCCGATCAGGCTGGCAGGCGCGCCCCAGCGCAATACCGCGCAGTATTCGCCGACGTTGTGGGCAAGCAGCGCTGGCTCGCCGAACGCCGTCATGATGGGCCCCGCGAACGACAGCAGCACGAACGCCGGCACGGCCAGCAACCACGACAGCAAAAAACCCGTCCAGTAGATATGCGGCACGCGGTCCTCGGCCTGCGCCCCGCGTGCATGCGACACGCTCACACTGACCGACGTCAACACGCCTTGCAGCAGCGTCACCACGACAAAGAACAGGTTCGCGCCGAGGCCGCCCGCCGCGAGCGCGTCAGGGCCGAGCGAGCCGAGCAGCACGGTGTCGGTGACGCTCATCGCCATCTGCGACAGCTGGGCAATGGCAAGCGGAGCGGCAAGACGCGCCGTGTCGGCGGCGTGACGAGAAAGAGTGGGCGGCCCGCTGAGCGCGCGGGACATTCCGGTTGGATTCATGTTCGAAGCGCTGTTGCGCGAAAGGGCGACACGCTCGGCAAGTGCGCCGCGCGCCATTTGTTTTTCTGTCCAGACGGACAGCTTATTGCGGGAACGCGGCGCTGTCGATCAACAGGCACATTTTTGGTGCGGGTTTGCGGCGGCGGGAAGGCTTGACTGATGCAAACCGCATATCGCGGCGGCCTTGTTGCGACGTCCGGGCAGGTCTGGCGAACGTCAGCCCTCGTGCACGGCGATCCGCGTGTCGCCTAACAGCACGACCTGTCCCGCGCGGATTTTGCACGTTTTGCGCGTTTCGACCCGGCCGTCGACCGTCACGGCACCCGACGCAACGATCACTTTCGCCGATCCGCCGCTGTCCGCGAGGCCCGTAATCTTCAGCAGATTGTGGAGTTCGACGTAGTCGCCGGTCAGGGTGAAATCGAGGTTGGGCATGGCAGTTGCGATCGACTGAGGGTCGGCAGGGTCGTTGAAAAGCGATTCGCATCATAAGCCATCGCGCGCCGCCCGACGCTCGCGCGCGAATGAATGGCGACACGCCGGAGCATTTGCAAGCAGATGTTATGCAGTTGTCAGGAAATGAAACGTTGAGTAACAGACGTCTTTCGTGGCGAACTTCACTCGCAAAGCCTCGGTCTGTGGAATAGCCTGCTGGATTTTTCCGGCAGGCTGAAAAGCGGGCACGGCATCGGCCGATTCGCGCCGACCGCACCGCCCGCGTGCCGATATCGACAAACTTCAGAGAGGATTGCCATGAACCAGCTCCGTACGCTCCTGATCGGTACCGCCCTGACTGCGATGGCGTCGACTGCCGCATTCGCCCAGACGGCTGCCCAGCCTTCCGCGGACGTGTCCGCCCAGGCTCAGGTCCAGCAGGCGCCCGCCGCCGCACCCGCCGCGCAAGGCGTCCAGATGCCGGCACCCGCGCCGCAGAATCTGACGGCGCCCGGCTCGACCGACCCGCTCGTCCAGAAACGCAACGCAGACGCTCAGGCAAACGCCGAGTACAGCGCACAGAAAAAGCTGTCGAAGCAGCAATTGAAGGCGCAGCAAAAGGCCGCGAAGGACGCCTACAAGGACCAGGTCGGCAACGCGAAGCTCAACAAGAAGGCCGACAAGGCGGCTGCGTCGAACGAACTGAAGGCCGAGATGCAAGGCCAGCCGACAGGCGCGGCGGCATCGGGCGAAGCGCATAACTGATCAGTGGCGTCCGGCGCCTGTGATGCGACAGGCGCCGCGATCGCCTGCAAGCTTTTGAAGTCAGAAAGAGGGAGGACAGAATGAAAACTACCGGGAAAACGATGAGTGCGCTGTGCGCGGCGCTGATCGCGGGCAGCATGACGACCCTCGCGGTCGCCCAGACGACCCACGATCCCGCCACCGAGCCCATGACGCACGCCGACAACAAGGCCGCCAAGGAACAGGCGAAGGCCAACAAGAAGGCGGACGTCGCGCAGGCGAAGGCCGACAAAAAGAAGGCCGACGCGCAGGCCGACGCCGATAAGGCGAACGCCGACGCAAAGGTGAAAGACGCAAAATCGCAGTAAGCGGTTCTTTCCGATATATGTTCGGCGGCGGGTCCACGCCGCCTCGCGAAGCCCGGCGATCGCCGGGCTTTTTCGTTGCTGTGGGCGCATGAAAAATGGGGCGCTTGTCGTCGCGGGTTGTATGGATATACAGTATGCGTCGCCCTCACTATCCGACCCGCCAATCGTGCTTTCCGTCGCCGATTCCCCGTCCTCATCGTCCGCTGCCCCGACGGATGCGCCCACAGCGGCGCCCGCCGCCGCCACCGCCGACTGGCTCGCGAAGCTCAACGACGCCCAGCGCGAAGCGGCCGAATACGGCACCGACGACATCGCGCATCCGTCCGGCGCGCTGCTGGTCATCGCGGGCGCGGGCTCCGGCAAGACAAGCACGCTCGCGCACCGCGTCGCGAATCTGGTCGTCAAGGGCGCCGATCCGCGCCGCATCCTGCTGCTGACGTTCTCGCGCCGCGCCGCGCTGGAAATGACCCGGCGCGTTACGCGCATCGCGGGCGCGGCGCTCGGCACGCGCGCGGCGCTTGCGCAGGGGCTGACATGGTCGGGCACGTTTCACAGCGTCGGCGCCCGCCTGTTGCGCGAGTACGCGGATCTGATCGGCCTCGCGCCGACCTTCACGATCAACGACCGCGAGGATTCCGCCGACCTGATGAATCTCGTGCGGCACGAACTCGGCCTGTCCGCAAAGGAAAAGCGCTTTCCGTCGAAATCGGCGTGTTTCGCGATCTACTCGCGCGTCGTGAACACGGGCGCGCCGCTGGCCGACGTGCTCGGCAGCGCGTTCCCGTGGTGCCGCGAATGGGAAGCCGATCTGCGCATGCTGTTCGCGGCCTATGTCGAGGCGAAGCAGAAGCAAAGCGTGCTCGACTATGACGATCTGCTGCTCTACTGGTCGCACATGGCCGCCGAGCCCGCCATTGCCGCCGATCTTTCCAGCCGTTTCGATCACGTGCTCGTCGACGAGTACCAGGACACCAACCGCCTGCAGGCGTCGATCCTGCTCGCGCTCAAGCCCGACGGGCGCGGGCTGACGGTGGTCGGCGACGACGCCCAGTCGATCTACTCGTTTCGCGGCGCAACCGTGCGCAACATTCTCGACTTCCCCGCGCATTTCGAGCCACCCGCGAAACAGGTCACGCTGGAGCGCAACTACCGCTCGACGCAACCGATCCTCGAAGCATCGAACGCGGTGATCGGCCTTGCCTCCGAGCGCTATACGAAGAACCTGTGGACCGACAAGGCATCAGCGCAACGCCCGCATCTCGTCACGGTCGCCGACGACGCGGACCAGGCGCGCTACATCGTCGAGCAGGTGCTCGCCGCGCGCGAAGCAGGCATGAAGCTGAAGGCGCAGGCGGTGCTGTTTCGCGCCGCGCATCACAGCGCCGCGCTCGAAATCGAGCTGACGCGGCGCAACATTCCGTTCGTGAAGTTCGGCGGCCTGAAGTTTCTCGACTCGGTCCATGTGAAGGACGTGCTGGCCGTGCTGCGCTGGGCGGAGAATCCGCGCGACCGCGTCGCGGGTTTTCGCGTCGTGCAGTTGCTGCCGGGCGTCGGTCCGGCGACAGCCGCACGCGTGCTCGATGACATTGCCGCCCGCGCCGACGCGTTGCGCTCGGGCGGCGCGCCCGATGCCGCGAATGCCGTTGCGGGCTGCACGGCGAACGCGCTCGCCGCCTTTGCGCCGCCGGCGCGCGCGCTCGAAGACTGGCATCCGTTCGTGGCGATGATGGCGTCGGCGTGCGGACGGCAGACGCCCTGGCCCGCCGAGTTCGACATGGTGCGGCGCTGGTACGAGCCGCATCTCGAGCGCAACCACGAGGACGCGTCCATTCGCCAGGCCGATCTCGTGCAGATGGAGAGCATCGCGGGCACGTACGCTTCTCGCGAACGCTTCCTGACGGAACTGACGCTCGATCCGCCCGACGCCACCAGCGACGAGTCCGGCGTCCCGTTGATCGACGAAGACTATCTGATCCTGTCCACGATCCATTCGGCGAAAGGGCAGGAGTGGCGTAACGTGTTCGTGCTCAACGGCGTCGACGGCTGCATTCCTTCCGATCTCGGCACGGGCAGTGAGGAGGAAATCGACGAGGAGCGGCGCCTGCTGTACGTGGCGATGACGCGCGCGAAAGAGGACCTGCATATCGTGATGCCGCAGCGCTTCTACGTGCACAACCAGACGCATCTGGCCGACCGGCACGTGTGGGCGTCGCGCACACGCTTCATTCCGGCGCACCTGTTGCCGCTGTTCGATTCGCATGCGTGGCCGCCCGCGCCCGTCGTGTCGGCACCGACGCGAGCGGGGCTGGCCGCTGCCGCGCAAGCCAAAATAGAAATCGCGGCGAAGCTCAGAAAAATGTGGGACTGAGCTTGCCGCGATGCGACGGCGCCGGGTTCGACGCCGTGTGTCGTGAGATAACGCCTAGCGCGACTGCCGCTGTTGCTGCTGCGGGCGCGGTGGCGGCATGAAGAAGTTGCGCAGCCAGGCGGCGAGCCGCGTGAACACGTCGTACGGTTCTTCGACGAAAATCTCCGGCTTCAGGAGCCGCAGATATTCCATGATCTGTTGCGCTTCCTGCTTCTGGAATGAACCGTGGGAAATGCCCAGGCGCAACAGGCCGCGCAGTTCGCCGAGCTTTTCGCGCGCGGCGCTGCCCACGCTGGTTTCGCACGCGACCTTCGCCTCGTACACCCGCTGGCGCAGCGATTCGGCCAGACGCCACGCGGGCGTCTGCATCACTTCTTCGAGCGTCTGGATGTCCTGCGCCGCCGATTTGATCTGCGCGGCAAGCGGGTCCACCAGCGAAGGCGCGCCTTCTGCTTCCTTGACGATCGCCGCCGCCCATTCGCGGCTCTGCTTCGCGAGTTCCTCGGGCGTCCATTCCGTGCGCGCGGCGAAGCCGAAGCCAAACTCGTTCGCCTGCTTCATCAGGATCGCGACGACGTCCGGAAACTCCTTGTCCAGCGTGCGCTTCGCCCATGCGTACTGGCCGCCCTGCAGCATCCGCTGCACGGCGTGCTCCGTCAGCGGCACCATGTTGTCGAGGAGCTTTGCGCGCAGAAAATCCTCGAACGACGGCGTTGCGAACTGCGGGTCCAGTTTCACTGAGACCCGCACGAACGCCTCGAAATCCTTTCGTAAGGATGCGAGCGTTTCGTCCTTGATGTTAAGGGTAATCTGACCCATGTTTTTCCCGTTTCGTCGACCGCGCGATACCGTCGAGGCGTTTGCCTCGTGCCGTGCGCCCCCGTGCGCTGGCGGCACCGATATCGGGCGCGGTTTTGTCCGGCTTGCCGGCATGCCGTCGATAGACGCTGCCGGGTTCACGGACCACGAGTGTTTATCGGCGGATCGAAAGGGAACTTGAGGGCGGCGCCGTCCGGTCGAACGGCGCGCAAGGCGTGTGCGCGGCCTTACTTGAGCAGGACGCCTTGCCAGAGAAAGAACACGGCGAGGCCGACCGCGATGGTGAGCAACGGCCTGCGCGTGAGGGCGCTGACGGCAACGGCGGCTAGCGCGCCGACCAACTGCGGGTTGCGCCACGTGAGCTCGGCGTCCGTGCCGTGCGGCGAGACCGTCATCGGCACGATGATTGCCGTCAGCACGGTGACGGGCACGAAGCCGAGCGCGGTCCGCACGAGCGGCGGAAACACGATGCGGTCGCCGAGCACGAACACGGCGGCGCGGATCAGCCACGTGATGACGGCCATGCCGAGAATCAGAAGCACGTAGTTCATCGCGATGCCTCCGCCGCGCGGGTGCGCTGGAACGCCGGCAAGGACAGCAGCACGCCGACCGTCACGCCGACGAACACGGCGCCCAGCAGGCCGAGCTTGTACGGCCAGTCTTGCCAGAAGAACGCCAGCGCGCCGGCCGTGGCCGCCGCGGCGAGATAGCGCACGGCGACGAGCTGCGGCACGACGATCGCGATGAACGTCGCGGCCATCGCGAAGTCGAGCCCGAGCGATTGCAGGCCGGGGAAGGCCGCGCCGAACAACAGGCCGATCAGCGTCCAGACCTGCCAGTTGAGATACATCGACAGGCCCGAGCCGAGGAAGTAGTACGGCCCGACCGAACCCGGCGGATGCAGCCGGTAGTGCGCCCACGCGACGGCGAACACTTCGTCGGTGAGCAGGCCGCCGAGCGCCCAGCGCCAGCGCGACGGCAGATGCGACACGTACGGCGCGAGCGTCGCGCTGTAGAGCACGTGTCGCACATTGACGACGAATGTCGTCGCCCAGATGACGGCATAGCTCGCGTGCCCTGCTATCAGGCCGAGGGCGATGAATTGGGCCGATCCGGCGAACACGACCAGCGACATCAGCTGGCCGTGCCACAGGTGCAGCGGACCGGAAGCGACGAGCGTGCCGTAGATCACACCGAACGGCGAAGCGCCGATGATCATCGGCAGTGTGTCGCGTGCGCCGGCCGTGAGTTCCTTGAGACGGTGAGCGGGTTTTGCAGGGTGAGTCAATCTTTTCTCCTCGATGGGGCCGAGGATAGCCGGGCCAAGGGAGCGGCGGCTTGTACGTTCTTGCGCCTGGTGCGGCTTCAATGCCTCGATGCGTCGGGCTTCATACGGCGCGATCTTCCGCGCGCGGCCCGTTCAGGCCGATTGCCAGCGCCCCGGCGGCACGCCGAACATGCGCCGGAAGTGCCGCGTGAAGTGACTTTGATCGGTGAAGCCGCCCGCCGCCGCCACATCGGCCACCGATGCGCCCGCGCGCAATGGCGCGAGCGAGCGCTGCAGACGCACCTGGTTGCGCCACGCGTGCGGTGGCAGTCCCGTCGCGCGGGTGAAGAGCCGCGCCGCGTGAAACTGCGACAGGCCGACGGCATCGGCGAGATCGGCGAGCTTGAGCGGCGTGGCCAGATCGCCGGCCAGTTGCTCTTTCATCGTGATGACACGCGCGTCGTCGGTGGCGAGTTGCGGCGTGTCGGGACGCGTGCGGCCGTAGCGCACGAGCAGCGTCGACAGCGCGTCGAGCATCGCCGTCTCCGCGACGAGCGGATCGCCGTTCGCCTCCAGCAACTGATGGGCGCGCGACAGGCGCACGGCAAGGTCGGCATCGCGGATCACGTCGGCATCGAACCACGGCAGCGGCTGCGCGCGGCCCGCGATGTCCTCGGCGAGCGTGTGAATGAAATTGACGGGGGCGTACATCACGCGGTAGCGCCAGCCTTCGTCCATGGCGCGCGAACCGGTATGTACTTCGCCGGGATTGATGATGGGCACGCTGCCCGCCTCGGCGACATGGCGCGAGCCCTGATATCGATACGTTTCCGCGCCAGCCTCGATCACGGGAATCGTGTACGCGTCGTGCCAGTGCGGCGTGAACTCGTGATCGTGATATTCGGCCGTGAGCAGATCCGCGCCAGGCAGAAGCGGCGTGCGCCAGTAACGGGCGTTATCGCGGAAGCGGGTCGAAGTCATGAGCGAAGTCCGGGTGGACCTTTCAGTTTAGCGCGCCCTGTGCGGCTTGTTGTGCCTGGGACTGCCCTGCGGCGCGTTCAGCGAACCGGGATCGTCGTGCCGGCGGGCATCGGCACGGCCGTGACGCTGTTCTTCGCGCTGCCCGTCGCGACCCGGTCGCTGTAGGTCAGGTACACGAGTGTGTTGCGCTTCGAATCGACGACCCGCACCACGTGCAGTGTCTTGAAGATCAGCGACATCCGTTCCGTGAATACGTCGGCTTGCTGGCGCAGCGGCTCGGGAATCTTGATGGCGGCGACCTGGCGGCACGCGATCGACGCCTCGGTCGGATCTTCGGCGATCCCGAGCGTGCCCTTGATGCCGCCCGTGCGCGCCCGCGACACATAACAGGTGACGCCCTGCACGGCGGGATCGTCGTACGCCTCGACGACCACGCGATCCGAGCCGGTGATATGAAAGTTCGTATTGACGCTGGCGACTTCCTCGGCCTGCGCGAACGGCGCGCAGGTGAACGCTGCCGAAGCGGCGAGGAAGACGGCGGCGCGCGCGCTGTGCGCACAGGGCAGGGCGAGTTTCATCAGGTGACCGGAAGAATGGGCGTTTGCAGGACAGCCAGGATGGCTGCCGGTGAGACCGCCATCGTAACCTGGTTGCGGGCGCCGGCTGCCGACGTGCGATACGCCTGCGGCGCATCTATTTGTCGATCAAGCTGCATGCCGATAAGCGGCGGCAGAAAAAGAAAAGGCCCGCACGAATGCGGGCCTTCGAATTTTGGCTCCCCGACCTGGGCTCGAACCAGGGACCTACGGATTAACAGTCCGGCGCTCTACCGACTGAGCTATCGGGGAACAGCAATACAACTTGTCGCTACATAAAAAAGCCCGCTGTGGTTAACGGGCTCTTGCAATTCTTTGGCTCCCCGACCTGGGCTCGAACCAGGGACCTACGGATTAACAGTCCGGCGCTCTACCGACTGAGCTATCGGGGAACAACAAAAGCAGAGAAGCGGAATTGTAGGGGGTGTATCAGAAGCTGTCAATACCTTCGAATCATCTCAATTTAATTCGACTGATTCGACCTGGAACGACAGCTTGCGGCGCTCAACGCTCGAGCAGCGCCAGCTTTTCCTTCACGTCCTTGAATTCGTCGGCCTCGGGCAGCGGCGCCTTGGTCTTGGTGATGCTGGGCCATGCCTTGGCGAGCTCGGCGTTGAGCTCCGTGAAGTGCTGCTGGTCGCCGGGCACGTCTTCTTCCGCGTAAATGGCGTTCACCGGGCATTCCGCAACGCACACCGCGCAGTCGATGCATTCATCCGGGTCAATCGCGAGGAAGTTGGGACCTTCGCGAAAGCAGTCCACCGGGCACACATCGACGCAGTCGGTATAGCGGCACTTGATGCAGCTTTCGGTCACAACGTGAGTCATTCAGGCAACTCCTGCAAACGATATCTTTTAGGTAATGGGGGATGGCAAGACGCCAAAAGCGGTATTGTAACGTAACGTCAAGTAGTGCATACGCGATCGCCCCAACCCTTTTATATCGTTTGGTGATTAGTTTATGGCGAGCGGTTTGCGCCGCCCGCGCCCGCCGGCCTTGACGCATTCAAACAACCGCCGGCGCGCATTCGGGTAACATGCGACAGCGTCTGTGCGGGGCCCGTTTCGAGCGGGACTCTGCGCGAAGCCCGAAGCGCACATGGCGAACACGAAAGGGCGAGGGCGCACGAGGCCTGACGTCTTCCGATTTCATGCAGTCCCGGTTTGCAAGATCATGATCATTACTTCGCTGCTCGACACCGACCTGTACAAATTCACGATGATGCAGGTGGTGCTGCATTATTTCCCGGCTGCCAACGTCGAATACAAGTTCCGCTGCCGCACGCCGAACGTCAACCTGGTGCCGTACATCGACGAGATTCGCAGCGAAGTGCACAAGCTCTGCAAGCTGCGCTTCAATGAAGGCGATCTCGACTATCTGCGCCGGATGCGCTTCATCAAGAGCGACTTCATCGACTTTCTCGCGCTCTTCCATCTCAACGAAAAATACATCTCGATCACGCCCTCGGCGAAGGGCAACGGGGAGATCGAAATCGACATCAAGGGGCCGTGGCTGCACACGATCCTCTTCGAGATCCCCGTGCTTGCGATCGTCAACGAAGTGTACTTCCGCAACACGCAGCAGCAGCCCGATTACAGCGAAGGACGCGAGCGCCTGCGCGACAAGATGCAGCTGCTCGGTGCGCGCCCCGAGTTCGCCGACTGCAAGATCGCCGACTACGGCACGCGGCGCCGTTTCTCCGGGCGCTGGCACGAAGAGGTGATCCTCACGCTCAAGGACGGTCTGCGCGACCAGTTCACGGGCACCAGCAACGTGTTCTATGCAATGAAGCATGGCCTGACGCCTCTCGGCACGATGGCGCACGAATACCTGCAAGCCTGTCAGGCGCTGGGTCCGCGTCTGCGCGACTCGCAGATCTTCGGCTTCGAAATGTGGGCGAAGGAGTATCGCGGCGATCTGGGCATCGCGTTGTCGGACGTGTATGGCATGCAGGCGTTCCTCCGTGATTTCGACATGTACTTCTGCAAGCTCTTCGACGGCGCGCGCCATGATTCCGGCGACCCGTTCGACTGGGGCGAGCGTCTTCTCGCGCACTACGAAGCGAACCGCTGCGATCCGCGCACGAAAGTGCTGGTCTTTTCCGACGCGCTCGACATCCCAAAGGTGCTGCAGCTGTACGAGCGCTTCCGTGGGCGCTGCAAGCTCGCCTTCGGCGTCGGCACGAACCTCACGAACGACCTTGGCTATAACCCGCTGCAGATCGTCATCAAGATGGTCAAGTGCAACGGGCAGCCCGTCGCGAAGCTGTCCGATTCGCCGGGCAAGAACATGTGCGAAGACAAGGCGTACCTTGCCTATCTGCGCCAGGTGTTCGGTATCGAGCAACCTGAGGAAGAATCCGCGGGCAAGTGACGCCCCGTCACGCTTTCGCGTTGCAGTCCGGCAGCATGTGAGTGCATTGTCGGCACTTCGCACGAGTGCCGGTATATGCCGTTCGGCCAGGTGTTGGCATGAAGGGCGGCCGGTATAATTCGACCGTCACTGTGCGCAATGAGCAGGGCGCATTTCGCACGCGTATGTCCCACGTTCAGCACGACCACCGGCACGAGGATATTGCACATGGATACATCGACGGCCCGCCGCAACATCCTGGCGCGCATTCGCGCGGCACAAGGGCGTGAGCCCGAGCCGGCCGCGTCCGAGCGCGAGGCGGCGCAGGCGTATCTCGCAAGTCATCCGCAAGGTCCGCGCCCAACCCTGCCGGCCGATCTCGTCGCGCATTTCATCGAGCAGGCGAAGAAAATGGCGACCACGGTCGATACCGTCGAATCGCTCGCCGACGCACCCGCCGCCGCGCATCGTTACCTTTCCGAACTGAATCTTCCCACTCAAGCCATCGCGTGGCAGACGCTCGAGGCGCTGCCCTGGGCCGGCTCCCAGATCGACGTCGAGTTTCGCAAGCCGCGCGACGAAGACCGCGTCGGCATCACGGGCTGCTTCTGCGCGACGGCTGAAACGGGCACGCTGGTGCTGCTGTCGGGCCCGGACACTTATGCGTCGGCGGGCTTGCTGCCGGAGACGCACATTGCAATCGTGCCGGCCTCGCGCATCGTCGCCGGTCATGAGGAAGCGTTCAATCTGATCCGCAGCGAACGCGGCGAACTGCCGCGCGCCGTCAACTTCGTCTCCGGCCCGTCGCGCACAGGCGATATCGAACAAACCATCGTGCTCGGTGCGCACGGTCCTTATCGCGTGCATGCGATCGTCGTGCGTGGCGCGTAACGCTGTGCCGTTGCAGGGACGTGTCGAGCACGCGTGTTCTCGAATGGCCGGCGTCGCGTTGTTGTTCGTGCTGTCTTGCTGGCCGCTTGCGGCATCGGCCGCGAGTCTCGACGGTGCTTCGCTCTCCGTCTGGTGGGGCGTGCCGTTCGCGGGCGTCCTGCTGTCGATTGCCGTGCTCCCGCTCGTCGCACCCAAGCTTTGGCATCATCACTTTGGCAAGATTTCCGTGGCATGGGCCGCCGTGTTCCTTGTGCCGTTCGCTTTCGCGTTCGGCGCGTCGACGGCGTTCGGTACGTTCATTCATGCGCTGCTTGAAGAGTACGTGCCGTTCATCGTGTTGTTGACAGTGCTCTATACCGTTGCGGGCGGCATCTGCGTGACGGGCAATCTGCACGGGTCGCCGCGTCTGAATACGGCGTTGCTCGCGCTCGGCACGGGGCTCGCTAGCATCATGGGCACGACGGGCGCGGCGATGCTGCTGATCCGGCCGCTCTTGCGCGCGAACGACAACCGCAAGCACGTCGTGCATGTGGTCGTATTCTTTATCTTCCTGGTCGCGAACACGGGCGGGTCGCTGTCGCCGCTCGGCGATCCGCCGCTGTTCCTCGGCTTTCTGAACGGCGTCGGCTTCTTCTGGACAACCGTGCATCTCGCGCTGCCAACGCTGTTCGTCTGCATCGTGCTGCTTGCCATTTTCTACGCGCTCGATGCGTACTATTTCCGGCATCGCGAAGAAGTGCTGCCCGTTGATCCGTCGCCGGATACGCGTGCCGTTGGCGTCGTCGGCAAGATCAATTTCGTGCTGCTGGCACTGGTGATCGGGCTGGTGTTGATGAGCGGCATCTGGAAGCCAGGCATCGCGTTCGATGTGGCGGGCACGCATGTCGAGCTGCAGAATGTCGTGCGCGACGTGGCGCTGATCGCGGTGACGCTGCTGTCGCTGGCTGTGACGCCGCGCGCCGCGCGTGAGGGCAACGCATTCAACTGGGCGCCCATCGAAGAAGTCGGGAAACTGTTTGCGGGAATCTTTGTCACGATCGCGCCTGTCATCATGATGTTGCGCGCGGGCGAAGCGGGCGCGCTCAGCGGCATCGTGCATCTCGTCAACGACACGGCCGGCCAGCCGCGCGACGACATGTATTTCTGGGCGACGGGCCTGTTGTCGTCGTTCCTCGATAATGCACCCACGTACCTCGTGTTCTTCAACCTCGCCGGCGGCGACGCACAGACGTTGACGACCACGGGCGCATCGACGCTCGCGGCCATTTCGGCAGGCGCGGTGTTCATGGGCGCAAACAGCTACATCGGCAACGCGCCGAATTTCATGGTCAAGGCGATCGCGGAGTCGCGCGGCGTGAAGATGCCCAGTTTTTTCGGCTATCTCGCGTGGTCGGGCATCGTGCTGATACCGTTGTTCATCGCAACATCGTTGATTTTCTTTTGATGCCGTGCGCGCGCCGAAGGGACGCGCTACGGACTGATACTCGGAGAATGGCAATGCAAAAGGTTCTGGTTGCGCGTCCCATCTTTCCGGATGTGATCGAGCGCCTCAAGCAGCATTTCGAAGTGGACTGGCATAACGGCGACGTGCTGCCCGCCGACGAGCTCAAACGCCGCCTCGCCGATAAAGACGGCGCGCTGACGGCGGGCGACGCGATCGACGCGTCCGTGCTGGCCGCCGCGCCGCGTCTGCGTGTGGTGTCGAACATGGCGGTCGGTTACAACAACTTCGATATGGCCGCGTTCAACGCGGCGAACGTGCTCGGCACGAATACACCCGACGTGCTCAACGAATCGACGGCGGATTTCGGCTGGGCGCTGATGATGGCGGCGGCGCGCCGCATCGCGGAATCGGAGCACTGGTTGCGCGCGGGCAAATGGGAAAAGTGGTCGTACGACGGCTTTCTCGGCTCGGACCTGTATGGCTCGACGCTCGGCGTGATCGGCATGGGCCGCATCGGGCAGGCGCTCGCGCGTCGCGCGCGCGGCTTCAACATGAACGTGATCTATCACAACCGCTCGCGTGTCGCGCCCGAGATCGAGGCTGAACTGAACGCGGAATATGCGTCGAAGCAGGACCTGCTGCGCCGTGCCGATCACGTCGTGCTTGTGTTGCCGTACACGGCTGAGAACCATCACACGATCGGCGCTGCCGAACTCGCGCTGATGAAACCGACGGCCACGCTCACCAACATCGCGCGTGGCGGCATCGTCGACGACGCGGCGCTTGCCGAAGCGTTGCGCGAGAAGCGTATCGCCGCGGCGGGCCTCGACGTGTTCGAGGGCGAGCCAAAGCTCAATCCGGCACTGCTCACCGTGCCGAATGTCGTGCTGACGCCGCACATCGCGAGTGCGACGGAAGCCACGCGCCGCGCCATGGCGAATCTCGCGGCCGACAATCTGATCGCGGGGTTGGGCGAGGGTCCGCGCGCCGGGCGTCCGCCGAACCCTATCAACCCTGATGTGATCGGGAAGGCGCGTTCATGACGATGGTTTTGATCGCGGCCGTTGCCGTACTGGCCGTCGCGCTGGTGATCGCGCTGTTCATGCTGATGCGCGGCAGCGGTGGCGCGCATCAGCAGATGCAATTCGACGAACTGGGTGAGCGTCTCGATGCCGCGGCGCTTGCGCAGACGCGCGAGTACGAGCGGCTTGAACGCGAGCTGCGCGGCGAGATTTCCGAAACGGCGCGCGTCTCGCGCACGGAATTGAGCGGCGGCTTCTCGCAGTTTCAGCAGACGCTCGCCTCCCAGTTCACTAGCATGACGACTGTGCAGGCCGCCAAGATCGACGGCTTTGCGCAGCAGCTCGTCAAGCTGACGGATACGAACGCGCAACAACTCGACGCCGTGCGCCACAGCCTGCAGCAGCAGGCGCAACAGGCGCGCGAAGAACAGGGCGTGACGCTGAAGCGTTTCGGCGAAACGTTGCAGCAGCAACTGGCGCAGGTGACGGAGGCGAACGACCGGCGTTTCGCGGAAGTGCGCGCGACCATCGAGCAGCGGCTGAAAGACATCGAGGCCAACAACTCGACGAAGCTCGAAGAAATGCGCCGCACCGTCGACGAAAAGCTGCACGCGACGCTTGAACAACGCCTTGGCGAATCGTTCAAGCTGGTGTCCGACCGTCTCGAACAGGTGCATCGCGGTCTCGGCGAAATGCAGACTTTGGCGGCGGGTGTCGGAGATCTGAAGAAGGTTCTGACAAACGTTAAGACACGCGGCACATGGGGCGAAGTGCAGCTCGAATCGTTGCTCGAACAGATACTGACGTCCGATCAGTACGCGAAGAACATTGCGACGATCCCGAAGAGCAACGACCGCGTCGAGTTCGCGATCAAGCTGCCGGGACGTCAGCCGACACCCGATGCGGCGGCCACGCCCGTATGGTTGCCCATCGATGCAAAATTTCCGCGTGAGGACTATGAACGTCTGATCGAAGCGCAGGAGCGTAGCGACCCCGTCGCAGTCGAAGACGCGTCGCGCGCGCTCGAAGGGCGGATTCGCGCGGAAGCGAAGACGATTGCGGAAAAGTACGTGTCGCCGCCGCATACCACTGACTTCGCGCTGCTGTTCCTGCCGACGGAAGGCTTGTACGCCGAGATTCTGCGCCGCCCGGGGCTCACGGACCTTTTGCAACGCGACTATCGCGTGACGATTGCCGGGCCGACCACATTGACGGCCTTGCTCAACAGTCTGCAAATGGGTTTCCGTACGCTCGCCATCGAAAAGCGGTCGAGCGAAGTGTGGCAGGTGCTGGGCGCGGTGAAGACGGAGTTCGGCAAATTCGGCGACGTGCTGGCGAAGACCAAGTCGCAACTCGAAACCGTCACGCGTTCGATCGAGGCGGCGGAAGTGCGCACGCGTCAGATGAACAGGAAGCTGCGCGACGTCGAGGCGTTGCCCGAAGAGCGGGCGGCGGGCTTGCTTGGGGACTCGCTGTCCGGAGTCGATGCGGAAGAGTCTTGACGCAGCGAAGGCTGGCAACGCTCGACCGCGATGGTTGAGCGCCTCGCCAGCCAGAAGGGCAGCTTCGAACGGGAGCGACGCTGCGCCGGGCGGGCGTGCCAATCAGTCCGCGCTCGCCGCCAGTTGATCGAGCGCGTCGCCCGTGATGCGCACGACGCGCCAGTCTGGTAGCACGGTCGCGCCCATCTTCTGATAAAAATCGATGGCAGGCTGATTCCAGTCCAGCACCGACCATTCGAAGCGGCCGCACTGCCGTTCGACAGCCAGTGCCGCCAGATAACGCAGCATCTTCGACCCGAGTCCCGTGCCGCGCTCGGTCGGCTGCACGTACAGGTCTTCGAGATACAGGCCACGCCGTCCGAGGAACGTCGAGTAGTTATGGAAGAACAGCGCGTAGCCGATCATCTTGCCGTCGCGTTCCGCGACGATCGCCTCTGCCGAAGGGCGCGCGCCGAACAGCGCGTCGCGCAGACCGTCTTCCGTCGCGATGAACAGATGCGTGAGCTTTTCGAACTCGGCCAGTTCGTACATCAACGCGAGCATCGCGCCGACGTCGTCAGGCGTGGCGGCGCGGATCGTCGCCGGCATTACGCTTCCTCCGGCACGTCGCTCAACTGGATCTCGATGCCGCCGAAGCGCGACGCCACCCAGTTGTACGCGTGGCATGCAATCCACAGCAGGATGAAACCCAGAATCGCGTTGAGCAGCAGCGCGCTGAACACGGTGCTCAGTTCCACCGATCCATAGCGGATGAAGGCGACCAGCACGCCCAGCAGCACGATAGGCACGCTGAACGTCAGATACACGAGGATCAATGCCTTTGCCGTCTGCCCCGGTGCAATGAACGAGATCTGTTTTTTCATGTAAGTCAAACCCGTATGTCGTAGTGGATTGCGTAAAAACTGGCCTGCCTCGTGCGCTCAGATGAGGCCGTCGAACAGCATGATATCGACGGCGTCGCCTGGGTCGAGATCGCCCTGGTCGTGGGCGAGCACGATGAAGCAATTCGCTTCGCTCATCGAGCTGAGCACGCCGGAGCCTTGCGAGCCCGTCGGCGTGACCCGCCATGTGCCTTGCGCGTCGCGCTGCGCGATGCCGCGCTGGAATTCGGTACGGCCCGGCCGTTTGCGGATCGCGTCGACGCACGCGGCGCGGATGAGCGGCACAGGATGAGTCGTCGCGCCGGACATCCGCAGCAGCACTTCACGCACGATCTGATAGAACGCCGCCATCACCGCGACGGGGTTGCCCGGCAGGCCGAAGAAGATTGCCGGTTCGCCCGCGCCGGGTTTGCCGCCCGACCAGATGCGTCCAAACGCCAGCGGCCGGCCCGGACGCATCGCGAGACTCCAGTGCACGACGTCGCCGAGCATGCGCAGCATTTGCTTCGTCAGATCGGCTTCGCCCACCGAAACGCCGCCGGAGGTTATCACGACATCCGCGCTCGATGCAGCCGTTCGCAATGCTTCTTCAAGCGCGGCGGGCTCGTCGCGGACCACGCCGAGGTCGATGGGATCGACGTCGAGGCGCTTGAGCATCGCGAACAGCGTATAGCGGTTGCTGTCGTAAACGCAGCCCGGATCGAGTAGTTGGCCGATCGAGCGCAGTTCGTCGCCCGTCGAAAAGAATGCGACACGCAGACGGCGGCGCACGGACACCTCGCCAATGCCCAGCGACGCGAGCAATCCAAGGTCCGACGCCCGCACGATGCGACCCGCCTTCAGCGCGACCGCGCCCTGCGCGAGGTCTTCGCCCGCGAGGCGCCGGTTCGCGCCCGTGCGCAACGGCGACGCTGCAAAGCGAATGGTGTCGCCGTCGCGCGTGACGGCTTCCTGCGGAACGACGGTGTCGCAGCCCGCGGGCATCGTCGCGCCCGTCATCACGCGAACGCATTGCGTGCGCTCGATGCTTCCCGCGAACGGATGCCCGGCGAAAGCCTTGCCCGCCACGCTCAGCACGAGTTCGCGTTTTTCGTCGGGCACGCCCGTTCGAACTTCGAGCGCCGCGCCTGCGAACGCGTAGCCGTCCATCGCCGAGTTGTCGTGGGCGGGAACGTCGATGGGCGAGACGATGTCCTGCGCCAGCACGCGGTTCAGCGCGTCACGCAGATGAACGCGCTCGACGGTCGTCACGGGTGTCGCCCATTCGCGCACGATTGCCTGTACGGCGGACACCGGCATGGCTTGAGCGTCGTACTGTGCGACGCAACTCGAAGTTTCGTTCAGCGTGGTCATGAAAGGGGAGCGTCGCGACGGAATGCGGTGCGGCGGCGGCCGGGCGGCAATCGCGGCAAATGGCGCTGCTAATGTTAAACCCGGTCAACCGCGTTCGAGGTCGGCGAGTTCCTGCAGTGAATTGATATTGTAAAACGTGCGCTCGTCCGGAAAGGCGACTTCGACCGCCCTGTGGCGTGCGTACCACGTGCGAACCTTGCGCTCTCCCGCTTGCAGAAAGCCTTCGAGATCGTCGGCAAGCGACGTGCGCACGAGTGCGAAAACCGGGTGAATGGACGTCTCGCCCCGGGCGTCCATGGTCGTGACGGTCGCGATGCCCGCGTCTTGCGCGTCTTGCTGATCGAGCGCGGCGGCGAGCCGCATGGCGAGATCGGCGGGCAAACCGGGTGTGTCGCATGGCGCCGACAGCACGAACGGCGTGGACGCCGCGCGCAAACCGGCGAGCAGACCGGCGAGCGGACCGGGAAAATCGGGCAGCGTGTCGGAGATCACGGTTGCGTGAAACGGTCCGCCTAGCTCCGCATATTGCTCCGTGTGCCGGTTCGCGCTGATCAGAAGCGGTCCGGCCTGCGGCGCGAGGCGCCGCATCACGTGGAGGGCGAGCGGTTCGCCGTGCAGCATCTGCAGCCCCTTGTCGACGCCGCCCATGCGCATGCCGCGACCGCCTGCGAGCAGCAGGCCGGTGATCTGGTCGCGCGTGATGCTCATTGGAAAGAGCGGCTCAGCCGCCGATGTACGACATCTCGACACGCCGTTCTTCGCGCGTCGTCGTGGAGGTAGCGCTCGCGCTGCCGCGCAGTTGCGAGTAGCGGTCGCCGCGCGCGTGCCAGATGTTGGCGATCGCGGTGGCGATGCCTGCGTCGCTCGTGCCGTTGCGTACGAGCGCGCGCAGATCGTGGCCCGACGACGCGAACAGGCACAGGTACACCTTTCCTTCCGTCGATAGCCGGGCGCGCGTGCAGTCGCCGCAAAACGCGCGCGTCACGCTGGAAATCACGCCGATCTCGCCGCTGCCGTCCGCGTAGCCCCAGCGCTGCGCGGTTTCGGCGGCGCTATGCGCTTCGAGCGGCAGCAGCGGAAAGTGCTCGCTGATCCGCGCGACCACGTCCGCCGACGGCAGCACTTCCGTCATGTTCCAGCCGTTCGACGTGCCGACGTCCATGTACTCGATAAAGCGCAGCACCACGCCGGAGTCCCGGAAGTGGCGCGCCATCGGCACGATTTCGCTGTCGTTCGTGCCGCGCTTGACGACCATGTTGACCTTCAGCGGCGCCAGCCCGACCGACCGCGCGACTTCGATGCCGTCGAGCACGTCGCGCACGGCGAAATCGGCGTCGTTCATGCGGCGAAATAACGCATCGTCGAGCGCGTCGAGGCTGACAGTCACACGGCTCAGACCGGCGTCTTTCAGGCTGCGCGCCTTGCGCGCGAGCAGCGAGCCGTTGGTGGTGAGCGTCAGGTCGAGCGGCTTGCCGGCGGCCGTCGTCATTCGCGCGAGCCGTTCGATCAGGAATTCGAGGTTCTTGCGCAACAGCGGCTCGCCGCCCGTCAGACGGATTTTCTCCACGCCATGCGCGACGAAAATCGTTGCGATCCGCTCGATTTCCTCGAATGTCAGCAGCGCGCTGTGCGGCAGGAACGAATAGTCCTTGTCGAACACCGCGCGCGGCATGCAGTAGACGCACCGGAAGTTGCAACGGTCAGTCACCGAAATGCGCAGGTCGCGCAGCGGACGCGACAGCGTATCGGTCAGCTCGCCGCGCGGGGTCCGCACAGGACCGGCGACGTCGGGGACGGCGCTGACGTCGGCAACAGGAATGATGCGTCGGGACATGATTACATATTTGGGATATCAGACTTCATTCTAGCGGAAGGCACTTTCCGTCACAGTAGGGCGAAACGCGCGGTGCCGTCTGGATGGGTACAGCAAAAAGCCCGCCTTGAAGGCGGGCTTTTCGGGATGCCCGGCGTTGCAGCCGGGCGAGGTTAGCGACCGCTTACTGCGGCTGCTTTGCGGTTTCGACCTGTTGCATCGGCGTCGTGTCGGCGGCCGGAAGCGGCTTGCGCTCGCGCGGCGCGCGTGCGGGCTTCACCGCTTGCGCGGCAGCTTCCTGCGCGACACGCAGCTTGTCCGAGTCGGTGTTGACCCAGACGAGGCCGGCACTTTCCAGCATCGCTTCGAGGCTTTGCGTCGACTGACGGCCGGCCGATACGCCGTTCGTACGAACGGGTTGCGGCTCGGCTGCTGCGGCGGTCGGTGCGGGTTCCGTTACCTCTTCCGTTACGGTTTCCGTTACGACCGGTTCCGCTGCGGGTTGCGCTGGCGCGACGTCTGCGATGGGTTCCGCGACCGGCTGAACAACCGGCTCGACGACAGGCTGCGTTGCAACGGGCGCTTCGACGGCCGGCTGCGCTGCTTCCGCACGCGCTGCCGGGGCCGGAGCCGCTGCAACCGGCTCCGCGACGGACTCGACGACGACAGGCGCTTCGGCGACGGGTGCTGCCGCAATGGTCTCGACGGGCGCGGGCGCTTCAACGGGCGCTTGCGTCGTTGCGACAGGCTCAACTGCTTGCGGCTCGAAAGCGGCCGGCGTTTCGGCGGCTGCTTCCGTGCGCGTTGCAACGGGCGCTTCGTCGGCCGGCACGATGGCTTCCGCCTTCGCAGCCTTTTCGACAGCCAGCGCCGGCGTTTCAGCCGATGCGTGCAATTCGCTGACCACGGCGGCGCCCGTCGCGACGGCTGCCACGACGACCTCGACCGGCTTCACTTCCTGTGCCGGCTGCTGTTGTGCTGCTTCGACCGCTTGCGGCTGCGTCTCGTGACGTCCCGTGTGTTCCGGTGCGCGCACGGGCGCTTCCGCCGATGCTGCCACTGCCGTTTCGCCTTCCGCTTCCGCGACGTCGGCGGCCGTGTTCACGTTCACGCCTTCTTCGTCACGCTCGCGACGCCCACCACGGCGACCGCGACGGCGACGACGACGCTCTTCGCCATCACGCGCGTCGTCAATGGGGGCTGCGCCACCCATCAGATTCGCTTGCGCCTGTCCGGCGACATCGGCCTGAGCCTCGTTTTGGCTCAGCGCGTCGGCTGCTTCAGGCTGCTGCTTGCGGCGCTCACCGCGTTCGCCACGCTCGCGGCGCTCGCCACGATCCGGGCGTTCCTGACGCTCGCCGCGCGTTGCTTCAGCGGTTTCGGCGCGTTCCGCACGCTCCTGACCCCGTTCGACGCGCTCCGGACGTGCCTCGCGCGGTTCGCGTGCCTCACGTGGCTCGCGGCCTTCGCGCGGCTCGCGGCCGGCGCGCGGTTCACGTGCTTCTCGCGGTTCGCGTTCCTGACGTTCGCCGCGTTGCGACGGCTGACCCTGGCGGCCTTGCGTTGCCGCGCCTTCGCCACGACCCGCCGCATCGCGGCCACCTGCGCCGTTGCGACGGTTGCGGTTACGATCGCCGCCGCGTTCGCCCGTGCGCTCACCGCGCTCGGTGCGTTCGCCGCGTGCGGGCTTCGCCGTCTTCTCGACGGGTGCGGGCGCGGGAGCGGGAGCCGCCGGTTGTACGCCGAACAGACCCTTCAGCCAGCCGATGAAGCCGCCCGTAGCAGGCTTGACTTCGACCGTGGCGGCAGCGGGGGCCGGCGTGCGCACGGGCGCGCTCGGCGCCGGCTTTTCAGGCGTGATGCCCTTCACAGCCGCTTCCTGCTTCGGCTTCACCTCTTCGGCGCGCTTGCTGTAGCCCGTTTCCGATTCCAGTTCGCGGGCGGCTTCCTCGGCCATCTTCCACGACGCGCGCGGATCGTCGAGGCGTGCGTCGTCGTGACGCAGACGCTCGAGCTTGTAGTGCGGCGTGTCGAGGTGCTTGTTCGGCACCAGCACGACGTTGACCTTGAAGCGCGATTCGATCTTGTTGATTTCCGAACGCTTCTCGTTGAGCAGGAAGGCCGTGACTTCGACGGGAACCTGGCAGTGGATCGCTGCCGTGTTTTCCTTCATCGCTTCTTCCTGAATGATCCGCAGCACTTGCAGTGCGGACGATTCGGTATCGCGGATGTGGCCCGTGCCATTACAGCGCGGGCAGGTCACGTGGCTGCCTTCCGACAGCGCCGGACGCAGACGCTGGCGCGACAGTTCCATCAGGCCGAAGCGCGAGATCTTGCCCATCTGGACGCGCGCGCGGTCGTGCTTGAGCGCGTCTTTCAGGCGTTGCTCGACTTCGCGCTGGCTCTTGGCCGACTCCATGTCGATGAAGTCGATCACGATCAGGCCGCCCAGGTCGCGCAGACGCAGCTGGCGCGCGACTTCGTCGGCGGCTTCGAGGTTCGTGCGGGTGGCCGTTTCCTCGATGTCGGCGCCCTTGGTGGCGCGCGCCGAGTTCACGTCGATCGCGACGAGCGCTTCCGTGTGGTCGATCACGATCGCGCCGCCCGACGGCAGCGGCACCGTGCGCGAGTACGCCGTCTCGATCTGGTGCTCGATCTGGAAGCGCGAGAAAAGCGGCACGTCGTCGTGATACCGCTTCACCTTGTTGACATTGTCCGGCATCACGATATCCATGAAGGCGCGTGCCTGGTCGTGGATTTCCGTGGTGTCGATGAGGATTTCGCCGATGTCCGGCTGGAAGTAGTCGCGAATCGCGCGGATCACGAGGCTCGATTCCAGATAGATCAGCATCGGCTGACCCTGCGAGCCGCTTTGCGACGCGGCTTCGATTGCGCGCCACAGCTGCATCAGGTAGTTCAGGTCCCACTGCAGCTCTTCCGCGCTGCGGCCGATACCCGCCGTGCGCGCGATGATGCTCATGCCTTCGGGCAGTTGCAGCTGGGACATCGTTTCGCGCAGTTCCTGGCGGTCGTCGCCTTCGATCCGGCGCGACACGCCGCCGCCGCGCGGATTGTTCGGCATCAGCACGAGGTAGCGGCCGGCGAGCGAGATGAACGTGGTAAGGGCTGCGCCCTTGTTGCCGCGTTCTTCCTTCTCGACCTGAACGATCAGTTCCTGTCCTTCTTTCAGGGCATCCTGGATGCGCGCCGAGCGCATGTCGATGCCTTCGCGGAAGTACTGGCGGGCGACTTCCTTGAACGGGAGAAAACCATGGCGGTCTTCGCCGTAGTTGACGAAGCAGGCTTCGAGCGACGGCTCGATGCGCGTCACGATCCCCTTGTAGATATTGCCTTTGCGCTGTTCGCGCCCGGCGGTTTCGATGTCGATGTCGATGAGTTTTTGCCCATCGACGATGGCGACGCGCAGTTCTTCCTGCTGCGTCGCATTAAACAACATGCGTTTCATTGAACGGCTCCAGAGCGGCTCTGCCTGTCCGGCCGACGGCGCGCGGGAAGAACCCGGCCGAAGGCTTGGGGCAGCGGCATGCCGCGCCTTATTGTGTTTTCACAAGCACGCTGGAGCGGGAAAGATGGCGGGAGAATTGCCTGATATGGGCGCCGTCTCCAATAAATGGACGCGCAGCCGCAGGGCACATGCGAACACGGCTTCAAATAATGGCCCGACACGCCGCGGGTCCTGGCAGCCGACTAGCATCAGCCTTCGTCCACGTGCACCGGCGCGCCAGTTGGGCGCGCGTCCGGACACGTTCGAAGGCTGCGGTCTTGCCGCAGCGGGCAGGCTCGCTCACTGCGCTTGCCTGTCCCGCTCGGGGTGTCTCGCCTCATTTTGACGTCGCCATGTCCTGCACTCTCCGCAGGACGCCTCGGGCGCACGCCGTATTTTCGCCACCGGCCGCTTCGCGCTTAAGGGACATGAAAGCTGCCCTTGCCGAAGCTCGCCAGTCAAATTCTTTTTGACCAAAATTCCGTTACCGACGGTGCCGACGGTGACCGAACGTGCCTGTGGGCGCCGTCCCTGCCGTGTCGCGCATCGTGCGTGCAACTTGTTGCATCTCATTTTCAGGGCGAGCAACCAGCCCCCGGCGCAAGTAAAATGACGTTTTATCGCTTGCACCTGCGCAATCCACCCGCGATTCGGTTTAAGGCGCCGATCCTATATAGTCGGCCACCGCAGACTGCTGGGCAAATTATATTCAGAATGAAAGAGTTAGGCAAAATATCCCAGAAATCGGTGACAAGCCCCGTTGCAAGCGATCAGGTGTCGATGATCGAAATCGACGACAGCGCGGCCGGTCAGCGGATCGACAACTTCCTGTTGCGCGTCTGTAAGGGCGTGCCGAAAAGTCATATTTATAGGATTCTGCGCAGCGGCGAAGTGCGCGTGAACAAGGGCCGCGTCGACGCGCAGTACCGTCTCGCCTTTGGCGATCTGGTGCGCGTGCCGCCCATCCGCGTCGCGAAGGCGGACGAGGCGGTGCACGCGCCGGTGCCGTCGGCGCACTTCGAAATTCTGTTCGAAGACGAGCATATGCTGGTGATCGACAAGCCGGCTGGCGTCGCCGTGCACGGCGGCAGCGGGGTCGCGTTCGGCGTGATCGAGCAGTTGCGGGCGGCGCGTCCGCAGGCGAAATTTCTGGAACTCGTGCACCGGCTGGACCGCGAGACGTCGGGCGTGCTGATGCTCGCGAAAAAGCGTGCGGCGCTCGTCAATCTGCACGAACAGATCCGCGAAAACCGGATGGACAAGCGTTACTACGCGTGTGTGCACGGTGAATGGGCGAGCGACTGGGGCCGCCGGCGCGCCGTGAAGGAGCCGCTGCATAAATATCTGCTGCCGGACGGCGAGCGGCGCGTGCGCGTACAGCCTGACGGGCTCCCGTCCCACACCATTTTCAATCTCGTCGATCGCTGGCCGGGTTACGCGCTGCTCGAAGCGGAACTGAAAACGGGGCGGACCCATCAGATTCGTGTCCATCTGGCGCATCTGGGACTGCCGATCGTCGGCGACGCCAAATACGGCGATTTCGCGCTGAACAAGGCGCTCGCACGCGCAAATGCGCAGCCGGGGCTTAAACGGATGTTCTTGCACGCGTACCGGCTCAAGCTGACGCACCCGGCGACGGGCGACACGCTACAGTTCGAAGCGCCGTTGCCGGCCGACTGCAAGCGCTTCATCGCGCAACTGTCTGAGGCGGCCGGGGCGGGAACGCACGAACAATCACAAACCGAGACGAAATCGCATGGCTAGAGAGCAATTTGACCTGATCGTCTTCGATTGGGACGGCACGTTGATGGATTCGACCGTCCATATCACCCGCAGCATTCAGGCGGCCTGCCGCGATCTCGGGCTGCCCGTGCCGGCTGACGAGGCCGCGAGCTTCGTGATCGGCCTGGGTTTGCGCGACGCGCTGCAGATCGCCGCGCCGACGCTGGACCCATCCGATTACCCGCGCCTCGCCGAGCGCTATCGCTTCCACTATCTGGTGAAGGATCAGACGACCGAGCTGTTTGCAGGTGTGCGAGAGATGCTCGCCGATCTGCGCGATCAGGGCTATCTGCTCGCGATCGCTACCGGCAAGAGCCGCGTCGGGCTGAACCGCGCGCTCGATCAGGTCCGGCTCACGAGTCTTTTCGACGGCACGCGCTGCGCCGATGAAACGTTCTCGAAACCGCATCCGGCCATGCTGCAGGAGCTCACGCGCGAACTGGGGCAGGATCCCGTGCGCACTGTGATGATCGGAGATACCACGCACGATCTTCAAATGGCGATCAATGCGGGCGTGTCGGGCATCGGCGTCACGTACGGCGCGCACCCGGCAGATTCGTTGACGGCGCTGGAGCCGAAATTCGTCGCCGACAGCATCGCTTCATTGTCGGGCTGGCTGCGGGAGCACGCATGACGGACGCCGCACAGGAGGCGGTGCGCGTTTGCGCATCCGAAGAACTCGTCGACGGCGGCGCGGGCGTGCGCCGCGACGCGACGTACGCGGGCGGCGATGCCGTGGTGTTCTTCGTTCGCTATGACGGCGTGGCGTATGGTTATCTGAACCGTTGCGCACACGTGCCGATGGAACTGGACTGGAACGAAGGACAGTTCTTCGAATCGTCCGGCTTATACTTGATGTGCGCAACGCATGGCGCGATTTATGCCCCGGATACAGGCAAGTGCGTAGGCGGCCCGTGCCGCGGCGGCAGGCTTCGCCCGGTACGCGTCGACGAGCGCGACACGCCCGAAGGGCGCGCGGTGTTCTGGCTTCCGGATGCTGATCTGCGTCCAGCATCTGCCTGATTCCCAGCTACATTTCCCGAAACCACGTTTTCTGCGGCGGCAATGCATGTCCGATAATTTGACTCCCGATCCGAACGAACCGGCCGCGGCGGGCCGCGAGCGCCGGGCGCCCGCCGACGAGCCGAACTGGGAGCGCGCCGCGCTCGAGCGGATTGCGCTGGCGGCCGTCAACGAGCAACGCGCTGCGCGCCGCTGGCGGATCTTTTTTCGTTTCCTGTTTCTCGGCGTGCTGGTTCTCGTTGCGTGGGCCGTGCTCGATTTCAGCGGCGAGAAAGTTGCGGCCACGACGGGGCGGCATACTGCACTCGTGACACTTGACGGCGAGATATCGTCCGATACGAACGCGAACGCGGAAGATGTCGACGCGGCGCTGGCGAGTGCGTTCGATGACACGGGCACGGCGGGCGTGATCCTGCGTTGCAACAGCCCCGGTGGGAGTCCCGTGCAGGCTGGAATTATCTACCGTGAAATCCGCCGATTGCGCGCGAAATATCCTTCAATTCCGCTCTACGTCGTCGTAAGCGATATGTGCGCGTCGGGTGGTTACTATGCTGCTGCCGCTGCCGACAAGATATACGTCGACAAGGCGAGCATCGTCGGCTCGATTGGCGTGCTGATGGATGGATTCGGCTTTACCGGCCTGATGGACAAACTCGGCATTCAACGCCGGATGCGCACTTCCGGAGAGAACAAGGGATTTTACGATCCGTTCTCGCCCGATACGCCGAAGATGGATCAACACGCGCAAGCGATGCTGGACGAGATCCATGCGCAATTCATCGATGCCGTGAAGCAGGGCCGCGGAAAACGTCTTCAGGAATCGCCCGATATCTTCTCTGGACTGTTCTGGACGGGCGAGAAGAGCGTCCAGCTAGGCCTCGCAGACGGTTTCGGTGACACCGACTATGTCGCGCGCGAAATCATCAAGGCTCCCGATGTCGTCGACTACACGGTGAAGGAAAGCATCACCGACCGCGTCGCGAAAAAGTTCGGCGCAGCCGTCGGTAGCGGGGCCGTGCGCGCGATGGCCGCAATCGGGAAGTTGAACCTTCGCTAAGCGAGGGCGTTTCCAGGCGGCGGCCAGCAATCTGGCCGCCGTCTTCTCTCGCTCAAGCCGCCAGAATCAGAAAAATGGCTGGGCGCTTGTGAAGATCGGGCGCAGGTTTTTTCTTCCAGTCGGCAGCTGTCCGGCTCACGATGGTCTCGCTTTCCAGCGTCAGGTCCACGGCAACACAAATAAGCGTCGACGGCGCGCAGGTCGCGATCAGCGTGTCGAGCAGCGCGCGATTCCGATATGGCGTCTCGATAAAAATCTGCGTCTGCTTTCCTTTGCGCGACTGCTGTTCGAGGTCGCGCAGGCGTTTCGCGCGCTCGTTCGCGTCGACGGGCAGGTAGCCGTGAAACGCAAAGCTCTGGCCGTTCAATCCCGACGCCATCAGCGCAAGCAGGATCGAGCTCGGCCCGACGAACGGCACCACCTTCACGCCGCGCTCGTGCGCGCGCCGCACGAGTAGCGCGCCCGGATCGGCGACGGCCGGGCAGCCGGCCTCGGACACGAGCCCGGCATCCGTCCCCGCAAGCACGGGCGCCAGCAATCTGTCGATTTCGCCTGCTGGCGTGTTGACGTTCAGTTCGCGAATCTCGATTTCCTGGATGGGCCGTTCCGTGCCGACTTTCTTCAGGAATGCGCGCGTGGTTTTGGCGTTTTCGCCTATGTAATAGTGCAGGGCGGCCGCGCGAGCGCGAACCGGTGCGGGCAGCACGGCGTCCAGCGCGGCGGCGTCGCCGTCGCCGAGCGTGTTCGGGATCAGATAGAGAACGCCGCTCATCGCACCTCCAGCAGCGGATAGTCCGCAGCGAGCAGCATGCGCGTAAGCGCGATCAGCGGCAGGCCGATCAGCGCTGTCGGATCGTCGGATTCAATTGCGTCGAGTAGCGCAATGCCGAGGCCTTCCGCTTTTGCGCTGCCCGCGCAGTCGTACGGCGTCTCGGCGCGCAGGTAGGCGTCGAGCGCGGCGTCGGGCAGATCGCGAAAGCGTACGCGCGTGACCACGTCGACGGCTTGCGCGTCGCCCGAGCCGCTGTCGAACACGCACAGCGCGCTGTGGAAAAGCACTTCGCGGCCGCGCATGCCTTGCAGTTGCGCCAGCGCTTTTTCGTGCGTGCCGGGCTTGCCGATCTGATGGCCGTCGTAGGTCGCGACCTGATCCGAGCCGATCACGAGCGCTCGCTCGCCAGCGATCAGTGCGGCTGCGACCGCGCGCGCTTTTGCCTGCGCGAGGCGCAATGCCGTCGTTTCGGGCGATTCGCCCACGAGCGGCGTCTCGTCGATGGCGGGCACGGCGACGTCGAACGGAATGCGCAACCGTTCGAGCAGTTCGCGCCGAAACGGCGAACTGGACGCCAGAATCAGGCGGGGCGGGCGTTTGGAGGAATCCGGCATGCTGGAAAAGAACCTTGATCTCTGGGTGAAACTGAAGGTGAAAAGGCGGGGCGCGAACACACTTGCGGGTGCGCCCTTAAGTGTTTGACTCGAAAAGACAAAACGGATATGATTTTGGGCTTTTCATCGGTATGCTTTGCCGAATGGCGCGCCGGATGGGCATCCTGGTGATATCCAGACCGTCTTCCAGCGCCACTAAAACGACGCATAACGACTTACCCGGCTGAAATCCTTGCCGACGCAGGAGCGCACATGACTCAACATCCTGGCAAACCTGCTGGTCTCGTCGACCCGCGTGCACTCGACCTGTTCGAATTTGCCCGCAGTGGACGTCAGGCCGCGGGTACCGTGCGCGTCTCGCAACTGCCGCGCATGTTAAACGAAGTCCCGCAGGAAGCGCCAGACCGCGACACCGCGTTCACCTGGCAAGCCGAAGGGGCGACACAGCCGGAATTGCAGGACGACGGCACCGAGGGTCCGCAGCCGTATCTGAGGCTCGCGATTCACGGCGCCGCATGGCTCGAATGTCAGCGTTGCCTGTCTCCGTACGAGCAGGCGTTCAACGTCGATGCGACTTACCGGATCGTCAATACCGAAGAGGAGGCTGAAGAGTTTCCCCTGGACGAGGATGAAGTCGATGTGATCGTTGGGTCACGCCAGTTCGATCTTGTCGACTTGATCGAAGAGGAATTGCTGCTTTCGTTGCCGCTCGTGCCGAAACACGATGCCTGTCCCGAAGTGCACGAGAGTCTCACCTCGGGCGCCAGCGGGCTGGAAGGCGAAGAGGCCGTCGAAGGAGGAGCTGAAGAGGGTGAAGAGCCCAAACGGCCCAATCCTTTTGCGGCGCTCGAAGGTCTGAAATCGGGCGAATCCGGCGGCAAGAAGCACTGAACAGTTGCATGGGAGCGCGACAGGGCGCGCCGGTCACGATGGTTTAGCCACGTGGCCTATGGCGGTTGCCGTGCCGGGCTGTGTTAGAATTCGGAAAATTTTCAGGAGTTATCATGGCAGTTCAACAAAACAAGAAGTCGCCGTCGAAGCGCGGCATGCACCGCTCGCACGATTTCCTCAACGCAGCGCCGCTGGCTGTTGAGCCGAGCACGGGTGAAGTGCATCTGCGTCACCACGTCAGCCCGAACGGCTACTATCGCGGCAAGAAAGTCGTCAAGACGAAGAACGACTAATCGCCCAGCATCGCGCTCCTTTGGGTTTGACCCATTGGTATTTCGCGTGGCGATCGGCTCGCTTGACATTTTCCCGGTTCATCAAAAAGGCGGCATTCAATTGCCGCTTTTTTGTGCCTGAAATTCGTCGCATTCCATGACTGTAAAGCTCACGATAGATTGCATGGGAGGCGACCACGGCCCGTCCGTGACCGTTCCCGCTGCCGTCAACTTCGTTCGCTCGCACCCCGATGCGCACCTGATGCTCGTCGGCATCGAAAGCGCGATTCGTGCTCAGCTGAAGAAGCTGAAGGCGTCCGACAGTCCGGCACTCACGGTCGTAGCCGCGTCCGAGATCGTCGCCATGGACGATCCCGTCGAAGTCGCGCTTCGCAAGAAGAAAGACTCGTCGATGCGCGTGGCGCTCAACCGCGTCAAGGACGACGAGGCGCAGGCCTGCGTCTCCGCCGGTAACACCGGCGCGCTGATGGCTGTTTCCCGCTATGTTCTTAAAACGCTCCCGGGCATCGAACGTCCGGCGATCGCGTTTGCCTTGCCCAATCCTACCGGCTACACGACGATGCTCGACCTCGGCGCGAACGTCGATTGCGAGCCGCAGCATCTGCTGCAGTTCGCCGAGATGGGGCACGCGCTGGTTTCCGCTGTCGAAGGCAAGGAGCGTCCGAGCATCGGGCTCCTGAATATCGGCGAAGAAGTCATCAAGGGCAATGACACCATCAAGCGTGCGGGCGAACTGCTGCGTAGCAGCACGCTTAATTTCCGCGGCAACGTGGAAGGCAACGATATCTACAAAGGCACCGTCGACGTGATCGTGTGCGATGGCTTCGTCGGTAACGTTGCGCTGAAGACGTCGGAAGGGCTTGCACAGATGCTGTCCGACATCATCAAGGAAGAATTCGGCCGTTCGTGGTTGACCAAGGTGATGGCGGTGCTGGCGCTGCCCGTGCTGCTGCGTTTCAAGAAACGCGTCGATCACCGGCAATACAACGGCGCAGCGCTGCTCGGCCTGCGCGGGCTCGTGATCAAGAGCCACGGCTCCGCCGACGCCTACGCGTTTGAGTGGGCCATCAAACGCGGGTATGATGCCGTCAAAAATGGCGTTCTCGAACGCCTTGCCCGCGCCATGGAGGAGAACGCGGGTTCACTCGAACAGGCGAAGCAAGAGGCCGGCGGCGCGGGTTCCGCGAGCCAGATGGCGAGTCCGGTCGCGGGACCGGTATCCGGACAGCCGGCCGAGCCCTACAGCGCACAATCCTCGAAGACATAATGGCTCAATCCACTACCTATTCCCGCGTGCTGGGCACGGGCAGCTATCTGCCGCCCAACCGCGTTTCCAATCAGGAGCTGGCTGATCGTCTCGCGAAGCAGGGAGTCGAGACGAGCGACGAATGGATCGTAGCCCGCACGGGCATCCATGCGCGTCATTTCGCCGAACCTGATGTCACGACCAGCGACCTCGCGCTGTTCGCGTCGCAACGCGCGATCGAAGCGGCCGACGTCGATCCGCAATCCATCGACCTCATCATCGTCGCCACATCGACGCCGGACTTCGTATTCCCGAGCACGGCGTGCCTGCTGCAGAACAAGCTGGGCATCAAGAACAACGGCGCGGCCTTCGACGTGCAGGCGGTGTGCTCAGGTTTTGCCTATGCCGTTGCGACGGCTGACAGCTTCATCCGAAGCGGGCAACATCGTACTGCGCTGGTGGTCGGTGCTGAAACGTTCTCGCGCATCCTCGATTTCAACGACCGTACCACTTGCGTGCTGTTTGGCGATGGCGCGGGCGCGGTCGTGCTGCAGGCGTCAGACGAGCCGGGCGTGCTGTCCAGCGCGCTGCACGCTGACGGCAGCCATTCGAACATCCTTTGCACGCCGGGCAACGTGAACGGCGGCATCGTGCAAGGCAGTGCGTTCCTGCACATGGACGGCCAGGCGGTCTTCAAGCTTGCCGTCAACGTGCTCGAGAAAGTCGCGGTCGAAGCGCTGCAGAAGGCTGACCTCCGGCCCGAGCAGGTCGACTGGCTGATTCCGCATCAGGCCAATATCCGCATCATGCAGAGCACGTGCCGCAAGCTCGGCCTGCCGCAGGAGCGGATGGTCGTGACCGTGCACGAGCACGGCAACACGTCGGCAGCGTCGATTCCGCTCGCGCTCGACGTCGCCGTTCGCGACGGACGCATCCAGCGCGGTCATAACGTGCTGATCGAAGGCGTCGGCGGCGGCTTTACATGGGGCGCGTCGGTCATCCGTTTCTGACGACCGCGCGCGGCGGCGCCTCGCGCGCCGCTTCAAGTGGCAGCGCACGTCGTGTGCGCGTCACGCACATTTGAACTCATCGAATTGGGGACGATATGAAATTTGCGTTCGTTTTTCCCGGGCAGGGCTCGCAGTCGGTCGGCATGCTCAACGCGTTCGCCGACAATGCGATCGTGCGCGAAACCCTCCAGGAAGCGTCCGACGCGCTCGATCAGGACATCGGCAAGCTGATCGCCGAAGGTCCGGCTGACGACCTGAATCTCACCACCAACACCCAGCCCGTGATGCTGACGGCTGCTTACGCCATCTTTCGCGCATGGCAGGCGGCAGGCGGCCCTGCGCCTGCAATCGTGGCCGGCCACAGCCTGGGCGAATACACGGCGCTCGTCGCCGCTGGCGCGCTGAAGTTCCGCGACGCCGTGCCGCTCGTGCGTTTCCGCGCGCAGGCTATGCAGAACGCGGTGCCCGTCGGTCAGGGCGGCATGGCTGCGATTCTCGGCCTCGACGACGATACCGTGCGCGAAGTATGCAAGGAAGCATCGGTGGCGGGTGTCGTCGAAGCCGTCAACTTCAATGCGCCCGCGCAAGTCGTGATTGCCGGTCACAAGGCGGCCGTTGAGAAGGCGTGCGAAGTAGCCAAGGCGAAGGGCGCGAAGCGCGCGCTGCCGCTGCCCGTGTCCGCGCCGTTCCACTCGTCGCTGCTCAAGCCGGCGTCGGATCAGCTGCGCGAGTATCTGGCGAGCGTCGATGTGCAGGTGCCGTCCATTCCCGTCGTCAACAACGTCGATGTGGCCATCGTCAACGAGCCGGCTGGCATCAAGGACGCGCTGGTACGCCAGGCGGCCGGCGCGGTGCGCTGGGTCGAATGCGTGCAGTCGATCGGCAGGCAGGGCGTCACGCATGTGATCGAATGCGGTCCGGGCAAGGTGCTCGCGGGGTTGACCAGGCGTATCGACGGCAATCTGGTCGGCGCATCGATCGTCGATCCCGCTTCGCTCGACGAAGTGCTAAAAGTCGTCGCGGGCTGAACGTCTGGTTGAAAGCAGCAAAGAATCGAACAGCCCTGCATGTGCAGGGCACTGTGGAAAGCAACGATGGAAAAGACTCTCGATAAACAGATTGCGATCGTGACGGGCGCTTCGCGTGGCATCGGCCGCGCAATCGCGATCGAACTCGCGCGTCAGGGCGCGATGGTGATCGGCACGGCAACGAGCGAAAGCGGCGCAACCGCAATCACGGACGCGTTCAAGGCCGAGGGCCTGAACGGCCGCGGCGCAGTGCTCAACGTCAACGACGCGGCGGCGGCCGAAGCGCTGATCGACGGGACGGTGAAGGAATTCGGCGTGCTCAACGTACTGGTGAACAACGCGGGCATCACGCAAGATCAACTCGCGATGCGCATGAAGGACGACGACTGGGACGCCGTCATCGACACGAACCTGAAGTCCGTGTTCCGTCTGTCGCGCGCGGTGCTGCGCCCGATGATGAAAGCACGCGGCGGCCGCATCATCAATATCACGTCGGTGGTCGGTTCGGCGGGTAATGCCGGCCAGGCGAACTACGCTGCGGCAAAGGCGGGCGTGGCGGGCATGACACGTGCGCTCGCTCGTGAAATCGGCAGCCGCGGCATCACGGTGAACTGCGTCGCGCCGGGTTTCATCGACACCGACATGACCAAAACACTGCCCGAAGAACAGCAAACAGCGCTGAAGGCGCAGATTCCGCTCGGCCGTCTCGGCAGCCCGGAAGATATCGCACACGCCGTGACGTTCCTCGCATCGCCGCAGGCCGGTTATATCACCGGCACGACGTTGCACGTGAACGGCGGCATGTATATGTCGTAATCGAATTCGGTTACTATCCGCGCCTTGAAGCCATTCGAAGTGCGGATTAAACGGCTCTACAGCAACCGTGTGCGTCGCTTTTTTACAGATGCAAACCTGATAAAATGCGCGCACCTGTATTTATGAACTTTTTTCCCTTGGAGGGGTAATGGACAATATCGAACAGCGCGTCAAGAAGATCGTTGCAGAACAACTCGGTGTTGCCGAAGCGGAAATCAAGAACGAAGCATCGTTCGTGAACGACCTCGGCGCTGACTCGCTCGACACGGTCGAGCTGGTGATGGCTCTCGAAGACGAATTCGGCATGGAAATTCCGGATGAAGAAGCCGAGAAGATCACGACGGTTCAGCAAGCGATCGACTACGCTCGCGCTAACGTCAAGGCTTAAGGTCATTCGCGCCTGGCTGGTTGCTTCGGTTGCTGCGAAAAGCGCGGCGTCCGTCGTGCCGGCAGCCTTGTCGCGCCGTCCATCGGTGCAGCGAGGGCAGGCGTCAATGCCAATGCGCATGCGCGCGAGCCTGACGTCGTCGTTCAAGGCGCACTTGTCGATGCAGCAAGGGTCGGCTCTTTCGCCATTGCGCTTACTGGTGCATGTTCTGGCGTCAACGCCAGTGCACCGGTCAGCGTATTCGTCAGCGCCCTGGTCAGCGCGATCGTCAGGTTAAACAGCCACAGGGCTCACAGGGCACTTTCCTGTGCGCTGCTGTGGCTTTTGTTTTGTCATCTATGGAAAAGGGGTTACCGTGAGCCGTCGTCGTGTTGTTGTTACAGGCCTGGGGCTTATTTCGCCTGTTGGCAATAATGTTGCCGACGGCTGGGCCAATCTGGTCGCCGGCAAGTCCGGCATCGCCAACGTCACGAAGTTCGACGCGTCGAACTTCTCCACGCGTTTTGCCGGCGAGGTGAAGGGCTTCAATATCGAAGACTACATCCCCGCCAAGGAAGCCCGCCACATGGATACGTTCATCCATTACGGCGTGGCTGCGGGTTTCCAGGCAATGCAGGACAGCGGCCTCGAAATCACCGAAGCGAACGCGGAGCGGGTCGGCGTGGTGGTCGGCTCGGGCATCGGCGGCCTGCCGATGATCGAAGTCACGCAAACGGAACTGCTGAACCGCGGCCCGCGCCGCATTTCGCCGTTCTTCGTGCCTGCGTCGATCATCAACATGATCTCCGGCCATCTGTCGATCAAATTCGGCCTCAAGGGCCCGAACCTGTCGATGGTGACGGCGTGCACGACCGGCCTGCATTGCATCGGCGAGGCCTCGCGCCTGATCGAGTACGGCGACGCGGACGTGATGATCGCGGGCGGCGCGGAATCGACCGTTTCGCCGCTGGGCATCGGCGGCTTTGCGGCGGCGCGCGCGCTTTCGCAACGCAACGATGATCCGGCGACGGCGAGCCGTCCGTGGGACAAGGACCGCGACGGTTTCGTGCTCGGCGAGGGCGCGGGCGTGATGGTGCTCGAGGAGTACGAACACGCCAAGGCGCGCGGCGCGAAGATCTACGCGGAAGTCAGCGGCTACGGCATGAGCGGCGACGCGTATCACATGACGGCTCCGCTGGAAGACGGCGACGGCGCACGCCGCTGCATGCTCGCGGCGATGAAGAACGCGGGCGTTAACCCTGACTCGGTGCACTACCTGAACGCGCACGGCACGTCGACGCCGCTTGGCGACCTGGCTGAAACCACGGGCATCAAGCGCGCATTCGGCGATCACTCGAAGAAGATCGTCGTCAACTCGACAAAGTCGATGACGGGTCACCTGCTGGGCGGCGCGGGCGGTCTGGAGTCTGTGTTTACGGTGCTGGCCGTGCATCACCAGGTGTCGCCGCCGACCATCAACATCTTCAACCAGGACCCGGAATGCGATCTCGACTACTGCGCGAACACCGCGCGGGAGATGAAGATCGACGTCGCGCTGAAGAACTCGTTCGGGTTCGGCGGCACGAACGGCACGCTGGTTTTCAAGCGCTTCTAAGCATTTGACGGCCATAGCGTCGCGGCCGGCCACGTCGGCGCATGCTTCCGATCCCGCAGTGAACGGCGGACCCTCGCGGCGCATAGCGTTGCGGCGGTCCGCCGCGTTGTATCTGGCGACCACGCTTTTTATCGCCGTTGCCGTATCCGCTGTTTGCATGACGGTCGCCCCCCGTATCGGCGTCGGCAGTTCGGTACTGGCTGCATCGGCCGTGCTCGCGATTCTGGCGGCGGCAGCGGCCCGTCACGCACGCAATCAGCCGGCTGCCATTAAAATCGGGCCGGAAGGACTGTCTGTCTGGAACCGGGCGGGAATATTACGCGCTCAGGGCCGTATCATCGGATGCAGCCAGTGGAGCGACAGCTTGCTGATGCTGTGCCTGGAAGACGACGGCGGCAAGTTGCATCGGCTTCTGATCCCGGCCGACACGGCCGAACGCGGCGCTTTTCGCGAACTCGCCGTGCTGGCCCGGCATAGCGCGCGCGTCTGAGCGGCCTCGCGGCGCGGCCAGACGCCTTGACGTAAAGACTGTAACGGCTGTTACGGCCGTAACGTGCCACAGTGAGGGGGACGCTACAATGGTGCCCCGCTACACGCGCAAAAGTTAACGGATTTATCAGGTGAGCGAAAAAGAAATAGATCAGGTGCTGGTTGAGCGCGTCCAGAATGGCGACAAGGCCGCGTTCGAGCTGCTGGTCGCCAAGTATCATCGCAAGATCATCCGCCTGATCTCGCGCCTCGTGCGGGATCCCGCCGAGGTCGAGGATGTGGCCCAGGATGCCTTCATCAAGGCATACCGGGCGCTGCCCCAATTCCGCGGCGAGTCCGCGTTCTATACGTGGTTGTACCGGATTGCCGTCAACACGGCCAAGAATTACCTTGCGACCCAGGGCCGGCGAGCGCCCACTTCGACGGAAGCAGATGCAGAAGAAGCTGAAACTTTCTCGGATGCCGACCAACTAAGGGATATCAACACGCCCGAGTCGATGTTGATGAGCAAGCAGATCGCTGAGACGGTCAATGCTGCGATGGCGGTTTTACCGGAAGAGCTGCGCACCGCCATAACTCTTCGTGAAATTGAAGGTCTGAGCTACGAGGAAATCGCTGAAATGATGGGTTGCCCGATCGGCACCGTCAGATCAAGAATTTTCCGCGCTCGCGAGGCCATTGCGGCAAAATTGCGTCCGCTGCTTGACACGCCCGAAGGCAAGCGCTGGTAGCCGCTGTTCATACAGCAGCCAGGCGGGCCTCGCGGACGGCGGCGCAGTCTCTGGGTTAAGTGGTGTCACTACGGGTGTCTGTAAAGATGGGGAGCATCATGGGGTCGGTTTCGATGCCAATGCAATCGAATGCGCAAGCGAACTCGCAAGGCGAGCGTCTGTCTGCTTTTGTCGACGGCGAACTGCTCGACGGCGAGCATCCAAACACAATTCTGGCCGCGCTGGGTCGTGAAGATCGTGCGACATGGTCGTGCTATCACCTGATCGGCGACGCATTGCGTTCCGACGACCTGGCCGTCAGTCCGGCAACGAGCAGCGCGTTTTTGAACGGTTTTGCGGCCCGCTTCGAAAGCGAGGCGCATGTGCTGGCGCCGGTTTCGGTGCCGGCCACGCGCCGTCTGCTGGCGCTGCGGCGCCGGGTCGTTCCGGCGTTCGCAGTGGCTGCTGCCGCGGCGACGCTGACGTGGATCGTGATGCCGCAGCTCTCGGGCGTCGGCACGGGCGTAACGCAGGTCGCATCGGTCGCGCCGCACGCAGACTCGGTGCAGCGCGTGGCGATGGCTTCGATGCCTGCCGCGACCACGGCTGAAGCCAATGTATCGGACGGCAACATCATCCGTGATGCGAGCCTCGACCAATATCTGGAAGCGCATCAACAGTTCGGCCTTCAGCCCGTCGTATCGGGTTCGATGCCGTTGCTCCGCGCGGCTTCTCTGACCACGCAGGGCCACTAGTCTGATGCAGAGTCTGCGGTTGAAAAAAACGACTATTTGGGGACGGCTGCCGGCATTTCTGTTCTGTGCAGCCGTGATGTTGTCCGCCACGTCGCGCACCTACGCGCAAACCGACGACTCTGCCACCCGGCACAGCGCGGCGGAACTGTTGAACCGTGTTCATCAGGCTGCGCAGCAGCAGAACTACGAAGGCACGTTCCTCTATCAGCGCGGCAACTTCGTGCAGTCGTCGCGCATTGCCCACTATGCGACGCGTAACGACGGCGAGTTCGAATCGCTCGAAAGCCTCGACGGCAAGCCTCGCAAGATATTGCGCCATAACGACGAGCTATATACGTTCGTGCCCGAGCGGCATCTGTGCGTCGTCGAAAAACGGCAGAACAAGGACTCGTTCCCGGCGCTGATGTCGGCGAACGGCGAGCAGGTCCTGAACGTCTACGAGCCGAAGATGCTGGGCACGGACCGCGTGGCGGGCATCGAAAGCCAGGTCATCGAACTCGATCCGAAGGACGCGAACCGCTTCGCGTACAAGCTGTGGGCCGATACCAAAACGGGGCTGCTGTTACGCGCGCAGACGCTCGACCCGAGCGGTGAGGTGCTCGAGCAGATGTCGTTTTCGCAGATTCGCATCGGCGTGCCCGTGGACAAGGCGTCGATAGCCAGCGGGATCAAGAACACATCGGGATGGACGGTGGTGCGCCCGCCCGTCGAGCCCGTCGATATGGAAGCGCAGGGCTGGCAGATCGCGTCGCCTGTCGCGGGTTTCCGCAAGATTCGCGAGCTGCGCCGGCCGATGGCGGCGCACGATCCGGCCAATCCGCCCATTCCCGTCGACCAGATGGTGTTCTCCGACGGTCTCGCCGCGATCTCGATTTTCGTCGAGCCCGTCGAGAAGAGCACCCGCAAGGAAGGCGCGGGAAGCAGCGGCGCAACGCACGTGCTGGTCAAGCGGCGCGGCGATTTCTGGATCACCTTGCTCGGGGAAGTGCCTCAGACCACGTTGCAGCAATTTGCGGCTGCCATAGAATACAAGCCTTCCAGGTAATCCTTCGGTCCCCTACGACATGACGATTCTTTCGGTGCGCAAATTCTTCGCGGCCGCAGCGCTGATGGCTTGCCTGCCCTTCGTGCCGCATGCGGCGTCGGCGGCGCCAGCTGCCAATCTGCCTGATTTCACCGATCTGGTCGACAAGGTCGGGCCGGCCGTCGTCAACATCCGCACCACGGCGCGCGTCTCCAATAGCACGCGCGGTTTGCCGCCCGGCATGGACGACGGCGATATGTCGGAGTTTTTCCGGCGTTTCTTCGGCATTCCGATGCCTAACTCCCCGCAATCGCCGGGAACGCCGAATTCACCGAATTCGCCACGCGGGGGCAACAACGACCAGGACCAGTCGCCGGATAGCGGCGGCAGCGATTCCGAACAGAACAGCGGCGTCGGCTCGGGCTTCATCCTCTCGGCGGATGGCTACGTGATGACCAACGCGCACGTGATCGACGACGCGGACACGATTTACGTCACGCTCACCGACAAGCGCGAGTTCAAGGCCAAACTCATTGGCGTGGACGACCGCACCGATGTGGCCGTCGTGAAGATCAACGCAACGAATCTGCCCACGGTGCCGATCGGCGACTCGAACAAGGTGCGCGTCGGCGAATGGGTCGTCGCGATCGGTTCGCCGTTCGGTCTCGAGAACACGGTGACGGCGGGTATCGTCAGCGCGAAGGGGCGCGATACAGGCGACTATCTGCCGTTCATCCAGACCGACGTCGCCGTGAATCCCGGCAACTCGGGCGGCCCGCTGATCAACATGCAGGGCGAGGTAATCGGCATCAACTCGCAGATCTATAGCCGCACGGGCGGCTTCATGGGCATCTCGTTCGCGATTCCTATCGACGAAGCGATGCGCGTGGCCGACCAGCTGAAAACGGCGGGCAAGGTTACACGCGGCCGGATTGCCGTTGCGATCGGCGAAGTAACCAAGGACGTGGCCGATTCGCTCGGCCTGCCGAAAGCGCAGGGTGCGCTCGTCAGCAGCGTCGAGCCGGGCGGTCCCGCCGACAAGGCTGGCGTGCAGCCGGGCGACATCATCCTGAAGTTCAATGGCCACAATGTGGATACGGCGACGGACCTGCCGCGCATGGTCGGCGACACGAAGCCGGGCACGAAGGCGACGATTACGCTGTGGCGCAAGGGCCAGACGCGCGAACTGCCTGTGACCGTGGCCGAAATGCAGCCTGACAAGACGGCGAAGGTCGACCCGAAGAAGGCGCCGACGCCGAAGCCGCGCGCATCGAACGCGCTGGGCGTGGCCGTCAGCGACATTCCGGCCGACCAGATGAAGACGCTCAAGTTGCGCAACGGCGTGCAGGTCGACGCCGTCGACGGTCCGGCCGCGCGTGTCGGCCTGCAGCGCGGCGACATCATTCTGCGTGTCGGCGACACGGATATCACGAGCGCGAAGCAGTTCGACGAAATGACGTCGCATCTCGACCCGTCGAAGATGGTCGCGTTGCTGGTCCGTCGTGGCGAGAACACGCAATTCGTGCCCGTTCGTCCGCGCGCGCAGAAGTAGGCGACGTGGCCGGCGCGGTGGCATCGCTCACGCTCTACGGACGCGCATGGTGCCACCTCTGTGACGACATGCGCACCGCGCTCGCGCCTTTGCTGGCCGAGTTCGGCGCGCGGCTCGAAGTGATCGACATCGATGCCGATCCTTCGCTTGAAGCGCGTTACAACGATTGGGTTCCCGTGCTGGTTCACGAGGGCGTCGAGCTGTGTCATTACCATCTCGACGAAGCGCGGGTTCGTGCGGCGCTGGCGGGGCATGACGCCACGCCGCCGCGTTGAACGCAGCCGTGCGCTTTCGAACCCGCAGGGCGAAAGCGGGCACCCAGATAGCACGAATAACGCCCGCTGCCGGTAAGTCCCGCCCGCCGACCCCCTTTTCGGCTAAAATAGAAAGGTTTTTCACTTACTTACAAGGCGTGCTCCGCTATCGTCAGAGCGCGCCTTTTTCGCTTGATCGGCACTGAATGGATCATATTCGTAACTTCTCGATCATTGCGCACATCGACCATGGCAAGTCGACGCTCGCCGATCGCATCATCCAGCTTTGCGGCGGTCTGTCGGACCGTGAGATGGAAGCGCAGGTCCTCGACTCGATGGACCTCGAACGCGAGCGTGGCATCACCATCAAGGCACAAACCGCCGCGCTGTCGTACCGCGCGCGCGACGGCAAGCTGTACAACCTGAACATGATCGACACCCCCGGGCACGTCGACTTCTCGTACGAGGTCAGCCGCTCGCTGTCCGCGTGTGAAGGCGCGCTGCTGGTCGTCGACGCGAGTCAGGGCGTCGAGGCTCAAACGGTCGCGAACTGCTACACGGCCATCGAACTGGGCGTGGAAGTCGTGCCCGTGCTCAACAAGATCGACCTGCCGGCCGCCAACCCCGAAAACGCGATCACCGAGATCGAAGACGTGATCGGCATCGACGCCACCGACGCCACGCATTGCAGCGCGAAGACGGGCTTGGGCGTCCAGGATGTCCTCGAAGCGCTGATCGCGAAAGTGCCGCCGCCGAAGGGCAGCGCGGACGCGCCGCTGCAGGCGCTGATCATCGACTCGTGGTTCGACAACTACGTCGGCGTCGTGATGCTGGTGCGCATCGTCAACGGCACGCTGCGTCCGAAAGACAAGATCCGCATGATGGCGACGGGCGCAGAATATCCCGTCGAGCACGTCGGCGTGTTCACGCCTAAGTCGAAAAATCTGGAAGAGCTGTCGGCGGGGCAGGTGGGTTTCATCATCGCCGGCATCAAGGAACTGACGGCGGCGAAGGTGGGCGATACCGTCACCATCGTCAAGCGTCCGGCGGCCGAACCGCTGCCCGGCTTCAAGGAAGTGAAGCCGCAGGTGTTCGCCGGTCTCTACCCCGTTGAAGCCAACCAGTACGACGCACTGCGCGAATCGCTGGAAAAGCTCAAGCTCAACGACGCATCGCTGATGTACGAGCCGGAAGTGTCTCAGGCGCTCGGCTTCGGTTTCCGTTGCGGCTTCCTCGGTCTGTTGCACATGGAGATCGTCCAGGAACGGCTCGAGCGCGAGTTCGACATGGACCTGATCACAACCGCGCCGACCGTCGTCTATGAAGTCGTGCAGCGCGACGGTACGATCCTGACGGTCGAGAATCCCGCGAAGATGCCGGACCCGTCGAAGATCGAAGAAGTGCGCGAGCCGATCGTCACCGTGAACCTGTACATGCCGCAAGACTATGTCGGCTCGGTGATCACGCTGTGCACGCAAAAGCGCGGTTCGCAGATCAACATGCAGTACCACGGCCGCCAGGTGCAGCTGACGTACGAAATCCCGATGGGCGAAATCGTGCTCGACTTCTTCGACCGGCTGAAGTCGGTGTCGCGCGGCTACGCGTCGATGGACTACGAGTTCAAGGAGTATCGCGCGTCGGACGTCGTGAAGGTCGACATGCTGATCAACGGCGACAAGGTCGACGCGTTGTCGGTGATCGTTCACCGTTCGCAGAGCCAGTATCGCGGCCGCGAAGTCGCTGCGAAGATGCGTGAAATCATTCCGCGTCAGATGTATGACGTCGCCATTCAGGCGACCATCGGTGCGCACATCATTGCGCGCGAGAACATCAAAGCACTTCGTAAGAACGTTCTGGCAAAGTGCTACGGCGGCGATATTACGCGTAAGAAGAAGCTGTTGGAAAAGCAGAAGGAAGGTAAGAAGCGGATGAAGCAGGTGGGCTCCGTCGAAATTCCGCAAGAAGCTTTCCTCGCAATTCTGCGCGTCGAAGACAAATAAGACTAAGAACTGGAACCCTATGAATTTTGCGCTGATTCTTTTTGTGCTCGTGATCATTACGGGCGTGGCATGGGTCGCGGACAAACTGGTTTTTCTGCCAAAACGGCGCCGGGCGGCGGAAGCGGCCGTCGCCGAGTTCGACAATCAGCAGGCGCGCATAGGCGAACGCTTCGCCGATGAGAACGCGCCCGCCACGCGCGCGCGTCTGCGTGACGAAAAGCTGCGCCAGCCGTGGTGGCTCGAATACACGGCGAGTTTTTTCCCGGTGATTCTCGTCGTATTCGTCGTGCGTTCGTTCGTCGTCGAGCCGTTCAAGATTCCGTCGGGTTCGATGGTGCCGACGCTGCTCGTGGGCGACTTCATCCTCGTCAACAAGTTCGACTACGGCATCCGCCTGCCCATCACGAATACGAAAGTCACGGAAGGCCGTCCGCTGCAACGTGGCGATGTCGTGGTGTTCCGCTACCCGAAGGACGAATCGGTCGACTACATCAAGCGCGTGATCGGCCTGCCTGGCGACGTCGTCTCGTACGAAGACAAGCAACTCACGATCAACGGCAAGCCTGTGCCCGAAACGCCGCTGCCCGATTACTTCGATGAAGAGCGCATCGGCTATGCGAAGCAATTCGAAGAAGACCTGGATGGGCGCAAGAACCGCATTCTCAATAACCCGGCCGTGCCGCCATTCATCGTCGGCGCGGAAGACTTCCCTTATCGCGATAACTGCAAGTACGACGCGCGCGGTGTCACGTGCAAGGTGCCGCCGGGCAACTACTTCATGATGGGCGACAACCGCGACAACAGCGCCGACAGCCGTTACTGGGGCTTCGCGCCGGACAAGAACATCGTCGGTCGGGCGTTCTTCATCTGGATGAACTTCAGCAATTTGAAGCGCATCGGCGGCTTCCATTGATCGCCACTCGCGCATCGCACGACGATGCGCACTGAACCCGCGCAACATGTCGCGCATCGCGCGCGACGTGTTATCACGCTACTTTAACAACGCGCGGTAACGTCGCTACAACACGCTTTTTCGGCGCCGGGGCTGCGAGGCTGACACTCTCCGCCCCGTGATGCGCCCGCGTTATACTCTGCACATGCCCCTATCTCCGTTGGAAAGCCGTTTGCGCTACGAATTTCGCAATGCGGAATTGTTGCGTCAGGCTTTAACTCACCGCAGTCACAGTGCCACGCATAACGAGCGGCTGGAATTTCTCGGCGACTCCGTTCTGAACTGCGCGGTGGCTGCGCTTTTGTTCCAACGTTTCGGGAAACTGGACGAGGGTGATCTGTCCCGCGTTCGCGCCAATCTGGTCAAGCAACAGTCGTTGTACGAGATTGCTCAGGCCCTGAATATTTCCGAAAGCCTGCGGCTCGGCGAAGGCGAATTGCGCAGCGGCGGTTTCCGCCGCCCATCCATTCTCGCGGACACCCTGGAAGCCATTCTGGGCGCGATCTTTCTCGATAGCGGGTTCGAGGCGGCGCAGACGGTCATCAAGCGCCTGTACGTGCCGATTCTCGATCACATCGACCCGCGCACGCTCGGCAAGGATGCCAAGACCTTGCTGCAAGAGTATTTGCAAGGTCACAAGATTCCGCTGCCAACTTACACCGTCGTCGCTACCCATGGTGCGGCGCACAATCAGCAGTTCGAAGTCGAGTGTACGGTGCCCAAGCTGGACGTGAAGGTCTCCGGTTCAGGCGCGAGCCGCCGTGCTGCCGAGCAGGCCGCGGCGAAAAAAGCGCTCGACGAGGTGATGGCGGCGGCGCCCGCCATGGTGGCCAAGCCGAAGCGCTCGAAGAGTTCGCGTGCGGCCAAGCACGCCGAGACGGAAATCGTGCCGGGCGTGACGGGCGTTCAGGCGGCGCTCGATCTGCGTGCGCCCGATACGCGCAGGTCCGATCGGGCATCGCGGGCCGAGGCGAAGCCGGTGACGCCCGAAGTACCGTCGGCCGGACAGGCGGCGGCTGCGGCGCCGCTCGCGGTCATACGCGCGGCGCATGTCGAGTACAGCCAGGAATCCGAGCGTGGCGAAAAGGGTGAGCGCGCCGCGCGTTCGGCAGACAAGCCCGAAGCGGTGCTGAAACTCGCCGAGCGTCCAGCAGAGCGCCAAAGCCAGGACAAGTTCGATCCACCGGCGCGTGCCGCGGAAAAACCACCTGAGAAGCCTGTCGAAAAATCGGCTGACAAGGCGTCGGACAAACCCGCCTACAAGCCCGCGGAAAAGCCTGCCGACAAGCCCGACACCAACACGCGCGGCGCGGACAAAGCCGCATCGCGCGCCCGCGAGGCCGCGCCCGGCGCGAGCGCGGGCGATCTCGAACCCGGTGTCGCCGGCGCGGTGCACACCCGCGTGGCCGATACCGGTCATTGAACGCTATACGACGTGGACGCACTCGATCTGACGCGCGTCCACACGAACCTGCCGTAGTACGAATATGAACGCTCCCACTCCCACTGGTTTTCGCTGCGGCATGGTCGCAATCGTCGGCCGCCCGAACGTCGGCAAGTCGACGCTGATGAATGCGCTGGTCGGCCAGAAGGTCAGCATTACGTCGCGCAAGGCGCAGACGACCCGCCATCGCATCACGGGCATCAACACGATCGACGACGCGCAGTACGTGTTCGTCGACACGCCCGGCTTCCAGACGCGTCACAGCAGCGCGCTGAACCGCTCGCTGAATCGCGCGGTGACGTCGACGCTGTCGTCCGTCGACGCCGTGTTGTTCGTGATCGAAGCAGGCCGCTTCGGTCCCGACGACCAGAAAGTGCTGGACCTGATCCCGAAATCCGCGCCGACGCTGCTCATCGCGAACAAGCTCGACCGCGTGAGCGACAAGGATTCGCTGTTCCCGTTCATGCAGCAAATGAGCGCGCTGCGCGAGTTCAGGGAAATCGTGCCGCTGTCAGCCAAGAACCCCGACGACATCAAGCGCCTGCTGGCGACGGTCAAGCCCTATCTGCCCGAAGGCCAGCCCATCTACGGCGAAGACGATCTGACCGATCGCAGCGAACGCTTCCTCGCGGCGGAAATCCTGCGCGAGAAAGTGTTCCGCTGGACGGGCGACGAACTGCCGTACACGAGCACGGTGCTGATCGACAAGTTCGAGACGGAAGGGCGTCTGCGCCGCATTTTCGCGACGATCCTGGTCGAGCGCGATATGCACAAGGCGATGATCATTGGCCAGAAGGGTGCGAAGCTGAAGCAGATCAGCACGGAGGCGCGCCTCGACATGGAGAAGCTGTTCGACGGCCCCGTGTATCTCGAGACGTTCATCAAGGTGAAGAGTGGCTGGGCGGACAATGAAGCCGGACTCCGCGCCTATGGTTACGAATGACGGCGCACTGGACACCCAATCTGACGCGTGGATGACGCCGCCGAACGACACTCACCCCGACGCCGATCCCGAAGACGCCTCCGCTCACGACGAGCAGCCGGCCTCGTTCGCGCCGCCGCCACGCGCAAAGCCGGCGCGCCCCGCACGTTCGACGAAGCGCAGCGCGCCGCGCCAGGACGGCGATGACTTCGGTGAAGGCGGCGATCACGCCGAAGCCGCGCTGCGCAAGACCTCCGCGCGTCGTTCGTCGCGTGTGCCGCGTGCGCCCGCTTCCGACTTCCGTATCTCCGAGCAGCCCGCGTTCGTGCTGCATAGCTATCCGTATCGCGAGACGAGCCTGATTGTCGACGTGTTGTCGCGCGATCACGGCCGTGTCGCGCTCGTCGCGAAGGGCGCGAAGCGTCCTCATTCCGCGTTGCGCGGCGTGTTGCAGACCTTCCAGCCGTTGTCGCTCGCATGGTCCGGCAAGTCGGAAATGCGCACGTTGACGGGCGCTGAGTGGATCGGCGGCATGTTGCCGCTCGCCGGCGACGCGCTGTTGTGCGGCTTCTACGTGAACGAATTGCTCGTCAAGTTTCTCGCGCGCGAAGATCCGCATCCGCAACTCTTTCATCATTACGTCGTCACGCTGACGCGTCTCGCGCACGATGAGCCGCCCGTGCAGGTGCTGCGTTCGTTCGAGCGCGTGCTGCTGCGCGAAACCGGCTACGCGATGTCGCTCAACCGCACGGTGGCGCGCAAGGCCGTGGTGCCTGAAGGCCGCTATGTGTTCGATCCCGAGCGCGGCGTACGCGAAGCATCCACCGAGTATCCTTCGAACTGGCCCGTGATCAGCGGGCAGACCTTGCTCGACATGGAGCAGGACGATTACCATCGAGCGCAGACCGTCGCGCAAAGCAAGACGCTGATGCGCTTTTTGCTCAACACCTATCTCGGCGGCGCGCCGCTCGCGACCCGCCAGATCCTGATCGACCTGCAGAATCTATGAGTTTCTTTCTGACTTCTCCGACTGTGATCGACCTCGGCGTGAACATCGATCACGTCGCCACGCTGCGCAACGTGCGCGGCACGTCCTATCCCGACCCGATCCGCGCCGCGTTGCAGGCTGAAGAAGCGGGGGCCGATGCGATCACGCTGCATCTGCGCGAAGACCGCCGTCATATCGTCGATGCCGACGTGCGCGCGCTACGCTCGCAACTGAAGACGCGCATGAACCTCGAATGCGCCGTGACGCAAGAGATGCTCGACATCGCATGCGAGGTGCAGCCGCACGACGTGTGTCTCGTGCCGGAAAAGCGTCAGGAACTGACGACGGAAGGCGGCCTCGACGTGGTCGGCCATTTCGAGTCGGTGCGTGCCGCATGCAGGCAGTTGGCTGACGCGGGCTCGCGCGTATCGCTCTTCATCGATGCCGACGAAGCGCAGATTCGCGCCGCGCACGAAGCGGGCGCGCCCGTGATCGAACTGCACACGGGCGCTTACGCGGAAGTGCACGACGCGAGCGAACAGCAGCGCGAGTACGAGCGCATCGTGCGCGGCGTCGAGTTCGGCGCGTCGCTGGGGCTGAAGGTCAACGCGGGTCATGGCCTGCATTACACGAACGTCCAGCAGATCGCGGCGATCGAAAGCATCGTCGAACTGAACATCGGCCACGCAATCGTCGCGCATGCGATCTTCGCGGGCTGGGACAATGCCGTGCGCGAGATGAAGGCGATCATGGTCGCCGCGCGTCTCGCGGCTCGTGCCTGACTCAGCAGGTCAAGCAACATACATAACGGATAGCGACGGTACACGTATGGCGATCTACGGCATTGGCACCGACGTCGTTCAGGTAAGCCGCGTTGCGGCGGTAATGGAGCGCACCAACGGCCGCTTCGCCGAGAAAGTGCTCGGTCCTGAGGAACTGCGCATCTATCACGCCCGCAATGCACGCTCGCAAGTGCGCGGCCTCGCGTTTCTCGCGACGCGCTTCTCCGTCAAGGAAGCGTTCTCGAAAGCGATCGGACTCGGCATGCGCTGGCCGATGACATGGCGCGCGTTGCAGACGCTGAACGAACCGAGCGGTCGTCCGATGTGCGTCGCATCGGGTGAACTCGCCGACTGGCTCGCCGAGCGCGGGATCACGTCCCAGGTGACGTTGTCCGACGAGCGCGATTACGCGGTGTCGTTCGTGATTGCCGAGACGGCTGATCCTTCCGTCTGATTTCTTTCGACGCGGCGCGAACACTGCACCGCGTTCTTCCTTTTCCTTCACGAACCCGATGAAACTGACTCCTGGCCCGGTGATGCTCGACGTCGTCGGCAAGACCTTGAATGCCGACGACGAGCGCCGCCTCGCGCATCCGATGACGGGCGGCGTGATCCTGTTCGCGCGCCACTTCGAAAGCCGTGCGCAACTCGTCGCGCTGACAGACGCGATCCGCAACATACGCGACGATCTGCTGATCGCCGTCGATCACGAAGGCGGCCGCGTGCAGCGTTTTCGCACCGACGGCTTCACGGTGCTGCCCGCCATGGGGAAGCTCGGCGCGCTGTGGGACGACGACGTGCTGCGCGCGACCAAGGTGACGACGGCCGTCGGCTATGTGCTGGCGTCCGAGCTGCGCGCGTGCGGTATCGACATGAGCTTCACGCCCGTGCTCGATCTGAACTACGGCCACTCGCAGGTGATCGGCGACCGCGCGTTCCATCGCGATCCGCGCGTCGTGACGATGCTCGCGAAGAGCCTCAATCACGGCCTCGCGCTGGCGGGCATGGCGAACTGCGGCAAGCATTTTCCGGGGCACGGGTTTGCTTCGGCGGATTCGCACGTCACCGTGCCCGTCGACGAACGGACGCTCGACGAGATTCTCGGTGAAGACGTCACGCCATATGACTGGCTCGGCCTGTCACTCGCGTCGGTGCTGCCGGGGCATGTGATCTATCCGAAGGTCGACAGCAAACCGGCGGGTTTTTCGCGCGTGTGGATTCAGGACATCCTGCGCACCCGGCTCGGGTTCGAGGGCGCGATTTTCAGCGACGATCTGTCGATGGAAGCCGCACGCCAGGGCGGCACGCTGACGCAAGCCGCGACCGCCGCGCTCGAAGCAGGCGTCGATATGGTGCTGATCTGCAATCAGCCCGACGAGGCGGGCAAGGTGCTCGACGCGCTGAGCTTCATGCCGTCGGAGGAATCGAGGCAGCGTCTGGAACGGATGCGGCCGCGCGGCGACGCGCTGTCGTGGACGGCGCTGCTGGACGAGCCGCAGTATCGGCAGGCACAGGCGTTGTTGCGCGAGGCGTTCGCGCGCTGATTCGCCTCGTGCGGTCGAAATGAAAAAGGACGGGCCAGTCGGAACCCGTCCTTTTGCTTTCGTGACGCGCGACCTCAGTTCAGGCGCATGCGCTGCAGCTTGTTGTACAGCGTCTTCGGACTGATGCCGAGCAGTGACGCCGCGCGATGCCGCGTCCCGCCGACGGCATCGAGTGTCGCGCGAATCAGCATTTCCTCGACATCGGCGAGCGGCGTGCCGACAGTGACCTGCACCCGGCCGCCGTTCAGATCGCGCCCGCCCGCGCCGTTGCCTTCGTCGGCGCGCAGCGTCTCCAGCACGTCGCCGGAGGCGTGATACGCGCGCCGCACGCGGTCCTGCAACTCGCGCACGTTACCCGGCCATTCATACGCAAGACATTCGCGCACGAAACTCGGCCCGACCAGCTTCGTCGCATCCGCTACGCCGCGCGCGTTGGCCTCGTCGTTCAACTCGTCGACGAGCGCCTGCGCGAACAGCGCTGGATCGTCGCCGCGCTCGCGCAGCGGCGGCAGCGACAGCGCGGCCGCTTCGAGACGCAGGCCGAGATCCTGGTGCAGCGTGCCCTCGGCAACGGCCGAGCGCGGCACCTTGCGCGTCGATGCGATCAGGCGGAAGTCGGTCGCCACCTGATTCGTGCCGCCGACGCGCATGAAGGTTTGCGAATCGAGTGCGCTCAGCAGCGCTTCCTGCTGCGCGCGCGGCAGCATCGTGATTTCGTCGATAAAGAGCGTGCCGCCGCTCGCCTGTTCGAAAAGTCCGGGCTCGCGTTGCTCCGCGCCGCCGAACGCGCCGCGTTCATGGCCGAACAGCAGACTGTCGAGCGGCCGGCCGCCCGCGACCGCTTGTGCCGAGCGGCAGTCGAGCACGACGAACGGGCCTTTGCGGCGCCTGCTCATCTCGTGCAGCGTGCGCGCGGCGACTTCCTTGCCGGTGCCCGCTTCGCCCGAAATCAGCACGGCCGCTTCCGTCGGCGCAACGTGTTCGATCGAATCGTAGATATGCTGGATCGCGCCGCTGCGACCGATCATCGGTCCAAACCGGCCCATGCGGCGCAGCCGGGCGCGTAGCGCCTGCACTTCCTCTGTGAGTTCGTAGGGACGCGGGATGCGCGCCAGCAGGCTGCGCAGGCGCGGAATGTTGACGGGCTTGAGCAGGTAGTCCCAGATGCCGTGGCGCAAGCCTTCGATCGCGCTTTCGACCGTCGCATTGCCTGTCATCACGATCACGGGCAACGCGCCGCCGGGCGGCTGCGCGGGCAGATGCTGGAGCAAATCGAGGCCGCCGCCGTCGGGTAGATTCAGGTCGACCAGCACGACGTCGGGGATGAAGCGTGTCAGGGCTGCGCGTGCTTCGGAGAGCGTGATCGCGGTGTCGACGGAAAAACCGTCGGCGGCGAGAATCGCGGACAGGCCTGACAGGCTATTAGGATCGTCTTCGACAATCAGGGCATGTGGCATAACGAGCGCAACTTTTCAGATGGACGGATGCCCGACGCACGCGGCTCGCCGTAGGCGGTGCCGCACGCACGGGCGCTGCTTTATGAGTGAGCTTGAGCGGCCAATGCTCCCGGTAGGCGTGGCGGGCTGGACGCGACCCCGATCAGAAGGGCCGGTTGCTGTCGAAAAAACGTCGCACTTCGAGCTCGGCTTCGTCGCGGGTCTTGCCATAGCGCTCCTGGATCAGACCCGCCAGCTTGTCGGCGCGGCCTTCTGCCTTGGTCAGTTCGTCGTCCGTAAGTTCGCCCCACGCGGTTTTCGCCTTGCCGATCATCTGTTTCCACTTGCCTTCAGCGATATCGTTGTTCATGACACACCTCCCGTATTTTCCGATGCGCGAAAGCCTTAAAAGGCCTGAACTATTCGATAAGCAGAATGCGTGCCAAACCGGCTAAGCCTGCAAAAGCGAGCCAGCGTGGGCTAGAAACAGTGGCCATGCGAGCCGGCCTGGCAAAATTGCATGACTGGCCGGTAAAGTTTTCCACCACCATACACGGTCGCGAAAAAAAGAAAAAGCGCCCCGGAGGGCGCTTTCAAAATTCAAAAACCCTGAGTCGACTCAGGGCTTAAGACGAATGCAATGCGGCGCTATTCAAATTTATGCGCGGCTGCGGTATTCGTTGGTACGCGTGTCGATTTCGATCTTGTCGCCGATGTTGCAGAAGAGCGGCACTTGCAGTTCGAAGCCGGTGTTCAGCTTGGCCGTCTTGAGCACCTTGCCCGACGACGTGTCGCCCTTGACAGCAGGTTCCGTGTAGATGATTTCACGGACCAGCGTAGTGGGCAGTTCGACCGAGATTGCCTTCTCGTTGTAGAACACGACTTCGCAAGCCATGCCGTCTTCGAGGTAGTTGAGCGCGTCGCCCATCATTTCGGCTTCGACTTCGTACTGGTTGTAGTCGGCGTCCATGAACACGTACATCGGGTCGGCGAAGTACGAGTACGTGACTTCCTTGCGGTCCAGCACGACGACGTCGAACTTGTCGTCCGCCTTGTACACGGTTTCCATGCCCGCGCCCGTCAGCAGGTTCTTGAACTTCATCTTGACGACGGCGGCATTGCGGCCCGACTTGTTGTATTCGGCCTTCTGCACGACCATCGCGTCGGTGCCGATCATCACCACGTTGCCGGTGCGGAGTTCTTGAGCGATCTTCATAAAACTGTCCTGTACGAAATAAGGTGCTTCAACTTTTTGCTCAACGGCATACGGCGTAAGCGGGTTCGGCGCCTACGCGCGCTTGACAACCCCCGGTTGACCACCCGGTTGACCACCCTTTTGAGCGGCCTGAAGGCGGATCGAGCAGGAGTGCGCGGTGAGCGGGGCCGGTGCTTGCCGGAACGGCGCCGATATTCCCTGACGCCTTGTTCCGTGCTTCGTCCGTCTGCTTCTTTTACCCGAAGCGGGCGCGTACGCGTGTGACACTGACCGACACAGCCGTGAAGACAGACTCTCGGTCCGCCGCCGGTCTGGCCGCCGTGCCGCGCTTGCGTCGTCGGCCGTTGGATAACCGCTTATTTTAACTGACTTTTTGCGAATCCGGCGAGATTTCCGGCGAGATCGCCGATCGACGCGAGTTCGCGGGCCCAGTCGGCTGCGCGCGCGTCGAGTAGCCGACGGTGGCGTTGCAGATCGGCCCAGTCGGGCGTGCCGTTGCCGTTCCAGGCATGCCAGAAACGGCCGAGCGCGGCGCGGGCGGTGGCGGGAAGGCCGTGCGCGTAGTGCGCGAGGGCGGCGTCGAGCTTCGGCAGATGGGCGTCATCGGCCTGCGGGTAGATGTGCCAGACGAACGGCCGCGCGGCCCATTGCGCGCGTACGAATGAATCCTCGCCGCGCACGAAATTGATATCGCTCGCCCACAGCAGTTCGTCATAGCCGGGCTGGTCGGTGAATGCGAGCGCGTGCGCACGCAGGCTGCCGCGCGCTCGATGCGCGCCCGCCGCGAACGCCGGCAGGCTGAAGAACCGCGCGACTGCCCCCGAAATACGGCCTTCGGGCACGAGCAGCACGATTTCGCGTTCGGCGTCGCGCCACTGCTCGAGCAGGCTGTCGACGGCAGGGTTCTCATACGCGAACAGCGAGACGACGGTGGCCTCGCTGGACGGCGGCGCGCTGCCTGTCTTCGTTTGCCACCAGGCGGCGCGCGCGTCGGCTGACGATTCGAACGCCGCGCGGCGCGCGTCGAGATCGCGTTCCTTCAGCACGCCGCCCGTGCCCTCGCCGAGCCCCGGGAAGAAAAACGTCTTGTTCAACGCGTGACGGGGATGCGGCGACGGCCGCAAATGAAAGTCCGCGACCCAGTCCTCGCCGCTCAGATACTCGAGATTGAACCAGACGGGCACGGGCTCGCGCCGCGCCATCGCTTCCACGTACACGTGCGGCAGCTCGCACGCGAACGCCTCGATCACGACGTCGGCGACCTGCAGCGTATCGCCCGCGTGCGCCGGCTCGTGCCAGTGCTCGACGACGATGCCGTCCACCGTCTGCCGCGCGCTTTGCACATCGACGGATGCGTTGAGCTTGTGAAACGCGTGCAGATCGTCGACGAACAGACGCACCTGCCAGCCATGTTCGCTCGCGAGTTGCCGCGCGAGCCGCCAGCAGACGCCGATGTCGCCGAAGTTGTCGATCACTGCGCAGAAAATGTCGCACGCGATCGTCGACGGCTGCAACGCTTGAGTGGGAGCGGAAGACATGATGGCGCCGCCTGGGTTCGGGCGTGGACGGAATGTTCTAAACTGGCGATTCTAAAGCACATCACCCACATGACACGCCGTCCGTATGCGGCGTCCAATCCGATTCTGCATGACCCGATCCGATTCCTCTCCCGCAGCCGGTGCCGCCGTGAAACCCGGCGCGGCCGAAGCCGTCGCCGAAGACTTCGACCCGAAGAAGGTGCTGCGCCAGTTGCCGCACATGCCGGGCGTCTATCGCTACTACGATGCGCAGGGCGCGGTGCTGTACGTGGGCAAGGCGCGCGACCTGAAGAAGCGCGTGTCGAGCTACTTCACCAAGACGCTGCTGTCACCGCGCATCGCGATGATGGTCACGCGGATCGCAAAGATCGAAACGACGGTCACGCGGTCCGAAGCCGAAGCGCTGTTGCTCGAGAACAATCTGATCAAGGCTTTGGCGCCGCGCTACAACATCCTGTTTCGCGACGACAAGTCATATCCGTATCTGAAGCTGACGGGTCATCAGTTCCCGCGCATGGCGTACTACCGCGGTTCGGTCGACAAGAAGAATCAGTATTTCGGACCTTTCCCGAGTGCGTGGGCAGTGCGTGAGAGCATTCAGATCCTGCAGCGCGTGTTCCAGTTGCGCACGTGCGAGGACTCCGTGTTCAACAATCGCACGCGGCCGTGTTTGCTGCATCAGATCGGACGATGCACGGCGCCGTGCGTCGCCGCGATCAGCGAAGAGGACTATGCACGCGATGTGTCGAACGCGTCGCGCTTCCTGCTCGGACGGCAGTCGGAGGTGATGAAGGAACTCGAGCAGAAGATGCACGCGTTTGCCAGCGAACTGAAGTTCGAGCAGGCAGCGGCCGTGCGCAATCAGATGAGTTCGCTGTCGACAGTGCTGCATCAGCAGGCCATCGAAGTGGGCGGCGAGAGTGACGTCGATATTCTGGCCGTCGTCGCGCTTGGCGGGCGCGTGTGCGTGAACCTCGCGATGGTGCGCGGCGGCCGGCATCTCGGCGACAAGGCGTACTTCCCGACGCACGTCGAAAGCGCGTTGACAGCCGAAGAGGGCGGTCTCGACGATGGCGATGAAATCGTCCGGGCCGAGCCCGCGACAGTGATCGGCGTCGAGGCGGAGATGGGCGAGGAGTCCGATGAAGTCGTGAGTATCGGTGAAGACTCGGACGAAGACCCGGACGAAAACTCGCCGGAGGAAGGCAGCGAAGAGCTAGAAGTCGCTAGCGGCGCAGATGCAGATACCGACACCGCCGTCGGCAAGAAGCCGCGCCGCACGCCCGGCATCGAATCGGAAGTGCTCGAGGCGTTCATTGCCCAGCACTATCTGGGCAATCGCGTGCCGCCCGTGCTCGTGGTCAGCCACGCCCCCGCGAGCCGCGAACTCGTCGATCTGCTGATCGAGCAGGCCGGGCACAAGGTCACGCTGTTGCGCCAGCCGCAAGGCCAGAAGCGCGCCTGGCTCGCGATGGCCGAGCAGAACGCGAAGATCGCGCTCGCGCGGCTATTGTCGGAGCAAGGCTCGCAGCAATCGCGTACGCGCGCGCTCGCCGACACGTTGTCGCTCGAATGCGAAGACCTGGCGCATCTGCGCATCGAATGCTTCGACATCAGCCATACGATGGGCGAAGCGACGCAGGCGTCGTGCGTCGTCTATCACCATCACAAGATGCAGTCGTCCGAGTACCGGCGTTACAACATCACGGGCATCACGCCGGGCGACGACTACGCGGCGATGCGTCAGGTGCTCACGCGCCGCTACGAGAAGATGGTCGCGCAGGCCGCGGCAAACGCGAACGACGAAGCAGCTGAGCTGCAACCCGAAGCCGCCGCCGATCCGGCCATCGCGCCGGAAGGCGCGGAACCCGTTGCCGCGGGCGGGCAGCTGCCGAACATCGTGCTGATCGACGGCGGCAAAGGGCAGGTCGAGATCGCACGCCAGGTATTCAACGAACTCGGGCTGGACCTCGGCATGCTGGTCGGCGTCGCGAAGGGCGAAGGGCGCAAGGTTGGTCTCGAGACGCTCGTCTTCGCGGACGGTCGCTCGTCGCTCGAACTCGGCAAGGAAAGCGCGGCGCTGATGCTGGTCGCGCAGATCCGCGACGAAGCGCACCGTTTCGCGATCACGGGCATGCGCGCGAAGCGCGGCAAGACGCGCCAGACGTCGCGGCTCGAAGAACTGGAAGGCGTCGGCGCGAAGCGGCGTCAGCGGCTGCTGGCGCGCTTCGGCGGCTTGCGCGGCGTGGTGGCGGCGAGTATCGACGATCTCGCGAGCGTCGAGGGCATTTCGCGCGCGCTCGCCGAGCAGATTTATCGACAGTTGCATTGAACGCGTCCGTGTCTGCGTACGCCGCCGCGCCGTGCGCCCGAGCCTTGCTTGTGGCTCGCCCGGTGAAGCGGCACAATTGCATCTCTTATCTCAGAACGTAGCGCCTGCCCATGCCGTTTAATTTCCCGATCTTCCTGACGTGGCTGCGGATAGTGTTGATTCCGCTCGTCGTGGGCGTGTTCTATTTGCCGGACATGATGCTAAGTCCCGCGCACCGCAATCTGGCCGCAGCGACGATATTCATCCTCGCCGCGCTGACCGACTGGTTCGACGGCTTTCTCGCGCGTAAGTGGAACCAGACGTCGGCGTTCGGCGCGTTCCTCGATCCCGTCGCCGACAAGCTGATGGTGACAGCCGCCTTGCTCGTGCTGGTCCAGTTGTCGCGCCTGGATTCGGCGATCGCGCTTGTGATCGTCGGCCGCGAGATCGCGATTTCGGCGCTGCGTGAATGGATGGCGCAGATCGGCGCATCGAAGAGCGTCGCGGTGAATTCGCTCGGCAAGTTCAAGACGGCCTGCCAGATGACAGCGATTCCGATGCTGCTGTTCTATGGTCCGCTATCGTTCGGCGTGTTGTCGATCGACACGCGCGTGTGGGGTTTGTGGCTCATCTATCTCGCCGCATTCCTCACGATCTGGTCGATGCTGTACTACATGAAGCTTGCGTGGCCGCAGATCCGCGAGCGCGGTGGGATGGCGTGACGCAGAGGTTGATGCGCAGTGTCCGCGCGATGCGTCAGTAGAATTTTCAATCTCTCGTACAAAAAGAGTTGACACGGTTCGGCGGCTTCTACATAATCTCGTTTCTCCGGTGCACGCGCTGCTAAACAGCGCGAAACACTAGGAAGCAGTAGAAGCAAAACGCGGGAGTAGCTCAGTTGGTAGAGCGCAACCTTGCCAAGGTTGAGGTCGCGAGTTCGAGACTCGTCTCCCGCTCCAGATTTTGAAGCTGCGTTTTGCGGCAAGCAGTCAGCAGGGCGTTGTGAAGCAGTAAAGCGCAGGTTCATGCGGGAGTAGCTCAGTTGGTAGAGCGCAACCTTGCCAAGGTTGAGGTCGCGAGTTCGAGACTCGTCTCCCGCTCCACACATAGGGGGAAGCCAAGCTTCCCTTTTTGTTTGATGCTTCGGTAGAAGCATCGAGCGCAGATGGCCCTGATGTCGTGTCTTTCAGGCCATCGCACAAAATCTGCGAGCCGTTGCAACTGCAACAAAGTACGGTTCGGCAGTCCGCTTTCGGCGCGATAGCAAAGCGGTTATGCAGCGGCCTGCAAAGCCGTTTAGACCGGTTCGACTCCGGTTCGCGCCTCCAGAAGCAAAGAAAAGCCCCGAGATTTCGGGGCTTTTCTTTTTTCAGCGTGGAGTTTCGCATGAGGGCAACGTCATGACCGGGCAGCAACCTATGCAGAGCAAAGAGACTTCTCCTTTCGAATGGCGCTGGAAGGCTTTCGACGATCTGACGAACGTCGAGGTCTACGACATGCTGGCCGCTCGCGCAGCCGTCTTCGTGATCGAGCAGAACTGTCTGTATGGCGATGTCGATGGACTCGATATCGACGCGTGGCATCTGTTCGCATACGGCGGGTATCCGGCCGGCACGCGCGCGAAACTGGCGGGCTATCTGCGCGTGCTGTTGCCTGATGACGAAGACGCCGATATCCGCATCGGCCGCGTGCTGACGACAGCCGGTTTCCGTGGACAAGGCCTCGGCAGCGCGATGCTCGAAACGGTGCTCGGCCATATTCGTGCGCAGTGGCCCGGCACGCCCATACGTCTGCATGCGCAGGCCCATCTGCAGCCGTTCTATGGCGCATTCGGCTTCGCGCCGATTTCAGACGTGCACGAAGAGGACGGCATCCCGCATATCTGGATGCGTTCCGCCTGACGCTTGCTCTTGCTGCGCCTGAATGCGGATCAACGGTTGGCGTGCGCGACGAACTGCGCGCGGGCAGGCGCGGGCGCCTGCGCATTTCGCTCATCGCGCAGACGCTCCCGCGCCGACAGCCTCATCCAGTGACGCAGCGCGAGCACGGCGCCGATCACGCTCATCATCGAACCTGGAATCCATAGCAACAGCCCGCCGATCTGCTGATCGCGCATCGGACTGAGCCATGTGAACGCGCGCCCGCAGATCGAATAGACGGGATAAAGCTCGCGCGGCGAAAAGAAGATGAACGCGCCGAGCACGATCTGCGGCGGAATCGCGGCGACGACCAGCAGCACGCGGCGACCGGGCGACAGCCGCGCGGGCGGCGCAGGCCGTGCATCGAGCACGAGCCACCAGAACATCAAGCCGTCGATCACCATGCTCCAGTTCATCACGCGATACAGCCGCCAGTCGAGCATCGCGACGAAGTGAATCGGCGAGAACAGCCAGAAATAGATCAGTCCAACGAACAGAACGACGGCGACGACGGGATGAAACAGAACATCGAGCGTCGCGCGCACGTAGCGCGTTTGCAGCACGGGCCGCACGACGCGTTGCCGCCACGCGAATGGGATTCCCGCGCGTAGCGCCGCGCCGGGATAGGACAGCGCGATGAAGAACGGCCCGAGATGATGCAGCACCAGATGCTGCGCGCGATGCATGAAAAACTCATGCTCGAAGAAATAGTCGAGCCGCGTATGCAGCGCGACATAGAGCGCTGCCAGCCCGAACCAGAACGACAACTGCCGCGCCAGCGACACCTTCGCCTTGCGCACGCCACGCGCGAACAGCAGCGCGGCGAGCAGCATCACGATCACCACGGTCGGCGACGGCTCCCAGGGTTCGAGCCAGTAGAGCAAAGTCATCGCGGGTTCTTCACGCGCCGCTACTTGGTCTGCGAAGGCGACTTGACCGCGAACGGCGCATCGAGCGTTTCGCCGTCGGAAAACTGCAGCTTCAGATGCACCGTATCGCCCGGCGCAATCTTGTGCTTCGCCTCTTCGAGCATCACGTGATAGCCGCCCGGCGCGATCGATGCCTGGCCGTGCGCGGGCACCGTCAGCTTGTCGACCATCACCATCTTTTGCGTCGAACCGTTCGACACCGTCTGATGCAGCATCGCGCTGCCGTAATCGGCGCTCGACACGTCGACGAGATCGATCGGCTTGTCGCTCGAGTTGGTCAGCGTGACGTACGCGGCGGCGGGCAGATTGTTCGGCAGCCAGCGGACCCATGCGTTCTGCACGGCGATGGCCGGCTTGCTGTCAGCCGCGTGCGCGGCGATGCTGGCCGTGGCGACGCATGCGAAAGCGGCCGCGCAAACCAGCGTGTGAATCCTCGAAAGCGTTTTGATTTGTTGTGTCATGTCGAACCTGTGAGAAATCAGGATTGGTCTTCAATGATACGGCGCACGTCTCGCGCGATGACGTCGGGCGAGTCGCGGTCCGTGGCGAGCAGACGCGCGCGATTACGTGCGTCGAAGATGTAGACGGCCGAGCTGTGCGTCACCTCGTAATTGCCGTTCGGCTCGCGCTTTTCCATCTGATACGCGACGCGGTAATGCCTTGCCATCTGCTCGATCTGTGCATCCGTGCCCGTCAGACCGAACGCATGCTGCGAATCGAATGCGCCGACGTAGTCGTGCAACGCGCTGGGCGTGTCGCGCGCGGGATCGACGCTGACGAACAGGATGCGCACATTCTGCGCGTCGGGCCCGAGCTTGCCGATGACCTGCATCAGACGCGCCATCGTTTCCGGGCAGACGTCGGGGCAATGCGTATAGCCGAAGTACACGAGCGACACGCGTCCCTTGAGCGTATCCGCCGCGACGGACCGGCCGTCGTCGCCCGTCAGCGTGAAATCGAGGTCGGGCAGATGGCCGCTCACGTCCGTCAGTTGCCACGGTTCGCCGTGATGCGAGCATCCCGCGCTGCCGAGCGCCGCGCACAGCACGACACCCAGCGTAGCGATGCGCATTGGCGCAGGAGCGTGCCGGGCGAGGAAGCGCAAGAGAGACACAGGTGCTTTCGGGAACAAAGGCTGTTTCGACGACTCGATTCAGAACAGGGGCGCACATCAGGATGCAAGCAGCGCGCTGCGACTGGCATGACCCGATCGCGGCTCATGCTATTCCATGTCCACGGCGCGCGCCGTTGCGACTCTATCGCAATTTCAGACGCGTCGTTGTACCGTGGCCCTGTGAGGGAAAAAGCGAGTCAATATGCCGCAGCGCATTGAAAGGCGGCCGTATCCGGATCGTACGGGTTTTGCATCCCGTCCTTTCGGCCGGCAGCCCGGAATGCCCGCCCGCGCGGCGCGAAAACTTACTTTCTCGAAAAAACGACCGATGCGCGGTAAGATGCGCACACTTTTCCGGCTGCAAGCGGCTGAGAGGCAACGTACACCGATGCAAGTACTTCCCGCTTTTCTGTCTCCCACGGAGACGGCATTTTTCTTCGATTTCGACGGTACGCTCGTCGATCTGGCACCGACGCCCGACGGCGTGCTGGTCCAACCCGAGGCGATCGCCTTGCTCACCGAACTCCGGCGGCTGACGAACGGCGCAGTGGCGATCGTGTCGGGACGCGGGATCGACAGCATCGACCAGTTTCTCGGCATGCCCGATCTGCCCATCGCCGGCCTGCACGGCGCCGAGCGGCGCGATGCGAACGGCGACACGCAGCGCATCGGCTTCAACGACGACCGGCTACTGCGCATGGAGCAGGTGCTCGCCGAAGTCGTCAACGCCAATCCCGGCATGCTGCTCGAAATCAAGGGCGCGGCGCTCGCGCTGCACTATCGCAACGCACCCGACCGCGAGCCGGTGGCGCGCGAAGCGACGAGCCGGCTGGTCGCCGAATATCCAGCCGCTTACGTGCTGCAGCCAGGCAAGATGGTCTATGAAATCAAGCCGAAGGACGTCGACAAGGGCCGCGCGCTGCGCGCCTTTCTGGACGAGCCGCCGTTCACGGGTCGCACGCCCGTGTTCGCAGGCGACGATCTGACCGACGAGAAGGGCTTCGTGGTCGTCAACGAAAAGGGCGGTCTGTCGATCAAGGTCGGCGGTGGCGATACGATCGCGCGCTCGCGCATCGGCTCGGTGAGCGCGCTGCTCGCGTGGCTGTCGGAAATCGTCGCGGCGGCGCGCAACGCATGATGGCACCCGTTCATCCGCGCCTCGCTCCTGTACAGCACGGAACCCTCGCGTCATGAGCCGACTGATTATCGTATCGAACCGCGTCGCGCCGATTTCGGAAGGCGGCCCCGCGGCGGGCGGCCTCGCCGTCGGCGTCTACGACGCACTGAAGGAAACGGGCGGCATGTGGTTCGGGTGGAGCGGCGACGTGCCCGGCAGCGGCCAGCCGCAGATCAAGCTCGAAGAGCGCGGCCCGGTGACGTTCGCGACCATCGGCCTCGTGCGCCGCGACTACGACCAGTATTACCGCGGCTTTTCGAACGCGACGCTGTGGCCCGCGTTTCATTACCGGCCCGATTTGCTGCAGTACGACCGGCACGATTTCGAAGGCTACTGCCGCGTGAACACGTGGCTCGCGCAAAAACTGGTGCCGCTGCTGCGCGACGACGACGTCATCTGGGTCCACGACTACCATCTGATTCCGTTTGCACAGGCACTGCGTGCGGCGGGCGTGAAGAACCGCATCGGCTTCTTCCTGCACATTCCGTTTCCGGCGTCGCAGGTATTGCTCGCCGTTCCGCCGCATCGCGCGCTTGTCGAGGCGCTGTGTTCGTTCGATCTGCTCGGTTTCCAGACGAAGCCCGATTTGCGCGCGTTCTGCGATTACATCGCCAACGAGGCAGACGGTTCGATCGAAGCCTCGGCGCAAGGGCCGACAGTCGTGCACGGTTTTGGCCGCACGCTGCGCGCGGCGGCCTATCCGATCGGCGTGTATCCCGACGAGATCGCCGAATTGGCGAAAGCAGGCGAGGGCGACAAGCCGGTGCGCACGATCGAAGCGACACTGCATGCGCGCAAGCTGATCATGAGCGTCGACCGGCTCGATTATTCGAAGGGACTGGTCGAGCGATTCCGCGCGTTCGAGCGGCTGCTCGAACATTCGCCTTCGTACCGCGACAAGGTGTCGTTCCTGCAGATCGCGCCGCCGACGCGTTCCGATCTGCACGCGTACCAGGAAATCCGCTTGCAGCTCGAAGGCGAGTCGGGGCGCATCAACGGCCGCTTTGCGGAGCTCGACTGGACGCCTATCCGCTATATCCATCGCCAGTATGAGCGGCCCGTGCTCGCGGCGCTGTTTCGCACCGCGCATGTCGGCTACGTGACGCCGCTGCGCGATGGGATGAATCTCGTCGCGAAAGAGTATGTGTCGGCGCAAGATCCGGAAGATCCCGGCGTGCTGGTGCTGTCGCGTTTCGCGGGCGCCGCGCAGGAGTTGACGGGCGCGCTGATCGTCAATCCCGTCGATGTCGACGGCATGGCCGATGCGCTCGGCGCCGCGCTGTCGATGCCACTTGCCGAACGCAAGGCGCGCTATGACGACATGATGGTGCAACTGCGCGAGAACAACGTGTCCGTATGGCGCGACAACTTCATGCGCGACCTGCAGCAGATGCCGGATGCGCAGCGGGTGGTGCGGGAAGCCGCCGAGGGTTGATCTCTTTTTCGCTGTCGTTCCAATAGAAAAAGCCGCTTCATCGAAGCGGCTTTTTTCATGGCGTGTCAGTTCAGAAGCGAGTTCAGAAGCGCCTCACGCGACGTGCTGCTCGTCGAACTTCTTGCCGCCCACATGCAGTGTCGAATGCTTGCCGAACTGCTTCGACAGCAGATCGCGATACAGGCCCGGACGGTTGCGCAACTCTTCGGGGCTGCCGTCGTCGATCACCTTGCCCGCGCTCATGACGATGATGCGGTCGAAGTTGTGCAGCGTCGACAGACGGTGTGCGATGGCGATCACCGTGCGGCCGACCATCAGCCGGTCGAGGGCTTTCTGGATCGCTTCTTCTGACGCGCTGTCGAGCGCGGAGGTGGCTTCGTCGAGCAGCAGGATCGGCGCGTTCTTCAGGATCGCGCGCGCAATCGCGATACGTTGGCGCTGACCACCCGACAGCTTCACGCCGCGGTCGCCCACGATCGTATCGAAGCCTTCCGGCATCGCCTCGATAAAGTCCGTGCAGCGGGCTTCGCGCGCGGCGGCGAGCACTTCTTCGCGCGTCGCCTCGGGCCGGCCGTACGCGATGTTTTCGTACACGGTGCGGTGGAACAGCGAAATGTCCTGCGGCACCAGCGCGATCGAGTGACGCAGGCTGTCCTGCGAGATCGACGAGATATCCTGGCCGTCGATCAGGATGCGCCCGGCCTGCGTTTCATAAAAGCGTTGCAGCAGCGCGAGCACGGTCGACTTGCCCGCGCCCGACTTGCCGATCAGGCCGACGCGCTGGCCGGCCGGAATGTCGAGATCGAAGTGATCGAGAATCGGGCGGCGCTTCGGATACGCAAACGTCACCTTGTCGAAGGTTACGCGGCCGCCTTGCGGGACGAGTTCGACGGCGTCGTTGTGATCAGGCATGCCGTGCGGTTCGAGCAGCGTCTTGACGGCCTCCGCGAGACGCGCGATGTGCTGCGTCACGTCGACGAGTGCGACGGCCAGATCGCGTGTGCCGTGGAGGATCGTGAAGCCGAGCGAGCTGACCAGCACGATGTCGCCCGAGGTCGCCTTGCCCTGATCCCACAGCCACAGCGCCCAGCCGAGCAGGCCCGCCGACAGCAGCGCCGTGATGACCGCGTGCAGCAGTCGCAGTTTCTCCAGATACAGCAGGCTTTGCTGGCGCGCGATCATTTCCGACTTTACGGTCGCGCTGAAGCGCTTCTGCTCGCGGAACGTCATGCCGAACGCGCGCACGAGGCCCATGTTGCCGATCACGTCGACGAGTTCGCCGTCGACAGCGGCCGCCTTGCTCGCGAAGGTGTGATGACGGGCCGAGCCACGGCCCGCCAGCTTGAACAACACGACCGACAAAATCGCCGAGCAGGTCAGCAGGCCGAGCGCCATCAGCGGATTGACGGCGGTGATCATCACGATCGCGCCCACCACCGCGATGCACGGCGGCAGGACGTTCCACGCGGTTGTGTTTTCGGCCGTGTAGACGGCGTTCGAGGTCGCCGTAATGCGGCTCGCCAGCGTGCCCGGCTGTTTCTCCGCGTAATAGGTCGGCGAGTGGCCCGTCAGATACTGGAAGAGGTCCTTGCGCAGATCGCCCGTGACGGCCACGAACGTATGCGCCGCGACCCAGCCGCCTACGCGCCACAACAGGTTGTCGGCGGCGATCAGGCCGACCAGGATCGCGAACGCGCCCCACAGCGGCCCCGGATGATGGCGTCCCGCGCCGAGCACGTCGATCAGATGTTTGATCGCGTATTGCGAAGCGAGCGCACAGCCCACGGCCGCGAACACGCTGCCCAGCACGATCAGATGAGCGACCGGATGGCGGCGGATAAAGCGGAAGAGGAATGCAAGCGGCCGGTGCGCATAGCTCGCGAGCTTTGCGTTATGGGCGTTTCGCTGGGCAATGGTGAGATGTTCCAATTGTTCGTTTGGTCTGTCAGTGTCGGTTTGAGACGTCTGAAAACGGGTTCAGGTCGTGCAACGGTCGTGCCTGGGAACGGCCCGTAACACCAGCGTAGGCCTCGCATTGTAAACATGCAAAAGCCATTTCGCATGGCGGGACAGCCAATGGGGGCGCGATTATTTTCGCGACACGTACCGGTAAGGTTTCCCAGCCTTGACCCGCTAGCGGGCAAGGGGTTCACGACAGGGGCGTGAATTTTCGAGATATAATTACAGATTGCATACGAGCCGGCGAGGGGAATCTCATCGAGTTCCAGCCGCCGCAGACGGGTCCTGGATGACTGCAGTCGAACGGCTTTGCGGCGCCAGTGCCGATGCAGCGCTCCCACTGTAAAACACCTTGAGAAAACAAGGGTTTGCGAAGTGTTTCGCGTTTGTAACAACGTAAAGACTTTGAAATGTTGGGGCCGGTCCGCCAGGCAGGCATCGATAATGCATGCTCGGTCGAGTCAGGAAATATCTGACAGTTTGTCAACGTCGAATCATGAGCCGCGTTTACGGCTTTGAGCACAGACTTTGACATTGGCCAAGCTGGCGTCTTACCAAGCGATCCATCGCAGGAATTTCTCGAAAGAATCAGGCTCGTGTCCGGTGCAGCTTCAGGCTGCATGCGAACCGGGCGCCCTGGCGAGCAAGCGAAGTCGCTTTTTCCAAACTGCAGTCTTTTTGCCTGATTTTTTACGAGGAGTTCTCCCTATGCGAATCGCTCAAATCGCTCCGTTGCACGAGGCGGTGCCTCCCAAGCTTTATGGCGGCACGGAACGCGTCGTGTCGTATCTGACGGAAGCGCTCGTCGAGCTCGGACATGACGTGACGCTTTTTGCCAGTGGCGATTCGCAAACCTCCGCGAAGCTCGAAGCCTTCTGGCCGCAGGCGTTGCGTCTGGACCCGACGATCCGCGACGTGATGGCGCCGCACATGTTGCTGCTCGAAGAAGTCCGCCGCCGCGCGGAAGAGTTCGACGTGCTGCATTTCCACATCGACTACTATCCGTTCTCGCTGTTCGCGCGCCAGCCGGTGCCGTTCCTGACGACCATGCACGGCCGTCTCGATCTGCCCGAACTGCAGCCCGTCTTCAACACGTTCAGCGACGTGCCCGTGGTGTCGATCTCGGACAACCAGCGCCAGCCGCTGCAACAGGCGCACTGGTTGTCGACCGTGTACCACGGCCTGCCGGAAAACGTGCTCACGCCGATCCCCAACGTCGAGCCGGGCTACCTCGCATTCCTCGGCCGCGTTTCGCCGGAGAAGGGCCTCGACCGTGCGATCCGCATCGCCGGCCAGGCAGGCATGAAGCTCAAGGTCGCCGCCAAGATCGACAAGGCCGACCGCGCGTATTACGAAGAAGTCATCAAGCCGCTGATGGCGCTGCCGCACGTCGAGTACATCGGCGAAATCGGCGAAGCCGAAAAGCGTGAGTTCCTCGGCAACGCGCATGCACTGGTGTTCCCGATCGACTGGCCGGAGCCGTTCGGTCTGGTGATGATCGAAGCCATGGCATGCGGCACGCCCGTGATCGCGTTCAAGCGCGGCTCGGTGCCCGAAGTGATCGAGAACGGCGTGTCGGGCTTCGTCGTCGAAGACGAAATCAGCGCCGTCGCTGCCCTCAAGCGTCTCGACCAGCTGCCGCGCGCGCAGGTGCGCAAGGCGTTCGAATCGCGCTTCTCGTCGAAGGTGATGGCGCAGAACTACCTGAAGACCTACGAAGACCTGCTGCACGCGAAGCGCCGCACGGTGCTGCGCGAAGTCAACGCAAACTGATCTTCGTCGAAGCTGACCGCGACCGGGTTGCTTAACGCCTGCGCGGTCCGTTGGATGGGACGACAACGCCCCGCATGTGTCGAACATGCGGGGCGTTGTTGCATTTGCGCCGCACGCCGGGGCGAAACGCGCGGGGAATGTATCGAAAGTGTGTGTCCGTGGTCCTGCAACCGTGAGACGAATCGGTAATATCCCTATAATGGCCGTGCCGCAAATCCGGCGCAGCCGGTCGATATGAGGAGATTGCTTTGGCGAGAACGAAACAGACGCGTGCGAGCGCGGCGCCCGGCGCCGGCACGATGTTCGCGCTTCGCGCCATCGGTCTCGTGATACTGGCGCGCTGGCTCTTCTCGATGGGCGAGATGGACCCGCTGACGGCACTGCGGGCGATGGCTTCGTCGCCGTGGGCCTGCATCAACCTCGTTTTCCTGTTTCTGCTGATCTTCCTGCCGGGCGCGAAGGCGCGCGCCGAGCGGCCGTTCCATCCGTTGCCGCAATGGTTGCGTCAGGCGCTGCGCCTGTTTGCGTTTCTCGGTTTGCTGTTCGCGGTCTGGTCGGTGGGCGCGTTCGTCTGGGCGGCCGGCTGGCGGCGTGCGTTCAACGCGGTCGCCGCCACCAACGGCTGGCTGCTCGCCGCGCCGACGCTGTACGCCGTGGTCGTGTGGATCTGTCGGCCGCGCGCGCTGTGGCGCACGAATATCGCCGCACGCCGCTTTGCGATCGGCCGCTTTGCGATTTCGATCGATGCCGTCACGCGCACGGCCATCGTCTGGGCCGAAAGCCGCAAGCTCGGCCAGTACGACGCGCGCGAGCTGTCGCTGCGCTGGCATGACGGAACCGGGCGTGCGGCGCCTGTGTCGCGCGTGGCGCAGGCCGTCGATCTGTCAGGTGCCCAGCCGGCGACCGTGCCACCCATTTCGAACGGCCACGCGACGCTCGAGCGCGCGGGTGTCGGCGGCTTGCTGCGCGGCCCGAAAGTCGAGTTGATGTGGGATTCGCCCGCTGCCGCCGGACACAACCGGCAGACGGTGTTCAGGACGCCGCTCGCAACGGAAGGCGATCGCGTTGCGGCGCGGGCGCTCGACGCGAGCCTGCGGCAGGCCTGATATTCACTCCGGGCGCTCGCGCCCCGGCACCCTCGGCCCGACATGGGCCTGAAGCGCCAACCGCTTTGCATCGTTCATGGAGGTGTCCATGTTGATCCGCTGGTTGCTGGCCGCCGTTCATCTGCTGGGTTATGCATTTGCGCTCGCCGCGATCATCGGGCGCACGCGCGGGCTGCGTCAGCTATCCGACCCGGCCGGTCTGCAGCGCGTCTTCGTCGCGGACAACGTGTGGGGCGTCACGGCCGTCGTTCTGATCGTCACGGGCTTGATGCGCGTGTTCGGCGGCTTTGAGAAGGGCGCGGACTACTACCTGCATGAGCCGCTCTTTCACGTGAAGATGGCGGCGCTCGTGCTGATCTTCGCTTTTGAGATCGCGCCGATGATGACCTTGATTCGCTGGCGTCTCGCCGTCAGAAACGGCGAGAGTCCGGATCTCTCCCGCGCCCGCCGCTTTGCCCGAACGGGGCACTGGCAGTCCATTCTGCTCGTCGTGATGGTGTTCGCCGCGTCGGGCATGGCGCGCGGGATTGGCGCGTAGTTGTTGCGGCAGGCAACAAAACGGAGCGGAGAAAATGAAAAAGGGCTTAGGTCGTTAAACCTAAGCCCTCGATTCTTCGGTGTTCGTCTTTACCAACACCAGAAATTCTGGTGGGTAGTACTGGGATCGAACCAGTGACCCCTGCCGTGTGAAGGCAGTGCTCTACCGCTGAGCTAACCACCCGAAGAGCTGTGCATTATGTCAGCTCTTTTAGACTTCGACAAGTACTTTTTAAGCGATTTGCGTATCCGCTGTCGCGGCGACATCTTCCGCAGCGGGTTGGGTGCGCCACACGCTCGTGCCCTTCACCGATTTGTCGAGACCATCGAGCAATGCTTCGTGTTCGGCCAGTTCGTCTTCCGTCGCCGTCAGCACGATGAGTTCGAGCGTATCGAGCTGCACTCGCTTGGCGCCGTCTGCATGGCCCGCTGCCGCTTCGCCGATCATGTCGATCACGAGGCTTTCCTGGCCGCGCGTCATCGCGAGGTACACCTCGGCGAGCAGTTCCGAGTCGAGCAGCGCGCCGTGCAGCGTGCGATGTGCATTGCTGATGCCGAAGCGATCGCACAGGGCGTCGAGCGAATTGCGCTTGCCCGGGAACATCGACTTTGCGCGCACGAGCGTGTCGATCACCTCGCCGCAATGCTCGGTGAACGGCGGCAAGCCCAGCAGCGAAAACTCGGCGTTGAGAAAGCCGATATCGAAGGGCGCGTTGTGGATGATGAGTTCCGCGCCCGCCACGAAGTCGCGCAGCGCGTCGGCGATCTCCGCGAATTTGGGCTTGTCGCGCAGGAATTCAGTGGTCAGTCCGTGTACGGCCAGCGCGCCCGGATCACTGTCGCGCTCGGGATTGACGTAGAAGTGCAGGTTGTTGCCCGTCAGCCGGCGGTTCACCAGCTCGACGCAGCCAATTTCGATAATCCGGTCGCCGCTCTTCGCATTCAGTCCTGTCGTTTCCGTATCGAGGATGATTTGACGCATGTCGGTGTTGCCTGTTTGTGTTGATGCGTGAAAAGAATGGAGCGTGCCTGTATGCGCTGCTGACGATCAAAGCTGTGCCAGCGAGGCCACGCCTCGATTGGCGAGTTGGTCCGCCCGCTCGTTCTCGGGATGCCCCGCATGCCCCTTGACCCAGCGCCATTCGAGTTCATGTTGCTGCGTGAGCGCGTCGAGCCGCTTCCAGAGATCCGCGTTTTTCACGGGCGCCTTGGCAGCCGTCACCCAGCCTTTCTTTTTCCACCCGTGAATCCATTCGCTGATGCCTTTCTGCACGTACTGCGAGTCCGTGTGGACGATCGCCTTGCATGGGCGCTTCAATGCTTCGAGCGCGGCGATCACAGCCATCAGTTCCATGCGGTTGTTGGTCGTGTTCGCTTCGCCGCCGAACAGTTCTTTTTCCTGCGCGCCGTAGCGCAACAGCGCACCCCAGCCGCCGGGACCGGGATTGCCCTTGCAGGCGCCGTCGGTGAAGATTTCGATCAGATCAGAACTCATTTTGCCTTGTTGCGGGTGTTGGGCGTGGCGGCGGGCGCGAGGCCGGCCGCCAGCACGGGCTTCTTGACTTTCAGCGGACCGACGAGGCGCATGCCGCGCACGCGCTTGATCGCCGTGACCATGTAGACGGCGCCGAAAATCGGCCACCAGCGGTCGCCGGCGGCTTCCATGAACTCATAGCGCGACAGCCATTTTTCGCCGACGAGGGGCGGACGATAGCAGCCGAAGCGTCCGCGTTCAAGGTCGAAACCGAGCAGCTTGATCCAGTCCTTCAGACGCGTGAACGCGATCAGGTCATGCGCCGCGGGCACGAAGGGCCGCCCCGTGACCTTGCCGACCGATTGCCGCGCGCCCCACAGCGACAATGAATTGAAGCCGAGAATGATCAACTGACCTTCTGGCATCAGCACGCGTTCGGCTTCGCGCAGCAGGCGGTGTGGATCGCGCGTGAACTCCAGCGTGTGCGGCATCACGATCAGATCGACGCTCTGCGCCTCGAACGGCAGATCGAGCAGATCGCACCAGACGGCGCTGCGTCCGGACGGCGCGTGGCGCCCGGGCAGCCCGCCCGCGACGCCGCGCGGAAACGTGTAAGGTGCGCTCGCGCCGCTCTCTGCGTCGAGCACGAGGCCTCGGCAGGGCATGCGGTTCTCGCGGAGCGCGTCGAGTTGCGGCAGGCCCAGCTGCAGCGCGTGATAGCCGAATACGTCGGACACGACGCGGTCGAGCTGCGCCTGCTCCCACTCCAGCACATAGCGTCCGGGCGGGGAGGTGGTCCAGGCAGGCCAGTCTATAATCGAACGGTCAGACATGTTGAAGAATGCGTCGCCTATGAATTCGCTCGAGTACGTACCAGTCCCGGCGTTTGATGACAATTACATCTGGGTCGTGTCGGACGGCCATCACGCCGTCGTCGTCGATCCGGGCGACGCCGCCCCGGTGAAGGCTTATCTGGCAAAACGGGGATGGCGGCTGAGCGCTATTTTACTCACGCACCATCATGCCGACCACGTCGGCGGAGTGGCCGATCTGCTGGATGGCCAGGTTGTGCCCGTCTACGGCCCCGCCGGAGAAGCGATTCCGTACCTGACGGGGCGCCTCAAGCAGGGCGACGAAGTGCACATCGCCGCGCCGGCACTCAGTTTCACGATTCTCGATGTGCCCGGTCACACCCGCGGCCATATCGCGTATTTCCAGGCGGGCGATCCGCGCGGCACGCCGCACGTGTTCTGCGGCGACACGCTGTTCGCGTGCGGTTGCGGCCGGCTGTTCGAGGGCACGCCCGCACAGATGCTGAACTCGCTCGACGCGCTCGCCGGTTTGCCCGGCGAGACGGAAGTGCACTGCGCACACGAATACACGCTGTCGAACATCCGCTTCGCGCTCGCGTGCGAGCCGGACAACGCGAAGCTGCAAGCCTGGCGCGACGAAGCGACGGATCTGCGCGCGCGCCACGTGCCGACGCTGCCCACGACGATCGCTCACGAACGCGCCGTCAATCCGTTCCTGCGGGCGGGCGAGCCGACAGTTCAGGCGACCCTCGCCGAGCAGTTGCATGAATCGGTGCCGGATCGGTTGGCCGCCTTCACGTTGATGCGGGAATGGAAGAACAGGTTCCGCTGACCTGGTAAATCATGGGGATATGCTCATCCGAATCGTAGAAACAAACGCCAAGCCTCAGATTTGGCTACGTTTTTCACATTATTCTGATTGACGGAAAGGGCGGTCTTTCGTACTATCGGCTGCAAATTCCAGCCCTTTTGGAAGCCGAGACGTTCATGAGATTTATCTTTAGCGCGTTGTTGGTCCTGACGCTCGCCGCCTGCGCGAGCCAAGGGCCAGCAACGAACAGCCTTCCCACTGCTTCCGATCCCGCCAGCCAGCAAGCCGTAGCCGACGCCCTTCGCAAGACTGCCACTGCCAAAGAAACGATTAACGTCGACCAGGGTTCCGTCGACCAGTTGACGAGCGCGGACAGCGATCTCTGGGGCCGTATCCGCCGTGGTTTTCAGATGCCCGACCTGCAGACGGACCTCGTCGACATGCAGGTCAACTGGTATGCGCAGCGCCCGGACTACGTCCAGCGCATGACCGAACGGTCGCAAAAGTATCTGTATCACATCGTCGAAGAGCTGGAAGCGCGCCATATGCCGACCGAGCTGGCGCTCCTGCCGTTCATCGAGTCCGCGTATAACCCGCAGGCGCTGTCGGTCGCGAAGGCGGCGGGCATGTGGCAGTTCGTGCCGGGCACGGGCCGCACGTACAACCTCAAGCAGAACATGTGGCAGGACGAGCGACGCGATGTGCTCGCTTCCACCAGTGCCGCGCTCGACTATCTGTCGCGTCTGCACGATATGTTCGGCGACTGGTATCTGGCGCTTGCCGCGTATAACTGGGGCGAGGGCAACGTGCAGCGCGCGATCGCGCGCAACGAGGCGGCCGGTCTGCCGACGGACTATCAGAGCCTGCGCATGCCGATGGAAACGCGCAACTACGTGCCGAAACTGCAGGCGGTCAAGAACATCGTGATGAACCCGCAGGTCTACGGGCTCACGCTGCCGTCCATCCCGAATCACCCGTACTTCGTGACAGTGACGACTTCGCACGATATCGACGTCGACACCGCGGCGAAGCTCGCGAACATGACGCCGGACGAATTCCGTTCGCTGAATCCGTCGTTCAAGAAGCCGGTCATTCTGGGCGCGACGCAGCCGCAGATCCTGCTGCCGTTCGACAACGCCAGCGCGTTCGAGCGCAATCTGAAGTCGTACACGGGTTCGCTATCGTCGTGGACGACCTATACGGTCACCGAGCGCTCGCGTCCGGCTGCGATTGCCGAAAAGATCGGCGTCGATCCCGACACGCTGATGGCCGTCAACAAGATTCCGGCCGGCATGCGCCTGAAGCCGGGGTCGACGATTGTCGTGCCGCGCGCCGATGACGACGACGAAGACATCAGTGCAGACGTCGCCGAAAGCGCCGTGCTCGCGATCGAGCCGGACGTGCCCGACACACGCAAGATGCTGATCCGCGTGCGGCGCAAGCAGTCAATGGCGATGATCGCGGATCGTTACGACGTATCGGTTGGTCAGTTGAAGGCGTGGAACCGGACGAAGCGCGACCTCGTCATGCCGGGCCAGGTCGTCGTGCTGCATGTCCCCGTCGGCAAGGCGATGCCGAGCGAGCCGGGTCCGCAGAAGCTGGCGACGGTGCCCGTCGGCGGCGGTGTCGAGAAGGCCAGCGCCCAGGTCGCAGACACGAAATCGGAATCGCGCTACGATAAGAAACGAGGCCGCGGCCACACTGGCGTGGTGAAGGTGTCGGAACCGGTTAGCAAGCCTGCTGCCGCAAAAGGCAAGGTGACGAAGGTTTCGACGGAAGCGGCTGGCAAGGCGTCGAAGGCCGATACTGGTAGCCGCCACAAGGTCTCGGCCAGCGCGAAGAAGGGCAAGTAAACAACAGCGGCCTTCTCGAGGATGACCGAACATGCGCTGCGGGGGCAGCGTATGAAGTGCGCTCCGATCTCTCCTCGTTTTCCTTGACGCCGTCACCTGAGGTGACGGCGTTTTCATTTCCACCGACCTGTGCCTGCGGGAACCCATAAAGGAGCCCGTACGCGATGCGCGGTCTTGCGACACGATGGACATGATTAGGCTATCGTTCACCCTCGGGCCCGCTGGGCCAACTCGCTGACGCCTCATGCTCTCGACGCCGCTTCGTGTTTTTCTCCTGTTCTCCGCCGGCTACTTCGTCTCGTATGTGTTTCGTGGCGTGAATCTCGGTTTCGCGCCGCTGATCACGCACGAGCTCGGCTTGACAGCCGCCGATCTCGGTCTGCTGACCAGCCTGTATTTCCTCGGCTTCGCGGGCGCGCAACTGCCTGCGGGCGTGCTGCTCGATCACTACGGCGCGCGTCGCGTGACGGCAGGGATGCTGCTGTTCGCCGCCGCAGGCATTGGCGTATTCGGCGCCGCGCACGGCGTCGGGACGATGATGGTCGGTCGGCTGCTGATTGGCGTCGGCGTGTCGGTGTGCCTCGGTGGCGCGTTCAAGGCGCTGGCGCAACATTTCCCGGCGGCACGCCTGCCGCTGATCAATGGGCTCGTGATGGCCGTCGGCGGTCTGGGCGGCGTCGTGGTCGGTTCGCCGTTGACGTGGCTGCTGACGCTGGCGAGCTGGCGCACCGTCTGCGTCGGGCTCGTCATTCTCACGATCGTCGTGGCGGCGGTGCTCTGGGCGTTCGCGCCCGAAACGAGGGAGACGCACCATCAGGCCAGCCTCGTCAGCCAGTTCAAGGGCACGTGGCATATCCTGCGCAGCGCGGCGTTCTGGAAGATCGCGTCATTCTCGGTCGTCACGCAAGGCGTGTTCTACGCCATGCAGTCGCTGTGGGTGGGGGCGTGGTTGCGCGACGTAGCGGGCTTGCAGTCGCATGAAGCGGCCGCGTTCGTCTCGGTGCTCGGCTTCGCGATGATGGCCGGCTGTGTCGGCTTTGGCGCGGCGGCGCGCAGCATGGAGCGGCGGGGGCTGTCGCTGTATGCGTTTTGCGGAGTCGGCATGGTGCTTTTCGTTATCACTCAACTGCTGATCATGCTGCGGGCGCCGCTGCCGGCAGGATTGCTGTGGGCGGCTTACGGGATTTTCGGCGGCGTCGGCATTCTGAGTTATGCGGTGCTCGCGCGCCATTTCCCGCCGCATCTGATCGGGCGCGCGAATACCACGCTCACGCTGATTATTTTCCTGCTGATCTTCGGCTTCCAGATTGGCGTGGGCGCAGTGCTGTCGCGCTGGACGCCCGTCGACGGACACTATCCGCCCGCCGCGCATCTGACCGCGTGGGGCATTCTGGTTGCGCTGCAACTGGCGAGCGCCATCTGGTACGTGCTGCCGAGCCGCGTGCTGGCCAAAAGTCCGGCGCACGTGCACGCCGAACATCAGCCGTAAGCTGCCGGGCATATCCTGATACGTGGTGAAGGGCCCGGCCAGCGGCTGCGCTGCGCGCTGATGATTCCCGAAGCGTCCGGTAGCAGCCGCTTCGCCGCGCCGTCACCTATCTCGGATTTGAAGAGAAGGGTCGTTTCAGGCTATAATTTCAAGGTTTGAGCTTATCAACCCGCACCCTAGCGCCTACCTCTCCCATACCGTTCATCCGCCGCGTTTCGTTGTAGTCCCGGTTGTTTTTCATGAGTGAATACTCCCGGCTACCGTCGCCAGCGGCCCGCAACAGCCAGTTCGCCTACACAATGGGCCGACTGCGAGCTCCGCGGCGCCTGTGCGACCCTCCACGAACAGCGACAACGCGAGCGAGCCTGCGCGCGCATCGAATGATGCGCCTCGCCGCGGCCCGCACGGTCGGATAGACAGGTCGGCAACAGGGTGCTCCCCAAGGAGTCTCCCGTGTTGCCGTCATTTTCTCCCGCTCTGCTCGCGCTCGCCGACGGCACGGTCTTTCGTGGTTACTCGATCGGCGCGCCCGGTCATACGATCGGTGAAGTCGTCTTCAATACGGCCATCACCGGCTATCAGGAAATCCTGACCGACCCCAGCTACGCGCGCCAGATCGTCACGCTGACGTATCCGCACATCGGCAATGTTGGTGTGAATGCCGAAGACGTCGAAGCCACGAAAGTCCATGCCGCCGGCCTGATCATCCGTGATCTGCCTGTTCTCGCGTCCAACTTCCGCATGGAGCGCACGCTCCCGGATTACCTGAAGGCGGAAGGCGTCGTCGCGATCGCCGGTATCGACACCCGCAAGCTCACGCGCGTGCTGCGCGACAAGGGCGCGCAAAACGGCGCGATTCTCGCAGGCTCGGATGACGAAGCAAAGGCAATCGAACTCGCGCGCTCGTTCCCCGGCCTTGCGGGCATGGACCTCGCGAAAGTCGTGTCGACGCAAAAGCCATACGAATGGAAACAGACGGAATGGCGTCTCGGCAGCGGTTATGGCATGCAGAACACGCCGCGCTACCGCGTCGTCGCGTTCGACTTCGGCGTGAAGTACAACATCCTGCGCATGCTCGCGGAACGCGGCTGCCAGGTCACGGTGCTGCCCGCGCAAGCCACGGCTGCTGACGCGCTCGCGCTGAATCCGGACGGCATCTTCCTGTCGAACGGCCCCGGCGATCCCGAGCCGTGCGATTACGCGATCGCTGCCACGCGCGAATTCATCGAGCGCGGCATTCCGACGTTCGGCATCTGCCTCGGCCATCAGATCATGGGTCTCGCCGTCGGCGCGAAGACGATGAAGATGAAGACGGGCCACCACGGCGCGAATCATCCCGTGAAGGACCTTGGCGACGGTCGCGTCGTGATCACGTCCCAGAACCACGGTTTCGCGGTCGACGCCGACACGCTGCCCGCCAACGCGAAGGTGACGCACGTGTCGCTGTTCGACGGCACGCTGCAAGGCTTCGCGCTGACGGACAAGCCGGCATTCTGCTTCCAGGGTCACCCGGAAGCATCGCCGGGTCCGAACGACGTCGCCTATCTGTTCGACCGCTTCACTGCGTTGATGGACGAGGCGAAGGGCAATAACTCGGCAGCGGCGTAAAGCAGGAACGCCTGCAAAACGTCGCGCACAGCGACGGGAAAAAAGGCGCGCCCCGCGACGCCGTTCGGCCGAGCCCCCACGGGCCGGTCCGGGCGGCACAACGCCGGTGCGCCAACAGTAAGAACTCAGGAATACATTAGCGAGAGCGTTATGCCCAAGCGGACAGACATCAAGAGCATCCTCATTATCGGCGCGGGTCCGATCATCATCGGCCAGGCGTGCGAGTTCGACTACTCGGGCGCGCAGGCGTGCAAGGCACTGCGTGAGGAAGGCTACAAGGTCATTCTCGTCAACAGCAATCCGGCGACGATCATGACCGACCCGAACACGGCCGACGTCACGTATATCGAGCCGATCACGTGGGAGGTGGTGGAGCGCATCATCGCCAAAGAGCGCCCGGACGCGATCCTGCCGACGATGGGTGGCCAGACCGCGCTGAACTGCGCGCTCGATCTGCATCATCACGGCGTGCTGGAAAAGTACAAGGTCGAACTGATCGGCGCGTCGCCGGAAGCGATCGACAAGGCCGAAGACCGTCAGAAGTTCAAGGACGCGATGACGAAGATCGGCCTGGGCTCGGCGAAGTCGGGCATCGCGCATTCGATGGAAGAAGCGATGGCCGTGCACGCCGAAATCGCCGCCTTCACGGGCGGCAGCGGCTACCCGATCGTGATTCGTCCGTCGTTCACGCTCGGCGGCTCGGGCGGCGGCATCGCGTACAACCGCGAGGAATTCGAAGAGATCTGCAAGCGCGGCCTCGATCTGTCGCCGACGCGCGAACTGCTGATCGAAGAATCGCTGCTCGGCTGGAAAGAGTACGAGATGGAAGTGGTCCGCGATAAAAAGGACAACTGCATCATCGTTTGCTCGATCGAAAACCTCGACCCGATGGGCATTCACACGGGCGACTCGATCACCGTCGCGCCGGCGCAGACGCTCACCGACAAGGAATATCAGATCCTGCGTAACGCATCGCTCGCGGTGCTGCGCGAGATCGGCGTCGATACGGGCGGCTCGAACGTGCAGTTCTCGATCAATCCCGTCGATGGCCGGATGATCGTCATCGAAATGAACCCGCGCGTGTCGCGTTCATCGGCTTTGGCTTCGAAGGCGACGGGCTTCCCGATCGCGAAGGTCGCGGCGAAACTCGCCGTCGGCTATACGCTGGACGAGCTGAAGAACGAAATCACGGGCGGTCAGACGCCGGCGTCGTTCGAACCGACCATCGATTACGTCGTCACCAAGATTCCGCGTTTCGCGTTCGAAAAATTCCGCGAAGCCGATCCGCGTCTGACCACGCAGATGAAGTCGGTCGGCGAAGTGATGGCGATCGGCCGCACGTTCCAGGAATCGTTCCAGAAGGCGCTGCGCGGTCTGGAAGTGGGCGTCGACGGTCTGGACGAAAAGACCACCAGCCGCGACGAAGTGATCCGCGAGATCGGCGAAGCCGGTCCGGACCGCATCTGGTATGTCGGCGACGCGTTCCGCCTCGGCCTGACGCAACAGGAAATCTTCGAGGAAACGGCGATCGACCCGTGGTTCCTCGCGCAGATCGAAGAGATCATCCGCAAGGAAAAGGCGCTCGAAGGCCGCACGCTCGCAAGCCTCACGAAGGAAGAGCTGAAGTATCTGAAGCAGAGCGGCTTCTCGGATCGCCGTCTTGGCAAGCTGCTCGGCGTGACGGGTCCGGACGTCCGCAAGCGCCGTATCGAACTGAACGTGCGGCCCGTGTACAAGCGCGTCGATACCTGCGCGGCCGAGTTCGCGACGAAGACGGCGTACATGTACTCGACGTACGAAGAAGAGTGCGAGGCGAACCCGACGAACAACAAGAAGATCATGGTGCTGGGCGGCGGCCCGAACCGGATCGGCCAGGGCATCGAGTTCGACTACTGCTGCGTGCACGCCGCGCTCGCCATGCGCGAGGACGGCTACGAAACGATCATGGTCAACTGCAACCCTGAAACCGTTTCGACCGACTACGACACGTCTGACCGTCTGTACTTCGAGCCGCTGACGCTCGAAGACGTGCTCGAAATCGTCGACAAGGAAAAGCCGCTCGGCGTGATCGTTCAGTACGGCGGTCAGACGCCGCTGAAGCTCGCATTGGATCTGGAGGCGAACGGCGTGCCTATCGTCGGCACGTCGCCGGACATGATCGACGCCGCGGAAGACCGCGAGCGTTTCCAGAAGCTGCTGCAGGACCTCGGTCTGCGTCAGCCGCCCAACCGCACCGCGCGCGCCGAAGACGAAGCGCTGAAGCTCGCCGACGAAATCGGCTATCCGCTCGTCGTGCGTCCGTCGTACGTGCTGGGCGGCCGCGCGATGGAAATCGTCCACGAGCCGCGCGACCTCGAGCGCTACATGCGCGAGGCCGTGAAGGTGTCGAACGATTCGCCCGTGCTGCTCGACCGCTTCCTGAACGATGCGATCGAATGCGATGTGGACTGCATCTCGGACGGCGACACGGTGTTCATCGGCGGCGTGATGGAGCACATCGAACAGGCAGGCGTGCACTCGGGCGACTCGGCTTGCTCGCTGCCGCCGTACTCGCTGTCGAAGGAAACCGTTGCTGAGCTCAAGCGTCAGACGGGCGCGATGGCGAAGGCGCTGAACGTGGTCGGCCTGATGAACGTGCAGTTCGCGATCCAGCAGGTGCCGCAGGCGGACGGCTCGAAGCTGGACGTCATCTACGTGCTCGAAGTGAACCCGCGCGCCTCGCGCACGGTGCCGTACGTGTCGAAGGCCACCAGCCTGCCGCTCGCGAAGATCGCAGCGCGCGCGATGGTCGGTCAGAAGCTCGCGCAGCAGGGCGTGACGAAGGAAGTGATTCCGCCGTACTTCAGCGTGAAGGAAGCCGTGTTCCCGTTCGTCAAGTTCCCGGCGGTCGACCCGGTGCTCGGACCCGAAATGCGTTCGACGGGCGAAGTGATGGGCGTGGGCCAAACCTTCGGCGAGGCGCTGTTCAAGTCGCAACTCGCAGCGGGTTCGCGTCTGCCGGAGACGGGCACGGTGCTGTTGACCGTGATGGACGCCGACAAGCCGAAGGCCGTCGAAGTCGCGCGTATGCTGCATGAGTTGGGCTATCCGCTCGTCGCGACGAAGGGCACGGCGGCCGCCATCGAAGCGGCCGGCGTCCCCGTGAAGGTCGTCAACAAGGTGAAGGACGGCCGTCCGCACATCGTCGACATGATCAAGAACGGCGAGATCGCACTCGTCTTCACGACTGTCGACGAAACGCGCGCAGCCATCGCCGATTCGCGTTCGATCCGCATGAGCGCGCAAGCGAACAAGGTCACGTACTACACGACGATGTCGGGCGCGCGTGCCGCTGTTGAAGGCTTGCGTTATCTGAAGGATCTGGAAGTCTATGATTTACAAGGACTCCACGCTCGCCTAAACTAAGGCTTCAGATTTCTGTCGAAGACGTAAGTGCCGCGGTTAAGCGGCGTCCCTAAGGTGTCAGATCGGGCTTTGTGCCACGTTTGCGCACCGTACCGGGATGCACTTAACCGCGGTGATTTTTTTTGTGGCTGTCTTTTGCCAAAGAGTTGTTTATGAGCACTATTCCATTGACGAAGCGCGGCGCAGACCAACTGCGCGACGAGTTGCAGCGCCTGAAATCGGTCGAGCGTCCGTCCGTCATCAATTCGATCGCGGAAGCGCGTGCCCAAGGCGATCTGTCGGAAAACGCCGAGTACGACGCTGCGAAAGAGAAGCAAGGGTTTATCGAAGGCCGTATCGCTGAGATCGAGTCGAAGCTGGCGGCCGCGCAAATCATCGACCCGTCCGCGCTCGACGCGGAAGGCCGCGTCGTGTTCGCCGCGACGGTCGATCTGGAAGATCTGGATTCGGGTGATTCGGTTACCTATCAAATCGTCGGCGACGACGAAGCCGATCTCGAGCACGGCCTGATTTCCGTCAGCTCGCCGATCGCGCGTGCGCTGATCGGCAAGACGGAAGGCGATGTCGCGTCGGTGCAGGCGCCGGGCGGCGTGCGCGAATACGAGATCATCGCGGTCCGTTACATCTGAGGCGGTTGCCGTGTCTTCGATGCCGCATCGTCTGTTCCGCCTGTTGACGGTCGTTTGGGTCGGCAGTTTGCTGACCATTGGCTATGCCGTGGCGCCTGTGCTGTTCACGTCGCTCGACCGCGTGACGGCGGGCGCGGTCGCGGCGCAGCTGTTTCGCATCGAAGGTGTGATCGGCGTGGTGTGCGGCGTGCTGCTGCTTGCGCTGTGTAATCTGCTGGTCCGGCGCGGCGGCGATGCCTATCGACGTCTACGCTGGCTGATTGCCGGCATGCTGGTGTGCGTGCTGGTCGGCTACTTTGCGTTGCAGCCGTTCATGAATGCGCTGCGCATCGCCGCGCAGGAAGCGGGCACGGATGTCGGCCACTCTGTTTATGCGAGCCGCTTTGGCATGCTGCACGGCGTGTCGAGTGTGTTCTATCTGATCGAAAGCCTGTTGGGCATCGTGCTCGTGTGGAAGCTTCCGGCAGAATCGGGCGTTGCCGTGGAGCGGGGCGCGGGGCGTGTGGCTGGCCGGACGGCGGGATAACGCGCGTCGGCGGCAATGACGCGTCCGGGCAAGCGAGTAGCCGGCCCCGACAGCGCTTAAGAATCGCGGCGGATCGCCGCATGACGTCGGTGTCCGTCAATCCCGCTTCGGCTGGCGCGGTCCGGCAGAGATATCAAACCGGTTCGCCGCGCCAAGCCCGTCATTACTTCGACGTCTGATGCAGGCGCTTCGCGCTGGTTTGGCGCTTCTTCGCCTTCTTGATGTTGCCACCCGCGGTGACGCGTTCGTTGCCGCGCACCACCAACTTCTGCGCCTTGGGTTTGCGCATCGGATTTTCGGACGGCTTGACGACCTTCACGACGCGCGGCGCGCGGCCCTTATTCGACGGTGATTCGCCGGCTACTTCCCGTGCGCTCGGCAGCGCGCCGCGCTTCGTCTTCGCAGCCGGTGCACGTGCAGCAGGCGCTCGCTCGGCAGCCACCTTTTCCGGCTTCCAGATGACCAGCAACTTGCCGATATGCTGGATCGGCGCCGCGTTCAGGCGATCGCAGATGTCTTCGTAGATGGCGATGCGCTCTTCGCGCTCGTCGCCGAACACGCGGATCTTGATCAGCTGGTGCGCTTTCAGGTGGACCTTGATTTCGGTCAGTACGGCATCGGTCAGCCCTTCGGCGCCGACGATCACGACCGGCTTGAGCGCGTGAGCCTGGGAGCGCAATTCGGCGCGTTGTTCGGAAGAAACTTTGAGGGCTGGCATGAGAAGTAGAGGACTCGACTAAAATGGCGACGCCCGCGAGCAGGGACCGGTGGTCCGGCAAACCGGCGGAACAGCAGGCGGTGCGCGAAAAAACAGGAAACTGCGGTTAGGCGACTGCGGGCGATGAATCCGGCATCAAGGCCGGCGCCAGGTTGCTGCGTTAGCGGCGGCAGCGCGGACTGCAAGCAGAATCACGAGCGCGGAGACAGCCTTTGGCTGCAGCCACGCGAATTAAACGCGTATTATCCGCTAAAAGCGCGGCATTACGTAGCAAGAGTTCAACGTTTAATGGCAAAAAACAAGTTCAACACGTCGTGGCTGCACGACCACATCAACGATCCGTACGTGAAAATGGCGCAGCGGGAGGGCTATCGCGCCCGCGCAGCCTACAAGCTGAAGGAAATCGACGAGCAGGACAAGCTGATCCGCCCGGGTCAGGTGATCGTCGATCTGGGCGCCGCGCCCGGCAGCTGGAGCCAGTACGTCCGCAACAAGCTCGCGCAGGGCAAGCATCGCGACGCCCAGCGGGACGGCGGCATCGACGGCACGATCATTGCGCTCGACCTGCTGCCGATGGAGCCGATCGCCGACGTCCATTTCATTCAGGGCGACTTCCGCGAGGACAGCGTTCTCGAACAACTGGAAGAAGTGGTTGGAGAACGCGATGTCGACCTTGTAATTTCGGATATGGCGCCCAACCTGTCGGGAGTGGCGGTGGCGGATGCCGCGCGGATTGAGCATGTGTGCGATCTCGCGCTGGAATTTTCGCAAAACCACCTCAAACCCGATGGTGCCCTTTTAGTCAAATGCTTTCACGGGAGCGGTTACAGCCAGATTGTCGAAAAGTTCAAGCATCAGTTTAAGACGGTGGCCGCTCGCAAACCGAAGGCGTCCCGAGACAAATCGTCCGAGACGTTCATTCTGGGAAGGCATCTGAAGCGACCCCGTTAAACCGGGTGCAATGATATGTAAGCCCGCATTTCCGGCACGCCGGAAAATAAGAGCGCTGAGGTTGCGCGGTACGCTATTTATGCGGTAGCGAATGCTTATGGCAGGGGTCTTCGGACTGGATTAGAATGCCTGAGTGGTGCCGCAAGGCAAATGTAGGCGCTTGTCTATGAGTGAAGGAGTGGTGCTTTGAACAACAACATGTTTTCGAAAGCAGCAGTGTGGCTGGTTATCGCACTGGTGCTGTTTACGGTGTTCAAGCAGTTCGACAAGCCCCGTGTCCAGGAAGGCGTTTCGTATTCGCAGTTCATGGACGACGCGAAAAGCGGCAAGGTCAAGAGCGTGATCGTTCAAGGGCGCAACCTCACGGTGACGCCTGCCGACGGTCAGAAGTATCAGATCGTGTCGCCGGGCGACATCTGGATGGTCGGCGACCTGATGAAGTATGGCGTGCAGGTCAGCGGCAAGGCGGATGACGAGCCGAACGCGCTGGTGTCCGCGCTGTATTACCTCGGGCCAACCATTCTGATCATCGGGTTCTGGTTCTACATGATGAGACAGATGCAGGGAGGCGGGAAAGGCGGTGCCTTCTCGTTCGGTAAATCCCGTGCGCGTCTGATCGATGAGAACAACAACGCAATCAACTTCTCGGATGTCGCCGGCTGCGACGAGGCCAAGGAAGAAGTGTCCGAACTGGTCGACTTCCTGCGCGATCCGCAGAAGTTCCAGAAGCTGGGCGGTCGCATTCCACGCGGCGTGCTGCTGGTCGGTCCGCCGGGAACCGGTAAGACGCTGCTCGCGCGCGCTATCGCGGGCGAGGCGAAGGTGCCGTTCTTCAGCATTTCCGGTTCGGACTTCGTCGAAATGTTCGTCGGTGTAGGTGCGGCTCGCGTGCGCGACATGTTCGAGCAGGCGAAGAAGCATGCGCCTTGCATCGTGTTCATCGACGAAATCGACGCGGTTGGCCGTCATCGTGGCGCCGGTATGGGCGGCGGCAATGACGAGCGCGAGCAGACGTTGAACCAGATGCTGGTCGAGATGGACGGCTTCGAGGCGAACTCGGGCGTGATCGTGATCGCTGCGACGAACCGTTCGGACGTGCTGGACAAGGCGCTGCTCCGTCCGGGCCGTTTCGACCGTCAGGTGTACGTCGGTCTGCCCGATATCCGTGGTCGCGAGCACATCATGAAGGTGCACCTGCGCAAGGTGCCGATCGCGAACGACGTCGACGCGGCAGTGATCGCGCGTGGCACGCCGGGCTTCTCGGGCGCCGATCTGGCGAACCTCGTGAACGAAGCGGCGCTGTTCGCCGCGCGTCGCGGCAAGCGCATCGTCGAAATGCAGGACTTCGAGGACGCGAAGGACAAGATCTTCATGGGTCCGGAGCGCAAGTCGGCCGTGATCCGCGAAGACGCGAAGCGCGCGACGGCTTACCACGAGTCGGGCCATGCGGTGATCGCCAAGCTGTTGCCGAAGGCGGACCCGGTGCACAAGGTCACGATCATCCCGCGCGGCCGTGCGTTGGGCGTGACGTGGCAGTTGCCGGAGCACGACAACGAAACGTATTCGAAGGATTACCTGCTCGACCGTCTGGCCATCCTGTTCGGCGGACGCGTGGCGGAAGAGCTGTTCCTGAACCTGATCAGCACGGGCGCATCCGACGACTTCAACAAGGCGACGGCCACGGCGCGCGCCATGGTGGCTCGCTTCGGCATGACGGACGCGTTGGGACCGATGGTCTACGTCGACGACGAGAACGATGCGTCGCCGTTCGGCCGGGGCTTTACGCGCACCATTTCGGAAGCGACGCAGCAGAAGGTCGACGCGGAAATCCGTCGCGTGCTGGACGACCAGTACAACCTCGCAAGGCGTCTGCTCGACGAGAACCGCGACAAGGTCGAGGCGATGACCGCCGCGCTGATGGAGTGGGAAACGATCGACGCCGATCAGATCAACGACATCATGGCTGGCCGTCCGCCGCGCTCGCCGAAGAGCTCGCCGTCGCCTGGCGATGCATCATCGGGTGGCAGCAGCCCCGGCGCGGAAGTGAAGCCGGGCAGCGCGACCGCACCGGCTACCTGATGATCGGTTAAAGGTGTTTTACGGGCCGGTGTGTTTTCACACCGGCCCGTTTTCATTTCTAATGCTGTCTAATCGCGATGCAGACGTTTCGCGATCGTCCCTAATCCTTCGCCTTTGTCGTACGGTCCAGTCTCGTGTCAAACGCCCATTCCCCGCTTTATCCCATTCCCGAGCCGATGCAATGCGGCCGTTTCACCTTTACGTTCGAACGCCCGCTCGTGATGGGCATTCTGAATGTGACGCCCGATTCGTTTTCCGACGGCGGTCTGTATGCGGAGCCCAGCAAGGCGCGGCGGCAGGCGGAACTGATGCTGGCCGAAGGCGCCGACATCATCGACATCGGCGGCGAGTCGACGCGGCCCGGCGCGCCGCCCGTACCGCTCGAAGACGAACTGGATCGCGTGATCCCGCTCGTCAAGGAGCTGAGCGACGCAGGCATTCCCGTGTCCGTCGACACTTACAAACCTGAAGTTATGCGCCATGCGCTGGCAGCCGGCGCTGATCTGATCAATGATATCTGGGGCTTCAGGATGCCCGGCGCGATCGAAGCGGTGAAGGACAGCCAGTGTGGTCTGTGCGTGATGCATATGCTCGGCGAACCGCAGACGATGCAGGCCGGCGAGCCCGCCTACGCGGACGTGGTCGCGGAGATTCGCGCCTTCCTCGACGAACGTGTCAATACGCTCATGGGCGCAGGTGTTGCAAAAAATCGTATCTGCGTCGATCCAGGATTCGGATTTGGCAAGACGGTCGAGCATAATTACGCGCTGCTCGCTCACTTGCCTGAGACCGCACCTATAGTCGGCACGCCGCTGCCGATTCTCGCGGGCATGTCGCGCAAGTCGATGCTGGGCGCCGTCGTGCAGCGGCCGCCGCAGCAACGCGTGGTGGCGAGTGTCGCGGCGGCCGTGTGCGCGGCTGAACGCGGAGCGGCGATTATCCGCGTGCATGACGTCGAGCAGACAGTGCAAGGACTACAGGTATGGGCAGCGATGCGCGACGCAGCGCTTCGCGGCTGATTTCCACGGGTGGGAGGACAATTCCAATATGGCACGTCGATATTTCGGAACGGATGGGATTCGGGGCAAGGTCGGCGAAGCGCCGATCACGCCTGACTTTGTGCTGCGGCTCGGCTATGCAGCCGGCAAGGTGCTCGCGGGCGCCGACACCTGGGCGAATACGGGCAAGCGGCCTACGGTGCTGATCGGCAAGGACACGCGTGTCTCGGGCTACATGCTCGAAGCGGCGCTGGAATCGGGCTTCTCGGCGGCGGGCGTCGACGTGATGCTGGCGGGGCCGATGCCGACGCCGGGTGTCGCGTATCTGACGCGCGCGCTGCGTCTTGCGGCGGGCGTCGTGATCAGCGCATCGCACAATCCGTACTACGACAACGGCATCAAGTTCTTCTCCGCCGACGGCAACAAGCTGCCGGACGAAGTCGAACTGCAAATCGAGGAGCAACTGGACAAGCCGCTTGATTGCGCGCCGTCCGAGCGCCTTGGCAAGGCGCGACGTCTGGACGACGCGGCAGGCCGTTACATCGAGTTCTGCAAGAGCACCTTCCCGCAAGCGTTCGATCTGCGCGGCATGAAGCTGGTCGTCGATTGCGCGCACGGCGCTGCGTACGACGTCGCGCCGCAAGTGTTCCATGAGCTCGGCGCGGACGTGATCACGATCGGCGTGTCGCCGAACGGCTTCAACATCAACGACGGCGTCGGCGCGACGGCACCCGACGCGCTCGTGCGTGCGGTGCGCGCGAACAAGGCCGATTTGGGCATTGCGCTCGACGGCGACGCCGACCGCCTGCAGGTCGTCGACGCGAACGGGCGGCTCTACAACGGCGACGAGCTGCTGTACGTGCTGGTGCAGGACCGGATCGCGACGCAGGGCAAGGTCGAAGGCGCAGTCGGTACGCTGATGACCAATATGGCTGTCGAAGTGGCGCTGAAGAAGGCGGGCGTGCAGTTCGTGCGCGCCGCCGTCGGCGACCGCTACGTGCTGGAACAACTGCGCGAGCATGGCTGGGAGCTGGGCGCGGAAGGCTCGGGCCACATCCTGTCGCTGGATCGCCATTCGACGGGCGACGGCATCGTTTCCGCGCTGCTGGTGCTGGCAGCAATGCAACGCAGCGGCCGTTCGCTCGAGCAGCTGCTCGAAGGCGTCAATCTGTTCCCGCAGAAGCTGATCAACGTGCGGATGCAGCCGGGCGCGGACTGGAAGAGCAGCGACGCGATTCGTCGCGCGATCAGCGAGGCGGAGGGCGCGCTCGACGGCAGCGGTCGCGTGCTGATTCGCGCGTCGGGCACCGAGCCTGTCCTGCGCGTGATGGTCGAGGCTGCGCAGGAAAAGGACGCCGTGCGCCACGCCGAAAGGATCGCCGACGTCGTCAAGCAGGCGACGACCTGATCGCGACAACAGCGTTTCAACGACGAGAAGGGCGGCGCTATGCCGCCCTTTTTTACGCAGCCGTTCCATTGCGCGCCAGAGCCCGCAAACGTTCGCGACAGGCCGATTTCAAGCGAAAACCATCCATTCAAAGCGCATCTGCTTCTGTAGTAGAAACCCTTAGATAGTGCCTTTCACGGCCGTAATAAGACTGTCACGGGAAGTTCACGATAAGTCACATGACTGTCACAATGGGCCACTATTCTTCGCGGTGTCGTTGCACACGCTCACAACCACGGAGAAAACATGAAACTGATGCAAACCGCGTTCGCTGGCATGGCTGGCGCTCTCTTCGCGATCGCAGCGCAAGCCGCCGATATCACCGGCGCGGGCAGCACCTTTGCAGCACCGATCTACACGAAGTGGGCAGATGCTTACCAGAAGACGGGCGGCGGCAAGGTCAACTATCAGGGCATCGGCTCGTCGGGCGGCGTCAAGCAGATCGTCGCGAAGACCGTTGACTTCGCGGGCTCGGACGCTCCGTTGAAGGACGACGAACTCGCCAAGGAAGGCCTGTTCCAGTTCCCGACGGTGGTCGGCGGCGTGGTGCCCGTGATCAACGTGCCGGGCGTGAAGGCTGGCGAAATCACGCTGTCGGGCGAAGTGCTCGGCGACATCTACCTGGGCAAGGTCAAGAAGTGGAACGACCCGGCTATCGCCGCGCTGAACCCGAAGGTCAAGCTGCCGGATACGGACATCGCCGTGGTCCGCCGCGCAGACGGCTCGGGCACGAGCTTCATCTGGACGAACTATCTTTCGAAGGTCAACCCCGAGTGGAAGTCGAAGATCGGTGAAGGTTCGACGGTCAACTGGCCGACGGGCACGGGCGGCAAGGGCAACGACGGCGTGGCGGCATTCGTGCAGCGTCTGCCGGGCGCGATCGGCTATGTGGAGTGGGCGTACGCGAAGCAAAACCACATGACCTACGTCGACCTGAAGAACTCGGCTGGCACGGTGGTCGAGCCGAAGACGGAAACGTTCAAGGCAGCGGCAGCCGGCGCAGACTGGTCGAAGTCGTTCTACCAGATCCTCACGAACGAGCCGGGCAAGAACGCATGGCCGATCGTCGGCGCGACGTTCGTGCTGCTGCACACGACGCAGGAAAAGGGTCCGCAAGGCGCGGAAACGCTGAAGTTCTTCGACTGGGCGTTCAAGAACGGCGGCCAGGCCGCGAACGATCTGGACTACATCACGCTGCCGGAATCGGTCGTGTCGGAAATCAAGACGCAGTGGAAGGCTAAGGTCAAGGACGCATCGGGCAAGGCGCTTGCCGAGTAATCCTCGACTTGCAGCAACAGCGGGTAAAAGCAGCAAGCACCGCGCGCATGACATCTGGATGATGCGCGCGGGCCGGCCGCCCGGCTTCGGTGAAGCCCGGCGGCCATCGTTCTGGCCGTCTGGCATACGCCATGCGGCAACCGGAAACAGGTTTATCAGCTCCCATGTCCGACCTCCCTCTCACTTCTGACGCGGCCCGGTCGACTCCGCCCGGAAGCACGACGCAGAAAGCGCCCAGCCGCGCGGGCGACGTCATTTTCGGCGGCATTGCGCGGCTTTCCGCCATCGTCACGCTACTGCTGCTTGGCGGCATCATCGTGTCGTTGATCGTCGCTTCGCTGCCGACGATCCAGAAATTCGGCCTCGCTTTCCTGTGGACGGCCGACTGGGATCCACCTTCCGAGCAGTTCGGCGCGCTGGTGCCTATCTACGGCACGATTGCGACGTCGATCATTGCACTCATCATCGCGGTGCCCGTGAGTTTCGGCATCGCGCTTTTTCTGACCGAACTCTCGCCCGCCTGGCTGCGCCGGCCGCTCGGCATCGCGATCGAGCTGCTCGCCGCGATTCCGTCGATCGTCTACGGCATGTGGGGCCTGCTCGTGTTCGCGCCGATCTTCGCCGAGTATTTCGAAAAGCCGCTCGGCAAGCTGCTCGGCGGCATGCCGATCATCGGCGCGCTGTTCAAGGGTCCGCCCATCGGCATCGGCATTTTGTGCGCGGGTGTCATTCTCGCGATCATGATCATTCCGTACATCGCCTCCGTGATGCGCGACGTGTTCGAAGTCACGCCCGTGCTGCTGAAAGAATCGGCGTACGGCATCGGCTGCACGACCTGGGAAGTGATGTGGAGGATCGTTCTTCCGTTCACGAAGACGGGTGTGATCGGCGGCGTGATGCTCGGTCTTGGCCGCGCACTCGGCGAGACGATGGCCGTCACGTTCGTGATCGGCAACACGAACCTGCTCGACAATGTGTCGCTGTTCTCGCCGGGTAACAGCATTACGTCGGCGCTCGCGAACGAGTTCGCGGAAGCCGCGCCCGGCCTGCATACGGCCGCGCTGATGGAACTCGGTCTGATCCTCTTCGTGATCACCTTCGTCGTGCTGGCGATTTCGAAGATCATGCTGTTACGCCTCGAGAAAGGGGAGGGCGCGAAATGAGCCAGTCCTCGTTGAACATGCCGGGCAGCACCGACAGCGCCGCGCTCGAAGCGATGCGCACCCGGCTGCAAAAGCGCCGCAAGGTCACCAATGCGATTGCGCTGACCATGTCGCTCGCGGCGATGGCGTTCGGCCTTCTCTGGCTGGTGTGGATTCTCTACACGACGCTGCGCCTCGGCGTCGGCGGTCTGTCGGTCGAACTGTTCACGCAATCGACGCCGCCGCCCAACACGGACGGCGGCGGTCTCGCGAACGCGATCGTCGGCAGCCTGATGCTGGTCGTGATCGCCACGTTCGTCGGCACCCCCATCGGCATCATGGCGGGCGTGTATCTCGCCGAGTACGGCCAGAAGGGCTGGCTCGCGAGCATCACGCGCTTCATCAACGACATTCTGCTGTCGGCGCCGTCGATCGTCGTGGGTCTGTTCGTGTATGCGCTGGTCGTCGCGAAGATGGGCCATTTCAGCGGCTGGGCGGGTGTGGTCTCGCTCGCGCTGCTGCAGATTCCCATTGTGATCCGCACGACGGAGAACATGCTGAAGCTCGTGCCGAACGCACTGCGTGAAGCAGCCTTCGCGCTCGGCACGCCGAAGTGGAAGATGGTGCTGTCGATCACGCTGAAGGCCTCGGTGGCGGGCATCGTGACGGGCGTGTTGCTGGCCATCGCGCGTATCGCCGGCGAAACGGCGCCGCTGCTGTTCACGGCGCTGTCCAATCAATTCTTCACGCTGGACATGAATCAACCGGTTGCGAACCTGCCGGTCACGATCTTCAAGTTCGCGATGAGCCCGTTTGCGCAGTGGCAATCGCTCGCGTGGGCCGGCGTCTTCCTGATCACGCTCGGAGTGTTGGGACTCAACATTCTCGCGCGTACGATCTTCTCGAAAAAGTAAGGGCGGAGCGATCCGATGAACATGGCAGAAAGTCACCTGAATCCCGTCGAACGCCCGGCGGCACCCGCCGGTTTCGACCCGGCGCAGAGCGGTCAAGCGGCAGCGCCCTCGCGTCCGAAGATCGAAGTCAACAACCTGAACTTCTTCTACAACAAGTATCACGCGCTGAAGAACATCAACCTGCAGATTCCCGAAGGCAAGGTGACCGCATTCATCGGTCCGTCGGGTTGCGGCAAGTCGACGCTGCTGCGCACGTTCAACAAGATGTACGCGCTCTATCCGGAGCAGCGCGCCGAAGGCGAAATCCTGATGGACGGCGAAAACCTGCTCACCACGAAGCGCGACATCTCGCTGCTGCGCGCGCGTATCGGCATGGTGTTCCAGAAGCCGACGCCGTTCCCGATGTCGATCTACGACAACATCGCGTTCGGCGTGAAGATGTTCGAAACGCTGTCGCGCTCGGAGATGGACGATCGCGTCGAATGGGCGCTGACCAAGGCGGCGCTGTGGAACGAAGTGAAGGACAAGCTGGGCCAGAGCGGCTACGGTCTGTCGGGCGGCCAGCAGCAGCGTCTGTGCATCGCGCGCGGCATTGCGATCCGTCCGGAAGTGCTGCTGCTCGACGAACCGTGCTCGGCGCTCGACCCGATTTCGACGGGTCGCATCGAAGAACTGATCGCGGAGCTCAAGAGCGACTATACGGTGGTGATCGTCACGCACAACATGCAGCAGGCGGCGCGTTGTTCGGACTACACTGCCTATATGTACCTGGGCGAACTGATCGAATTCGGCGACACCGAAAAGATCTTCATCAAGCCGGTCCGCAAGGAAACGGAAGACTACATCACGGGCCGCTTCGGCTAAGCGCTGAGCGCACGAGCTTAGGGAGTACGACATGTCCGACAAACACCTGTCCAGCCAGTTCGACGCCGATCTGAACGCCGTGTCTTCGAAGGTGCTCGAAATGGGCGGCCTCGTCGAGGCGCAGATCGTCGCCGCGATGAACGCGCTGAACGAATTCGACATCGGTATCGCCGACCAGGTGATCGCCGCCGAAGACCGTCTGAACCAGATGGAAGTCGAGATCGACGAAGAGTGCAGCAACATCATCGCGCGGCGTCAGCCGACGGCGCGCGACCTGCGTCTCGTGATGGCGATCTCGAAGACCATCACGAACCTCGAACGCGCCGGCGACGAAGCCGAGAAGATCGCCAAGCGCACCAAGCGTCTGTCGGAAGACGGCGCATCGCGCACGATCAACATCGCCGAGATCAAGCTGTCGGGCGATATGGCCGTGAGCATCCTGCGCCGCGCGCTCGATGCGTTCGCGCGCCTCGACACCGTGGCTGCCGCGCAGATCGTGCGCGACGACAAGGCGATCGACGAGGAATTCCGTGCCTTCGTGCGCAAGCTGATTTCGTACATGACGGAAGATCCGCGCCTGATCTCCGTGGGGCTCGACTTCCTGTTCATCGCGAAGGCGATCGAGCGGATCGGCGACCACTCGAAGAACATCGCCGAGTTCATCATCTACGTGGTGAAGGGCACGGACGTGCGCCACATGGGCCGCGACGCGCTCGAACGCGAGGCGCTCAGCTGATCCGTCTGACGCACAGGCCAGACTTTTACACCGCATATCGTTTATCAAGAGGCGCCGATGCCCAGCAGTATTCTCGTTATCGAAGATGAACCCGCTATTTCCGAGCTGATCTCGGTCAACTTGCAACACGCGGGCCATTGTCCGATTCGTGCGTACAACGCCGAACAGGCGCAGAACCTGATCAGCGATGTGCTTCCCGATCTCGTGCTGCTCGACTGGATGCTGCCGGGCAAATCGGGCATCGCGTTCGCACGCGACCTGCGCAACAACGAGCGCACCAAGCACATTCCCATCATCATGCTGACGGCGCGCGGCGACGAGCAGGACAAGGTGCTCGGCCTCGAAATCGGCGCCGACGACTACGTGACGAAGCCGTTTTCGCCGAAAGAACTGATGGCGCGCATCAAGGCGGTGCTGCGCCGCCGCGCGCCGCAGCTGACGGAAGACGTCGTCGCGATCAACGGGCTGAAGCTCGACCCGGCCACGCATCGCGTCGCGGCTCACGCGGAAGGCAACGAGATCAAGCTCGATCTGGGTCCGACGGAGTTCCGCCTGCTGCACTTCTTCATGACGCACCCGGAGCGTGTCCACAGCCGCACGCAACTGCTCGATCAGGTGTGGGGCGACCATGTGTTCGTCGAAGAGCGCACGGTCGACGTGCACATCAAGCGTCTGCGCGCCGCGCTTAAACCCGCCGGCTGCGATGCGATGATCGAGACGGTGCGCGGCAGCGGCTATCGGCTGGCCAAAAGCGCATAAGGTAAACTGATCGAAAAACGCGAAGCGCGCTGCGGCATCTCAACGCAGCGCGCTTTGTTGTCTCTGTAGTCTTCAGATTTGTCTTCAAGGTTGCAGGAACACATGAACATCATCTGGGCGCGGTCCCTGGTATCGCTTGTGCTCCTCGCTGTGCTATGCGCGGCAGTCGGTGTGTTCGTCAGCACCAAGGCGGCGTTGACGCTTGCCGTGCTCGCGTTGCTCGCGCAAGGCATTTTCAGCACGTTTCACAAGCAGCGGCTGTGGCGTCTGCTCGACGCGCCGGTGTATGGCGAGGTGCCGAGCGCGCCGGGCATCTGGGGCGAAATCTACTACCGGCTGCACAAGCTCGCGAAGCGCTGGCACGCGCAGGTGCGCCAGGTCGAGCAGCAGCACTCGCGTTTCATTCAGGCGATCCAGGCGTCGCCGAACGGTGTTGCTATGCTCGACGATCATGATCAGATCGAGTGGTGCAACGCGATCTCCGAAGAGCACTTCGGCCTCGATGCGAAACGCGATCTGCGCCAGCACATCACGCATCTCGTGCGTCATCCCGACTTCGTCCGCTACCTGAATTCGCATCATTACGAAGAGATGCTGATCATGCGCGGGATGGGCGACAAGCGGCAGAACGTGATTTCCGTGCAGGTGTTTCCTTATGGCGAGAACCGCAAGCTGGTGCTGTCGCAAGACATTACCGAGCTTGAACGCACGGACGCGATGCGCCGCGACTTTGTCGCGAATGTATCGCACGAGCTGAAGACGCCGTTGACGGTTTTGTCCGGCTTTCTCGAAACGATGCGCGAGTTGCCGCTCGACGAGAGCGAGCGCGTGCGTTATCTCGATCTGATGATGCAGCAGGCGCAGCGGATGCAGCATATCGTCAGTGATCTGCTCGTGCTCGCGACGCTCGAAGGCGACAACAAGCCGCCTAGCAATCAGATGGTCGATATGCGCGCGGTGTTGCGACATTTGCAGGACGATGCGCAGAGTCTTTCTGGCGAACGTCATCGCATTTCGTTCGATGCTGATGAGGCGCTGACTGTGACGGGCGTCGAGTCTGAAATCCTCAGCGCGTTTGGCAATCTCGTGACGAATGCGATTCGTTATACGCCTGACGGCGGGTCGATTGGGGTGAGTTGGCATGCGCAAGGCGGGCAGGCGGTTTTCTCCGTTACCGATAGCGGGCTCGGGATTCCTGCTGCGGATATTCCGCGATTGACTGAGCGGTTTTATCGGGTTGATCGGAGTAGATCCCGGGATACGGGTGGCACCGGGCTTGGGCTGGCTATCGTCAAGCATGTGCTGCAGCGGCATGATGCGCAGCTTGAGGTTAAGAGTGAGGAAGGGCGGGGGAGTGTCTTTACTGTGCGGTTTCCTGTTGCGCGGACCGCGCGGTTGCAGTCGAATGCGGCGTAAGGGTTTGGTTTTTTTGTGTTGTCTGCGACGCTGTTTGGTTTTTTTGGATTTTCGCTGGCATCCGCGTTTTGCCTTCGTGCTTCACGCGTCGCCCCTGTGCGGGGCGGCACCTACTTTTCTTTGCCGCCGCAAAGAAAAGTAGGCAAAAGAAAGCGGCTCACACCGCCAGCGCTTGACGTTTGTCCACGGGCCCCCAACGTCCCGACACTTCACACGGCAACGCCCTGCACGTGTGCGTTGCCAGCGCGCTGAATCAAGGCCTCACCCACTTCAAGCACCCATGCATGAGCCAGCGGCAGCGAATGACATGCGCCGCCCAGGTGGCAAACTGTGTGTCGGCTTTCGCGCCACACGCGCACCACTCCGAACCGATAGCGCGCGCCCCACCCGGTAAGAGCGCCGCCCTATACGACGCGACAACCTACACACAGTTTGCCACCTGGGCGGCGGTGGACTGTCTGGCACGGTGAACTCCGACGCGGGGGCATGAAGCGGGTGAGGCGCACCGCAAGAGCGTTGGCAGCGAACGTGGGTCACGTGGTTGTCGTGTGAAGCGTAAGAACCTGTGGGGGCCCTCAGGCAAGAAGAAATGTTGGCGGTGTGAGCCGCTTTCTTTTGCCTACTTTTCTTTGCGGCGGCAAAGAAAAGTAGGTGCCGCCCCGCACAGGGGCGACGCCTGAAGCACGAAGGCATAACGCGGATGCCAGCGAAAATCCAAAAAAAACCGAACAGCGTCGCAGACAAAAAACCGTGCCCAACAACAAAAAAGCCCGGCTCACTGTCACCAGCAAACCGGGCTTCGTACTACCGGAACATCAGCGCCTGGAACCCCCAGCGCTCATCCGACGCATTCGGATCAGAACTCATACCCAACCTGAGCGCGAACACCCGCATCGCCCGTCGACGTCACCGACACTGCACCATTGACCAGCCACTTGCTGTTCCGCGAGCGGTAGGTCGCGCCGACACCCAGCGCCGCTCCGCTCTTGTACGAGCCGGCACCTGCAGCGACAACCGTGTTGCCCGGCTGCGAAGGCGTCATGTTCGGCATGGCCATTGCGGCGGCCACACCGGCGTACGAGTTTTTCGCGACCTGGTTGACGGTGTTCTGCATCGAGTTGAAACGCTGGTCGGTGTAGTCCTTCGCGCTCACGCCAGCCGGCAGATTACCCACCGCGCCCGCGACCGTCTCGTTCAACTGGTCGACATTGACGGCATCCGTGCCCTGCGTGCCGGCGGCGACATTGGTGATCTGACGCTCCTTGCCTTTCGATCCGATCGACACCGTATTCTCCCGATCCGCGACCGAGTCCGCACCCAGCGCGACCGAGTTATCCGCCGACGCTTGCGCGTTCGAACCCATCGCCGTCGCATGATGACCCGTTGCCTTGGCCGCTTGCGCGCTGCCGTCGCCATTCGTGGCGAACGCCGGGCTGCCCGAGGCTGCGTTCATCGCGATGTTCGTCACGTTGGCGAGTGCCGAGTTCATCTGCGCAACGTTCACGGCGTCTGTGTCGACCGTACCCGCTGCCACGTTGTGGATCGTCGTGCCGCCCGCCACGCCGTTGCCCATCGTCACGCTGCTGTAGCTGACGGAGCCGTCTGCGTTGTTGTCGTAGGTGACGGCCGCTTTCGACGTGCCGTTCGTGCCGACGAGACCCGTTGCCTTCAGTTGTGCGACGTTGACGGCATCCGTGTCGGCCGTACCCGCCGCCACGTTCGTGATCTGCCGTTCGGCGCCTGCGGAGCCCACCGAAACCGAGCTCGCGCGGTTCGCAACCGAGTTCGAGCCGAGCGCGACCGAGTTGGCGGCCGTTGCCACGGCAGCGCCGCCGATCGCCACCGATTCGCTACCCGTCGCCTGCGAGTCCGCCAGCATCGAGTTCGTGTGGAAGTACTTGATCCCCAAGCCGCCGCCGGTGATGTCGCTCAAAGCGGTGTTGATGCTGCTGATGTCCGACGCGTTCTGCGTCGTGCGGGCGTCGATATTGGTGATCGCGCCAGCGATGCTGTTCATCGTCGTGCCGCCGATCACGTAGCTCGGTGCTGAGATCGAGCCATCGCTATTGACGGTCGAGCCGCCGCCGATCGCGCTCGCCGTCGAGTTCGCCAGGCTGTAAAGCTGCGAGCCGTTGACGGCATCGGCGCTCGATGCGCTCACGTCGCCAGCAAGTACGCCCGTCAGCTTGCGCGCGCCCGCCGTGCCGGTGAAGTCGACCGTCGTGCCGTCGGTTGCTTTGGCGACGGTGATGTTGCGGGTGGACGCGTCCTGTTCGACGAGTCCAAGTCCGCCGTTGTTGATCGACGTCGTCAGGTTGGTGACATCGTTCGCCAGTTGCGTGGTGCGTGCGTCGATGTTGGTGACTGCGCCGCCAATGCTGTTGACCGTTTTGCCGCCGATCACGTAGCTCGGTGCCGAGATCGAGCCGTCGCTGTTGACCGTCGAGCCGCCGCCGATCGCGCTGGCCGTTGAATTCGCGACGTTGTACAGCTGCGAGCCGTTGACAACATCGACGCTCGACGCGTTCACGTTGCCAGCGAGCACGCCCGTCAGCTTGCGCGCGCCGGCGGTGCCGGAGAAATCGACGATCGTGCCGTCGGTGGCCTTCGCGACCGTGATGTTGCGCGTCGTGTCGTCCTGTTGGACGAGGCCGAGTTCGCCGCTGTTGATCGCCGTGGTCAGGTTCGTGATATCGCTCGACATTTGCGCCGTGCGGGCGTCGAGATTGGTGACGTCGCCTGCGATTTGCGTGGTGCGCGCATCAATGGTGGTGATGTCGTTCGAGTTCTGCGTGGTGCGCGTATCAATGTTCGTGATCGCGCCGGCGATGCTGTTCATCGTCGTGCCGCCGATCACGTAGCTGGGTGCGGAGATCGAGCCGTCGCTGTTGACCGTCGAGCCGCCGCCGATCGCGCTCGCCGTCGACTTCGCGACGTTGTACAGCTGCGAGCCGTTGACGGCATCGACGCTCGACGCGTTCACGTTGCCAGCGAGCACGCCCGTCAGCTTGCGCGCGCCGGTGGTGCCGGAGAAATCGACGATCGTGCCGTCTGTGGCCTTCGCGACCGTGATGTTGCGGGTCGTATCGTCCTGTTGGACGAGGCCGAGTTCGCCGTTGCTGATCGCCGTGGTCAGGTTGGTGATATCACTCGAATTTTGCGTAGTGCGCGCGTCGATATTGGTGATACTGCTCGCGTTCTGCGTGGTGCGTGCGTCGATGTTGCTGATCGCGCCAGCCACGTTGTTGATGGTGCTTCCACCTACCACATACGTCGGATTCGTGATCGCACCGGTTGTCGAGTTGTAGGTCGAGCCGCCGCCCAGCGCTGCTGCTGTCGCCGCGCCCTGTGCGTTGACCTTCGCAGCTTCAGACTGCAACTGGCTCACGTTCACCGCGTCCGTCGCTGCGGAACCGGCCGCCACGTTTGTGACGCGCCGTTCCTTGCCCGCCGAACCGACCGACACTTCGCCGTTGGCCGCCGACGCCGTGCCTGACAGCGTGCCCGAGCCGGGGTTGTATCCGGCCGCGCCCAGATTCGCGGTCGTGGTCGAAGTGTTGCCCAATGCTACAGAATTATTGGCCGAAGCATTCGCCATACCGCCAATTGCCACGCTTCCAGCGCCGCTCGTCGTTGCCTGGCTGCCAAGCGCCATGGCACGCGAGTTGCCCGTCACGGACGCGAGGGAACCCATTGCGAGTGACTCGTTTGCATTGCTGCCGCCTGGGCCGATTGCCGACGCACCGTTCCCAATTACAACCGCGTTCAGCGCATTGCTGACCGATGCAGAGTTGCCGATTGCAACAGCACCCTGGGATGCTGCGTTCGTAGACGAGCCCACAGCGACACTGGAGGTTCCTGTGGCCGTCGAGGTTGTGCCTAGCGCAAGCGCGTTGTTTGATACGACGACGGAATTCAGGCCCAGTGCGATACCGTTGCCTCCCGTTGCCGTTGAACCCGAGCCCATCGCAATTGTGTTGCTTCCCGATGCATAAGCGTTCGGGCCGATCGCGACCGAGTTGAAGCCAGTTGCTGATGAGTCCGCCTGCGTCGAGTTCACATGGAAGTATTTGATGCCGCCACCGTTAATGACGTTCGACAGGTTGCTGCTGATATTGTTGACCTTCGCGTCTTCCGACATCAACTGGCTTACGTTCACCGCGTCGGTCGGATTCAGACCCGCCGCCACGTTCGTGATGCGACGCTCTGCACCCGCCTTGCCAATGGACACTTCGCCCGCTGCCGTTGCTGCCGAGATCGCCGTGCCGTCGACGGGCGCAAAGCCAGCCGTGCCGAGCGTGGTCGAGTTCGCCACCGAGTTCGAACCCAGCGCGACCGAATTGGCCGTCGCGGCCGTCGCGCCAGCGCCTACCGCCGTCGCCATCGAGCCTGCGTAGCTCGCGCCGCCCACGGCCACGCCGCCATCCGTTGCATTGGCCGAGTCACCGACGGCGACCGTGCCGTCAGCGTTCGGCGTCGCGCCGGAGAGGTTGTTTGCCGAAGCGTTCTGGCCAATCGCCACAGCCGCCTTACCACCTGCTGCATTCGTCGTTTTGGCGCCGTTGCCGTACGCGATGTCAGTCGCGAGTCCGCTGGCCGTCGAGCCACCGTCCAGCGCGCCTGCGTGCGCTGCACCCGCCACGCCGCCGAGCGTCAGCAGCACCGCGCAGCTCAGCGCACGCGCGCCGCTGCGGGCCGATTTGCCCTTGGCTCGGGCGGTTTCGGCCGCGGCGATGAACGTAGCCGTCTTTGCGCACCACACATTTCGGTAGGTCTTATTCATGGAAAACTCGTCAGCAAATAAATTTAGGATAACGATCTATCGTTTCGAGATTTGCGAACAAAGCGATGCCGCACATGCGTGCATGGATCTGCTGCTATCTCGATAGCCGTCGATGTCGAGTGCTCGTGGGTTTTCGGGGCATTCCGTGAACCAGCGACGAGCTCGTTTCGATGTCTCTAAATTTATTTGAGATGAGCCCGGAGATTAATGAGACAACTCTTAATCTACTCGGGAGATTCTGTATTTGTCTGATTTATTGACAGAACGCAGCAGAAGGTCCAAAGAAAACACCCCAGCGTCGTCACCGACATCTGGGGTGTCTGTATTCGGAAGAGGGGAACTTAGGAGCAGAACTTCGTCAGCAAGCTCATCTGCGCGTTGCGCGACGATTTCCCCGGCCTGCGTCGCCGATAGTGCCCATCGCTCTGCATCAACCAGGCGGCCTGGTTGTCGCCGAGAAACGCCGACAGCCCTTCCGCAATCACGCGGCGCTTCAACCGCCGGTTATTGATCGGAAACGCGACTTCGACGCGGCGGAAGAAATTCCGATCCATCCAGTCGGCGCTCGACAGATAAACCTGCTCGCGGCCGTCGTCATGGAAATAGAAGATACGGTGATGCTCGAGGAACCGCCCGACGATCGAGCGCACGGTAATGTTCTCCGACAGCCCTTCGACGCCGGGCTGCAATGCGCACACACCGCGTACGATCAGATCGATCTTCACGCCCGCCTGCGATGCCTCGTACAGTTCCGCAATAACGGTCGGCTCCAGCAGCGCGTTCATCTTCGCGACGATCCGCGCGCGCTTGCCCGCGCGCGCATGCTCGGCTTCAGCGCGAATCGACTCGACGAGCCGCGGATGCAGCGAGAACGGCGACTGCCACAACTCGTGCAACGGCAACTCGCCGCCGATGCCCGTCAATTGCTGGAACACGTGGTGCACGTCTTCGCAGATCTTCTGATCGGCCGTCATCAGGCCGAAGTCGGTATAAAGGCGCGCAGTGCGCGGATGATAGTTGCCCGTGCCTAAGTGCGCGTAGCGCTTCAGGATCGACTTGCCGCCTTCCGACACGCGGCGCACGATCAGCATCATCTTCGCGTGGCACTTGTGGCCGACCACGCCGTACACGACATGCGCGCCGACGGCTTCCAGTTGCGACGCCCAGTTGATGTTCGTCTCTTCGTCGAAGCGCGCAAGCAACTCCACGACGACCGTCACTTCCTTGCCATTGCGGGCGGCCTGCATCAGCGCGTCCATCAGCGGCGAATCGGTGCCCGTGCGATAAATGGTCTGCTTGATCGCAACGACATTCGGGTCCTTCGCGGCCTGCAGCAAGAGTTCGAGCACCGGCTGGAAACTCTCGTACGGATGATGCAGCAGCACGTCGCCCTGATCGATCACGTCGAACAGGCTCGCGCTGTTGGCGATCTGCGGCGGCGTCGTGGGAATATGCGGGACGAACTTCAGATCGGGCCGGTCGACCATCTCGGGCAACTGCATCAGCCGCACGAGGTTCACCGGGCCATCGACGAAGTAGCAGTCCTTCTGCGACAAGCCGCTTTCGTCGAGCAGGCGCTGCATCAGATGCGGGGGCGTTCCCGCCGACATCTCGAGCCGCACCGCATTGCCGAGATGCCGCGCGGGCAGTTCGCCCTGCAGCGCGACGCGCAGGTTGGTGATTTCGTCTTCGTCGACGAACAGCTCGCTGTTGCGCGTGATGCGGAACTGGTTGCAGCTGCGTACGGCGAGATTGGGGAACAGCTCGCCGACAAACCGTTGCAGCAGCGAACTGAGCAGCACGAAGCCATGCGGATAGCCGGACAGTTCTTGCGGCATGCGCACGAGGCGCGGCAGCGCGCGCGGCGCCTGCACGATGCCCATCACGGCCTGACGGCCGAATGCATCTTTGCCTTCCAGTTCGACGACGAAGTTCAGGCTCTTGTTCAGCACACGCGGAAACGGATGCGCGGGGTCGAGGCCGATCGGCGTCAGAACGGGCAGCAGCTCATCGAGGAAGTACTCGCGCGCCCATTGCGTCTGCGCTTCGTTCCAGGCTTCCGTGCCGTGAAAATAGATGCCTTCGTCTTCCAGTGCGGGCAGCACGGTGTCCTGCAGCATCGTGTACTGTCGATGCACGAGCTTCTGCGCGCGCTCGACAACGAGGTCGTAGCAATGCTGCAACGACATGCCGTCGGGCGACAGCGCGCCCGGGTTGTCGCGCATCTGTTCCTGAAGACCGGCCATGCGGACTTCGAAGAATTCATCGAGATTGCTGCTGGTGATGCAGATGAAACGCAAGCGTTCGAGGAGCGGTACAGCAGGGTCAGCGGCCTGCGCGAGCACGCGTTCGTTGAACCCCAGAATGCCCAGCTCGCGGTTCAGAAGAGGGTAGCGGTTGGACATCGGCGGTGAGAATGAAATGTCGGGAGTTGACTCGAAAGGACGCTCGGAAATTCTCACAGTATGATGACAGTTGCATGAAATGGCTTTTGTGATGATTTTACGCTTTTGCCGCGTCGTGTCGTAAATATGACGCACCCATGTGTGACGATATCGCTCGACAATGGTGGAGGTGACAGCGTAATGACGAGTACGCTTAAAATGGCGCTTTCGAACAGCGCGCCAGCAAAGGCTCCCCGCATGGGTGCTTTCCCCTCGCGCACGAGGTCCTCACACCCGATGGTCAATACTCCGCCACTCCTTGCCGCCGTCGATCTCGGCTCGAACAGCTTCCGCCTGATCGTGGGCCGTGTCGAGGAAACCGAAGCGGGCAGCCAGATCTATCAGGTCGACGCGCTGCGCGAACCCGTGCGGCTCGGCGCGGGCCTGTCGCGCGAAAAAATGCTCGACCGTGCTTCGCAGGAGCGCGGCTGGGACGCGCTGAAACGCTTCGGCGAACGTCTGCGCGATTTCCATCCCGATCATGTGCGCGCGGTCGCCACCAACACGCTGCGCGTCGCGAAGAATGCGCAGGAATTTCTCGGCGAAGCGGAAGCGGCGCTCGGCTTCCCGATCGAAGTGATCGCGGGCCGCGAAGAAGCGCGACTGATCTATGCGGGCGCTGCGCATTCGGTTCCGGCGAGCGCGGGCAAGCGGCTAGTCGTCGATATCGGCGGGGGGTCGACGGAATTCATCATCGGCTCGCACTACACGCCGATTCGAATGGAAAGCCTGTACATCGGCTGCGTGAGTCACAGCCGGCAGTTCTTCCCGGCGGGCAATGTCGACGAGTACACGATGCGCCAGGCCGAGCTCGCGGCGTCGCGCGAGATCCAGATCATTTCGGCCGACTACCGGGCCGAGGGCTGGGACCAGGGGATCGGTTCGTCGGGCACGGCGCGCGCGCTTGCCGAACTGGTGGAGGCTAACGGTTTCAATGATCAGGGCATCACGCACGGTATTTCGCGCGGCGGCCTCGAGCGTTTGAAGCGTGCGCTGATCAAGGCGGAGAACGTCAACCGGCTCAAGCTGGTGGCGCTGAAGCCGGACCGTGTGCCCGTGCTGGCGGGCGGCCTGTCGATCATGATTGCGGTGTTCGACGAGCTTGGCGTCGAATACGTCGATACGACGGACGGCGCGTTGCGGCTTGGCGTGTTGTACGACCTGCTGGGGCGTTCGCAGCATCAGGACATGCGTACGGTTACGGTCGAAGGCTTTATGCGGCGCTATGGCGTGGATCGCGAGCAGGCGGCGCGTATCGGCGAACTCGCGGTGCGCTTCTATGATCAGCTCGAAGAGCCGGATGCCGAGGTGCGTGAAGAGAACCGCATGTTCCTTGGGTGGGCGGCTGCGCTGCATGAGATCGGGCTGTCGATTTCGCACAGTGCGTATCACAAGCATTCGGCTTATATCACGAGCAATGCGGACATGCCGGGGTTTTCGCGCACTGATCAGGCGCGGCTTGCGGCGCTCGTCGTGGGTCATGCCGGTAAGCTCGGCAAGCTTGCGCAGACGCGGGATGTCGAGTGGGATTTGTTGTTCTGTCTGCGGCTCGCGGCGCTGTTTTGCCGGCGTCGGGCGGATGCCGGGCTGCCCGGGATTACTGTCGCTGAGGCGAATGGCGGGTATGAGGTGCGGTTGCCGCAGTCGTGGGTTGCGAATAATCCGCTGACGGACTATAGCCTCATTCAGGAGGCGGCTGAGTGGGAGAAGATTCGGATGCCGTATCGTGTGGTGTACACGGAGGATTGAGGTTTTTTTGCTTTTTGGTTTTTGGTTTTTGCTTTTTGCACTGGGCATTTGCCTTTTTCGCTGGCATCCGCGGTTTGCTTTTGCTTTTGCTTTCGCTGGCATCCGCGAATTGTTAGCTCGCTTCAGGCGTCGCCCCTGTGCGGGGCGGCACCTACTTTTCTTTGCCGCCGCAAAGAAAAGTAGGCAAAAGAAAGCGGCTCACACCGCCAGCGCTTGACCTTTGCCCACGGGCCCCCAACGTCCCCACGCTTCACACGCCGGTGCTCTGGTTGCTGCCCGTTGCCAACGCTTCGTATCAACGCCTCACCCGCTTCAATTACCCGTACCCGGGCCAGCGGCAGCGAAGGGTATATGCCGCCCAGGTGGCAAACTGTGTGCAGGTTGTCGCGTCGTATAGGGTAGCGCTCTTACCGGGTGGGACGCGTGCGCTGTTGGTCTGGAGTGAAGCACGTGGAGCACCGAGGGCCGACACACAGTTTGCCACCTGGGCGGCGGTGGACTGTCTGGTGGGTCGTGCTGAAACGCAGGTGAGTGAAGCGGGTGAGGCGCATCGCAAGAGCGTTGGCAACGAACGTGGGTCACGTGGTTGTCGTGTGAAGCGTAAGACCCTTTGGGGGCCCTCAGGCAAGAACAAGGGCTGGCGGTGTGAGCCGCTTTCTTTTGCCTACTTTTCTTTGCGGCGGCAAAGAAAAGTAGGTGCCGCCCCGCACAGGGGCGACGCGTGAAGCGAGCTAACGATTCGCGGATGCCAGCGCAAAGGCCAAAACCCAGAAAACGGCGACGCGTGAAGCGCGATAACAAAACGCGGATGCCAGCGCAAAGGCCAAAACCCAGAAAACGACGACGCGTGAAGCGCGAAAACAAAACGCGGATGCCAGCGCAAAAGGCAAAATCGGCGCACGCCCCCGCCGCCAAACTCAAAAACACCTACCTCCCCACCGCATCCCCAAGAAAATGCCGCGCATACCGCGCATTAATTTCCGAGAGCCGGAACAACGTCAAATAGTCAGCGGTATTGAAATCCGGATCCCACGCCGGCGCACCACAAATCTTCGCGCCGAGGCGCAGATAACCCTTAATAAGCGGCGGCGGCGCGACCTTCGCGCCAGTCTTCAGCTCATCGACGGGCAGGGGCGTATGCGGAAACGCGCGATACTCCGGCGTGGTCAGCGCATCGTCCTGCAGCGACGCATACAGGTTGGCCGCGTAGTGGCCACCATCGGCCATCGCGACGCTCGCACACCCGAGCATCGTCTCGTACCCATTTTGCTGCATGTAAGACCCAAGCCCGGCCCACAACGACATGATCACCGACCCGCTGCGATAGTCAGCATGCACACACGAGCGGCCCACCTCGACCATCTTGGAGCGCAGGTGCGTGAGCCGCGACACGTCGAACTCACTCTCGGCATACAGCCGGCCAATGCGCGCCGCCTGATGCGGCGGCAGCACGCGATACGTGCCGACCACCTTGAGCGTGTCGAGATCGCGAACAATCAGGTGATCGCAATAAGCATCGAATGCATCCACGTCGAGGCCGGCCGGGCCGGACAGGCGCGCGCCCATTTCCTCGGCGAAGACGCGGTAACGCAGACGCTGTGCTTCACGAAGCTCCTCGTCGGTGCGCGCCCACGACACTTGCAGACGATGCTGGGCGGTTACCGTTTCTTCCGCGCGCGGCAGGCGACGACGCGGCTCGAGGATCGATGCGAAGGGCAGGGTGGGCGTCGGCAGTTCTCGCATGTGGCGTCCTGGTCGAAAATGTGAAATTCGCTTCGACGCCAATGTAGTAACGGCGGGTGACGCTCACGTGGCAACGTCGTGACGATTCGATGACGTGTCGTAAGCCAGACGCTTTCGCTGCGCCTGCAATCCTTGCTTCACATGGCCCCGCTATGCGGGGAGGATCAGATGAGATCCGGGCTGATCGCTGCGCGCAACATGGCCTGATCGCCGTTGCCGCGCGAGCGGCTCTCGATCCACCATATCGCCGATTTCTTGATCGACCAGCTCGCGCCGCTATCGGCGAGCAGACGCGCGACGACATGGCCGAGGGTCGGCTGGTGCCCGACGATCACGACCGTCGGCGCAATGCCGTCGGGCCAGCCAGCGGCCGTCAGAACGGCCTCGACGCTCGCGTCCGGCGCAAGCTCGCGTACGACGCGGTATTGATCCGTCAGCGATTCGGCCGTCTGCACGGTGCGCGCGGCGGGGCTGGCGAGGATCACGGCGTCGTCGGGAAGACGCGCGCGCAGCCATTTGGCGGACGCCTGCGCCTGCTTGCGGCCGCGCGACGTCAACTGACGGGCAAGATCGGTCGAAGCGGTGTCTTCGGCCTCGGCGTGACGCCAGAGGATCAGGTTCATGGCGGTGTCTCCGTTGTGCTGTCGGCAGGTGGGTTCTGCCAGGACAAGTGTGGACAGCGCGCGGCGAGTTCTGCTGCTTTTCGTCTTTGAGGAATGCGCGCGTGTTTCGGGAGTGTAGGCGGCGCGCGCCGGATATTCGTGTGAAATCGGCGGCGCAAAAGCAAAAACCCGCGACACCAGAAGGCGTGACGCGGGTTTTTGTACGGCATGTTGGTGGTCGGAGCGATAGGATTCGAACCTACGACCCTCTGATCCCAAATCAGATGCGCTACCAGGCTGCGCTACGCTCCGACGCGAGCCCGCGATTGTATCTGCATTGAGGTCCGCAAGTCAAATCCTCGCATTGCGAAAGTTATATCTGGCCCATCAGCAGCAACACGATCACCACGACCAGCACAATGCCGACCAGCCCGGTCGGGCGATAGCCCCATTCGCGGCTGTACGGCCAGCTTGGAAGCGCGCCGATCAAAAGCAGGATCAGCACGATCAGCAGAATGGTTCCGAGGGTCATGTTATCTCTCCTTATATGGCCGGGCCACAATTGGCGACCGCGTAGGCGCATACAGGCAGCGACCGTGAGCGCGCCGGCGGCCGGAGTGTCGAGTGCGCGGAATGCGCGCTCTATGCCTCACACATCAGCAAGCCACGTGCCCGATATATGGCGGGCCTGGAACAGGAGCACAGAAGGAAACGGTGCGGGAAAGAGGGCGTGCCCAGGAATCCGGATACGCAAAAGAAGGCTTCGCGCGTCGAAAGCCTATCGACGCGCGCGCGGGACGAACATTCAGGCTGCGCAAGCGATGGCGCCGCGGCCGCGGCGCATCCGGCTTCAGTGTCTGCGGCGCATTCTGTCCAGGACGTGATGCTCGGCAAGCCAGTGATGCATCATGCCTTCGCCATGATGCTCGCGCCGATAGGTGCGCGACTCGAACACCGACAGCACGACAAGCACCAGCAGCCCTATGGCGAGTCCAACCAGACCTGCGATCGATTCGGCATCCATGGCGGCCTCCTTCGACGAAAAGACCCTGCGTACATAGTAGAACAGGCGCTGCAAGATCGCGCAATGCGGTGGATATCCAGGTTCGGCGGCGCACATTGCGCTTTGCGGTTAGACTCGTGGCCCGCGACCTCATCCGTCGATGCTCACTCCTCGTCCGAAAAGTTTATGAAGCGCTTCCTGCTGGCTGCATCGCTATTTTCGCTGTTCGCCCTGTCGGCGTGTGCCGACGATCAGACCGTTCACCATCACACGCCGCCGAAAGACCCGGCGGACTACCACGGCGTGCCAACCGACGACCGTCCGCCTTCGATGATCGACGCGCCCGTCGCGCCGAAATAAGCGCACGCTTCGACGCGCACTTACGCTCGGCTCGCCGACAGATCAGACCCGACATCACGCGCGAGGCGCGGCAACAGGCGAAGCAGCGTGAGGCCGCGCGCGGCCATGAAGATCATCAGCGCCGCCCACAGGCCGTGATTGCCGTGCGTGCCGGCGAGCGCCCACGAAGCCGCGAGAAACACGCTGAGCGACACGACCATCGACGTCATCAGATCGCGCGTGCGCGTCGCGCCGATGAACACGCCATCGAGTAGAAAGCCCCACACGGATACGACGGGCGACAGCACGGTCCACGGCAGGAAGGCTTGCGCCGCTGCCCGCACCACCGTCTGATCCGTGAGCCGCTCGATGATCCACGCGCCTGCCGCCCAGTAGACGAGCGAGAACGCCAGCGCGCCCAGCGCCGACCACAGCAGCGTCACCTTGACGGCCTGGCGGAACGCGTCGCGATTACGCGCGCCGATGGCCGCGCCGACGAGCGCTTCAGCCGCATGCGCGAAGCCGTCGAGCCCATAGCCCATGAAGGTCTGGAAGTTGAGGAGCAGCGCGTTTGCGGCCAGCGTCGCGTCGCCTTGCTTCGCGCCCAGATGCGCGAACCAGCCGAACGCGCCCAACAGGCACATGGTCCGCACGAAGATGTCGCGATTGATGGTCACCATGCGCCTGAGAGCGACGGGATCGAGCAGCGCGGCGCGCTCGAGCGCGGGCAGCCCGCGTGGACGCATCTGCCAGAGCAGCACGGCGCCGAACACGAAGCCAAGCGCATCCGCCGTCGCCGTGGCGGCGCCGATGCCTGCCACGCCCCAGTCGAATGCATACACGTACAGCAACACGGCGACGATGTTCGCCGTGTTGATGAAGACCTGCGTGGCAAGCGCGACGCGTACGCGTTGCGTACCGAGCAGCCAGCCCAGTACGACATAGTTGCCGAGCGCGAGCGGGGCGGCCCAGATACGCGCGTGGCAGTAGGCGCGCGCGTGCCGCTGCACGTCTTCGCTGCCGCCGATCGCGCGCAGCGCAAAGTCGATCAGCGGAACCTGCATCGCCAGGATGACGGCGCCGATCGCAAACGCGAGCAACAGCGCGCGCACGATGTTCATGCGCAGCCCGGCCTGATCGTTCGCGCCGAACGATTGCGCGACCAGACCCGTCGTGCCCATGCGCAGAAAGCCGAAGCCCCAGAACACGAAATTGAAGAACAGACCGCCGAGCGCCACACCGCCGAGATACGACGCGCTGTCCAGATGCCCCGCGACAGCTGTGTCGACGGCGCCGAGTATCGGCTGCGTCAGGTTGGCGAGGACGATGGGGAACGCGAGCGTCAGCACGCGCCGGTGCCAGCGCGTGGGCACGGCGGACGCGTGCGTGTGCGGCGGGCCTGATGCGGCGTTTTGGTCGACGCTATCGTCGGCGCAGTCGTTCAACCGCGCTCCTGCACGCAGACCCACGGGGATACGACGACGGCCCACAGTTCGGGATCGCGCGCGGCGAAGTCGGCAGCCGTCTCGGCCTGCACGCGCTCGACCAGTCCCGCCGACAGCCATTGCGTGACTTGCGTCGTATCGTCGTTGGCGATCGCTTCGGCGACGCTCACCAGATCGAGATCGCGCGCGACGCGCAGCAGCATGCCGCGCGCAAAGAAGCGTTCGAGCTCCGTCCAGTTGATCTTCGCGGTCTCGCCGAGCAGTTTCTCGTAGAGCGGGCTTTGTGGGGTATCGGGGGAAGTCATGGTGTCAGCGGGCAGCAGGGCGTTCGTGCGTGGGGCGTGTCGGCGGCGTGCGCCGGCACGGGCGGGCGTAACTATAAACCAAACCATAGACGACACCTCGCGACTTCGCTCGCCAATGGCGAGCGGTGCGAATACGCCGATAAATGCCTTCACGTCACGCGTCTTAATCCGCCGTGTCCGCGTGCATATGAATACGTTAAACGGAAGTCCGCGAATTCGTTAAATCTGAAGAATTCACGGCAGGAATCGCAGCGGAAGGGTGCGTTGGCGCACCAAGTCCCGCTATTGCTGGAAGCGAAGCAAAATGCCTGAAGCCGACGAATATCGCAGTGCAGATCAATTCACGCCCAATACTTTCGTGATCTTCCGAAAGGCCCGTCAGCCGTGGGTTTCGCGGCTGCGCGCTATTGCTGCGAACGGGTATTGAATGTGAAATGCCGCGTTGATTCCGTTTGCAAATGGACGGGTGCGCCATTCAGTTCGCCTTGAAACCGTGCGCCGACTCACACTATTTGCACAATTAATCGATTGCGTGGGTATAAGCGCGTTGCTAGATTTCGTCTCGGCGCATGGTGAACCGGTCCTTTGCCGATATGCGCCGAACCCCCGTTTGCCCGGCCTCGTGCCGGGCACTTTTTTTTGTCCGGACGCGATAAAAATCAGACGTTGCGCGACTGCTGGCTACTGCTTGCAGCGAATCACCATCGAACGGTTCTTCACGTTGGCGCCGAGCACGCCGCCAAGCGTGCCGCCTGCCGTGCCGCCCGTGTCGACATCCTTCGAGACCACGTCGTAGCCGTAGGCGCCACATGCCTCGCCCGCGCGCTTGTAGCATTCGCCCCAGTTCTGGCTCGCATCGCTGCCGCTGCAGTTGATCGCGAAGCCCGTCTCGCCGTTGGGCAGATAGGTGAGCGTCGTCGAACCGGAACTGGCGCAGCCTGCAAGGCTCGCCAGCGAGGCGATCGCGAGGCTCGCCGCCGTCGCACGGACTGCCGCAAAGGCGTTTTTCATCGGAGTGTCCTCTGTGTTCGTTGCGCGGATAAACGCGGTGTCGACAGACGTGGCACGGAGCGTGCCCGCCTGTCTCTGTCATGGAACCGTGCACGGTCCATCGGGTTCCCGCGGGTCGCGTCGCGTCGTGACGCGAGGCGCGACAGCGCGTCAGCGCGGCGGCAGCGAGCGCGCCGGATCGATCGAACGGCCGGCGTAACGCAACTCGAAGTGCAGCATCACGCGGTCGTTGTCGGAGTCGCCCATCTCGGCGATCTTCTGACCTTGCTGCACCGTCTCGCCTTCCTTCACGAGCAGCGACCGATTGTGCGCGTACGCGGTCAGGTAATCGGCGTTGTGCTTGATGATCAGCAGATTGCCGTAGCCGCGCAGGCCGTTGCTCGCATAGACAACCGTGCCGCCCGCCGCCGCGAACACGGGCGTGCCCGCAGCGTTGGCGATATCGATGCCCTTCGAATTGTTGCCGTCGAAGCCGCGCACCACGTTGCCCGTCGCGGGCCAGATCAGCGAGATCGCCGGCGCGGGCGTTGCAGGCGTATCCGCGGCCGCGCTGCGCGACGCAGCCGAAGCGCTCGCCGAAGCGCTTGCCGATCCGCCCGCCGAAGCGCTGCCCGACGCGCTTCCGCGCGACGAACCCGTGCTGGCCGTCGCCGTGCCGGGCGGCGGCGCGACGCGCAGCACCTGACCGACCTCGAGCGAATCGGGGTTCGACAGATTGTTCCAGCGCGACAGACTTTGCACCGACGTGCGATTGCTGCGCGCGATCTTGTACAGCGTGTCGCCCCGTTCGACGCGATAGTATCCCGGCCCCACGGGTGCCGAGCCGCATGCGGCCAGTGCCGCGACCATGGCCGCGCAGACAAGCCGTCTGATTTTTGTTGTCAACATTGGACCTCGCAAGACGCCGCCGCGCGCCGATCCCGATCACGTGGCAGTTGCAAAACGCCAGATTCTAACGGTTTTGCAATGCAGCACCCGTTTTTCGGGCGATGCGACGCGCGGCGATCGTGTCGCACGCGATGCGCGGCGCTCAGGGCAACGTGCCGATGGTGATGCGCAGCGACGCCGTTTCGGTGTCGCCCGCTTCGAGCCAGCGCAGGCCTAGGCCGTTATGGATCGCGTCGGGCAGGCCCAGCCAGGGCTCGACGCAGAAGAAGTCCGATTCGGGCTTTTCCGTCCACGTCGTAACGGCGTACCACGGTACCGAGTTGGGACGCTGCAGATCGATGGTGATGCTGCGGTTCAGGCCGAGCGCGACCATCCGTACGAGGTGATCCGGCGCGCCGTCGAGGCAATGGAAGCGGTCCAGGATGCCCGGATCGTCCAGACGATAGTCCGGCTCGCCCGCTTCGCCTGCGCTGATCGCGCCGTCCGGCAACTGGTGGCGGCGCACCGTGCGCGGCAGTTCGAGCACCGTCTCGCCGCGTTGCGCGTGCGGCAGCGTGAAGTAGAAATGATGGCCCGCGTAGTAGGGCAGCGGTGCGCTGCCCGCCGCGCCCGTGTTGGTCGTGATGAAGTCGACGTCGAGCGTGTTCGCGTCGACCAGCGTGTATTTCGCCTCGAAGCGGAAGCTGAATGGATAGCCGGCGCGCGTCGCGTCGCTGTCGGTCAGCGTCATGCTGATCGAGCGCGCGGCTTCGTCGACCGTGGCCTCGAACGGCAGGTCGCGGGCGAAACCGTGCATGGGCAGATCGCGCACGGTACCTTGCGCATCCTTCCACCGGCCGATCTGGCCGTCGACGAAATGGCGGCCGAGAAACGGAAACAGCAGCGGATTGCCGCCGCGCACGCGCGCGGGTTGGCTCCAGTCCGCCTGCTCGGGCCAGAAGATCACCGACTGCCCGTCGATGTCCCATGACAGCAGGCGGCCGCCCGCCTGCGGCGCGACGCGCAGCAAGGCGCCGTCGCGTGCGATCTCGATGATGTCCTGTTGCTGGAATTGAGGCATGGCAATGACGATAGAAAGCGGTTAGGAAGGGATGGGCGTGCACGACTTTGGCGCGAAAAGCGCAGCGACGCCGATTTTGCGCCGCTTTGTGCTACGGGGAAACCCTTCTGGGGAAATTGCGGGTGTTGGCGCACAGTCGGCGCAATCAATAATGTGTACGAAGACCGGCTCCGGCCGGGTCCGATCACTCGGTTTTCAGGAGGGGCGATGGATCTCGCAATGGCAATGAGCGTGGCACTGTTCGGCATGTTCACGGGCAGTACGATTTATTTCTTTTATAAATTTACACGCTGACACGGGGCGCCGAGAATCCACGCTGAATCGTCGGCACGTACCGACGGTCCACGCAGCCTCCGCACGCAGGCCCGCCTTCCAGGCGGGCCTTTTTGCTTTCATCCCCGTAATCACCCTTTCGATCTTGTTGCGACGCGGCAAGATTCTGTTAAAAGCGAATTTTTGTCCTTGGCGCACCCGGGTCGCCCAGGCATAATCGACCCGCCTTCAGATGCCGGGCTCCATATTCCGGCAAGCTGTCCATCCTCCCCACTTTTCAAAAGGACCGACGCGTGAGCCTGTCGTTTTTGATCTTTTTGAGCGTGCTGCAGGGCGTCACGGAACTGTTTCCAGTGAGCAGTCTTGGTCACACGCTGCTCGTTCCCGCTCTCTTCGGCATGCATATCGACAAGCATGCGCCGCAACTGCTGCCGTTCCTCGTCGCGCTGCATCTGGGCACAGCGTTCGCGCTGCTGTGGTACTTCCGTACCCGCTGGATTGCCCTCATAGGGGGCTTTTTCGCGTCGCTGTCGGGCCGCCGCAATGACGATGGACACATGATGTGGGCGCTCATCATCGGGACGATTCCGGCCGGTCTGGTGGGTCTCGTGCTCGAGAAGCGCCTGGAACGCGTATTCCACGATCTGCGCATCGTCGCGGTCGCGCTGATTGTCAACGGCATCCTGCTGTGGCTCGGCGACCGGCTGCAGCGGGCGCGCGCGCATCGCGCGCCGGAGAAGCTGACGTTCAGGCAGGCGTTTCTGGTCGGCCTCGCGCAGGTCGGCGCGCTGATTCCCGGCTTCTCGCGCAGCGGCCTGACGATGATCGCGGGCAACGGCGCGGGCCTGACAGCTGAAAAGGCCGCCGAGTTCTCGTTCCTGCTCGGCACGCCGACCATCTTCGCGGCGGGCATCCTCGAACTGCCGAAGCTCTTCCACGCGCCGGGCCAACTCGCCGACGCGCTGCTGGGCGGCGTGCTGACGGCGATCGCCGCGTACCTGAGCGTGCGTTTCCTGATGCGCTATTTCGAAGGACGCGGCCGTCTTGCGTCGTTCGGCGTGTACTGCGTGATCGCGGGCGTGGTGTTTCTGGGCTGGTTCATGACGCATCCGCAGCCGGCCTGATCGCGCGGTTCGATCGGTTATAATCGCGGGCCCGGCGTTGCTGCCGGGCCTTTCTGTTTTGAGCGCCACGGCATGCGTGGCGTGTTTAACCGGACGCCTGAGGCCAGTTTCGGTCAGGTCCAGCCAGGTTAAAATTCCGGTTTCGCCTCCCCATAGTTCAACGGATAGAACACGGGTCTTCTAAACCTGAAATCGAGGTTCGATTCCTCGTGGGGGGGCCATCCAGTCAGGCTGCCTGTCCGCCAGCAACGGCGCCTGTGCACGGCCCTCGTCCTTTTCCCCCGATACCGCCCGCACACCCATAAAAAAGGGCAGCCGAAGCTGCCCTGAAGCGTTGCGCATCGAACGTGGATGAATGCGCGACTGTTGCTTGACCGTGCTGAGTCGATGACGGGCGACAGGCCCGCCTGCTTGCGTAGCTGCGTGATTACCTGTTGATATCGAGCGCGTTCGTCAGGTCGCCCATCGGCTGGCCGCCGTTCGCGACGAGTGCGCTGTCGCGCGCCGTCAGGCCCGGCAGGTTCGGCAGATTGAAGCGGTGCGTGATGAAGCGCAGGATCGACGTCGTGTCGTACTGCGTATGATCGACGAAGCCTTTCTTCGCGTACGGCGACACGATGATCGCGGGAATCCGCGTGCCCGGGCCCCAGCGGTCGCCCTTCGGCGGCGCCACGTGATCCCAGAAGCCGCCGTTCTCGTCGTACGTGATGACGACCACCATGTTGTTCCACTGCGGGCTCTTTTGCAGATGCGAGATCACATCCGCAATGTGCTGGTCGCCCTGCGCCACATCCGTATAACCCGGGTGCTCGTTCAGGTTGCCTTGCGGCTTGTAGAACGCGACTTGCGGGAGCGTGCCGGCGTCGATCGCCTTGATGAACTCCGAGCCGTTCAGGCCGCCGTCGAGCAGGTGCTTTGCGCGGTTGTCGGTGCCCGGCGCCAGGTCGGCGAAGTAGTTGAACGGCTGGTGATGCGGCTGGAAGTTCGGCGAGCTGAGGTTGGCGCCGTAGATCACGTTCGCCGTGTTGTTCTGCACCGCCGAGATCGCGTTGCTCCAGGCGCCGCTGTACCACGCCCACGTCACGCCCGCGTTGTTGAGCAGGTCGCCGATGTGCTGGTTCGTCTGCGCCGGCAGCGTCGTTGCGGCCGTCGGATCGGCGAGATTCGCGTCGCCGCCCGCAGCAGGCTTGTTGCCGCTCGGCTGATAGGGCGGCTGCATCGTGTTGACGGCGTAGAAATCAGGCGTGAGGTTGCCCGAGTTGACGAAGGTCGGCACGTCGGTCAGCGCCGACGCCGCCGACGTCGACTTGAGAGTCAGCGACACACCGTCCGGCTGGACCGCGGAGATCGACGTCTTCGCGACGCTCGTATCGGCGTTCGCATAGAACGGCGTACACGCGCAGACCAGCCACTGGTGGTTCAGGAACGATCCGCCGAACGCGCCCATGAAGAAGTTGTCGGCCAGCGTGAATTGCTGCGCGAGCTTGTAGAGCGGCAGCTTGTCGGCGTTCGCCGTGTAGTGGCCCATCACGAGACCGCCCGAATCGGCCCACGCGGCGAACATGTCGTTCTTGCCGCCGTGGATCTGCATCTGGTTCTCGTAGAAGCGGTGATACAGGTCGCGCGTCGTCGCGCTGAGCGGCGTGTTGAAGCCGGCCGGATCGTCGATGGCGAACGGCGAGTTCGGCAGGTTGACCGTCATTGCCTGGGTGATGACGGGCGTCACGCCCGCTGCCGTAAGGCCCTTCCAGACGGGCGGCAGCGTCGCGAGCACGGAGCCGTCGCGGTCGAGCTGGCGCGCGCTCGCCGCCGTCACGTTTTGCAGGCCGTTGGCGCCCGGGAAGTTGCCGTAAAGATTGTCGAAGCTGCGGTTTTCCGCGTAGATGACCACGACGTTCTTCACGGAAGACAACGTCGGCTTCGAAGTCGAATTGCCACCGCATGCATACAGCCCGATTGCTGCGGCGATCGCGATAGGCGTCGCGCAGATCAGTTTCTTGTTCATCATTTATCTCTCTCGCGTTGGGGACCGGCGGCGAGAGTGTCGCAAGGCTTTTTGACAGAACGATTAATTTCTTACATCGAGGTTCCTGTTTGCTTGTGGTTTTTAAGATGCAGTCGGGTATATGTCATTTAGGCGACATGTCGGTGAAATAACCTCGCGCAGTCGATCAACACGAGCATAAGAAAGATATGTGGCGCGATGTGGCGGGGCTTCGGACAAGACAGGCGTGGCGCGCGGGATGCCTCGGCGCGCTAGGAGTTTCGGTTGCGATGATGCTGACGGCCTGCGATGCCGGCAGCGCGCAGGCCGACGGCGCTCACGCGGCAGCGGCCGTGCAAGCGGTACAACGGGTGCAACCGTCACCGGGCGGCGCGCGGATGCAAAGGGTGTCCGCCGATGCCGCGGCAGCGATGCCCGCGGGCGGTCAGACGCGTGCCCAGGTGTACGAGTCCGTGAAGAAGATGACGGCTGTCGGCAAGCAGCTCTTCTTCGATCCGTCGCTATCGGGCTCGGGCAAGCTCGCTTGCGCGTCGTGCCACAGTCCGCAGCACGGCTTCGGGCCGCCGAACGCGCTCTCCGTCCAGCTGGGCGGCCAGGACATGCGGCAGCAGGGCATGCGCGCCGCGCCCGACATCAAATATCTTCAGAAGGTGCCGTCCTTCACCGAGCACTATCACGACTCGGACGACGAGGGCGACGAGAGCGTCGACGCGGGTCCGACGGGCGGCCTGATGTGGGACGGCAGGGTGAACAGCGCGCGCGATCAGGCGCGCATGCCGCTGACATCGTCGTTCGAAATGGGCAGCACGCCGCAGAAAGTGGCGGCGGCCGTGAAGGCCGCGCCGTACGCGAACCAGTTCCGCGACGCGTTCGGCGAGCACGTGTTCGATAGCGACGACGCGACATTCAAGGCCGTGCTGCAGGCGCTCGAAGTGTTCGAGGAGACGCCGGAACTGTTCTACCCGTACACGAGCAAGTACGACGCGTTCCTCGCGGGCAAGGCGCAACTGACGAAGGCCGAACTGCACGGCCTGCAGCTCTTCAACGACGAGACCAAGGGCAACTGCGCGAGCTGCCACATCAGCCAGCGCGCGCTCGACGGCTCGGCGCCCGCGTTCTCTGACTTCGGTCTGATCGCGCTCGGCGTGCCGCGCAATCGCGCGCTGGCCGTGAACCATGATCCGCATTTTTATGATCTGGGCGCGTGCGGCCCGGAAAGGACGGATCTGAAGGGCAGGGACGAGTATTGCGGAATCTTCCGTACGCCTTCGCTGCGCAACGTCGCGCTGCGCAAGACGTTCTTTCACAACGGGATTTATCACTCGCTCGAAGAGGTCGTCCGTTTCTATGCGGAACGCGATACGAATCCGGAGAAGTTTTACCCGGTCGTAAAGGGGAAAGTGCAGAAGTTCGACGATTTGCCGAGGAAGTATTGGGCGAATCTGAATAGCGATCCGCCGTTCGATCGCAAGCCGGGCGACAAGCCTGCGCTGGATGAATCAGAGATCAAGGATGTGGTTGCGTTCCTTAAGACGCTGACGGACGGATATCAGCCGGAAGCGCCCCGGCCACCTGCCGGCGCTCACATCGTCAGCAGCAGATAACAGCCGGCGATCAACACCAGGAACGACGCGAGCAGGCACACGAGGCCCACTCGCGTCAGTGCGCACGGCCACCGGTTGCGGCGCAGGCCGTGGATACGCACGATGGTCGGCATCGGCGCGGGATCGACACGCATGACGATCGTGCCAAGAACTACGCAGATCAGCATCAGGATGGCGGCGAAAAACTGGAGAGCGAACGAGAGGTCCATGAGCAAGAGTCGCAACGCGCGACGCGTTTGAAGTGCGGGTGAATTTGACTCGACTCATGTTATGGACCGACTGCTTTAGCGCCTATGGGACGTGTCCTAAAATTCCTCTGAGTGGGCTTATGACGGGCCTGTGGCGCGACAGAGCTATCTCAAAAGTGGGTGTCTCGCAAGCTGTGGACCCAGGCGGCGTGCTATGCTTTTGAGGTCCAGATCGCGGGCCGCTCCATGGCCGCGCCACGCTTGCCCGAACCGACTTCTGCGGAGAACTTCATGTCGATGCGAACCCGAGCCGCGTTTCAACTCTCTGTGGGCGGGCTGCTGCTCGCCGGCGCAGTCGGCGCGCATGCCGCCAATCTGAACTTCCTGAACGACACGCCGATCGCGTACATGAAGCAGGCCGACAACGACTCGCTCAGAAAGGCCGCGTTCGAAGCGCTCGACAAGAAGCAGGACGGCGAATCCTCGACCTGGAACAACGAAGGTTTGCGCAATAGCACGCGGATCGAGGCACAACTGACGCCCGATGCGACGTCGAAGTCGGGCGACCGCACGTGCCGACAGATGCACGTCGTGTTGAGCGCCAAAGGCCAGTCGATGAATCTGAACCCGCAGTTCTGCCGCGAGGGCGCGGGCAACTGGGTGATGCAGAAGAAGCATTGAGCGCGCGCACGATCTCTTGCGGTGTCGTGCTGCTCGACCCGGATGGGCGGGTGCTGCTCGCGCATGCCACCGAGACGACCCACTGGGACATCCCCAAAGGGCAGGGCGAGGAAGGCGAAGCGCCGCACGTGACGGCGCTGCGCGAGATGGAAGAGGAAACGGGTATCGCCGTCGACGCGTCGCGGCTGACAGATCTCGGCCTGTTCGTGTATCGGCGGGACAAGGATCTGCATCTGTTCGCCGCGCGCGCCCGTGCCGACGAACTCGATCTCACGCGCTGCACGTGCACGTCGATGTTTCCGCGCCGCTCCGACGGCACGATGATTCCCGAGATGGACGCATTCCGCTGGGCCGCGCCCGACGAAGTCGAGCATTACGCGAGCCGCAGCCTCACGCGGCTCTTTCAGACGACGCTATCGCTCGCCGAATTGCACCGTACGCTGGATACGGCGTAACGCACGCTTTTCAATCGAGCGCCTTGTCGTTCGGATGCGCGAACATGGTCCGCATTTCCGCCGACAGCGGATAGTTCAGGTTGATCCCATGCGGGGGAATCGGCTGTGTAAACCAGACGTTGTAGAGGCGCTCCGCCTCGCCCGAGGTCTGCATCTTCGCGATGACACGGTTGACCAGCTCGCGAAACGGCGCGTCCCCCTTGCGGAACATGCACGCATAGGTCTCGTAGCCGAGCGGCGTACCCGTCACGACGAAGTCGTCGGGGCGCGGGTCGGTGGCGCGAAAACCGTACAGAATCGGTTCGTCCATCACGAACGCGACCGCGCGGTCCGCCTTCACGGCTGCAAAGGCGTCGGAATGGTCCTTTGCGCTCGCAATGCGCATATTCAACTGCTTCTCGCTGTTCAACTGCCGCACGAGCCGTTCGTCCGACGTGCCCGCCGTCGTGACCACGGGCTTGCCGGCGAGGTCGGCGAAGTCGTTGATGCCGGCGTTCTTGCGCGCGATCATCCGCACAGCGTACTGGAAGAAACTGTTCGAAAACGCGGCGACATTCTCGCGCTCGCGCGTATGCGTGGTCGAGCCGCATTCCAGATCGATCTGGTTGTTGACCAGCATCAGAAAACGGTTCGCCGATGTGATCGTGACTTCACGCACCTTGAGGTTCGGCATCGCGAGCGTCTTCCTGATCTCGTCGACGATGGCGAGCGCGATGGATTGCGAATAGCCGACCGTGCGCTCGCCGTTGGAATAGGAGAAGGGGATCGACGCTTCGCGCACGCCGAGCGTGATCACGCCGTCGTCGTGTACCTTCTTGAGCGTGCCCGTCAGTTCCTCGGCGTGCGCGGGCGCCGTCAGCGACGTAAGCGACGCCAGCGCCGCGGCCGCGATCGCCCCCAGCTTATATTTGATTGCAACCTTCATCGTTCCCCCTGAGCCGGTAGCAATCACTCCGGCTGCATCGTCGCGCTGTCGCCTGGCGATGTCCGTGTCGCGACACAGCGGCATGCGCGCCGAATGCGCCGCATGCCGCGGTGACTCAACCAGACAATCAGCTTACGCCGGCTTTCCCCAACTGTCGCGCAGACTGACGATCCGGTTGAATACGGGTTTGCCCGGCGTCGTGTCATACCGGTCGGCGACGAAGTAGCCGTGACGCTCGAACTGATACCGCGCTTCCGGCTCGACGTCGCCCAATCCCGGCTCGACGTAGGCGTGCATGATGCGCTTCGAATGCGGATTGAGCGCCTCGAGGAAATCGCGGCCGCCCGCGTCGGGCTGTGCTTCCTTGAAGAGGCGGTCGTAGACGCGCACCTCGGCAGGCACGGCCTGGGTCGCGCTGATCCAGTGAATGGTGCCCTTCACCTTGTAGTTGTTCGCGCCTTCCGTGCCGGAGCGGCTGTCCGGGTAGTAATTGCAGTGCACGGCGGTCACATTGCCGTTTTCGTCCTTGTCGGCACCCGTGCATTCCACGACATAGCCGTACTTCAGACGCACCTTGTTGCCCGGGAACAGGCGGAAATAGCCCTTCGGCGCGTTTTCCACGAAGTCTTCGCGCTCGATCCACAGTTCACGCGAAAACGGGAAAGTGCGCACGCCGCGATCGGGATGATGCGGATGGACGGGCGCGCTGCACGCTTCCGTTTGATCTTCGGGATAGTTGTCGATGATGAGCTTCAGCGGATCGAGCACACAGGTCGCGCGCGGCGCCTTGTCGTCGAGATCGTCGCGCAGTGCGCCTTCGAACACGCTCATGTCGATCCAGGAATCGACCTTGGTGATGCCGATGCGCTCGCAGAACAGTTTGATGCTGTCGGGCGTAAAGCCGCGGCGGCGCACGCCGACGATGGTCGGCATGCGCGGGTCGTCCCAGCCGTCCACATGGCCTTCGTTGACCAGTTGCAGCAGCTTGCGCTTGCTGGTGATCGCGTACGTCAGGTTCAGGCGCGAGAATTCGATCTGTTGCGGCAGCGGACGCGTGAAGATGCCGGCCTCGGCGAGTTCGTCGAGGATCCAGTCGTACAGCGGCCGGTGGTCTTCGAACTCGAGCGTGCACAGCGAATGCGTGATGTTTTCGAGCGCGTCCGAAATGCAGTGCGTGTAGTCGTACATCGGATACACGCACCACTTGTCGCCCGTCCGGTAATGGTGGGCGAAGCGGATGCGGTAGATCACCGGATCGCGCATGTTGAAGTTCGGCGACGACATGTCGATCTTCGCGCGCAGCACGTGCTCGCCTTCCTTGAACTCGCCTGCCTTCATGCGGCGGAACAGGTCGAGGTTCTCCTCGACGCTGCGCTCGCGGAACGGCGACGGCGTGCCGACTTCCGTCGCCGAGCCGCGGTTCGCGCGCATTTCCTCCGCCGTTTGACTATCGACATACGCCTTGCCGCGCGTGATCAGCAGCTCGGCGAACTCATAGAGCTTGTCGTAGTAGTCGCTCGCGAAATAGAGGTGCTCCTTGCCGTCGACGTTCCAGTCGAAGCCGAGCCACTTCACCGCGTCGACGATCGAGTCGACGTATTCGAAGCTTTCCTTTTCGGGATTCGTGTCGTCGAAGCGCAGATGACAGACGCCGCCGTAGCTCTGCGCGATGCCGAAGTTCAGGCAGATGCTCTTCGCGTGACCGATGTGCAGATAGCCGTTCGGTTCGGGCGGGAAGCGCGTTTCCACTCGCTGGCCCCACTTTCCCGAGCGGTTGTCGTCGTCGATGATGTTGCGGATGAAATTGGAAACGGGCGCTTCGTTGCGCTCGGCGTCTTTGCGATCGTTGTTCATGCGAGAAGGAGAAAGTCGGTCCTGGACACTATATGCGTCCGTTAGTCTGTCAATTCTACCTGACGACACATTCGGCGACAGTCTTTACGCCTGGCGGGTGCGGCGCGCGGCCGGCAACGGCGCAGACTGATGCATTTCCGGGGTGCAATCGGCGCTGTAACAGGAGGTAAATTGCGTTGGCGCCGTTTGGTGCGCACGCTTAGCATGCGTCGCGCGCCATGCCCCACGCCGGCCTGCGCCGTCGCGCTTACGGCCAGCCTGTGCCTCGCCCCACGCCGGCCCGCGCCGTCGCGCTTACGGCGAGCCTGCGCCTCGCCCCACGCCACGAGCGGCGCTTTTGCTGCTGGCTGCGCCCGTCGCGCTGTTTTTCGGCAGGCGCTGCGTTTCCGTTATTCTGTGGTGGGCTCGGGCAGCCGATGCCCGTCCCGCCGCTTCACGCGACCTGTCCTTGCCGCGAGCCGGCCGCCCCATGCCGCTGAGCACGCGCGGGCAGGTCCATCTATCCCGGAGTTCCTCGGATGTCCCTTGCGATGTTGCGCGCGCCTCGCGCGCTTTCCGGCGCCGCCTTGCGTGCCGTTTTGCACACCGATAAGCATGCCGAATCCCATGCGGGCGCCCACGCCGATTCCTGTCCTCGCGCCAGCCGCGTCATGCCGCGTGGGACGTTTGCCCGCTTCGCCACGACGCTCGCCCTGACGGGCGCGCTGCTCGCGAGCCTGGTTGCGTCGCCCGCCGTCGACGCGAAGACGGCCCAGCCGAAGCCCGTGCTCGACGCGGCGGCCGTGGCGACGCCCGACCGCTACGCCGCCGACGCCGCGCAGCAGATGCTCGCGGCAGGCGGCAATGCCGTCGATGCAGCCGTCGCGATCGCCTTCACGCTCGCCGTCACGTACCCGGATGCGGGCAACATCGGCGGCGGCGGGTTCATGACCTTGTACATGGACGGCAAGCCGTACTTTCTCGACTACCGCGAGAAAGCGCCGCAGAGCGCGACGCGCGACATGTATCTCGACGACAAGGGCAACGTGATCAAGGGCATGAGCCTCGTCGGACATCGCGCGGTGGCCGTGCCGGGAACGGTCGACGGCATGTGGGAAGCGCAGAAGCGCTTTGGCAAGCTCAAATGGAAGCAGGTGCTCGCGCCCGCCATCAAGTACGCGACGGACGGCTTCCCCGTCGAGCCGTGGTTGCAGAAGCGTCGCGAACTCGCGTCGCAGGGGTTCGCCGGCAAGACCAATTTCGACGCCTATTTTTCGAACCTGAAGACGGGCGTCGTGTTCCGCCAGCCCGAGCTCGCGCAGACGCTGACGCGGATCGCATCCGACGGCGGCCGTGAATTCTACGAAGGTCAGACGGCCGACCTGATCGCCCGGCAGATGTACGGGCACGGTCTCCTGACGAAGGCGGACCTGCTGCAGTACAAGGCCGTGTGGCGACAGCCGGTGACGGCCAGCTGGAACGGCTATCAGATCGTCACCGCGCCGCCGCCCAGCTCGGGCGGCATTGGACTGATCCAACTGCTGAAGATGAAGGCGGACCTGAAGCCGCAGTTCGACGGCGTGGCGCTCAATTCCGAGCCGTACATTCATCTGGTCGCGCAGATCGAGGACCGCGTATTCGCTGACCGCCAGCAGTACATGGGCGATCCTGATTCGTACCGCGTGCCCGTCGACAAACTGATCGACGACGCTTACCTCGCGAAGCGCGTCGAGGACATCACGCCCGACGAAGTGCCGGGCGCTGCGCCCGTCAAGCCGGGTCTCGGCGACGCGATGCCGGAAAAGGCTCAGACGACGCACTTCTCGGTGGTCGACAAGTGGGGCAACGCGGTATCGAACACGTACACGCTGAACGGGCCGTTCGGCTCGGGCGTGGTCGTGGACGGCGCCGGCTTCGTGCTGAACGACGAGATGGACGACTTCGAGTTGAAAGCGGGCGTGGCCAACCAGTTCGGCGTGACGAGCGGCGACGTCAACACGATCGCGCCGGGGCGCCGGCCATTGTCGTCGATGGCGCCGACCATTCTGACCAGGGACGGCAAGGTATCGCTCGTGATCGGCACGCCGGGCGGCTCGCGCATCTTCACGTCGATCTTCCAGGTCATGACGAACCTGTACGACTTCAACATGCCGCCCGCCGATGCGCTCGCTGCGATGCGCTTTCATCATCAGTTGCTGCCGCAGAAGACGATCTACTTCGAGCCGTATCATCCCATCGACGGCGAGCTGGCCGAGCAGTTGAAGACGCGCGGCTACACGCTGCAGGGCCAGACGTTCAACGGCGACGTGCAGATGATCCGTATCGACGGCACGTCGCCGCAGCCGGCTGCCGATCCGCGCGGCGTCGGCGTGGGACGTGTGATTCAATAGCGCTGGCGGCGCGATGCCGCACTTCGACAACTCACGACGAACGGGGAACGGGCATGGCGTTGGAGCAGCAGAGCGTGATCGTGTTGCCGGGTTATATGAACTCAGGCGTTGGGCATTGGCAGACCCGCTGGGAAGCGCGTTTTCCGCACTTTTCGCGCGTGCCGATGCGGGATTGGGATCATCCCGTTTGCGGTGAGTGGTGCGATACGCTCGACGCTGCCGTCGCCGCTGCGAAAGCGCCTGTTCTGCTCGTCGCGCACAGCCTGGGCTGCCTGACGGTTGCGTTCTGGGCGGCGCGCCATGCTTCACACGATGCGCTCGCGAAGGTCGCGGGCGCGCTGCTCGTCGCAGTGCCCGATCCGGCCGGCCCCGGATTTCCCGCCGACGCGGCCGGCTTCGACGCCGTGCCGATCGACCCGCTGCCTTTCCCGTCGATCGTCGTCGCGAGCACCGACGATCCGTACGGCGGCGTGCCGTTTTCGCAGGCCTGCGCGACGGCATGGGGCAGCCGATGGGAGAACATCGGCCCGCGCGGCCATATCAACGCCGACAGCGGCCTCGGTGATTGGGAAGAAGGGCAGCGCTGGCTGGCTTCGATGGCTTCGATGGCGTGAATCTCGGGCGGTCCGGGCGGTGCGGGCGGCGCGGCGCGAGCGCGGCGCAATTCAGGCGCCGGGGAGGCGATGTGCCGGAGGATCGGCGCGCCGCAGGACGCCGACCCGCTCCGGTTGCCGCACGCGGGAGCCGTCGCGCACCGGCGCGCGCGCTAACCGGGCGCCTTTAATCGAAGCTCGCCACCCTCAGCACGCCGCTTTCCGGCCTCACGTCAGATCACAGACCGGCCCCGCAGCGCGTCGATACGCGCATCGTCGTATCCGAGCACGTCGCGCAGGACCGCTTCCGTATGCTCGCCGAGCGTCGGCGGATGCGCCTGCGCCACGGGCGGCGTCGCGCTCATGCGGATGGGATTGCGCACCAGCTTCACCGTGCCGCCCGATGGATGCGGCAATTGAACCTCCATTCCACGCGCGACCACCTGCTCGTTCTCGAACACCTCTTCCAGATCGTTGATCGGCCCGCAGGGCACGCCCGCCGCTTCGAGCGCGTCGATCCACTCGTGCTTGCTGCGCGTACGGACCATCTCCGCGAGGATCGGGACGAGCGTCTCGCGATTTCGCACGCGCTCGGGATTGGTGGCAAAGCGCTCGTCGTCGGCGAGGTCCGCGCGCTTGCCCGCTTCGACGAACTTGCGGAACTGCCCGTCGTTGCCCACCGCGACGATGATCCAGCTGTCGCTCGTCTGGAACGTCTGATAAGGAACGATGTTCGGATGGGCGTTCCCCCAGCGTGCGGGCGGCTTGCCGCTGGCGAGGAAGTTCGAGTTCATGTTGGCGAGCATCGCGACCTGTACGTCGAGCAGCGCCATGTCGATGTACTGGCCTTCGCCCGTGCGGTCGCGGTGCGCGAGCGCCGTCAGCACGGCGACGCTCGAATACATGCCCGTCATCAGGTCCGCGATCGCCACGCCCGCCTTCTGCGGGCCGCCGCCCGGCTGGCCGTCGCGCTCGCCCGTGATGCTCATGAAGCCGCCGATGCCCTGCACGATGAAGTCATAACCCGCGCGCTGCGCATACGGTCCCGTCTGCCCGAAGCCCGTCACCGAGCAATAGACGATGTCGGCCTTCACGGCCTTCAGCGACTCGTAGTCGAGCCCGTACTTCTTCAACTGGCCGACCTTGTAGTTCTCCAGCACGACATCGCTTTGCGCGGCCAGTTCGCGGACGATCTGCTGCCCTTCGGGCGTGGCGATATCGACGGTGACCGAACGCTTGTTGCGGTTCGCCGCGAGGTAATAGGCGGCTTCGCGCGTGTCCGCGCCGTCCGGCGTTTTCAGGTACGGCGGCCCCCAGTGGCGCGTGTCGTCGCCGGCGCCCGGCCGCTCGACCTTGATCACGTCGGCGCCGAAGTCGGCTAGCGTCTGCGCGCACCACGGACCGGCAAGCACGCGGGTAAGGTCCAGCACGCGGATATGGCTCAGTGCACCCATGTTCTGTCTACGTCTCCAATGTGCAATGTGATGAGGCGCCCGGCACACGGGCGCTGCCCGATTGAATCGATCTGGTGCATCTTAAGCGATCGGCCGCGCCCGACCTACTCAGCCTGACGGCATAGGACAAATGACAGGCCGCGTTTCCGGCGTTTTCGAGAGGGGAAACTGGCCGGATGGCCAAAGCCGCGTGCAGCCTGCTCCATGGCGTCGCGCGACAGCGCCGATCCCGTATAATCGACCGTTCAGGAAACAATCTATTGCGACGGCCGGTCAGTCTTCCGCAGCCGTCGGCTCAAGCCAGGACCGTCCCCAAAGCACGCTATGAAAGCCGCCGAAATCCGCGAGAAATTCCTCAAGTTCTTCGAATCGAAGGGCCATACGATCGTCCGTTCGTCGAGCCTCGTGCCGGGCAACGACCCGACGCTGCTCTTCACCAATTCGGGCATGGTGCAGTTCAAAGACGTGTTTCTCGGCGCCGAATCGCGTCCGTACGCGCGGGCCACGACGGCGCAGCGCAGCGTGCGCGCGGGCGGCAAGCACAACGACCTGGAAAACGTCGGCTACACGGCGCGTCACCACACGTTCTTCGAAATGCTCGGCAACTTTTCGTTTGGCGACTATTTCAAGCGCGACGCGATCCACTACGCGTGGGAACTGCTGACGGGCGTCTACCAGCTGCCGAAGGAAAAGCTCTGGGTCACCGTCTACCAGGAAGACGACGAAGCCTTCGACATCTGGGCGAAGGAAGTCGGCGTGCCGACCGAGCGGATCATTCGCATCGGCGACAACAAGGGCGCGCGGTACGCATCGGACAACTTCTGGCAGATGGCCGATGTCGGCCCATGCGGCCCGTGCTCGGAGATCTTCTACGACCACGGTCCCGAAGTGTGGGGTGGCCCGCCGGGATCGCCTGAGGAAGACGGCGACCGCTACATCGAGATCTGGAATCTCGTGTTCATGCAGTTCAGCCGCGACGCGCAGGGCAACATGACCCCGCTGCCCAAGCAGTGCGTGGACACGGGCATGGGCCTCGAGCGTATCGCAGCCGTGCTGCAGCACGTGCACAGCAACTACGAAATCGATCTGTTCCAGGCGCTGATCAAGGCCGCTGGCCGCGAAACGGGTATCGAAGACCTGTCGAACAACTCGCTGAAGGTGATCGCCGATCACATCCGCGCCTGCTCGTTCCTGATCGTCGACGGCGTGATTCCCGGCAACGAGGGCCGCGGCTACGTGCTGCGCCGTATCGTGCGCCGCGCGATCCGTCACGGCTACAAGCTGGGCCGCAAGGGTTCGTTCTTCCACAAGCTGGTCGCGGACCTCGTCGCGCAGATGGGCGACGCATATCCCGAACTGAAAGACGCGGAACAGCGCGTCACGGACGTGCTGCGTCAGGAAGAAGAGCGCTTCTTCGAGACCATCGAGCACGGCATGTCGATCCTCGAAAACGCGCTGGCCGATCTGGAAGCGAAGGGCGGCAAGACGCTCGACGGCGAAGTGGCGTTCAAGCTGCATGACACCTACGGCTTTCCGCTCGACCTCACGGCGGACGTATGCCGCGAGCGTGGAGTGACGGTCGACGAGCCCGCATTCGACGAGGCAATGGCCCGTCAGCGCGAACAGGCGCGCGCGGCCGGCAAGTTCAAGATGGCCCAGGGCCTCGAATACACAGGCGCGAAGACCACGTTCCACGGCTACGAAGAGATCGTTTTCGACGACGCGAAGGTTACGGCGCTGTATGTCGACGGCGCGTCCGTCAAGGAAGTGACGAAGGGCCAGCAGGCTGTCGTCGTGCTGGACCATACGCCGTTCTACGCGGAATCGGGCGGCCAGGTCGGCGACCAGGGCGTGCTGGCTAACGCGAGCGTGCGCTTTGCGGTCGCTGATACGCTGAAGGTGCAGGCGGACGTCGTGGGCCATCACGGCATGCTGGAGCAGGGCACGCTGAAGGTCGGCGACGTCGTGAAGGCGGAAATCGACGCGATCCGCCGTGCGCGCACGGCCCGCAACCACTCGGCTACCCACCTGATGCACAAGGCGCTGCGTGAAGTGCTCGGCGGCCACGTGCAACAGAAGGGCTCGCTCGTCGACGCCGACAAGACCCGCTTCGACTTCGCGCACAACGCGCCGATGACGGATGAGGAAATCCGCCGCGTCGAGGCCATCGTCAATGCCGAAGTGCTGGCGAACGCGCCGGGCATCGTGCAGGTCATGCCGTACGACGAAGCGGTGAAGGGTGGCGCCATGGCGCTGTTCGGCGAGAAGTACGGCGACGAAGTGCGCGTGCTCGATCTGGGCTTCTCGCGCGAACTGTGCGGCGGCACGCACGTGCATCGCACGGGTGACATCGGCTTCTTCAAGATCGTGATGGAAGGCGGCGTCGCGGCGGGCATTCGTCGCGTCGAAGCGATCACGGGCGACAACGCAGTGCGTTATGTGCAGGAACTGGATGCGCGCATCAACGCGGCCGCCGCGGCGCTGAAGGCGCAGCCGTCGGAACTGACGCAGCGCATCTCGATGGTTCAGGACCAGGTGAAGTCGCTGGAAAAGGAACTCGGCGCGCTGAAGTCGAAGCTCGCGTCGAGCCAGGGCGACGAACTGGCCGGCAAGGCCATCGAAGTTGCCGGTGTGCAGGTGCTGGCGGCGACGCTGGAAGGCGCGGACGTCAAGACGCTGCGTGAAACCGTCGACAAGCTCAAGGACAAGCTCAAGAGCGCGGCCATCGTGCTGGCGTCCGTCGAAGGCGGCAAGGTTAGCCTGATCGCGGGCGTCACGGCCGAGGCGAGCAAGAAGGTCAAGGCAGGCGAACTGGTCAACTTCGTCGCGCAGCAGGTCGGCGGCAAGGGCGGCGGCCGTCCGGACATGGCGCAGGCGGGTGGCACCGAGCCGGCCAATCTGCCGGCCGCGCTGGCTGGCGTGAAGGGCTGGGTCGAAGCGCAGCTTTGAGTCTGCGCGCCACGTAGCATTCGCATCAGCAAAAAAGCCGCGAGTCGACGAGACTCGCGGCTTTTTGATTTTGTGCGTTCGGATTAACGAAGGACATTGTGTCGAAGCGCAACAGGCGCTCGCTGCTGAAGCACTCAGGCAGCCACCTCGTTCCCCCGTTCCTCCTGCAGGTTTCCGCTCGCGACCAGCATTCCGCGCAGCGCATTCAACGCCGACGAGAAATGGCCGCGTCGCCAGACCAGCAGCGTCTCGATGCTCCCGAGCTCCGCGAGCGGATGCACGGCGATATCGTCCGATTCCGGCAGCAGCGCCAGCACCGAGCGCGGCGCGAAAGCCACGCCCGCGCCCGCCGCCACGCACGCGACAATGGCGTGATACGACCCGAGTTCCAGCACCCGCGCGGGCCGGATGCCGTGCTCCATGTACCACTTTTCGACATGCACGCGATACGCGCAGCCCAACTCGAACGCGATCAGCGTCGTAAGCGAAATATCGCTGGCACGATGGATGGGCGGGTGACCGCGCGGCGACACCATCACCAGTTCTTCGCGAAACACGGGCACGACCTCGAACAGCTCGCCGATCCAGCCGGGATCGAGCGGCCTCGCGACGATCGCCGCGTCCACCTCGAACTCGCGCACGCGATCGATCAGCTTGCCCGTCGTCCCTGTCTCCAGTTCGAGCGCGACATCGGGCCACGTCTGGTGATACTGCGCGAGCAGTCCCGGCAGGCGGGTCGCGGCGACGCTTTCCATCGTGCCCAGCCGCAGGCGTCCGCTCGGATGGGCGTCCTTGACCGCGTGGCGCGCTTCGTCGGCGAGCGCGAGCAGCCGTTCCGCATAGGGCAGCAGGGTCTCGCCCGCGGGCGTCAGCACGAGCCGGCGTCCGTCGCGAACGAATAGTTCGGTGCCAAGTTGCTCTTCGAGCTGCTTGATACGCGTGGTCACGTTCGATTGCACGCGATTGAGCTTCGCCGCGGCGCGCGTCACGCCGTTTTCGCGCACGACGGCGCGAAAGATCGTCAGGGCGGCAAGGTCCATCAATCTCTCCGTGAGATTAAATCTATCCGTATTATTCATTTTATGAGATTGAAGGGTCAAGCTACGATGGTGTGGAAGAAGCCGACCACCGCCCCAATCCCCGATGAACGATCTCACCACGCGCACCCTCCAGCCAAACCTCGCTTCCCCCGATGCCGCGCGCCGCGCGGCGCTCGCCTGCATGGCGGCGCTTGCCGTCGCGCTCGGTATCGGCCGCTTTGCCTTTACGCCGCTGTTGCCGCTGATGCTCCACGGCGGCGAGCTGGATATCCGGCACGGCGGCTGGCTCGCGTCGCTCAATTACGCGGGCTACTTCCTCGGCGCGATCGCCTGCGTCGCGGTGCGCGTGGAGGCGGCGCGGGTGGTGAAGGCGGGCCTCGCGTCGACGGTGCTGCTCGTGCTCGCGATGGGCCTCACGCATCAGTTCTGGATTTGGGCCGTGGTACGTTTCATCGCGGGCGCGATCAGCGCGTGGACCTTCGTGTTCGCCTCGCAATGGGGCTTGCGCCGGCTCGCCGAGCTGGGCGCGAACGAGTGGGGCGGCGTGATCTACACCGGTCCGGGCCTCGGCATCGCGGCGACGGGCCTGCTGGTCAGCGCTGCGGGCGGATATGGCGCATCGGCGGGCTGGATCGGCTTTGGGCTCGTGTCAGCGGTGCTGACCGTGCTCGTGTGGCGCACGTTCGAGCCGGCAACGACGGCAAAGGGAAGCGCAGCGGCATCGACGCGGAAAAACGCCGCGGTGCAGACGGATGCGCATCGGCAGCGCGTGCATCTGCACCGCGCGGATGCGTTCTGGCTGATCGTCCTCTACGGCGTGCCCGGCTTCGGCTACATCATTACCGCGACGTTTTTGCCCGTGATCGCCCGCGCCGCGTTGCCGGTGGGTTCGCCGTGGCCCGACCTGTTCTGGCCGATGTTCGGCGGCGCGCTGGTCGTGGGAGCGCTAGTGGGCGCGCGCTTACCGGCGCACTGGGACAACCGCACGCTGCTGGCCGGCTGCTACGTGTTGCAGGCGCTCGGCATCCTCGCGGGCATCGTGTCGCCGACGGCGGCCGGCTTCGCGCTCGGCAGCGCACTGATTGGCTTGCCGTTCACGGCAATCACCCTGTTCGCGATGCGCGAGGCGCGCCGGCTGCACGGCGACAACGCCGCGGGATTGATGGGCTATGCGACAGCGGCCTACGGTCTTGGGCAGATCGTGGGTCCGCTGGTCGCCGCGCCCATCGCCGCGCATACCGGTTCGTTCACGCTGGCGTTGTGGCTGGCCGCGCTCACGCTGCTCGCGGGAGCCGTGGGTCTCGTCGTGGTGACGGCGCTGCGCCCGTCATTGCGCGCCTGAGCAAAAGCCCCGCGAGCCTGGACAGGCGCTGACGAACAACGCCCCCGAGCGCCACGACGACGGGACAACCACCAGCGCACTCGCTCCACTGGCCGTGCAACCGACTCTCCCGCACGGCCTCCCATCCTCACCACGCCGGCCGTTCGCGCCGGATCAAACCCGCCAGAAACCAATTCAGCACCCGCCGCACTAAAATGTCCGCTTTCCAGTCATCATTGCGCGCTCATCGCCGGGTGCGCCGCCTGCCATGCAACATTTTGCGTCGGACAACTACGCCGGCATTTGCCCCGAGGCGCTCGAAGCGCTGATCGCCGCCAACCACAGCGGCCACGAACCGGCCTACGGCGACGACTCGTGGACGCAGCAAGTCTGCGATCGCCTGCGCAACCTGTTCCAGACAGACTGCGAGGTGTTCTTCGTCTTCAACGGCACGGCGGCGAACTCGCTGGCGTTGGCGTCGCTGTGCCAGTCCTACCATTCGGTGATCTGCCACGAACTCGCGCACATCGAGACAGACGAATGCGGCGGTCCCGAATTCTTCTCGAACGGCTCGAAGCTGCTGACGGCGCCGGGCGTCGGCGGCAAGCTCACGCCCGATGCGATCGAAGCCGTCGTCACGCGTCGCGCCGACATCCACTATCCGAAGCCCAAGGTCGTGACGCTCACGCAATCGACGGAAGTGGGCACCGTGTACAGCGTCGAGGAAATCCGCGCGATTGCCGCGATCGCGAAACGCCGTCATCTGAAGGTGCACATGGACGGCGCGCGCTTTGCGAACGCCGTCGCCGCGCTCGACGTGCATCCGTCGGAGATCACGTGGCGCGCGGGCGTCGACGTGCTGTGCTTCGGCGGCACGAAGAACGGCTTGCCCGTCGGCGAGGCGGTCGTGTTCTTCGATCGCGCGCTCGCTGATGATTTCGCTTACCGGCTGAAGCAGGCGGGGCAGCTTGCGTCGAAGATGCGCTTCATCTCCGCGCCGTGGCTCGGCCTGCTCGACAACGACGTCTGGCTGCGCAACGCGCGCCACGCCAACGCGATGGCGCAACTGATGGAATCGCGCCTCGCGGACATTCCGGGTGTGAGCATCATGTTCCCGACGGAATCGAACGCGGTGTTCGCGCAATTGCCGCCGCAAGTCGCGAAGGCGATGCGCACGCGCGGCTGGAAGTTCTACGAGTTCATCGGCGCGGGCGGCTGCCGCCTGATGTGCGCATGGGACACGCAGCCCGAAACGGTCGAGCGCTTCGTCGCCGAGGTCCGCGAACTGTGCGCCGCCTGAGTTGCGTGCGGCGTGCGCCCGGCGTCTGGACGCGCCGACGCGGCTTGCCATTCGAGTTCATCGGGCGGCCGGGTCAATGACGGAGCAGCAAGACGGCAACGCGTAGCGCTTGCCGTGATGGTCGCAGTCAGGCGCTCTCGCCGTTCCGGCGGCGCGAGCACGGAATCCTCGATAACAACGGAGACGCATCGCCATGGCCTACATCTACTATCTGACGCACATTCATCTCGGCTACGACGCGCTCGCGCAGTTGCCGGCGGAGTGCGAGCGCTCGGGCATCAGGCGGCCGCTCGTGGTGACGGACAAGGGCGTAATGGCGGCGGGCGTCGCGCAGCAGGCAATTGACGCCTTGAAGCTGCCCGGCGTGCCCGTTTTCGACGACACGCCTTCGAACCCGACGGAAGCGATGGTGATGGCGGCTGCGCAGCGCTATCGTGAGGAAAACTGCGACGGGCTGGTGGCGATAGGGGGCGGCTCGTCGATCGATCTGGCCAAGGGCGTGGCGATCATGGCGACGCATGCGGGCACGATGACGGATTACGCGACGATCGAAGGCGGCAGCGCGAAGATCACCGACAAGGCCGCGCCGCTGATCGCGATTCCGACCACGGCAGGCACGGGCAGCGAAGTGGCGCGCGGCGCGATCGTGATCCTGAACGACGGCCGCAAGCTCGGCTTCCACTCGTGGCATCTGCTGCCGAAGGCGGCTATTTGCGACCCGGGCCTCACGCTCGGCCTGCCGCCGTCGCTGACGGCCGCCACCGGCATGGACGCGATCGCGCACTGCATCGAAACGTTTCTCGCGCCGTCGTTCAACCCGCCCGCCGACGGCATCGCGCTCGACGGTCTGGAGCGCGCCTGGGCGAACATCGAACTCGCGACGCGCGACGGCCAGAACCGCGACGCGCGCCTGCATATGATGAGCGCCTCGATGCAGGGTGCGATGGCGTTCCAGAAGGGACTGGGCTGCGTGCATTCGCTGTCGCATCCGCTTGGCGGCGTGTCGGTGAACGGGCGCACGTCGCTGCATCACGGCACGCTGAATGCCGTCGTGCTGCCTGCCGTGCTGCGCTTCAACGAAAGCGCGCCGTCGGTGGTCGAGAATCGCCGCTATGCGCGCATGCGCCGCGTGATGAATCTGCCGGAGCACGCCGATCTCGCCGCCGCGCTGCACGACATGACCGCGCGCCTCGGACTGCCGACGGGTCTGAAGCAAATGGGCGTCGACGACAGTGCGTTCGACAAGGTCATCAAGGGCGCGCTCGCCGATCATTGCCACAAGACGAATCCGCGCGAAGCGACGGCCGACGATTATCGGCGGATGCTGATCGAGTCGATGTAAGCGCCGTACCTTCATCCAACCGCACACGACATGAACAGACCCGCTCCCGCGCCGCGTACGGCCTATCCGCATTTTCTGTCCATCGCCACGCGCTGGATGGACAACGACGTCTATGGCCACGTGAACAACGTCGTCTATTACAGCTACTTCGACACCGTCGTGAACGAGTATCTGATCCGCAGCGGCGTGCTCGATATCGAGCACGGCACGACGATCGGCCTCGTTGTCGAGACGCAGTGCAACTACTTTGCGCCGATCGTTTTTCCGGATCGCATCGATGCGGGCGTGCGCGTCGTGCGGCTCGGCACGTCGAGCGTGCGCTACGAAGTGGGGCTTTTCAGGGAAGGCGACGCCGAGCCCGCTGCGCAAGGGCATTTCGTGCACGTGTACGTGGATCGCGAAACGCGCCGTCCCGTCGCATTGCCCGACAGCCTGCGCGGGGCGCTCGAGCCGCTGCTCGTCACACAAGACGCGCCGGCAGGCTGACGCGTGCAGGCCTTCGTCATCGATGCGCTGAACGGCGTGAGCTACGGCTTGCTGCTGTTCATGCTGTCGGCGGGATTGACGCTGATTTTCAGCATGCTCGGCGTGCTGAACTTCGCGCACGCGAGCTTCTACATGCTCGGCGCGTACGTCGGCTTTTCCGTGGCGGCACGCGCGGGTTTCTGGTGGGCGCTCGTCATCGCGCCGCTCGTCGTCGGTCTGATGGGCGCGGCGCTCGAACGGTGGCTGCTGCGGCGTGTGCGGCCGCATGGGCATCTGGCGGAATTGCTGCTGACGTTCGGCGCGGCCTATCTGATTGGCGAGGGCGTCAAGCTCGTGTGGGGCTTGCAGGCGTTGAGCGCCGTCGTGCCGACAGCGCTCGATGGTCCGCTGCTGGATGTGTACGGCGTCGCGTTGCCGCGCTATCGCGCGTTCATGATGGCCGTCGCGATGGCGATGCTGGCTGTGTTGTACGCGGTGCTGCGCGTGTCGAAAGCGGGGCTGATCGTGCGCGCGGCGCTCACGCATCCGCAAGCCGTCGAAGCGCTCGGCCACGACGTGCCGCGCGTCTTCACCGGCGTGTTCGCGGCGGGCACGGCGCTCGCCGCGCTGGCGGGCGTGATCGGCGCGCCGCTGTTCGTGCTCGAACCGGCGATGGCCGAATCGGTGGGGTCCATCGTGTTCGTCGTGGTCGTGATCGGCGGGCTGGGGTCGCTCGGCGGTGCGCTCGTCGCGTCGCTGGTGATCGGCTGCGTGCAGACCTTCGTGGTCGCTACCAATATTCCGCTCGGCGACCTGTTCGGCGACCTGTTCGGCGACTTCGGCAACGCGCTGCCCGCCGCGTGGAGCGCGCTGACGCTCGCGCAGCTTGCACCGCTCGTGCCGTACCTGCTGCTCGTCGCGATGCTTGCCGTGCGCTCGCGCGGCTTCTTCGGACAACGCGACGACGATGCGTGACGTGAATCAGGCGCACGATGCGCCACCCGCCTCGCCGCCCCGGCCGATATGGCGCGCCGCGTTGCCGTGGGCCGCGCTCGCGGCGCTGCTCGTCGTCCCGCCGTGCCTGTCGACGCAAAGCTGGCTCGTCGCCTGGCTCGCGCAGACGGCCGCGATGATCGTGTTCGCGCTGTCGTACAACCTGCTGCTCGGCGGCGCGGGTCTGCTGTCGTTCGGGCATGCGGCTTCATCGGGGATCGGCGCATTGATCGCCGCGCATCTGTTCAATCGCGTCGGCGTGCCGTTACCGCTGCTGCCGTTGGCGGGCGGCATCGGCGGCGCGCTGTTCGGCGCGTCGTATGGCCTCGTTGCGACGCGTCGCGCGGGCACCGCATTCGCGATGATCACACTCGGCATCGGCGAACTCGTCGCGGCTGCTGCGTGGACCTTGCCCGACTGGTTCGGCGGCGAAGCGGGCGTCGCGATCGACCGCACGACGGGCGTCGCGGTGCCGGGCCTGACGTTCGGACCTGCGCGCGAGGCCTACGCGCTGATTGCGTTGTGGTGCGCGCTCGCCGTGATGGCGATGCGCCTGCTGTCGCGCACGCCTTTCATGCGGCTCGCGAATGCCGTACGCGACAACCCGGTCCGGGCGGCGGCCATCGGCTGTTTTGCGCGCCGCGTGCGTTATGAGGTCGTCGTGTGGTCGTCGTTTTTTGCGGGCATTGCGGGGACGCTCGGGCTGATCAATGTCGAACTGGTATCGACGGAAAGCGTCGGCATGCTGCGCTCGGGTTCGGTGCTGATCGCGACGGTGATCGGCGGAAGCGGGGCGTTTTTCGGGCCGGTGGCGGGCGCCGTCGTGCTGACGTTTTTCAGTGTCGTCGTGGCGGGCGCGACGCGCGCGTGGCTGCTGTATCTCGGGCTGTTCTTCGTGGTCGTGGTGGTGTGCGCACCCGATGGCATCGCGGGATGGATGCGGCGTCAAACCGCACGCATGTCACGCGATGGCTGGCGCGCGTTTCTGCCGTGGTTGGCTTGCCGGATGACGGGCGCAGGCGCGTGGTCGCTTGCCGTCGTGCTGGCCGTGCAATGGGCGTACGGGCAACGCTTCGGCACCGAAGAACGTGCGAGCTTCTTCACGACGATCGCTCCCCTATGGCTCGCGGCATCCATGCTGTGCCTCGCCGCGATCGGCTGGCTGACGATGCGCGTGGCTGCGCGCATGGACGGAAAGCACGACGCCCGGGCGCGCGCGGAGGTGGGCGAATGATTCCTGCCATCGCCGTGCGACGTCTCGACAAGCGCTTTGGCGCAACGCGCATCCTGCGCGGCGTCGATCTGATGGTGGAGCCGCACGAACGTCACGCGCTGATCGGTCCGAACGGTGCGGGCAAATCGACGCTCTTCAATCTGATCGCGGGCGCGGCGCGGCCGAGCGCGGGCCGCATCGAACTGTATGGCGCGGACATTACGCGTCTTGCGCCTGCCGCGATCTGCCGTCGCGGACTCGCACGCAGTTTTCAGACGACGAGTTTCTTCGCGAAGCTCAGCGTGTTGGACAACTTGCGCTGTGCCGCGCAGATCGCGAATCGCGACCGCATGCATTGGTGGCAGCGCTACACCGCGACGCGCGAGGGTGACGAGCACGCCGAGCAGGTGCTGGACGCCGTCGGCCTGGGCGAACGGCGCGACGTGATCGCGGGCACGCTGAGTTATGCGGACCAACGCGCGCTCGATCTTGGACTGGCGCTGGCGAGCGGCGCGCATACGCTGTTGCTCGACGAACCGACGGCGGGCATGAACCGCGCCGAGGCGGCGCGCGCGGTCGAACTGATCCGCGCGGCGACGGCGGGCCGCACGCTGCTGATGGTCGAGCACGACATGGACGTGGTGTTCGGTCTCGCGGATCGGATCAGTGTGCTCGTGCGAGGCGAGGTGATTGCGACGGGCACGCCGGACGCGATTCGCGCCAATCCCGCCGTGCGCGCGGCGTACCTGGGCGATATCGGCGACGCCGAGCGGGGAGGGGGGCGATGAGTCCGTTGCTGGAAATTCGCGATCTGCGCGCGTGGTACGGCGCGAGCCAGGTGCTGCACGGCGTGGATCTGCGTATCGAAGCGGGCGAAGCCGTCGCGCTCGCGGGGCGCAACGGCTCGGGCCGCTCGACGCTGGCGAAGGCGATCATGGGGTTCGTGCGCACGCAGGGCGTGATCCGTTTCGCTGGACAGTCGCTGGAGGGGCGGCGTGCGTTCGAGATCGCGCGGCTCGGAATCGGCTATGTGGCTGAACAGCGCGATGTATTTCCGACACTGACGGTGCATGAGAACCTGCAACTGGGCCTCAAGCCGCGTAACGGCGGACGCGCCGCGCGCTTCACGCTGGACGACGCGCATACGCTTTTTCCCGTGCTGCGCGAACGCGCGCGCACGAAGGCAGGTGCGTTGTCGGGCGGCGAGCAGCAGATGCTTTCGGTGGCGCGTGCGTTGCTGGGCGATCCGGATCTCGTCGTGATCGACGAGCCGACGGAAGGGCTCGCGGGGCAGGTCGTTGGACAGCTTGCAGCGGCTTTGATGGTGTTGCGGGAGCGTGGTGTTGCGATGCTGTTGATCGAGCAGCGGCTCGTGATCGCTGATCGGGTTGCGAGCCGTGTTGCTGTGATGGGGCATGGGGAGGTTGTGTTTGACGGGGCGATGGAGGTGTTCCGTGCGCGGCCGGATGTGGTGGATGAGTGGCTAGGGGTGAGTGTTGGCATTCGCGGTTTGGCTTCGTGATTCATGCTCTTTGGGGTTTGCGTTTGCGCTGGCATCCGCGGTTTTGGGTTTTGCGCTGGCATCCGCGAATTGTTAGCGTGCTTCACGCGTCGCCCCTGTGCGGGGCGGCACCTACTTTTCTTTGCCGCCGCAAAGAAAAGTAGGCAAAAGAAAGCGGCTCACACCGCCAATTCTTGACGTTTGCCCACGGGCCCCCAACGTCCCCACACTTCACACACCAGTGGCCCTGGTTGGTGCCCGTTGCCAGCGCTTCGAACAATCGCCTCACCCTCTTCATGCACCCGTACAAAGGCCAGCGGCAGCGAATGATATGGGCCGCCCAGGTGGCAAACTGTGTGTAGGTCGTCGCGCCGTATAACCTGGCGCTCCTACATGGAGGTATGCGCGTGCTATCGGTCCGAAGTGAAGCGTGTGAAGCACTGAGGGCCTACACACAGTTTGCCACCTGGGCGGCCGTGGATTGTCTGGCGCGGCATGCTGTGCTGCGGGTGCGTGAAGTGGGTGAGGCGCACGGCAAGAGCGCTTGCAATGAACACGAATGACGTGATTGCCGTGTGAAGCGTAAGAACCTTTGGGGGCCCTCAGGCAAGAACTAGCACTGGCGGTGTGAGCCGCTTTCTTTTGCCTACTTTTCTTTGCGGCGGCAAAGAAAAGTAGGTGCCGCCCCGCACAGGGGCGACGCGTGAAGCAAGCTAACGAATCGCGGATGCCAGCGCAAAGGCTAAAACACCAAACCTTGACGCATGAAGCACGAAGGCATAGCGCGGAAGCCAGCGCACAGCAAAAGCAAAGCAATCCACGCCCAAGTGTCAAAGACAAAAGTCAAAGACAAAGGTCAAAGACAAAGGTCAAAGACAAAGGTCAAAGACAAAAGTCAAAGACAAAAGTCAAAGACAAAAGTCAAAGACAAAAGTCAAAGACAAAAAATCACCCCTTCGAATCCCGCTCAACAATCCACTCATGCCGGGGATCATTCTTGAAATGCCACGTACGTGTAGGCCCGGCCATGACATTAAGATAATAAGAGTCATACCCATAAGGCACGACGACAGGATGATACCCACGCGGCACCATCACGACATCGTGATCCTCAACCGCGAGAGACTCATCGATATCCCGCTCATCGGTATACACGCGTTGAAACGCAAACCCTTGCGGCGGACTAAGCCGATGATAATAAGTCTCTTCAAGAAAGCTTTCCGCAGGAATATTGTTGGTATCGTGCTTATGCGGCGGATAGCTGGACGAATGCCCACCCGGTGTGCGCACCTCGACAACCAGCAGCGACTCAGCAGGCTCAGTCTGCGGAAGAATATCGCAAACATACCGCGTATTCGCGCCCTTACCGCGCACGGACCGCTTCATCTGAGAAGACTCGATCAGCCGCGCAGGATACTCGCCCCTGGCAGGCGCACTGGCCACACCCACCTCCGCGCGCCGATTGGCACGAACAGTCGCCCGCACACCAGGCGGCAAATAAACCGCCACAGGCGCGCTGTCCTCGAATACGCTGTCACGCGAGCCAAGCGCCGTCCACGTCTGCGCATCCGTTTCGATATCGACGGCACCCGCCATCACGACAATACACACTTCGCGCGACGCTTCCAGCACGTGCACGACCTCGTTCGCTTCCATCCGGTAAGCGGCGAAGCCAACATATTTCCAGCCCGCTGATTCGGGCGTCACGCGCGCGATCGTCTGGCCTTCGCGCTGCGCCTTCACGAGCAAACTCATGCTGCCTCCTGTGCGACATCGAGCGGTGCATCGACGAGCGTGCGTAGCGTGCGATAACCCTTCTGCGCATAAGCATACGACGGCGCGACGGCCGGGTCCTGCTCCGCCTCGACCACCAGCCAGCCGCGATAACCGTGACGCTTCAACGTATCGATGATCGCGGAAAAATCGACGGCGCCGTCGCCGGGCACCGTGAACGCGCCCGCAATCACCGCGTCGAGAAAGCTCCAGTTGCGATTGCGCGCGAGCTTCATCACGGCAGGGCGCACGTCCTTGCAATGCACGTGACACACACGGCCGACATGCCGGTTGAGCACCGCCAGCGCGTCGCCGCCCGCAAACGTAATGTGTCCTGCGTCGAACAGCAGGCCGACGTCGTCGCTAGTCAACGCCATCAGACGGTCGACGTCGGCGGGCGTTTCGACATACGCACCCATGTGATGGTGATACGCGACGCGCACGCCCTTGCTCAACGTATAGCGCGCAAACTCATTCAGGCGTCTTGCGTACGTGCTCCATTGCACATCGGTGAAAAAGCGCGGCCTTTGATAAAGCGGCAACGGCGAGCCCTGAATCGTGTTGTGCACTTCGCCGTAGACCATCACCGTCGCGCCGTTCTTCGCGAGCAGTTCCAGATGCGAATCGGCGGCCTTGCACTCGTCCTCGATGCTGCGGCTGAAATCCGCGAGCCGCCCCGAATACCACCCGGACACGAGCGACAAATCATACTGTTTGAACAGCGCCTTCAACGCCTCGGGCTCGCGCGGAAACTTGTTCCCAAGCTCGAACCCCTGATAACCGATCTCGCGTCCTTCCGTGAGCGCGACGTCGAGCGGCGTCTCGCCGCCGAGCGACGGCAGATCGTCGTTCATCCACGACAGCGGATTGATGCCGATGCGTACTTCGAACTGACTCATGTGCGCTTCCTCACTCGTTGTCTTTGCCACGCGCGCTGATATGCGCTTCGTAATCGGCGCGCGCCTTGCGCACGCCTTCGCGCTGCGACACCTCCGGCACGGCGACTTCCCACCACCAGCCTCCTTCGTCCGTGGTGCGGGCGGCGTCGGTGTCGATGCAGACCAGGTACGTGCGGTCCGCAGCGCGAGCGCGCTGCATCGCCGCTTCGAGTTCCTGCACGTTCGCAACGTGCTCGGCCTGCGCACCCATCGCGCGCGCGTGCGCCGCGAAGTCGATATGCGGCGCACCAGGCGCGCCTTGCACGCAGTCGTCGAACATGTTGTTGAACGGCGCGCCGCCGCAGGCCTGCTGCAAGCGGTTGATGCAGCCATAGCCGCGATTGTCGAGCACGACGACGATCAGCTTCGCGCCCAGCATCACGGAGGTGGCGATCTCGCTGTTCATCATCAGATAGCTGCCGTCGCCGACCATCACGATCACTTCGCGCTCGGGCCGCGCAAGCTTGGCGCCGAGTCCGCCCGCGATCTCGTAGCCCATGCACGAATAGCCGTACTCGACGTGATAGGCACCCGGACGTCCGGCGCGCCATAGCTTGTGCAGTTCGGCGGGCAGCGTGCCCGCCGCGCAGACCACGATGTCGTCCGTCGTGGAGCGCGTGCTCGATCGCTGCACCGCGCCGATCACGTCGGCGTCGTAGGGAAGGACGCGCTTGCCTGCCACGTCTTGCGGTGCGTGCGTGAGCTTCTGCACGATGTCGCGCCATTCGCCTGCGCGCTGCTGCGCACGCGAGGTCCACGCCGCATCCGCCCGCCAGCCTTCCAGGCGCGACGACAACGCATCGAGCGCGAGCCGCGCATCGGCCTGCACGATGCAGCCGCGATGCTTGATGGCGTCGAACGCATTCGCGTTGATGCCGATCACCTGCGCCTGCGTGAAGAGCGTATTCGAGCCCGTCGTGAAGTCCTGCAGACGCGTGCCGACGGCGAGCACGCAATCGGCGTCGTGGGCGATGTCATTTGCGCCGGGCGATCCCGTCACGCCGAGCGAGCCGAGATTCAACGGATCGTCCCACGCGAGCGCGCTCTTGCCCGCCTGCGTCTCCGCAACGGGAATGCCGTATCGCGTCGCGAACGCTTTCAATGCATCCGTCGCACGGCCATAGAGCACGCCGCCGCCGGCGACGATCATCGGCTGCTTCGCGTTGCGCAGCATCGCCAGCGCTTCGTCGAGTTCATGCTCGACGGGCGCGGGCGCATGCAGCTTCACCACGCGCGGCGCGAAGAAACCGGCCGGGTAGTCGTACGCGGCGGCCTGCACGTCTTGCGGCATCGCCAGCGTGACGGGACCGCACAGCGCGGCATCCGTCAGCACGCGAATCGCGCGCGGCAAGGCGTTGAGCAGTTGCGCCGGATGCACGATGCGGTCGAAGTAGCGCGACACGGGCTTGAACGCGTCGTTGGCGGAAATGCCGCCGTCGTGGAAGTCTTCGACCTGCTGCAACACCGGGTCCGGCGCGCGGGATACAAAAACGTCGCCGGGCAGCAGCAACACGGGCAAGCGGTTCACATGCGCAAGCGCCGCCGCCGTGACGAGGTTCGTCGCGCCGGGACCGATCGAGGTCGTCACCGCCATCATCCGCCGCCGGAAGTGCGCTTTCGCGAACGCGATCGCGCTGTGCGCCATCGCCTGTTCGTTGTGCGCGCGATAAGTCGGCAGTTCGTTTCGATACTGATAGAGCGCCTCGCCGAGGCCCGCGACATTGCCGTGCCCGAAAATCGCGAACACGCCGCCGAACAGCGGCTCGGTGCCCGTGCCGTCTTCCGTTTCGACGCGTTGCGCGGCGAGATAGCGGACCACGGCCTGCGCGGCCGTCAGACGGATCGTGCCGTCCGCCGATACCTGCGCCGCCGTTTCAGACGAGGTCGTCACATCGTGATGCAACGCACGTTGGTTCATGCTGCCTGCTCCTGACGGATGGTATGCGAGCCCGCCGCATGCGCTGTACCACGGCTTTCGCGCCACGAGCGGATCAGCGTTTCGAACGTGCGGCGCACCCGCGCGATCACTTCGTCGTCGTCGATCTGGCCCGCGAGCCATGCCTGGCTCGCCTCGTAATGGATCGTGCGGCCGACGGTGAAGCCCTTGCAGGCCTTCGATTGCGCAGCGGCACGGAAGCCTTCGATCATCTGCTCGACCGGGGCCGACAAGCCGAGCAGCACGACGCCGCGGCAGTACGGATCGCGTTCCTGGATCAACGCATCGACGGCTTGCCACTGCGATGCTTCCATCGGTTCGAGCTTCCACCATTCCGGATAGATACCGATGTTGTAGAGCCGCTTCAACGCGCGATAGACGATATCCGGGCCTGCGGGCAAGCTCTTCGGCGGAATCACTTCGAGCAGCAGTTCGTGGCCGGATTCCTGCACGGCATCGTAGAGCGCGCGCAGTTGCGCTTCCTGTTCGATGCGCTGTTCGATCGGCTCATCGGGATGAAACTGGACGAGGCACTTCACCACGTGCTCGCGCGGCCAGCTCGCGAGCGTCGTGCCGATCGAGCGCCCATGATCGAAGACGAGCGGCACGGAGCCCGGCAATTCGACCGGCCTGCCGATCCACCAGCCACGGCCCGTCGCCGCGTTGAGCGCGTCCTGGCCGTAACGGTCGTCGATCAGCACCGCGGTCTTGCCTTGCAAGCCGAGCGCTGCTTCCGTTTGCGCGACGGCTTCGACGAACAGGCTCTTCAGCTTCGAAATGCGCGACAGGTCCGCGCCTGTCTGCTGCGCGAGTTCGAAGAACTGGTTGCGGTGATCGAAGGCGAAACCGAGCACTTCGTCGTAGGTCTTGCGTGCAGGCGTCACGCGATGCAGGCGTGCGAGCGTCGCGTCGCGATCGGGGCGGCGCATGCGCGCCGGGTCCGCTTTCGCTTCGCGCAGGAAGTAATCGAGTTCGGCGGGCGTCGGCATCGCGGGTGCGCAGCCGTGACGCGACACGACCAGCGCGCCGCTCGCGTTCGCCGCGCGCGCGCAGGCTTCGAGCGGCTCATCGCGCAGCCAGCCCGACAGGAAGCCGGAAGCGAATGCATCGCCCGCGCCGAGCACGTTCAGCACTTCGACTTCGACGCCGCCTTGAACCGGCGCATCGTCGATGGAAGCGGGCACGTCGCCGTCGAAGATCTGGCAGCCGAGCGGCCCGCGCTTCACGACGAGCGTCGCGGGCGTCACCTTGCGGACTTCCCTGAGGCACTCGATCAGCGAGTCCTTGCCGCCCGCGATCCGAAACTCTTCTTCAGTGCCGATCACGAGATCGAAGAGGGGCAGGATGCCTTGAAGGTGGGCGCTCACGCTGTCGTTCGCGACGAAGCGCGTTTCGCCGTCGGCTTTACCGGTGAGTCCCCACAGCACCGGGCGATAGTCGATGTCGAGCACGGTGCGCACGTCGTTGCTGCGCGCATAGTCCAGCGCGCGGCGGCTCGCGCGGTTCACCTGTTCTGTCGAGAAGTGCGTGCCCGTGATCAGCAGCGCTTTCGACGACGCAATGTAGGCCTCGTCGAAATCTGATTCGTCGACGGCCATGTCCGCGCAGTTCTCGCGATAGAAAATCAGCGGGAACGTGTCGCGGTCTTTCAGGCCGAGCAGCACGAGCGCGGTCAGCCGTTCGTGGTCGGTGCGCACATGGCTGACGTCGCAGCCTTCCTTCGTCAGCGTCTCGGTGAGGAAGCGGCCCATGTGGTCGTTGCCGACACGCGCGAGCATCGATGCATTCAGGCCGAGCCGCGCGCAGCCGAACGCGATGTTCGCCGACGAGCCGCCCAGATACTTCGCGAAGCTCGCGACGTCTTCGAGGCGCGAGCCGACTTGCTGCGCGTACAGATCGACGGCGAGCCGGCCCAGACAGACGATGTCGCGGCTGCGGCCCGCTGCGAAGCGGCTCGCGTTCTGGGGCGTGGGTTGATTGGTAAGAGCCATGAGTGTGTCCTGAGTGTGCTGGCACAGATGCGTGCGAGATCCGGGCTGTGCATGGGACCAGAGTAGGGCGCTAAAGCGCCGACTCTGGTCGACAGATGATCAAATCGTCGCGCCTTCGAGTTCGCCGATCATCTTCTGCATTTCGGCGCCGCCCGCCATCATGTCGAGCACTTCGTCCTTCGTAATGGTTTCTTTCGTGTACGTGCCCATCGACTTGCCCCGGTTGAGCAGCGTGAACGAATCGCCGATCGGATACGCGTGATGCACGTTGTGCGTGATGAAGATCACGGAGATGCCCTTCGCGCGCGCCTTGTGAATCAGCTTCAGCACGTTGAAGCTCTGCTTCACGCCGAGCGCGGCCGTCGGTTCGTCGAGAATCAGCACGCGGGCACCGAAGTGAATGGCGCGTGCAATCGCGAGACACTGCCGTTCGCCGCCCGACATCGTGCCGATCGGCTGATGCGGGTCGCGCACGTTGATGCCCATTTCGGCGAGCTTGTCGCGTGCGATGCGCGCGCTCGTGTCGAGGTCCATCACGTTGACGAGACCAAACAGCTTCTTCTGCGGCTCGCGTCCCATGAAGAAGTTGCGCGCCACGGACAGCAGCGGCACCAGCGCGAGATCCTGGTACACGGTCGCGATGCCCATATCGAGCGCATCGCTCGGCGATTCGAACAGCACTTTCTTGCCGTCCACGAGATAGTCGCCGGCAGAGGGCTGATGCACGCCCGCGAGCGTCTTGATGAGCGTCGATTTGCCCGCGCCGTTGTCGCCCAGCAGGCAGTGCACTTCGCCGCGCCGCAGGCGCAGCGTGACGCCCGAGAGCGCGATTACCTTGCCGAAATACTTGCTGACGTTTTCGAGCGACAGGATGACGTCGTCTTGGCTGAGAGTGTCGGACATGGTCGTCTCCCGATTACGATTGCGCGACGCGACGGCGCACATAGTGGTTGAACAGCACCGCGATCAGCAGCATCACGCCGAGGAACACGCGGAACCAGTCCGAACTGACATTCGTATAGGTGATGCCGATCTGCACCACGCCGAAGATCAGCGCGCCGAAGCACGCGCCCACCACCGATCCATACCCGCCCGTCAACAGCGTGCCGCCAATCACCGCGGCGATGATCGCCTCGAATTCCTTTTGCAGGCCACGGTCGGCAGCGGCGGAACCGATGTCGCACACTTGCAGCACGGCGAACAGGCACGAGCAGAACGCGGTCAGCACGAACAGCGAGATCTTCACGCGGCGCACGGGCACGCCGACGTTCTTCGCAGCGTTGGCATCGCCGCCGACAGCGAGGACCCAGTTGCCGTAGCGCGTCTTCGCCAGTACGAACGCACCGATTGCCGCAAGCGCGAACCACCACAGCACGACTTTCGGAATGCCCGGCACGAGCGGCTGGCCGTTTTCGAGCAGCGAGCCTATGCCCATGTGCGCGAGACTCGTGAACAGTCCACGCAGCGCCACGCCATGGAACAGGAAGTTGGTCACGGCATCGGACTGGGCGAGATCGCCGACGCCGGAGATGATCGTGCGGTCCGCGACCATGATCGACAGCGCGAGCGTCAGGCCGCGCAGGATGAACAGGAACGCGAGCGTCACGATGAACGACGGCAGGCGCGTGCGCATCACCAGATAGCCGTTCAGCGCGCCAAGCGCCATTGATCCGGCGAACGCGAAAATGATCGACGCCCAGATCGGCCAGTGGAAGTAGACGGACGGAATTGCGACCATCATGCCCGCGAAGCCGATCATCGAACCGATCGACAGATCGAACTCGCCCGCGATCATCAGCAGGCACGCGCCGACGGCGAGGATGCCGAGATAGGCGGAGACCTGTGACCAGTTCATCACGCCGTCGAGGTTGAACATGCCCGAGCTGCCGGCCGTGAGGGCGAACACGAGGAATACGAGCACCGTGCCGGAGATCGCGGCAAACTCGGGGCGGTTCAGCAGATGCCCGAAGAACGATTCCTTTCTGATGCGCTCGTCGCTTGCCGCTGCCGGCTGGGGAGGTTGCGCTTCATTGCCCGTCGCGTCGTGACCATGCGATGGATAGTGTTTGCCGGCTACGCCCATGATGTCTCCTATGTCGGCTTTGCTGCGCGTTTCACTCGTGCGAGTGGCGAGTGGCGAGAGGCGCAGAAAGCCGTTAAACGACGCGGTCGGGTCGCCCGACGATGGCGGCTGCATCTGCACCGGAAAGCGTGCAAAGAGCCGCCGGGGTCGCGCTGTGCTGGCGCGCCCGGTACCGCGTATGGCTGGCTAGAGGAAAGGCCGTTAGCGGTACTGGCCCGCGTACTTGATGACCTTGTCGATATTCGCCTTCGTGATGAAACCCGGACCGGAGCGGATGTTCTTCGGCCCATACGACGGCTCGAGGCCGTAAGTTTGCAGACGTTCCTTGAACTTCGGATTGGCCTGCAGGATCTGCCGGATCTTCGTCGGATCGGTCGTGTGTTCCTTCTTCACGATCGCCAGCACGGCGACGGCGATATAGCCTTGCAGATACGGCTGCTGGTCGATGGCGAACTGGATCGTGCCGTCCTGGATGCCCTTCGCGATGTCGTCCGAGAAGTCGAACGTGGCGAAGTAGATCTTGCCCGCGAGGCCCATCTGCTGCACGGCCTTGATGGTCGCCGAGGCGGGCGTCGGGCCGAGCGTCAGAACGGCACCCGTGTTCGGATGGTTGCGCAGATAGGCGCTCACCTTCGACTGGATCTCCGTCGGGTCCTGGCCGGAGTCGATGGTGGAGGTCTTGTAGTTCACGCCGAGCGCATCGGCAAAGCCGCGGCAGCGTTCGAACGACACCACGTTGGTCGCGAAGTGGTTCACGCACAGGAACGACTTCACGCCCGCGGCCTTGGCCTTTTCGCCCGCCGCCTTGCCTGCCACGTATTCGGGCTGGCCGATATGCATGATCGCGCCGAGCTGCGCGCTCTGTTCTTCCGTGCCGGAATTGATCGTGACGAGCGGGATCTTCTTGCCCGTGACCTTGCCGAGCGAACTCTTCAGCACGTCGAAGTCGGCGATGGTGACGATCACGCCATCGTAGTTGCGCGCCGCGGCCTGTTCGATCAGGCGCGACATGTCGGCGAGGTCGCCGTTAGGCGGATTGCGGTAGTCGGTCTCGACGTTGAAATCCTCGTCGGCCTGCTTGATCGCATTCTTGATCGTGTTCCACCACGAATCCGAGTCCGGCGCGTGGCTGATGAGCACGAACTTCGCGTCAGCGGCCTGCGCCGTCGACGCCGCCGTCATGGCGCCGATGCCTGCGGCCAGGGTCAGCGCTGCTGCCAGAACCTTGAACGAAGCCTTGCCATTGCAAAGTCTCATTGTCTCCACCTTTGTCTGTTCGTATTTGAGGGGAGCGTCTGACGCTTTGCGAGGTGATGCCGGTTCGGTGTTACGTCCGCAGTTGCGTCATCGCTCAGGACCAAGATTAGGCCAACTTTTCGAGACTTGCAATGAAAATTTCATGTCAAAGAAAAATGGAAAATCCATTCCATTTGCTTTCGGTTGTGCCTATACTCCGCAACGTCGGGACAGTGCATTGCCGTCCCCTGTCAGCCTTGCGGGACGGGATTTTGCGCTGCAAAAAAGCACACGGAAGCACAGAGGTAAAGACCATGGCGGAAGACAGCACAGAAGAGTTGCCGAGCGTCGAAGAATTGATGCAGCGCATCGCGGAAAACTACGAATCGTTGCCACGTCAGTTGAAGAGCGTGGCGACCTATCTGGAGCAGCATCGATCGAGCGTGATGGTGGATCGCACCAGCGACATCGCGGCGAGTTGCGGCGTGCATCCGTCGGCCGTGGTGCGCTTCGCGCAGCGTTTTGGCTTCTCGGGTTTCTCCGATCTCCAGGCCGTGTTTCGTCAGGCTTACACGACGCAGGGCGCGTCGTCGCAGAGCTATCAGCAGCGCATCCGCAAGCTGATCGACGAAAAGCCGGGGCGGCTGTCGGGAGGCAGCGTCGCGCGCGAATTCGTGGCGGCATGCCGCGATGGACTCGACGAACTGGAAGGCTCGCTCGACGACGCGCAGTTCGACGCCGCCGTGAAGATGCTGCAGCACGCCGACAACATTTATGTGATCGGTGTGCGGCGCTCGTTTCCGGTTGCGAGCTACATCGTCTACGCGTTGCAGCACACGCCCAAGCGCGTGCATCTCGTGTCGGGTTTCGGCGGGATGTATCGCGAGCAGATTCGCAGCGTGAAGAAGGGCGACGTCGTGATTGCGATCAGCTTCGCGCCGTACGGTAAGGAGACGCAGCATTGCCTGCGCGTCGCGCATCATCATCAGGCAAAGACGCTCGTCATTACGGATAGCCAGCTGTCGCCGCTCGCGCGTTATGCGAGCACGCAGCTGTATGTGAAAGAGGGCAGCGCGTTTGCATTCCGCTCGCTGACCAGCACGATCTGCCTGTGCCAGGCGCTGTTCATCGCGCTCGCGTACAAGCTGGAATTGAACGTAGAAGAGTCGACAGACACTGGAGGATACGATGACTGATGTGGCAGGCAAGACAATCGACGTAGCGGTGTTCGGCGCAGGGCGCATCGGCAAGATTCATGCGTCCAACCTTGCGCGGCAGCCGGGTGTGCGGCTCAAGTACGTGGTCGATGTGAACCGCGATGCAGCGGCGGCGCTCGCGGCGCAATACGGCGCGCAGGTTGCGGATATCGACGGCGCGATGGGCGATGCGTCGGTGGGCGCGACCGTGATCTGTTCGAGCACCGACACGCACGCCGACCTGATCCTGCAATCGGCGGCGCAGAAGAAGCATGTGTTCTGCGAGAAGCCTGTCGATCTGACGCTGGAACGCGCGCGTGCGTGCGCCGATGCCGTCGCGAAAGCGGGCGTCGTGTGCATGATCGGCTTTCAGCGGCGCTTCGATCCGACTTTTGCTGCGCTGAAGGCGCGCATCGATGCGGGCGAGATCGGCACGCCGGAAATGCTCGTCGTGACGAGCCGCGATCCGGGCGCGCCGCCTGTCGAGTACATCAAGCACTCGGGCGGGATCTTCAAGGACATGCTGATCCACGACTTCGACATTTTCCGCTGGATCCTCGACGACGAAGCGGACACGCTGCATGCGACAGGCAGTTGTCTGACCGATCCGGCGATCGCCGATGCGGGCGATATCGATTGCGCGGCCGTGACGATCCGCACGAAGCGCGGGCGTTTGTGCCAGATCAACACGTCGCGGCGCGCTGCGTACGGTTACGACCAGCGTTTCGAACTGCTCGGCAGCGAGGGCATGCTGCAGGCGGGCAACGTGCGTCCGACGGAAGTCACCGCGTATTCGAAGACAGCCGTTTCCAGCGACGTGCCCGAGCATTTCTTCCTCGAACGCTATCGTGCTGCGTATGCGCTCGAAATCGCGCATTTCTTCGATGCCGTCACGCAAGGCAAGCCGGTGCGCACGACGGTCGCCGACGGCCTGAAGGCGCTTGAACTCGCCGAAGCCGCGACGCGTTCGTGGCGCGAAGGGCGCGCGGTCAAGCTGCACGAGGCAGTGTGATGGGCGGCCCGCTGCGTATCGGTGTGGTGGGGCTGGGGAGGCTCGGCAAGCGGCATGCGGAGAATCTCGCGTATCGCGTGCCGGGCGCGGCGCTGGTGGCCGCGTGTAGCCCCGTCGAGGAGGAGCGTGCGTGGGCGCGCGCCGCGCTGCCGGCGCCGCGTCTTTACGACGACTATCGCGCGCTGCTCGAAGACCGCGAGGTGGATGCCGTGTGGCTCGTCACGCCGTCGGCGCTGCACGCGCAGCAGATCATCGATGCGTTGCGTGCGGGCAAGCATGTGTTTTGCGAGAAGCCGCTGTCGCTCGATCTGGCCGAGTGCGAGCGCGTGATCGCGGAGGCGCAGCGCCATCCGCAATTGCAGGCGACGATCGGCTTCATGCGGCGTTTCGATCCGAGCTATCGCAGCGCGTTCGAGAAAATCGAGGCGGGCGCGATTGGCCGGCCGTTCATGGTGCGCTCGCAGACGTGTGACCAGAACGATCCCGAAGGATTTTTCGTGCGCTTTGCGCCGACGTCGGGCGGGATCTTTCTCGACTGCACGGTGCACGACATCGATGTCGCGCGCTGGCTGCTCGGCATGCCGAAGGCGACGCGCGTGTATGCGAGCGGCGTGGTCGCGTTGCACGAGGGCTTGCGCGAGTTCGGCGACGTCGACAATGGCGTGGCGATCTGCGAGTTCGAAGGCGGGCGCATGGCGATGTTTTACGCGTCGCGCACGCTGGCGCACGGCAACGATACGGGCAGCGAGGTGATCGGGACGGCGGGGGCGCTGTATATCGGGCGCAATCCGCGCGCGAACCGTGTCGAAATCGCGGATGCGAGCGGGATTCGCAACGAGTGCACGCCGACGTTCTTCGACCGTTTCGAGGATGCGTTTTTGTGCGAGGCGCAGGCGTTCGTCGCGGCTGTCCGGGGAGGGCGGCAAAGTGGCGCCACGCTGGCGGATGCGATGGAAGCGACGCGGATTGGGTACGCGTTGCGCGAGTCGCTGACGAGCGGGCGGGCGGTCGATCTTTAAGGGTGGGTGCCCGGGTCTTCTGTACGGCTCGGGCGTGGATGTGGCGCTTGCGTTAAAATTTGGCGCTTCTGCATGAGCGCCGTAAATCGAGCACGAGCGCCACCTCACGAAGGTCGACTCCGATGGAAATTCAGATTCACAAGGAAGTGGATGCGCGCGGTCTGAACTGTCCGCTGCCCATTCTGCGCGCCAAGAAGGCGCTGGCTGATATGGAAAGTGGTCAGATTCTTAAGGTGCTGGCTACCGATCCCGGCTCGCAGCGGGATTTTGCTGCGTTTTCTAAGCAGACTGGGAATGAGATTGTTGAGGTGACGACTACGTCGGATAAGGTTTTTGTGTTTTTAATGCGGAGGCGGTAGGGGTTTTTTTGGCTTTTTGCCTGCGGCGCTTTGTTGTCTTGCTTCACGCGTCCCGCCTGTGCGTTTGCCTTTTCGCCGGCATCCGCGTTACGTTAGCGTGCTTCACGCGTCGCCCCTGTGCGGGGCGGCACCTACTTTTCTTTGCCGCCGCAAAGAAAAGTAGGCAAAAGAAAGCGGCTCACACCGCGAATTCTTGACGTTTGCCCACGGGCCCCCACCGTCCCCGCACTTCACATGGCAACGCACCGGTTCGCGTGCGTTGCCAACGTTCTCTCTGTACGTCTCAGCCGCCTCATATACCCGCGTCACTGCACGCCGTTCCAGACAGTCTGCCGCCGCACAGGTGGCAAACTGTGTGTCGGCCTTCGCGCCATACGCGCATCACTCCGGACTGGGTAGCAGGATTGGTGTTTCTGGTAAGAGCGGCAACGTATGTGGTGCGACAACCTACACACAGTTTGCCACCTGGGCGGCATGTACCATTCGCTGCCGCTGGCCCGAGTACGGGTGTTCGAAGCGGGTGAGGCGTTCATTCGAAGCGCGGGCAACGGGCACCGACGAGGGCACTGGTGTGTGAAGGATGGGGACGCTGGGGGCCCGTGGATAAGAACACGGGCTGGCGGTGTGAGCCGCTTTCTTTTGCCTACTTTTCTTTGCGGCGGCAAAGAAAAGTAGGTGCCGCCCCGCACAGGGGCGACGTCTGAAGCACGCTAACGAATCGCGGATGCCAGTGAATAGGCAAACGCCGAGCGCGAATTGCATGATGCCGCGACGCAAACCACCCCAGCGTCGCAGACAACAAAAATCACCCTTCCAGCACTGGCGACCGAGTCCGCAAATACTCTTCAAAATCAGCAGCCACTTCCGGATGCCGCAGCGCAAACTCAACAGTCGCCTTCAGATACCCAAGCTTGCTACCGCAATCAAATCGCGTCCCGTGGTACTTATAAGCGAGCACCTGCTCATCAGCGAGCAAAGACTGAATCGCATCCGTGAGCTGCAGCTCACCACCCGCACCCGGCTTCAACGCACGAATATGATCGAAGATACGCGGCTTCAAAACATACCGCCCAACCACGCCCAGGTTAGAAGGCGCAACCTCAGGCGCCGGCTTCTCCACAATGCCTGACATCTTGATAATGGCGTCTTCCCACTCCTTGCCATCAACAATCCCATACGACCGCGTCTCCGACGCCGGAATCTCTTCAACACCGATCACCGAGCTGTGATAGTGATCGAACACCTCGATCATCTGCTGCATCACAGGCGGCTTGCCGTACAGCAAGTCATCCGCAAGAATCACCGCGAACGGATTGTCGCCAACCAGCTTCTCCGCGCACAGCACCGCGTGGCCCAGACCCAGTGCCTCAGGCTGACGCACATAAAAACAGTCCACATGGCTCGGCTTGATGCTGCGCACCAGCTCCAGCAGCTTCGCCTTGCCGCGCGCTTCCAGCTCCGCCTCGATTTCATACGACTTGTCGAAATGGTCCTCGATCGCACGCTTGCTGCGGCCCGTCACGAAGATCATCTCGGTGATGCCGGCCGCCATCGCTTCCTCAACGGCATACTGGATCAGCGGCTTGTCGACGATAGGCAGCATTTCCTTCGGGCTGGCCTTGGTGGCAGGGAGGAAGCGGGTGCCGAGACCCGCGACCGGAAAGACCGCCTTTGTAACTTTTAGCATGTGTGTACCCTGCGTCCTCTGGTTTGGGATGCGCGCCGGCGCCAGGTGGCCCGGTGCGCATGCAGCGTCAATCAGGCAGGCAAGCGCGACAGTTGTGCCGTCAGCTTGCCAATCGTGGTCTGGTATTCTGCCAGCCTTTTCTGCTCCTGCTCAACGACCGCCGGCGGCGCTTTTGCAACAAAACTCTCGTTCTGCAGCTTGGCGTTACATTTCGAAACCTCTGCGTTCAGTCTCGCAATCTCTTTTGACAGGCGCTCGCGCTCGGCGGCGACGTCGATCTCCACCTTCAGCACCAGCTTGTCTGTCCCTACGATAGCAATCGGCGCGCCATGTGCCTGCGCATCCAGCGTTGCCTCGTCGGCGATGATCTGCACTTCGGACAAACGCGCCAACGCCTGGGCATAAGCCGCGAACGACGCCAGACGCTCCGCATTGCCCGTCGCCAGCAGCGGCACCCTGGTCGCCGGCGACAGGTTCATCTCGCCGCGCAGGTTCCGGCACGCGTCGACCACGGCTTTCAGATCGGCGGCCCATTGCTCGGCCGATTCGTCGATCTTGCCCGGCTCGGCGATCGGATAGGGCTGCGTCATGATCGACGCTTCGCCTTCCGCACAACCTTCCGGGTACTTCGCCGCGAGCGGCGCCACCTTTTGCCACAACGCTTCCGTAATGAAAGGAATCACCGGGTGCGCGAGACGCAGCACCGTTTCGAGCACCCGCAACAGCGTGCGGCGCGTGGCGCGCTGCTGCTCGGGCGTGCCCGTCTGGATCTGCACCTTTGCCAGTTCGAGATACCAGTCACAGTATTCGTCCCACACGAACTTGTATAGGGCGTTTGCCACATTGTCGAAACGATAGTCGGCAAAGCCCTTTTCGACTTCGGCTTCGACGCGCTGAAGCAGCGACACGATCCAGCGGTCCGCCTGCGAGAAGTCCGTGTAGCCGCCCGGGCCGCAATCGCCCGGCTGGCACGCGCCCGGCTTCGAGAAGCCGCAGTCGTGGCCTTCGCAGTTCATCAGCACGAAGCGCGTCGCGTTCCACAGCTTGTTGCAGAAGTTGCGATAGCCTTCGCAGCGCGCGAGGTCGAAGTTGACGTTGCGGCCGAGCGTCGCCATCGACGCCATCGTGAAGCGCAGCGCATCCGTGCCGAACGCGGGAATGCCTTCGGGGAATTCCTTGCGCGTTTTCTTTTCGATGGTCGCGGCCTGCTTCGGATTCATCAGCCCCGTGGTGCGCTTCGCGACCAGCGCATCGAGGCCGATGCCGTCGACGATATCGATCGGGTCGAGCGTATTGCCCTTGCTCTTCGACATCTTCTGGCCTTCGGCGTCGCGCACCAGACCGTGCACGTAGACGGTGTCGAACGGCACCTTGCCGGTGAAGTGCGTGGTCATCATGACCATGCGCGCGACCCAGAAGAAGATGATGTCGAAACCCGTCACCAGCACCGACGAAGGCAGAAACGCCTTCAGTTCGGGCGTCTCGTTCGGCCAGCCGAGCGACGAGAACGGCACGAGCGCCGACGAGAACCACGTGTCGAGCACGTCTTCATCGCGCTTGAGCGAGCCCTTGTAGCCTGCAGCGTCAGCCTTGGCGCGGGCTTCGTCTTCCGTCTTCGCGACGAAGATTTCGCCGTTCTCGCCATACCACGCGGGAATCTGATGGCCCCACCACAATTGACGCGAAATGCACCAGTCCTGGATGTTTTCGAGCCACTGGTAGTAAGTGGTCGTCCAGTTTTCCGGCACGAATTTGATCTGGCCGTTGCGCACCACGTCGAGCGATGTTTCCGTGATCGACTTGCCCGGATTGAAGGTGCCTTCCGGCGCGGGCTTGGTCATGGCGACGAACCATTGGTCCGTGAGCATCGGCTCGATGACCACGTTCGTACGGTCGCCGCGCGGCACCATGAGCTTGTGCGGCTTGACGGATTCGAGCAGCCCGAGCGCTTCGAGATCCGCGACGACCTGCTTGCGCGCTTCGAAGCGGTCCAGGCCGCGATATTTTTCCGGCGCGTTGTCGTTGATCTTCGCGTCGAGCGTGAGGATTTCGATCTGCGGCAGCTTGTGGCGCTGGCCGACCTGATAGTCGTTGAAATCGTGCGCGGGCGTGACCTTCACGACACCCGTGCCGAATTCGCGATCCACGTAGTCGTCGGCGATGATGGGGATTTCGCGATCCGTGAGCGGCAGCTTGACGGTCTTGCCGATCAGATGCGCGTAGCGCTCGTCTTCCGGGTGAACCATCACGGCGACGTCGCCGAGCATGGTTTCAGGGCGCGTCGTGGCGACTGTCAGATGGCCCGAGCCGTCCGCGAGCGGGTACTGGATGTGCCACAGGTGGCCGTTCTCCTCCTCGCTGACCACTTCGAGATCGGACACGGCCGTGAGCAGCACCGGGTCCCAGTTCACGAGGCGCTTGCCGCGGTAGATCAGGCCCTGTTCGTAAAGGCGCACGAACACTTCGCGCACGGCAGCCGACATCTTGTCGTCCATCGTGAAGTATTCGCGCGACCAGTCGATCGATGCGCCCAGGCGCCGCACCTGGCTGGTGATGATCGAGCCGGACTGCTGCTTCCATTCCCACACGCGTTCGGTGAATTTTTCGCGGCCGAGGTCGTGGCGCGACACGCCCTGCGCGTCCAGTTGACGCTCGACGACGATCTGCGTCGCGATGCCCGCGTGGTCCGTGCCCGGCACCCACAGCGTGTTTTCGCCCAACATGCGGTGGTAGCGCGTCAGGCCGTCCATGATCGTCTGGTTGAACGCGTGACCCATGTGCAGCGTGCCCGTGACGTTGGGCGGCGGCAACTGGATCGAGAAATTCTTGCGGCCCGGCTCCATGGTCGGAGCGGCGTAGCCGCGTTTTTCCCATTCGGGGCCCCATTGGGCCTCGATCGTCTGCGGCTCGAAACTCTTGGCCAGCGTGCTGTCGCTTGTCGTCATCGTCAAAATCTGCCGGAAAATGCGTGGAAAGATGCCTGAAACCTTGAATTATAAAGGGATGCGGCAGCGGCGGGCCGCGCTTGCCTGCGCGCCCGCGCATCGCGGGCGCGAGCGGCGCTGGAATCGGGGGCGGAAATCGCGCGGCGGGCAGCAATGTCTCACGGTCTTATAATGACGGACCACCCGCCGCAACCGTTGTTTCTTCTCTCATCCATGCCCGAACTGCTCGCGAACCTGAACCCCGAACAACACGCCGCCGTCACGCTGCCGAACGAACCGGCGCTCATTCTGGCTGGCGCAGGCAGCGGCAAGACGCGCGTGCTGATCACACGGATCGCATGGCTGATCCAGCAAGGCCTGGCATCGCCGCCGACCATTCTCGGCGTCACCTTCACGAACAAGGCCGCGCGCGAAATGATGTCGCGCCTGTCGGCGCTGCTGCCCATCGACACACGCGGCATGTGGATCGGCACGTTCCACGGCCTGTGCAACCGGATGCTGCGCGCGCATTACCGCGACGCCGGCCTGCCGCAGACCTTCCAGATTCTCGATACCGCGGACCAGCTCTCCGCGATCAAGCGCCTGATGAAGGGCCTGAATATCGACGACGAGAAATATCCGGCGAAGAACCTGCAGTACTTCATCAACAACGCGAAGGAGCAGGGGCTGCGCGCGAAGGACGTCGACGCGTCCGACAACTTCAACCGCAAGTTCGTCGAACTGTATGAAGCGTACGACCAGCAGTGCCAGCGCGAAGGCGTCGTCGATTTTCCGGAACTGCTGCTGCGCTGCTACGAACTGCTGTCGTACAACCCGCCGCTGCGCGCGCATTACCAGGCGCGCTTCCGTCATATTCTGGTGGACGAGTTTCAGGACACGAACAAGCTTCAATACGCGTGGCTCAAGCTGCTGGCGGGCGAGCACAACGCGATCTTCGCGGTCGGCGACGACGACCAGTCCATCTATGCGTTTCGCGGCGCGAACGTCGGCAATATGCGTGACTTCGAGCAGGAATTCAAGGTTCGCAACCTGATCAAGCTGGAGCAGAACTACCGCTCGCACGGCCATATTCTCGATGCCGCGAATCATCTGATCGCGAACAATTCGCGGCGGCTCGGCAAGAACCTGCGCACCGACGCGGGCCACGGCGAGCCCGTGCGCGTCTACGAGGCTGCGACGGATTCGCAGGAAGCCGGCTGGATTGTCGAGGAGATTCGCGCGCTGATCAGCACGGGCGCGTCGCGCAGCGAGATCGCCGTGCTGTACCGGAGCAACGCGCAGTCGCGGACGATCGAACATACGCTGGTGAACGCCGGCATTCCGTATCGCGTGTATGGCGGCTTGCGCTTTTTCGAGCGTCAGGAGGTGAAGCATGCGCTCGCGTATCTGCGCCTGATCGACAATCCGAACGACGACACGGCCTTCGCGCGCGTGGTCAATTTCCCGACGCGCGGCATCGGCGCGCGCTCGATCGAACAGCTGGCGGATGCGGCGCGTCTCTACAACACGTCGATGGCGGTGGCGATTCCGTACGTGACGGGCAAGGCGGGCACGAGCCTCGGCGGCTTCGCGAACCTGATCGCGAAGATGCGCGCCGAAACGGCACAGATGAGCCTGCCTGAAACGGTCGAGTACGTGGTGCGCGCAAGCGGCCTGTCCGAGTTCTATCAGAACGAGCGCGAAGGGCAGGACCGGCTCGAGAACTTGCAGGAACTGGTGAACGCGGCGACGGCTTTCGTCAGTGAGGAAGGCTACGGCCTCGATACGCCCGCACGCTCGATTCCGCTGCGCCCGGGCGCGACGGCGGCGCCCGAACTGGTCGTCGCGACGGACGATTCCGGCGTCGACGTGCTCGACGCCGCGAATCCCGCCGACCCGGCACAGAATCCGGACACGATGACACCGCTTGCGGGCTTCCTGTCGCACGCATCGCTGGAAGCGGGCGACAACCAGGCGCAGGCCGGCCAGGAAGCCGTGCAGCTGATGACGGTGCACGCGGCCAAGGGCCTCGAATTCACGGCGGTGTTCATCACCGGCCTCGAGGAAGGGTTGTTCCCGCACGAGAACAGCGCGATGGAAGCCGACGGCCTGGAAGAAGAGCGCCGCCTGATGTATGTCGCGATCACGCGCGCGAAGGAGCGGCTGTATCTGTCGTTTGCGCAGAGTCGGATGTTGCATGGCCAGACGCGCTACAACATCCGCTCGCGCTTCTTCGACGAATTGCCGCAGGAAACGCTCAAATGGCTGACGCCAAAGGTCGAAGCGGGCGCGCGTTGGGGCGGCCGTGCCGATAACGCGGGCTGGGGCCGCGACTGGTTTTCGCGGCCGGACCGTCAGCAGGGTTATGGCGGCGGCGCGTCGACGGTGGCGAGCGCGCCTTTGCCCGCGTTCGCGAACGAGCAGCGCGCCGCGGACACGGGCTTCCGCGTCGGCCAGCAGGTGTTCCACACCAAGTTCGGCGAAGGCACGGTCACCGCGCTCGAAGGCGGTGGCGCCGACGCCAAGGCGCAGGTCAAGTTCAAGCGCCACGGCGAGAAATGGCTTGCGCTGGCCGTCGCGAAGTTGCAGGCAGTCGAATGAGCGCGCTGCCGTCCGAAGCGACGATTCCGCGCCGTCCGCTCGGCGTGATGGCGGCGCTGCCCGAGGAGCTGGGCGATCTCGTCGCGGCGATGCGCGCCGAGGGTGCAGTCGAAACGATCACGCACGGCAAGCGCGACTATCACATCGGCACGGTGCACGGCGCGCCATGCGTCGTGACGCTGGGCCGGGTCGGCAAGGTCGCGGCGGCGGCGACCGTGAGCGCGCTGATCCATGCGTTCGATGTCGAGGCCGTGGTGTTCACGGGCGTGGCGGGCGGCGTCGGGCCGACGGTGCGAATCGGCGATATCGTCGTGGCCGAAACGTTGATGCAGCACGATCTCGACGCGTCACCGCTGTTCCCGCGTTTCGAAGTGCCGCTGCTCGGCATCTCGCGCTTTGCCGCCGACGTGCCGTTGACGGCCGCGTTGGCCAACGCGTGCGAGCGTTTTGTCGAAGAAGAGGGCGCGGCGCTGTCACAGCGGTTTCTGACGGAGGCGGCGCCGACGGTGCATCGCGGCCTGATCATCAGCGGCGACCAGTTCGTGGCGAGCGCCACGTCCGTCGATCTCCTGCGCGCCGCGTTGCCCGATGCGCTCGCCGTCGAGATGGAAGGCGCGGCGATCGCGCAGGTCTGTTACGAGTACGGCGTGCCTTGCGCGATCGTGCGGACCATTTCCGATACGGCGGACGCACATGCGCCCGCATCGTTCGTCACGTTTCTGACCGAACTGGCGGGCACGTATTCGAGCGGAATTCTCAGGCGGTTCTTGTCGGCGCGCGGTTGAGACGCGCGCCTTTGTTCAGAAGACTTACTTCGCGCCGAGCGCGGCTGCGACGGCGTCGCGAATCTGCTGCAATGCCGACGGGTCTTCGATAGTCGGCAGATCGCCGGGGTCGCGGCCTTCGGCGAGCGCCGCGATCGCGCGGCGCAAGAGTTTGCCGGAGCGTGTCTTCGGCAGCATCGACACCAGTACGACATGCGCGGGCCGCGCGATTGCGCCGAGATGGCGGTCGACGGTCGCGCACAGTTCGCCGGAGAGTTTTGCGCGCGCTTCATCGGACTCATACGCGCCGGCGTCGCGCACGACGACGAACGCCACGGCTGCCTGTCCCTTCACCTGATCGGTCACGCCGACCACGGCGACTTCCGCGACGGCCTTGTGCGCCGACAGCGCCTCTTCGATTTCACGCGTACCGAGGCGATGGCCCGCGACGTTGATCACGTCGTCGGTGCGGCCGAGGATCGTCACGTAGCCGTCTTCGTCCTGAATGCCCCAGTCGAATGTCGAATAGAGCTGCTGGTTCGGCACGCTTTCCCAATACGTTTTGACGAAGCGCGCGTCGTCGCCCCACACGGTGGACATGCAGCCCGGCGGCAATGGATAGCCGAGCGTGATCACGCCTTTTTCGCCGGGCGCGCACGGCTCGCCCGTGTGCTCGTTGCGCAGCGTCAGGTCGTAGCCGTAGCAGGGCACGCCCGGCGAGCCGAGCTTTTGCGGCAGCGCTTCGACGCCGCGCTGGATCGCGAGAATGGGCCAGCCGGTTTCCGTCTGCCAGAAGTTGTCGACGACGGGCTTACCGAGCGCATCGGCGATCCACGCAGCCGTTGGCTCGTCGAGCGGCTCGCCGGCGAGGAAGAGGGTGCGCAGGCTCGACAGATCGGCCTGTTTCAGAAGCGCCGGGTCCTGCTTTTTCAGCACGCGGATGGCGGTCGGCGCCGTGAACATCAGATTGATCCTGTGCTGCTCGACGAGCCGCCACCAGATGCCGCCGTCGGGACGAATGGGCGTGCCTTCGTACATGACGGTGGTGAGGCCCGCGATCAGCGGCGCGTAGACGATGTAGCTGTGGCCGACTACCCAGCCGACGTCGGACGCGGTGAACATGGTGTCGCCCGCCTTGCCCTGGAAGATGTATTCCATCGATGCCGCGAGCGCGACCGCATAGCCGCCGACATCGCGCTGCACGCCTTTCGGCTTGCCTGTGGTGCCGGACGTGTAGAGCACGTAAGACGGCTCCGTCGATTCGAGCCATTCGCACTGCACGTGCGCGTCGAAGAATTGCTCGCGCAGTGGCTCGTAGGCGACGAGATACGGCGCGTTCAGGCGCTCGGGCGCCAGTTGCCGGTCGATCAGCAGCACCTTGGGCGTCTTGTGTGTCGCGCGCGACAGCGCTTCATCGACGAGGGGCGTGTAGTCGATCACTTTGCCTGCGCGCGCGCCGGCGTCGGCTGTGACGATCAGCGCGGGTTTGGCGTCGTCGATGCGCGCGGCGAGATTCGGCGCGGCGAAGCCGCCGAACACCACCGAGTGGATCGCGCCGAGACGCGCGCATGCGAGCATCGCGAACACGGCTTCGGGGATCATCGGGAGATAGATGAGCACGCGGTCGCTGCGATTGACGCCGAGCGAGCGCATCACGGCTGCCATCCGGTTCACTTCGGCGTGCAGTTCGGCGTAGGTGTAGCGACGCTCGATGCCTGTTTCCGTCGATACGTAGACGAGTGCGTTCTGCTGTGCGCGCTGCGCGAGATGCCGGTCCACGGCGTTGTGGCAAAGGTTCGTTTTACCGCCGACGAACCAGCGCGCGAAGGGCGGGTTCGAGCGGTCGAGGACGGTGTGGAATGGTGTTTGCCAGTGGATACGGGTGGCTTCTTCGCGCCAGAAGTCGTCCGGGGCTTCGATCGAGCGGCGGTGGAATTCGCGGTAGGTGGTCATTTGGCGTGGCCCCGGGTTGGAGTTCGTTGCGGCTTTCGTTGCGGCGTTCGCTGGCGCGGGTTTGCACAGGATAGAGCAGGGGGTGTGTTGGCGGCAACGCGGGTAGACGAGGGGTTTGATTTTGTCTGCGACGCTTGGGGGTGGTTTTGGGCTTTTCGCTGGCATCCGCGGTTTTGGGTTTTGCGCTGGCATCCGCGCATTGTTATCTAGCTTCACGCGTCGCCCCTGTGCGGGGCGGCACCTACTTTTCTTTGCCGCCGCAAAGAAAAGTAGGCAAAAGAAAGCGGCTCACACCGCCAGCCCGTGTTCTTATCCACGGGCCCCCAGCGTCCCCATCCTTCACACACCAGTGCCCTCGTCGGTGCCCGTTGCCCGCGCTTCGAATGAACGCCTCACCCGCTTCGAACACCCGTACTCGGGCCAGCGGCAGCGAATGGTACATGCCGCCCAGGTGGCAAACTGTGTGTAGGTTGTCGCACCACATACGTTGCCGCTCTTACCAGAAACACCAATCCTGCTACCCAGTCCGGAGTGATGCGCGTATGGCGCGAAGGCCGACACACAGTTTGCCACCTGTGCGGCGGCAGACTGTCTGGAACGGCGTGCAGTGACGCGGGTATATGAGGCGGCTGAGACGTACAGAGAGAACGTTGGCAACGCACGCGAACCGGTGCGTTGCCATGTGAAGTGCGGGGACGGTGGGGGCCCGTGGGCAAACGTCAAGAATTCGCGGTGTGAGCCGCTTTCTTTTGCCTACTTTTCTTTGCGGCGGCAAAGAAAAGTAGGTGCCGCCCCGCACAGGGGCGACGCGTGAAGCACGAAAGCAATTCGCGGATGCCCGCGAAAAGGCAAAGCAATTCGCGGATGCTCGCGCATAGGCAAATCAAATCGCGAATGCCCGCGCAAAGACCCAAACCCAAACCCAAACCCAAACCCCGGACCAGCAATTCAGCCCTTAACCATCTTCCCCTCAACATCCGGCAAAAACACAGTCAATATCCCGAGCAACGGCAAGAACGAGCACACCTTATACACATAGGCGATGCTCGTCGCGTCAGCCAATTGCCCAAGCACGGCGGCGCCGATCCCGCCAAGCCCGAAGGCAAACCCAAAGAACAACCCCGCAACCATCCCGACCTTACCCGGAATGAGCTCCTGGGCATAAACGAGAATCGCCGAAAACGCCGACGCCAGCACGATGCCGATAATGACGGTCAACACCCCCGTCCAGAACAGATTCGCATACGGCAGCAGAAGAGTGAACGGCGCAACCCCAAGAATCGACACCCAGATCACATATTTACGGCCAATCCGGTCGCCAACCGGCCCACCGATCACAGTCCCCGCCGCGACAGCCGCAAGGAACACGAACAGATGCACCTGCGCGGCCTGCACAGGCAGATGGAACTTGTCGATCAGATAGAACGTGAAATAGCTATTGATGCTGGTCAGGTAGAAGTACTTCGAGAACACCAGCAGCACGAGAATGCTCATCGCGAACGCCACCTTGCCACGTGGCAGCGCCGCATGCACAACCTGCCCGGCGCGCGCCCTCTTCGTCGCAGGATGATGCTTGTACCAGCGGCTGATATGCGTGAGCACGAGAATCCCCACCAGCGCCGCCACCGAAAACCACGCAATGCTGCGCTGGCCGTGCGGAATCACGATCAGCGCCGCAAGCAGCGGCCCGAGCGACGAGCCGGCATTGCCGCCCACCTGAAACAGCGACTGCGCAAGACCATGCTTGCCGCCCGACGCCATGCGCGCCACACGCGACGACTCCGGGTGAAATACCGACGACCCGCAGCCAACCAGCGCCGCCGCGATCAGCAGCACGCCGAAGCTCGGCGCCACCGACATCAACAGCAGACCCGACAGCGTAAAGCCCATGCCGACGGGCAGCGAGTAGGGCTTCGGATGCTTGTCCGTGTAGACGCCGACCAGCGGCTGCAGCAGCGAAGCCGTGATCTGATACGTCAGCGTAATCAGGCCGATCTGCCCGAATGACAGCGCGAAGTTCGCCTTCAGCATCGGATAGATCGCAAGGATCAACGACTGGATCATGTCGTTCATCAGATGCGAAAAGCTGATTGCGCCAAGGATCGAGTAGACGGTCTTCGCTTGCGGCCGGGGGGCGGCAGGAGCAGAAGCTGAAGCAGCGGCGCCAGCCAGGGCGCCTTTGTCGAGGCTGGTTTCCATGAGGTCGGTCAGGAGAGGGTGGCTCGGAAGCAGACGCCGGCAGTTGCGGCAAGACCGTCGGCGACAGCAGATGTTTTTAGCGTTTGATGAAGTGTAGTGTGTCTCCCATCAAATGTCCGGCCAACTTTTGTCGCGATTCGGACATCTGTCGTCCCGTCAAATGGGCCGTCGTGCCTGTTTTTTGTGCGGCGGAAACATCGTCGGCACCGGGATGGCGCGCCGTCGGGCCAAATTAGAGTGAAACGCACAGCGCAAAACGTGGGAAAACGCGCCAAATGAATTTTGGCCAATGTATAAATCCGACGCGGCGCGCTGCCCACGAGGCGGCGCGCGCAGGACCGGGAAAATTGCCGGACGGTCGGCCTCAAGAACGCCGCCGGCGATGCCGTCAACCCGGAGAGAAAAGCAGCAATGCCGGAACAGACCTTTCCGGCAGTACGACAAGCGGGGACGAGAAATATGAAAGCAGTTTCGCTGGGTGGCCGGACGGGCGCGGGTTTCGTGCCGGATGGGGAAGCGGCCGGAGGGCAAGCGCGCGCGGGCAAACGGGCGGCAGGCGGCAGGATGCGCGGCTGGTCGGTGAAGACGACCTTGCGGTTTGCGTTCGCGGTGCTGCTGGCGGGGACGCTGGCGATCGGCGTGTTTTCGCTCGCGCAGATGAGCCGCCTGAACGGCCAGATGCGCTCGATCTACGAGCAAGGCCATATCGCGAGCCGGGCTGCCGAGGAGGCGCGCGGCTACCTGCTGCGCTCGAGCCGCGCTCAGAAGATGCTGCTGACGGCGACGACCGCAAAGGAACGCGACGAACTGGGCGCCGATATCGACAAGGGGCTGACCGGACTGTCGGCCGAACTCAATACGCTCCAGCAATACGCCGATTCGGCCGTCGCCACCGCGCAGCAGAAGAAGTTCGCTGCCGCGATCGGCGTGTGGAGCGGGCATATGCGCGATTTCGTCACGCTCGTGAAGGCGCAGCCGCTCGATCTGTCGCAGATGAACTGGCAGGTCGGCACGTCGGATGTGTCGCTGCTCGTCGAAACGGGCAAGCTCGAGAAGCTCGTCGATGAGCTGGTCGCGCAGCGCGGCACGGCCGCGAAGGCGACGATCGACGCGTCGTCGTTTATCTATCAATCGTCGTTCGTGATGATGGCCGTGATGACGATCGCGCTGATCGTGCTCGCGTTCGTGATCAGCGAGTGGGTGGTGCGGCGTCTCGCGCGGCAACTGGGCGGCGAGCCGGTGTACGCGAAGGAGATCGCGAGCCGTATTGCAGCGGGCGATCTGTCGAACGACATCGTGCTCGGCAAGCGCGACAACGGCAGCATGCTGTCCGCGCTGCGCGACATGCAGAACGGCCTGTCGTCGACGGTTTCGCATATCGCGGCGAGTGCCGAGGCGATTGCGGCCGCGTCGGGGCAGATTTCGATGGGCAATCTGGACCTGTCGCAGCGCACCGAACAGCAGGCGATGGCGCTCGAGCGGACGGCGAGCAGCATGGAGGAGTTGACGTCGACGGTGCGCCAGAACGCGGACAACGCGAAGCAGGCGCGCACGCTCGCCGACAATGCGTCGTCGATAGCGGAGAAGGGCGGCGACGTGGTTGGCCGCGTGGTCGCGACGATGGGCCAGATCAACGACAGCGCGAAGAGCATTGGCGACATCATTGGCGTGATCGAGGGGATCGCTTTCCAGACCAATATCCTTGCTTTGAACGCCGCCGTCGAGGCGGCGCGCGCGGGCGAGGAGGGGCGTGGGTTCTCGGTGGTGGCGGGTGAGGTGCGCAATCTCGCGCAACGTAGCGCGGCGGCTGCCAAGGAGATCAAGACGCTGATCAGCGCGTCGGTCGAGCGGGCGAGCAACGGCTCGCAACTTGCGCAGGACGCGGGGCAGACGATGGACGAAGTCGTCAAGGCCGTGAAGCGCGTGACGGATATTATGGGTGAGATTTCGGCGGCTTCCGCCGAGCAGAGTTCGGGGATCGAGGAGATTAATCTCGCGGTGTCGCAGATGGATGCGGGGACGCAGCAGAATGCTGCACTCGTTGAGCAGGCTACTGCCGCTGCGCGGGCGTTGGATGATCAGGCGCAGGCGCTTAAGGTGGCGGTGGCGAAGTTTTCTTTACGGTGAAGGGTTTTTTTTGTCTGCGACGCTTTGGGGGTTTTTGCCTTTGCGCTGGCGTCCGCGATGCGTTTGCGTGCTTCACGCGTTGTGGTTTGGTGTTTTAGCCTTTGCGCTGGCATCCGCTCTACGTTAGCGCGCTTCACGCGTTGCCCCTGTGCGGGGCGGCACCTACTTTTCTTTGCCGCCGCAAAGAAAAGTAGGCAAAAGAAAGCGGCTCACACCGCCAATTCTTGACGTTTACCCACGGGCCCCCAACGTCCCCACACTTCGCACGGCAACGCCCTTGTTCGTGTGCGTTGCCAGCGCGCTGAATGCGCGCCTCACCCGCTTCGAATACCCGTACCCGTATAAGCGGCAGCGAATGGCATATGCCGCCCAGGTGGCAAACTGTGTGTAGGTTGTCGCGTCGTATAGGGTGGCGCTCTTACAAGGTGGGGCGCGTGCGTAGTCGGTCCGAAGTGATGCGTGCGAGGCGCTACGGCCGACACACAGTTTGCCACCTGGGCGGCCGTGGACTGTCTGGTGAGGCATGCGGAAACGCGGGTGCGTGAAGCGGGTGAGGCGCTCAGCAAGAGCGCTGGCAACGAACGTGGGTCACGTGATTGCCGTGTGAAGCGTAAGACCCTTTGGGGGCCCTCAGGCAGGAAAAAATGTTGGCGGTGTGAGCCGCTTTCTTTTGCCTACTTTTCTTTGCGGCGGCAAAGAAAAGTAGGTGCCGCCCCGCACAGGGGCGACGCTTGAAGCGAGCTAACGAATCGCGGATGCCAGCGAAAACACAACCACAACCAAACCAAAACCAAAACCAAAAACAAAAAATCAGGAAGGCGTAACAACAACCGTACAAGTCGTCCCCGCCGACAGCACCACCCCATCAGGCACCGAATCAATCTTCACCCTCACAGGCACGCGCTGCGCCAACCTCACCCAATTGAACGTAGGATTCACATCAGCCAGAAGCTCCCGGCTCTGGGGATTATCGCGATCATAGATCCCGCGTGAGATGCTCTCCACGTGCCCCTTCAACGTCCCACCGCTCATCAACCTGATATCCGCCTTATCCCCAACCCGCACATGCGGCAACTTCGTCTCCTCGAAATACCCATACACCCAGAACGAGTTGCTATCCACGACAGCCAGCTTCGCTGAACCTGAAATCGCATAATCCCCGCGATACACGTTCAGATTCGTCACATACCCGTCGACGGGCGACACAACACGCGTACGCTCCAGGTTGAGCTTCGCCGCATCCAGCGCGGCAAGCGCCTGCTGATACTGCGCCTCGGCTGCAGACGCCGTATGCGTCGCGTTCTCGCGGTTTTCCTTCGACACCACGAGACTATCCATATCCGCACGCCGCTGCGCGTCGTCCCGCCGCATCTGCAGCTCGGCCTTGCGCGCGGCAACGGCAGCCTGCGCCTGCTCGACGGCAATCTGATAGTGCGATGGATCGATCTGCATCAGCAGATCGCCCTTGTGCACGAACTGGTTGTCGCGCACGGGCAACTCGACCACGGCTCCCGACACATCGGGCGCAATGTTGACGACTTCGGCGCGCACGCGGCCGTCGCGCGTCCACGGCTCGTCCATGTAGTGCACCCACAGCGCACGCCCGATCAAGATCGCGACGACGAACACGATGGCCGTCGCGATAAACCCAATGATGTTTCTGATTGTCATGATTCGACTCGTATCAACGATAAACGGCGAGGCCCAGCACGCCGCACACACACACGAGCAAACTCGCGCGGAACAGGGACGGGTGCCACACGACCCGATACAGGCCCGTCCACGCTAACGCGCGGTCGAGCAGCCAGGTGATCGCGGCGCCCGCAACGAACAGCAGCACGATCGCGGGCACGTACGCGTCGAGAACGGCAATCTCACGTGGCATGGCGAACTCCTTGTGGCGCGTCACGGTTCGAATCGCTCCCGTCGCCGGCTTGCGCCAGCGGCGATTGCGGATCGAGCAGCGCGCTCCGGATGAAATGCAGATGACTCAAAATGCGTTGCAACTGATGTCGCTCGTCGCGCGGCGGGGTGAACGTGGACAGCGTCTGCTGGAGCGCGGCGATCGCAGCGGCCGTCGCAGCCAGCGCCTGATCGACCCGCACGGCGCGCGGGCGCTCGAACAGGCGGCCCACGGCGGCACAGGCCGCGCGCAGACTGACGCGCCAGGGCATCGAGGACGCATAGCGCGCATCGCGCGGCAGCGTCGCGACTTCGCTGCGCAGGTCGATCACGGCATGGCCGATCTCCAGCACCGCGAACATCCAGCGCATCGTGTCACGCTTCACGCCGGGCTCGCTGGCCGCCAGCGCGTTGATCTGATGCATCAGGTCCCGCGCGCCGCTCTCGAAGCGCGTCCGTAGCCGCGTCGGACGCCAGAAGCGCCCGAGCCGGCCGCGGCACGCCAGCACCACCTGTGCGCGCAGATCGACGAGCAGGCGGTTGCGCAACCACGGCGTCGACGGCGGCAACAGCACCGCGAAGGCGATCGACGCGACCAGCATCGACAGCGCGAGCGCAATGGCATCGTTCATGAAGCCGCTCGGATCGTAGTGAATCACATTGTCCGGACCCGCGAGGAAGCAGAAGAAAATGCAGTAGCCGACGCCGTAGCCCGCGAGCTTCGGACGCGTGGTCATCCATACGCCGAGCGCGAGGAACGGTGTGAGCGCGGCGCACAGCAACGCAAAGCCGTCGATATGCGGATAGATGCCGAACGTCAGCAACAGCGCGAGCGTCGACGACAGGATCGTGCCCGCCGCCATCTGGAACGCGGTGCGCGTCGGGTTCGGCGACGACGACGCGAGCGCACACACGGCAGCTGCGTTCAGCGTCAGCGTCGAGCCGCTCGGCCACGCGGTCGCGATCCAGAACGCGCCGAGGATCGCCATCACGATCGCCGCGCGCAAGCCCGCGACGCCCGCCGCGATGCCGTTGGTCTTCGGCTCGTAGCGTTCGATCCAGCGTTCGCGCTCGTGCGTCGCGACGGCGAGCGACGCATATGTCGCCGCGTACGCGTGCAGATCGTCGACGAAGCGGTAGAGCAGCTCCGCGCCCGTGTCGAAATCGAGCAGCGGCACGTCGGCGTCGCTTTCGAGCGCGGCGCGGCTCGCGCGCACGCGTTTTGGCAACGCTGCCTTGAACGCTTCGAGTTGCGCGGCCGCGTGCGATGCATCGGCGGCCGTCAACACCGGTTCGCCCGACTTGCTCAGCAGCGGCGAAATCTCGCGGAAGTACGGCTCGAGCGTAGCGACGGCGGCCGTCGCGCCCGCTGCGCCCGACACACGCAGACGGTTCATCAGCTGATGCAGCGCGTGAAAGCGCGTCGATACCGTCATGAACTCGCTGTTCAGGCGCGACAGCCGGCCGTTGCGCATCCGCGAATCGGGGCTTTCGAACACGGCCACACTGCGCACGGCCTCGAAGCCGACGATATCGGCGACGAACTTCGCGTTGGTGTCCTCGATGCGCGCACGATCGGCCTTGCCCGAGAGCGCGGCGCTCACGTAATCGACGAATGACGAGAAGCGCGCGCGCACCGTGCTGCGCATCTCCTCGCCCGCGTGCTGCGGAAACACGAGCGCGCTCACGACACCCGAGCACAGAATGCCGACCACCACTTCGGCGACCCGCGTGAGCGCCGTCATGAACGCGCCGTCGGGATGCTGCGAAGCGGGGATGCCGATCAGCGCTGCCGTGTAGCCCGCGAGCACGAAACCGTACGAGCGGAAGTTGCGGTTACGCGCCGCGCCCGCCGTGCAGATGCCGACCCAGATCGCCGTCGAGATGATGAACAGTTCCGGTTGCTGCGAAAACAGGCCGATCAGCGCCATCATCACGACGAGGCCGATCAGCGTGCCGCAGATCCGGTAGAAGCTCTTCGCGAACACCATGCCGCTTTGCGGCTGCATCACGATGAAGACGGTCGTCATCGCGGTGCGCGGCTGCGGCAGGTCGAGTTTCATCGCGATGCCGAGTGCGAGGAAGCACGCGGCGAGCGCCTTGAACAGGTAAATCCAGGTGCGGCCGTCCGTGCGCGCCCAGTCGGCGAACGCGGCGTAGAGCGCGCTGGGCGTCGGCCGCGTACGGGGCGTGGAAGGGTTCGAGGACATCGGCGGCGCTCCTGTCAGTGGGCGGCCGGCGTGCCGGTCGAGGCGCCGTTCATTGCGCTGGCGGTGGCTTTGTCGTCCGGTTTCACGCTGTCGCTCTTCTTGCCCTTGCCATGCGCGGGCAACACATCCTTTTGCGAAGGGCCGTCCGACGGGTCGATCACGCCGCCGCCCAACGCCGTCACGAGCGTCGCGTGCGCCTGCAACTGTCCGGCCTGCACCTTCGCGACGCCTTCCTGCGCGCGCAACAGCTGCGTTTGCGCGATCAGCACGTTCACGTAGTCGGTCAGGCCGCGTCGATAGCCTTCGCGCGCGAGCTGATAGGTCTTGTTCGCCGTCGCGACGGATCGCTGCGCGTCCTTCAGCTGGGTATCGAGTGAGCGCATCCGCACGACCTGGTCGGCGATTTCCTTCAGCGCACCGACGATCGACTGGTTGTACTGCTCGACGGCCACGTCGTAGCCCGCCGCCGCCGCGCCGAGTTGCGAGCGCAGGCGTCCGCCCGTGAAGATGGGCAGCGACAGCGCCGGGCCCGCCGTCCAGCCGCCTGCCTGCGATTTCAGGAAGCCGAACAGCGGCCCCATCGCCGCATAGCCGCCGACGGACGCGAGCAGATCGATATTCGGATAGAAGTCCGCCTTTGCGACATCGATGCCGCGCGCCTGCGCAGCGACCGTCCAGCGCGCCGCGACGATATCGGGGCGATGGCCGATCAGCTCGGCGGGCATCGTCGACGGCAGACCCGCGAAGGCGGACAGCGCAAGCTGCGGGCGCGCGATCGAATCGCCCGCGCCGGGGCCTTTGCCCGCGAGCGCGGCCAACTGGTTGCGGCCGAGCGCGATTTCTTCTTCGAGCGCGTCGATCTGGCGTTCGTACTCGGGCAGCGGCGTTTCCGCCTGCGCGACTTCGAGCTGCGTGCCGATGCCGCCTTTCAGCCGCCGGTTGGCCAGCGCGGCGACCTGTTCCTGCTGTTCGAGCGTCTGTTTCGCGATATCGAGCAGCGCGTAGTTCAGCGACATTTCGATATAGGCGCGCACGATATTCGCCTGAAGCTCCAGCTGCGCGGCCCGGTAATCGGCGGCACGTGCGTGCGCGATATCGAGTGCTTCCTCAGCGGCGTTCTTGTCCTTGCCCCACAGATCGAGGTGATACGACAGGCCGAGTTCAGCCGTGTTGTTCCACGACTGCTGGCCGGCCAGTTCGCCCGGACCATAGAAGACGTTGTCCGGCCACTGCTTGCGCTGGATCTGCATGCTGCCGTTCACCTGCGGCAGCAGCGCGGACTTCGCGACGCCCGCGAACGACTGTGCCTCGCGTACGCGCGCCTGCGCCGCCGCGAGCGTCGGACTGCCCGCTTGCGCCTGTTCGATCCACGCGTTCAGTTGCGGATCGTTATAGGCGCGCCACCAGTCGGCGGCGGGCCATTGCGCATCGGTATTGGCCGCGCGGATCGCGGCGCCGACGTCCAGCGAGGCGGGCTCCGTACTGGTCGATTGGGGCGCGATGTGTCCCGTGCTCGCGCAGCCGGCGATTATCAACGAGATCGTAAGAACCGACAGCGCGGTGATCCCTTTCGTTACCGGAAACTGCACGATTTGCTCCCCAATTGGCTATAGAACCTTGTAGGGGATTATATTTTTCGATCAATTAGCGAATAACCCGTAAGGGTGTAACGCATACTTACGGAGAATGAGATAATCGCCTTTCCAAATCGTGCAACAATCCTTCCCGTACTGAAAGATTTGGGTGTAAATCATGGATACGCTTCAGAACATGCGCGTATTTGTCCGTGTCGTCGAGGCGGGCAGCTTCACGGGCGCGGCCCAGCATCTGAACACGACGACGGCTTACGCGTCGCGCGCCGTGTCCGATCTGGAGGCGCATTTGCGCACGCGTCTGTTGAATCGCACGACGCGCCGCATCGCGCTCACGGAGGCGGGCGAGCGCTATCTGCAACGCTGCGAGCAGATTCTTGCCTACGTCGACCAGGCTGAAGCCGAGGCCAGCGACGCGCACGCGCGTCCGTCGGGCAAGCTGAAGGTCCACGCCATGACGAGCTTCGGCCAGCACTACGTGGTGCCTGCCGTGAGCCGCTATCAGCAGCGTTATCCCGATGTGCATCTCGAACTGACACTCGCGCAGCGCATGCCCGATCTGCTCGACGAAGGCTACGACGTCGCCGTCGTGCTTGCGCAGAGCTTGCCCGATTCGGGGCTTGTCTCGCAGCGCCTTGGCAGCGCGTTCAGCGTGGTGGTTGCGTCGCCGGATTACCTGGAGCGCAACGGCGTGCCGCAGACGCTGTCCGATTTGCGCGGCCACACCTGCCTGCAGATGATCACGCCCGTGATGCCCGCCGACGAATGGACCTTCGACGGCCCGAACGGACAGGAGACGCTGCATCTGGGCGCGTCCACTTTCCAGATCAACGTCGCGGAAGCGATGGCCGTGGCGGTGCGCGAAGGCATGGGCGTTGCCGTGTTGCCGATCTATTCGGCCATTGCCGGCCTGCGCAGCGGCGAACTCGTGTGGATTCTTCCCGAATATATCTCGCAGGAAATGAACGTGTACGCGTTGTACCCGTCGCGGCAGTATCTGGACGCGAAGATCCGCACGTGGGTCGAGTTTCTGCGCGACGAACTGCCGCCGACGCTCGCCGCCGATCAGGCCGAACTGCGCAAGTTCGCGCGCACTTGAAATAGTGCGCGCCCGGCGCGATATGGATGGAGCAGCCTTTTGACGGACTGTTACATCCCGCTGCCGCGTCGCAACACTTCCTTACTTTCTCGCGGCATCGGGTTTGCTAACGTGTCATTCAGGCCGGCATCTTTCGGCACGCAAGCACATCTGGAATCGAAGAGGACACCATGGATACCAACCTGCTGATGATCGGCGTCGCCGTCATGCTCGGACTGATCGGCGTCGCGGCGTCACGCGATCTGCTGCGACGCCTGCGGCCGCAGCCGCGTCTCGTGCCGATCCGGATCGACGAGCGGCAGCGTCGCTCGCAAGATATGCGCGGGCGTTGATTCTCCGCTTTCACGCCTCAGACCTCGACCACCTTGTCCCACGCGAACGCCGCGTTTTCGAGCGCGCGCGTGCGCCGGTCGAGATAGCCGCGCGGATTGCACACGACGCGCGTGCTGTTTTCGACGTAATCGAATGCCGTATGCGTATGGCCGTGCACCCACAGCGTCACGGGCGCGCGTACCAGCGACGGCAGATCGTTGACGAACCCCGCTGACACGACATCGTCCGCATAACGCTCGGCGAGACTGCGCCGGTGCGGCGCGTGGTGTGTGACGACGATCGTCCGGCCCGCGAACGGCTTCGTCAGTTCCGCTTCCAGCCACGCGCGCGCGCGACGGTGAAGCGCGATCGTATCGGCGGGCGTCAGGTTGCGCGGCGTGTTGTCCTGCAGCGTGCCTTGCACACCCAGATCGTTTCCCGCTGTCCACGTCACCTGAATCAGCCCGCGATAATCGAGCATCACGCGCTCAGCCGCCGCGATCGACGCCGCGTGCGATGCTTCATCGTTGCCGTAAAGGTCGAAGTCGGTCCACAGCGTCGTGCCGAGCACGCGCCACTGTCCGAGCGGATCGACGAGCGTCGCGTTGTTGAGAAAGTGCACGTTGTCGACGCTCGCGGCGGCGTCGTGCATCGCCGCTTCGAGCGCGCCGAACTCGCCGTCGTAATACTCGTGGTTGCCCGGCACGTAGACGACGGGCACCGCGCCGTCGAAAGTTTCGGCGGCCCAGCGCAGCCCTTCGGCGTGGTTGTGAATGTCGCCTGCCAGCACGACCAGATCGGCGTCCGCGTGCGGAATGATTTCCGGCTGGTCGGATTCGAGATGCAGATCGGACAGCACGCGAATTTTCATGGACGCCTCTCTTCGATACCAATGCTGTTAGCGTAGCACCTTGCCGGGATTCATCAGGTTCAGCGGATCGAATGCGGCTTTCAGGGTCTTCATCAGACGCACTTCGACATCCGATTTGTAATGCGCCGATTCGTCGATCTTCAACTGGCCGATGCCATGCTCCGCGCTGATGCTGCCGCGATGCCGATGCACGCTGTCGTAGACGATCTGATTCATCGTGCTCTGGTACTGGGCGAGAAACTGCTTCGGATTGCCGCCTTCGGGCGCCTGCACGTTGTAATGCAGATTGCCGTCGCCGAGATGACCGAACGTCACCATCCGCGCGCCGGGCGCGGCCTTCGCGATCAGCGCATCCGTTTCTTCGATGAAATGGCCGATCCGCGAAATCGGCACGGCGATATCGTGCTTGATGTTCAGCCCTTCCTCGGCCTGCGCCAGCGGAATATGCTCGCGCAGATTCCAGAATGCCTGCGTCTGCGCGAGATTTTCCGCGACCACGGCGTCTTCGACGTGACCGCTTTCGAGCGCGGCTTCCATCATCCGCTCGAAGAGTGCGCGCGCGTGCTCTTCGCTTTCGCTATCCGATAGTTCGAGCAGCACGATCTGCGCGTGCGGTTCGGCGAACGGATAGCGCATCTGCGGGAAGTGCCGGTTCACGAGACGCAGGCAGAAATCCGACATCAGCTCGAAGCCCGTCAGAAGCGGTCCGGCGTGACGCTGCGCGAGCGACAGAAAGTCCAGCGCAGCATGCGCCGAAGGCAGCGCGGCGAGCGCGGTCACGCGTGCGGCCGGCTGCGGATGCAGTTTCATCACGGCCGCCGTGATGATGCCGAGCGTGCCTTCCGCGCCGATGAAGAGGTCGCGCAGATCGTAGCCCGTGTTGTCCTTGCGCAGGCCGCGCAGTCCGTCCCACAGTTCGCCTTGTGGCGTCACCACTTCCAGCCCGAGGCACAGTTCGCGCGTGTTGCCATAGCGCAATACGCCTGTGCCGCCCGCGTTCGTCGACAGATTGCCGCCGATCGTGCAACTGCCTTGCGCCGCGAGGCTCAGCGGGAACAGGCGTGCCGCCGCTTCGGCGCGCGCCTGTACGTCGGCCAGCACGACGCCGGCTTCGACGGTGATCGTGTTGTTGTGCGGGTCGACGTCGCGCACGCGATTGAGCCGCCGGAGGCTCAGCACCGCTTGCGCGCCGCTGGTATCGGGCGTGGCGCCGCCCGCGAGGCCTGTATTGCCGCCTTGCGGCACGATCGAGACACGATGTTGGTTCGCAAGCCGCACGATCGCGGCGACTTCTTCAGCCGTCGACGGGCATAGCACCGCGCATGCGCTGCCTGTGTAGCGGCGGCGCCAGTCGGTGAGGTAGGGCGTGGTGTCGTGCGGATCGGTAAGGACGTGCGCGGCGCCGATCGCGTCGACGCACGCGGCGATGAAGTTCGATGAAGCGGCGGAGTTCATGAATGGTCGGTCAGAGCGGGTAGGGCGTGTTCGAATGGTGCGTGGTTGATTCGACGCTGACGGTTGACGCAGGTTGCGATGCATGGGATGCGCAGCGCGGCCGGGGCTGTGACCGCGCTGCGCCTGTCGATCAGACGGGGCCGCTGGCTGCGCCGCTTTCGCTGCGCGCACGGCGCTTCGCTGCACGCTTGAACGGCGCGACATAGACGAGCGCGCAGACGAAGAACGCGGCGGCGAGGACCGCCTCGCACCAGCCGAGCCGGGCGCTCGGGCCGCGATCCGACATGCCGCGCACGATGCCTTCCATCAGATACAGCAGGCTCAGCATCGACGCCCATTGCAGCGTATAGAGGCGCTTGCGCCACACGCCGGGCAGCGCGAGCAGCAGCGGCGCGGCCTTGAGCACGAACAGCGAGCCGCCCGCGCGTAACGGCGCGAGCCACCATTCCCACGCGACGCACAGCGCAATCAGCGCAACGAGCGCAACCAGCGCGCCCGTTGCGGCGGCGCGGTTGCCTTGCGCGCTGTCACGGCCCGATGCGTCGCGCGCTGGATTCATGGGCGCTCGCTCATCGACGCCGCCGTGCGCGCAATCCGCGCGCCAAGCGCAACGGCGAGCGTTTTCTCGTCGGCGGAAATGCCGTGGCCCGCCGAGTCCGCACGCGCGAAGTGGGACGCGCCATACGGCGTGCCGCCTGTTTGCGTCGTGGTGAGCGTGGTTTCGGTGTAAGGAATGCCGAGGATCAGCATGCCGTGATGCAGGAGCGGCAGCATCATGGACAGCAGCGTCGTTTCCTGGCCGCCGTGCAGGCTGCCCGTCGACGTGAACACGCAGGCCGGCTTCCCGGCGAGCGCGCCCGACAGCCACTGGGGCGTCGTGCCGTCGAGGAAGTACTTGAGCGGCGCGGCCATGTTGCCGAAGCGGGTCGGCGAGCCGAGCGCGAGGCCCGCGCACTCTTCGAGATCGCGCAGTTCCACGTACGGTGGGCCTTCTGCGGGAATGTCGGGTTGCGTGGCTTCGCAAACCGTCGAAACGGGTGGCACCGTGCGCACACGCGCTTGCATGCCGGAAACGCTGTCGACGCCGTGCGCGATGGCCAGCGCGAGTTCGCGCGTGGCGCCGTGCCGGCTGTAGTAAAGCACGAGGATGTCTTTCATAGGCATTGGCAGTGAACGGGTATTATAGGGGTGGGTTCGCTGGCGGTGCCGCGAGATTGGCGACGCGCCCGATGCCGGCGCGTGCATTGAAGTGGAGGAGGTCGGTTTGTTGTCCAGGTTGCGTCTCGATCTCGACGCGCTCAAGCGCCTCGCGGAGTTTGCCGCGAAGCGCAGCGGCGAGGATCGCATTCCTCAGGTGGCGGGCAGTCTCACCTTCACGACGATGCTTTCGCTGGTGCCGCTCGCGACGGTCGCGTTTGCGCTGTTCACCGCGTTTCCGATCTTCGCGCAATTCCAGATGTCCCTGCAGACCTTTCTCGCCGACCATCTGATGCCCGACCAGGTCAGCAGCCAGATCTTCAAATACCTGAATCAGTTCGCATCGAAGGCGAAGGGGCTGACCACGGTCGGCATGATCATTTTGTTCGTCACGTCCGTGATGACGATGATGACGATCGAATCCGCGTTCAACGTGATCTGGCGCGTGCGCAAGGCGCGCCCGTTCGCGCAGCGCGTGCTGGTCTACTGGTCGATCCTGACTCTCGGGCCGATTCTGATCGGCGTGAGCCTGTCGATCTCTTCCTATCTGTTCACGCAGTCCATGACTTACACGGCTGCGCAGCGCATCACGCCGCTGATCGAATGGGCGCTGGCGGGCGCTGCGTTGCCGCTGACGGTGCTCGCGTTCACGCTGATGTATGTGTTCGTGCCGAACTGCCGGGTGGAATGGCGCGATGCCATCGTAGGCGGTGTGACGGCCGCCATCGCGTTCGAACTCGCCAAGCGCGGCTTCGGTTTCTACATCCGGCGCATTCCGACCTATACGGCCGTGTATGGCGCGTTCGCCGTCGTGCCGCTCTTTCTCCTGTGGATGTACCTGAGCTGGTTCATCACCCTCGCGGGCGCGATGATCGCGTCGGCGCTGCCGGCGATCCGCACCGGGCAATTCCACCGTCCCGATTTTCCGGGCAGCGATCTGCTCGACTCGCTCGAATTGCTCGCGCGGCTCGCCGAAGCGCGCGATGCAGGCACACACGGCTACACGGTGCCGGAACTGGCGCGCGCACTGCGCCGCGATATGGAAACGACGGTGCGCCTGTTGCAGCGGCTAGAAGCGATCGACTGGATCGTGCAACTCGACGAAAACGGCCAGCGCCCGCGCTTTCTGCTGATCGCGAACCCGAGCCAGATCACCGTGGAGCGGCTATTCGACCAGTTCGTGATCGACCGCGCGGAACTCGCGTATCAGCTGAATCTCGATTCGACGCGCGTGGATAGCGCCATGCTGCTTGCCGCGCTCGATAACGACGCGCTCAAGGTGAGCCTCTCGACCTTGCTGGCGGCGCGCGCTGCATCACGCGGCGCCGGGCAAGCGGATCACGCGGGAGTGGGCGACGCGGCTGCGCTGCCACGACAAACGGCTTGAGCGCCCGGGCACTCGCGCGTGGTGACGCCCGAGCCACGTTGCGCGTTGCTCCGCTCGCCGCTCGCCGCTACAGCGGAATGCGCCCCGTGCAGATGTCCTTGAACATCACCCAGTCGCCCATCAGGCTGTAAATGGGATGTCGGAACGTCGCCGGCCGGTTCTTCTCGAAGAAGAAATGGCCGACCCACGCAAACCCATACCCGCATATCACGGCGGCTGGCAGCCATAGCCAGTCACCCGTTGCGAGCGCCATCGCGACGAAGCCGATCACGCCCAGCGATCCGACGAAATGCAGCCGGCGCGACACCGTGTTGCGATGCTCGGTCAGATAGTACGGATAGAACGCCGCGAAGCTGGCGAAGTGCTCGTCGTGCGTTGTCTGATGGCTCATGATCGGCTCCATTGCCTGCCTGCGCGAGCGCCGTCGCGCTGCGCAATCCGCTCAGGCATGGATTAATTGTGCTGCTATCGTCAGACGCGCGCAACCTGGCCATTCGGCATATGTTGCGCGCGCTTCGGGACGGTTAATGTGACGTTTCTTCAGCGGCCAGGAACGCGGGCCGTCGCAAACGCGTAAAGCGCATCGAGCGTCGCGTCGGGCTGCTCGGACATCAGCGCGTGGCCGGCGTCGAGCGTGATCGTGTCGACGGGCACGTTCGCGCCGCGCAGCGCGTCGGCTAGGGCTTTGGCGGCGCGCGGCGGCGTCATCATGTCGCGCCTGCCGACAATCAGGCGCGTGGGGCAGCTCACCTGCGTGGCGCGCGCGAGGCCGTCCGTGTACGCGTTGCAGGCGCTGAAGTCGGTGTGAAAGAGTCGGGGTTCGCCCGTCGCCGAGACGCGCTCCATCAGCCGCTGGTTCATGCCGTGCAGCCAGAAGCCGGGCGCAGGGCAGGAGGGTTTCGCGGCGAGGGTCGAATGCGACCACTGGTTGACCATGTCGATGGCTTCCGGCTCGCGCTCGCGCGCCGCGTCGAGCAGCGCGTCGGACACAGCCATCGGCACAGCCGTCGCGACGAGCGCCAGATGCGTCGCGCGTGACGCATAGCGGGCCGCGAAGTCGAGTGCGACGAGCGAGCCCATGCTGTGCCCGGCGACGAACGCACGCGCCACGCCCATTGCGTCGAGCAACGCGGCGAGCCAGTCGGCCATCCCGGCGATGCTGGTCAGCGCCGGGCCGGCGCTGCGATGGTGGCCGGGCAGGTCGACGGCCAGCACGCCGAAACCGTGATGCGCGAAATAGCGCGTTTGCAGCGCCCAGACGCTGTGATCGTGCTCGGCGCCATGAATGAAGACGGCGGTGGGCAGGGCGGCGTCGAATGTCTTGCCGCCCGTGTAGACATAAGCCGGTTTGCCGTTGACGTCGACGATCATGCGGACTCCTTGCGCGCCGGACGGGCGGGCTTCGAGGCGGCCTGTTGCGCAGCGCCACCCGCGGATTTCTGCGCGGCCTTGAGCGCGCGCTTGAGATCGTCGATCAGGTCGTCGGGGTCTTCCAGGCCGATCGAAAGACGTATCGTGCCTTCCGCTATGCCCGCGGCGACTAGCGCGGCGGCGTCCATGCGGAAGTGCGTCGTCGACGCGGGATGAATGACCAGCGAGCGGGCGTCGCCGACGTTCGCAAGATGCGAGAACAGCGACAGCGCTTCGATGAACGCGCGGCCAGCGGCGCGGTCGCCGCGTAGATCGAAGCTGAACACGGCGCCCGCGCCGCGCGGCAGCAGGCGCTGCGCGAGCGCGTGATCCGGGTGGGTCGGCAGTTCGGGATAGGCGACGGATTCGACGGCGGCATGGGCGGCGAGGAATTCGACCACCTTGCGCGTGTTCGCGACGTGGCGTTCCATGCGCAGCGGCAGCGTTTCGATCCCTTGCAGCAGTTGCCACGCCGCTTGTGGATGCAGGCATGCGCCGAAGTCGCGCAACCCTTCGCGGCGGGCGCGCAGCAGGAACGGCGCGACGGTGCTTTCCTCGGCGAACACCATGCCGTGAAAGCCTTCGTACGGCTCGGTGAATTCCGGGAAACGCCCGGACGCGTCGAAGTCGAACGTGCCGCCGTCGACGAGTACGCCGCCGATCGTCGTGCCGTGGCCCCCGAGGAACTTGGTCGCAGAGTGGTAGACGAAATCCGCGCCGTGGTCGAACGGCTTGAGCAGGTACGGCGTCGTGAAGGTCGAATCGACCAGCAAAGGCACGCGATGCTCGTGCGCGATCTGTGCGACCGTGGAAATATCGAGCACGTCGAGGCCCGGGTTGCCGAGCGTTTCGCCGAACAGCAGCTTCGTGTTCGGCCGCAGCGCGGCGCGCCACGCGTCGATGTCGCCCGGCTTCACGAACGTCGTTTCTATGCCGAAGCGGCGCAGCGTGTAGTTGAGCAGGTTGTGCGAGCCGCCATAGAGCGCACTCGAGGCGACGATGTGCGAGCCCGCGCCCATCAGCGTTGCGATCGCGAGGTGCAGCGCGGCCTGGCCGCTCGCCGTGCCGATCGCGCCCGCGCCGTTCTCGAGCGCGGCCACGCGCTCTTCGAACACGGCGACGGTCGGGTTCGAGATGCGCGAGTAAACATGGCCCGCGCGCTCCATGTTGAAGAGCGCGGCGGCGTGGTCGGAGTCGCGGAACGTGAACGACGTGGTCTGGTAGATGGGTGTCGCGCGCGCGCCCGTCGCGGGGTCGGGGGCGGCGCCCGCGTGCAGCGCAAGCGTGTCGAAACGGTTGGCGGACATCGTGGACGGCCGGACCTCGACAGCCCGGCGAAGGTGAGAGTGGGGGCCATCGTATCATCGTGCCGCGCGCGAACCACTCGGTTATCGCCCGTATGACGTCGGTATGGAAAGGTGTGCGGGATTGCCGCAAACCGGCCGACCGGTGCGCCCGCCGCGGCCGCCGGCAGGTCCGCGAGCGCCGCCTGCCGGGCGTTCGCCGGCGCGCTCCCGGCGGTGGTTGTGCGCTTTCTTTTTGTGGACCTTTCCGCTACGATCGAAAGTCAGTGAAGCCTTTTTTTGCTTCAGAAGGCTTAATCAGGAGACAAATCATGCGCGTCAGCGACATTCTCAAGCTCAAGGGCAACACCCTTTTTACCGTCACGCCCGATAGCCCGCTTAACGAAGCCGTCAATACGATGGCCGAGCACGATATCGGCTCGCTCGTCGTGATGGAGTACGGCGATCTGGTCGGCATGCTGACGTTCCGCGAGATCATTCTCGTCCTGAGCCGCAATGGCGGCAGCGTCGGCGGCAGCACGATCCGCAAGATCATGGACGATCACCCGCTCACCTGCACGCCCGAAACGGACGTCAACGAAGTTCGCCGCATGATGCTCGAACATCACGTGCGTTATCTGCCTGTCATGGAGAGCCGCAAGCTGATGGGCGTGATTTCGTTCTACGACGTCGCGAAGGCCGTCGTCGAAGAGCAGGGCTTCGAGAACCGGATGCTGAAGGCCTATATCCGCGACTGGCCCGCGGAAGACGAGCCGCAACCGGAGCAGCCGTCGCGCTGAGCCGGGCTCGATGCCGGCCCGGTTTGGTGATGAGGCCTGCCGGCATGCCGCTGTCGCATGACTGAACTATCCTCGATGCGCGCGCGATCAGCGTGCGCTTTTTTTGTGTCCGCCAGTTCCGCAAAGCGGGTTGTGAATCCGGGCAGAAACCGCCCTCTATCCGTCACGCAATGAACGATCGTCCGTTGTCCACCGCCCAACAGCAAAGGCGCGCCGCGCGTGAGCACGGTTCACAATTCCGGCTGTTGCGCGAGCGCCGTTTCGCGCCGTTTTTCTGGACGCAATTCCTCGGCGCGATGAACGACAACGTGTTCAAGATCGGCTTCACGTCGCTCGTCACGTATCAGGCCGCGCGTTTCTCAGGCGTCAATGCGGATACCGCGGCCTTTCTGATTTCCGCGATCTTCATTCTGCCGTTCGTCCTATTCTCGGCGACCTCGGGTCAGATCGCCGACAAGTACGACAAGGCGATGCTCACGCGCTTCGTAAAGACGTTCGAGATCGGCGTCATGCTGGTGGGCGGCGCGGGCTTCTGGCTGCACAACGCCGTGCTGCTTTATCTCTGCACGTTCCTGATGGGCGTCCATTCGACGGTCTTCGGCCCCGTCAAATACGCTTACCTGCCGCAGCATCTCGACAAGTCGGAGCTGGTCGGCGGCAACGGCATGGTCGAGATGGGCACCTTCGTCGCGATTCTGTTCGGCACGATCCTCGGCGGCGCGGCGGCGGGCTCGGAGGCGCATGGTGCGGCGATTCTCGCGTTCGGCTGCGTGGCGATTGCGCTGATTGGACGTGTCGCGTCGGGTTTCGTGCCGCCTTCGATGCCCTCTCAACCGGACCTGCGCATCAACTGGAATCCGATCAGCGAGACCTGGCGCAATCTGAAACTGGCGCGTCAGAACCGGACGGTGTTTTTGAGTCTGCTTGGCATTTCCTGGCTGTGGTTCGTTGGCGCGACGTTCCTGTCGTCGTTCTTTCGGTTCGCGAAGGACGTGCTGTCCGCCAATCCCGATGTCGTGACCGTCCTGCTCGCAACCTTTTCGATCGGTATCGGCACCGGGTCGCTGCTGTGCGAGCGGCTGTCGAAGAAACGCATCGAAATCGGGCTCGTGCCGCTCGGCTCGATCGGCATCAGCGTGTTCGCGATCGACCTGTTCTTCGCAAGCCACGCGCTGCCGGGCGTCACGCATCTGCTGACGGTCGGCGAATTCATCGCATTGCCCGCGCACTGGCGCGTGCTTGCCGATCTGTTCCTGCTGGCGATGTTCGGCGGCTTCTACAGCGTGCCGCTCTACGCGCTGATCCAGAGCCGCAGCCAGCCGAGCCACCGCGCGCGGATCATCGCGGCGAACAATATTCTCAACTCGCTGTTCATGATCGTGTCGGCGCTGATGGCCGTCGCGCTGACGTCGGCGGGCGTCGGCATTCCGGGGTTGTTCCTCGTGACGGCGCTGCTCAACGTGGTCGTCGCGATCTATATCTATTCTCTCGTGCCCGAGTTCCTGCTGCGCTTCTTTGCGTGGCTGATGGTGCACACGTTCTACCGGATTCGCCTCGTGCACGCGGAGCGCATCCCCGAAGAGGGCGCGGCCGTGCTGGTGTGCAATCACGTGAGCTATGTCGACGCCATTGTCATCATGGCCGAGAGCCCGCGGCCGATCCGCTTCGTGATGGATCACCGGATTTTCCGCACGCCGCTTGTCGGCTGGCTCTTCAGACACGCTAAGGCGATTCCGATCGCACCGGCGCATGAGGACCCGGAAATGCTGAAACGTGCCTATGAGGCCTGCGCGAAAGCACTGGATGACGGCGATCTCGTCTGTATTTTTCCCGAAGGGAAGCTGACACGAACCGGCGAGATGAATCCGTTCCGCCATGGCGTGGCGGAAATTCTGCGGCGCAAGGCCGTGCCCGTCGTACCGATGGCGCTGCGCGGGCTATGGGGCAGTTTCTGGTCGCGCAGCACCGATGCGCGTTTTCCCCGGCCGCTGCAGAAGGGTGTGATGAGCCGCCTGACGCTGGCCGTCGGCGAACCGCTCGAGCCGGCGGACGCGACGCCGGAACGGCTGCAGCAGGTCGTCACCGAGTTGCGCGGCGCGCGCAAGTGAGACTGCGCACCTGAACCGTCCAGCGGAAGGCGCAACCCTTCGTCCATTTGTCCTATAACAGCTAGCCGGGCCGCCGCGTGCCACGCCAGCGCGGCCGGGCTGGCATAATGACGGTCTCCCCGCATCTCTTTGGACGACGCTCATGTCCGGCAATACCCTCGGTACGCTCTTCACCGTCACGACCTTTGGCGAATCGCACGGCCCGGCCATTGGCTGTGTGATCGACGGCTGCCCGCCGGGCATGTCGCTCGTCGAAGCCGACATCCAGTTCGAACTCGATCGCCGCCGTCCCGGCACGTCGCGCCATGTGACGCAGCGCCAGGAAGAAGACAAGGTCGAGATTCTCTCGGGCGTCTTCGAGGGCAAAACGACGGGCGCGCCCATTGCGCTGCTGATCCGCAACACGGACCAGCGCAGCAAGGACTACGGCAACATCGTCGAAACGTTCCGCCCGGGCCACGCCGACTACACCTACTGGCAGAAGTACGGCATTCGCGACCATCGTGGCGGCGGCCGCTCGTCGGCCCGCCTGACGGCGCCGACAGTGGCGGCGGGGGCCGTCGCGAAGAAATGGCTGCGCGAGAAGTTCGGCGCCGAGATTCGCGGCTATATGGCGGCGCTCGGCGAAATCGACGTGCCGTTCGTCGACTGGCAATACGTGCGCGAAAATCCGTTCTTCGTGCCGAATGCGGATATCGTGCCGCAGCTCGAAACGTATATGGACGAACTGCGCAAGGACGGCGATTCGATCGGCGCGCGCATCAACGTGGTGGCGTCGGGTGTGCCTGTCGGCCTTGGCGAACCGCTGTTCGACCGCCTCGACGCCGACATCGCGCACGCAATGATGGGTATCAACGCGGTGAAGGGCGTCGAGATCGGCGCGGGCTTCGAAAGCGTGCGGCAGCGCGGCTCCGTGCATGGCGACGAACTGACGCCGGAAGGCTTCGTCGGCAATCATGCGGGCGGCGTGCTCGGCGGCATTTCGACGGGACAGGACATCACCGTGTCGATCGCCATCAAGCCGACGTCGAGCATCCGCACGCCGCGCCGGTCGATCGACAAGAACGGCCAGCCCGCCATCGTCGAAACGTTCGGGCGGCACGATCCGTGCGTCGGCATTCGCGCGACGCCGATTGCCGAGGCGATGCTCGCGCTGGTGCTGATCGACCACGCGCTGCGCAACCGTGCGCAATGCGGCGACGTCGCCGTCGACACGCCGAAGATCGCAGCCAGCGCGCCGTAATCTGGCATGCGCGTCTGACGCAGCGTCGTACGCCATTCGGCAGAGTTGCCGGTTCCCGACGGGGCGGTCAACATGAACACTTCCGATTCCACCGCCGCCAATCCGCTCGCGCCGCTGCGCGCGCGCACGGCCTTGCCCGACGCCGTCGCGACCGACTGGCTGGCGCTCGGCAACGCGCTCCTCGAACGTGCAAACGGCGACAAGGCGCAGCTGCGCGAAGCCGTGGACGCGCTGATGCGGGCTCACCGGCTGGACGCGAATTGCGACACCAGGCTGTTGCACGACATCGCGCAGACGGCGTTCATCCTGCGCGACTGGGCGCTCGTCGAATCGTCCACCGCACTGTTGCTGGCGCGCGATGCCAACGATGCGAACGCGCTCGTCTGGCGCGCAGCCGCCGTCCAGGAACGTGACGATTTCACCGAAGCGCAGCGTCTGCTGCATGAAGCGGCGCGCGCGGCCCCCGGCAATCACATCGTCTTGCACAAACTCGCGTTGTGCATCAAGGAGCAGGGCCGCTTTAGCGAAGCGGAAGCGCTGCTGCGTCGCGTGCTTGAGTTGACGCCGAACAACGCGCACGCGCTGTTCGATCTGTCGGAACTGGAAGTGCGCGCGGGGCATTACGCGCAAGGCTGGCTCGACTACGAAGCGCGCATCGCTTTCGCACATGATTCGAACGTTGCGCGGGCGGCCCTCTCCGCCATCAGTCCGAACTGGCGGGGCGAGTCGCTGGCGGGGAAGACGCTCGTCGTCTATGGCGAGCAGGGCAACGGCGACTGCCTGTGGTCGGTGCGCTTTCTGCCGCTGCTCGCCGAGCGTGCGCAACGTGAAGGCGGCCGCGTGATTTTTGGTTACGCGGGGCCGATGCAGCCTCTGTTCGAGCGCATGCTGCCGGACGGCATCAAGATCGAAACGAGCCTCGACACGAAGCCCGACTTCCATTGCGGGTTGATGAGTCTGCCGCTGCGTCTGGGCATCAACGATCCGTCGGTGTGGGGGCGGCCATATCTCAGCGCCGATCCCGCGCGTGCCGACGCGTGGCGAGAGCGCGTCGCCGGCGCCACGACGGCGGAGAATCGCAAGGTAGGCCTTGTCTGGAACGGCAATCCCGATCACATCCGCGACAGGCGGCGCTCGGTGCCGGCTGATGAGATCGCGCGGATTCTGGATGTGCCGGGCGTGACGTTCTTCGCGATTTCGCCGGGGCGCGAGCAGACGGTCGGGCAATGGCGCGCGCAAGGCATCGATATCGTCGATCTGACGCCGGAGTTCACGGCCGGCTTCGACGACGTCGCCGCGCTGCTGGTCAATCTCGACGCGCTTATCACCATCGACAGCGGACCCGCGCATCTGGCGGGCGCGCTCGGCGTGCCCACGTGGTTGATGCTCGATCACGTGTCCGCATGGTTTTGGGGCGAGGAGACGGAACGCACGCCGTGGTATCAGACCGTCGAGCTGTTTCGCCAGCCGTCAACCAGTGCGTGGGCGGCCGTGCTGGAGCGCGTGCGTGGTCGGCTTGAAGCGCTGGCCCAGTGAGCCGGAAAATTTCCGCATCGTCATGCGAAAACGCCGCTCATCGAGCGGCGTTTTGTTCTGCGGACGACGCGATTTGCGTCACATGTTCGGATAGTTCGGACCGCCGCCGCCTTCGGGCGTCACCCACACGATATTCTGCGTCGGGTCCTTGATATCGCAGGTCTTGCAGTGGACGCAGTTTTGCGCATTGATGACGAGCCGCTCGCTGCCGTCGTCGTTCTTCACGAACTCGTAGACGGCGGCGGGGCAGTAGCGGCTTTCGGGGCCCGCGTAGGTCTGCAGGTTGACCTTCACCGGCACCGACGGGTCTTTCAGCGTCAGATGCGCAGGCTGATTCTCTTCGTGATTCGTGTTCGAGATGAACACCGAAGAAAGACGATCGAACGTGAGCTTGCCATCTGGCTTCGGATACTCGATTGGCTTGCACTGCGAGGCCGGTTTCAGCATCTCGTGATCCCAGTGCTGGTGATGCAGCGTCCACGGCACGTTGCCGCCCAGCAGCTTCTGTTCGATGCCGACCATCAGCGTGCCGAGATACAGGCCCTTGCTCATCCACTGCTTGAAGTTGCGGGCGCGGTAGAGTTCGGTGTGCAGCCACGAGGTCTTGAACGACTCGGGATAAGCCGTCAGTTCGTCGCTCTGGCGTCCTGCCTGTACGGCGTCGAATGCGGCGTCGGCGGCGAGCATGCCGGTCTTGATCGCCGCGTGCGAACCCTTGATCCGCGATGCGTTCAGGAAACCTGCGTCGTCGCCCACGAGCGCGCCGCCCGGGAAAGCGAGCTTCGGCAGCGACAGCAAGCCGCCCGCCGTAATCGCCCGTGCGCCGTACGACACGCGCTTGCCGCCTTCGAGGAACGCACGAATCGACGGATGCGTCTTGTAGCGCTGAAATTCCTCGAACGGCGACAGATACGGATTCGAGTAGCCCAAGCCGACGACAAAACCCACCATCACCTGGTTATTGTCGATGTGATACAGGAACGAGCCGCCGTAGGTCTGCGTATCGAGCGGCCAGCCAGCCGTGTGGATCACCAGACCCGGCTTGTGCTTGGCCGGATCGATTTCCCACAGTTCCTTGATGCCGATGCCGTACACCTGCGGATCGGCGCCGTCGCGCAGCTTGAACCTGTCCGACAGCTGGCGTCCGAGATGCCCGCGCGCGCCTTCGCAGAACAGCGTGTACTTGGCATGCAGTTCCATGCCGAGCTGGAAGTTTTCGGTCGGCTCACCGTCCTTGCCGATGCCGAGATTGCCCGTCGCGACGCCTTTGACGGAGCCGTCGTCGTTGTAAAGCACTTCAGCGGCCGGAAAGCCCGGAAAAATCTCGACGCCCAGCGCTTCGGCCTGCTGCCCGAGCCAGCGCGTGACGTTCGCGAGGCTGATCACGTAGTTGCCGTGATTCTTGAAATTGTCCGGCAACGCCCAGTTCGGCACCGCTTTCGCGCCCGTTTCGGAGAGAAACAAAAAGCGGTCTTCCGTCACTTCGACGTCCAGCGGCGCGCCTTTTTCCTTCCAGTCCGGAATGAGTTCGTTCAGCGCGCGCGGGTCCATCACGGCACCCGAGAGGATATGCGCCCCAATTTCCGAGCCTTTTTCGAGCACGCAGACGCCGATCTCGACGCCTTTCTCCGCGGCACGCTGCTTCAGGCGAATGGCCGCCGACAGGCCCGCCGGGCCGCCGCCGACGATCACCACGTCATATTCCATCGACTCGCGCGGGCCGTATTGCTCGATCAGACTTGCGGGGGTCATTGATGCTCCTCTTACCGTTAGAATGCTTTTTTCGGGATCGTATTGTCAGCGAACGATCCCTGCACTGCAACACAATGAGGCAAGATTAGCACGATCGTTCTATTATTGTGAACTGGGATTTACGCCATGCGCTGCGCAGCACGCGGGCCAGGCATTCCCATCACATCCACGTTCCAAGGAAAACGACAATGGGCCGTTCGATCAATCTGGAAGGCAAGGTGGCGCTGATTACCGGCGCGTCGAGTGGACTCGGCAAGCGGTTTGCCATGGTGCTGTCGCAAGCAGGCGCGAAGGTCGTGCTGGCGAGCCGACGTATCGAACGCCTGAAGGAATTGCGTGCCGAGATCGAGGCGTCGGGCGGCGCGGCGCACGTCGTTTCGCTCGACGTGACGGATTATCAGAGCATCAAGTCGGCCGTCGCGCATGCCGAGACCGAGGCGGGGACGATCGATATTCTCGTCAACAACTCGGGCGTCTCGACCACGCAAAAGCTGACGGAAGTGACGCCCGCCGATTTCGAATACGTGTTCGACACGAACACGCGCGGCGCCTTTTTCGTCGCGCAGGAAGTGGCCAAGCGGATGATCATGCGCTGCGGCGCCACTAACAAGCCGTCGTACCGGATCATCAATATTGCATCCGTGGCGGGCTTGCGCGTGCTGCCGCAGATCGGCCTTTACTCGATGAGCAAGGCGGCCGTCGTGCACATGACGAAGGCGATGGCGCAGGAGTGGGGCCGGCATGGCATCAATGTGAACGCGATCTGCCCTGGGTATATCGATACCGAGATCAATCACCATCACTGGTCCACCGATCAGGGGCAAAAGCTGATTTCGATGCTGCCGCGGCACCGCGTCGGTAAACCGGAAGATCTCGATGGGTTGTTGCTGCTGCTCGCCGCTGACGAATCGCAGTTCATCAACGGCTCGGTGATCGCCGCCGACGACGGCTTCGCCCTGTCGTGACGGGCGCGGCTGCGCTGACAACCACGCGTTTCGCGACGCTCGGAGCAGAAAAACGCGAAACGCGCGATCATTGACACCCTTGTGCAACGTCCGCATCGCGCGGCGCAGTCTGGCCGCCATGCTTTGCGGTGCGGCCGCAGCCGGGTGCGGGCCAGCCGAATGCGGCCGCAGCCGAATGCGGCCCAGCCGAGTGCGGCCCAGCCGTTCCGTTCCCCCGATTTGAACCGAAGAAGAAGTGCAATGAGCGATTACCACCCAGTTTTTGAGTTGTCGATGCCGATCCGTTGGGGCGACATGGACGCGTTCGGCCATGTGAACAACACGGTCTATTTCCGCTACATGGAGCAGGTGCGGATTTCCTGGTTCGAGCAGCTCGGCATTGCCGGCGGCAATGGCGAAGGGCAGGGGCCCGTGATCGTCAATGCATCGATGGAATTTCTGAAGCAGCTGCACTATCCGGGCGACGTGATCGGCCGCATGACAGTCGGCGTGCCGGGGCGCAGCAGCTTCGATACGGGCTTCGAACTGTATCGCGCTGACGATCCTGACACGCTGTACGCGCGCGGCAATGCGAAGTGCGTGTGGATCGACTACGCGGCGGGCAAGTCGGTGCCGATTCCCGACCTGCTGCGCTCGACCATCGAAAACGCTCAGCTCGTGAAGGCCTGAGCGTCATCCTCGCGCGCCGGCTGTCACGGCCGGCGCCGCTCCCCGCTCCCGCTACGCAAGCGGAAGTCAGTTCCCGAGCAGGCGCTGCAACAGCTCGGTCGCGTTGCCCGTGTCATATTTGCGCATCAGCCTCGCGCGGTAGACGTCGACGGTACGCGAACTGATGTCGAGAATCCGGCCAATCTGCTTGCTCGTTTTCCCCGTCACCAGTTGCGCGGCGATTTCACGCTCGCGCGGCGTCAGTTCCACGGCGACGCGCCGCGTCGCGCTCAGATCCTCGAAAGTCCAGACGCCCGCTGCGTGCGGTGTCGCGCGGTCGAGCGAGCGGCCCGTCACGTGGCACCAGAATAGCTCGCCGTTGGCGCGCTTCATGATGCGGTCGTCGGCGTAGCTGCCTTGCGCCGTCATGATGGGCGGAATGCGCTCGCCGATGCGCTCGAACTCGTCGGGCGACGGATACAGCACCGCGAACGATTGCCCCAGCAACGATTCGCGCGAGCGGCCGAAGATCGAGGCGAGCTGGTCGTTGCAGTCTTCGATGATCCGTTCGCGCGACAGCACGAGACCAATCGGCGCGAGATGAAAAGCGGTTTGGTAATCCAGAGCGGGCATGAAATCAGCGAAGGATGCGGGACGAGTACTTATGTATTTTTGCGTATTGTGCCGCAAGGCCGCCGCATCGTACCCTTTCGGCACATCACAAGATGCGCGGCTGGCGTGCCCGAGCAGTTCTCCATCAAGTTTTGCACGAGTCACGCCACCGTTCGCCGCAGGTGACTAGAATGGCGTTTCGGGCCATGCCCGCAGCGCCCCGGCAATCTGTCAGGCCGTGCGAAAGCGCGCCGGGACGAGCTGCCAGTCGACATAAGAACGGCGTCGCATCGATCCGGATTTTCGGGTATCCAATCAAGGAAGGGACACACTGATGAACAAAGTCTACGCAAGCGCGGCGTCCGCGCTCGAAGGCATCGTCAAGGACGGCCAGACATTCGCTGTCGGCGGCTTTGGCCTGTGCGGCATTCCCGAAGCGCTGATCGCCGCCCTGCGCGATTCGGGCGTCAAGGGCATCACCTGCATCAGCAACAACGCGGGTGTGGACGGCTTCGGCCTCGGTTTGCTGCTGGAAACGCGCCAGATCAAGAAAATGATTTCGTCGTATGTGGGCGAGAACAAGGAATTCGAGCGCCAGTATCTGGCGGGCGAACTCGAGCTGGAATTCACACCGCAAGGCACGCTCGCCGAAAAGCTGCGCGCAGGCGGCTCGGGCATTCCGGCGTTCTTCACGAACACGGGCTACGGCACGATCATCGCGGACGGCAAGGAAACGCGCCAGTTCGGCGAAAACCACTACGTGCTCGAACATTCGCTGACGGCCGACGTCGCGCTCGTCAAGGCATGGAAGGCCGACAAGTCGGGCAACCTGATCTATCGCCGCACCGCGCGCAACTTCAACCCGATGTGCGCCATGGCGGGGAAGATCACGGTCGCGGAAGTCGAAGAGATCGTCGAGACGGGCGAACTCGATCCGGACGCAATCCACACGCCGGGTATCTTCGTGCAGCGCCTCGTGCTGAACGCGAACCCGGAAAAACGCATTGAACAACGCATCGTCCGCGCGAAAGGAGAGTAATCATGGCTTGGAATCGTGACCAGATGGCCGCGCGCGCGGCGAAGGAACTGCAGGACGGCTTCTACGTGAACCTCGGCATCGGCTTGCCGACGCTCGTCGCCAACCACGTGCCCGCCGGCATGGAAGTGTGGCTGCAGTCGGAAAACGGCCTGCTCGGCATCGGTCCGTCGCCGTACGAAGACGAAGTGGACGCCGACCTCATCAACGCCGGCAAGCAGACGGTGACGACGCTGCCGGGCTCGTCGATTTTCTCGTCGGCCGATTCGTTCGCGATGATTCGCGGCGGACACATCAACCTGGCCATTCTGGGTGCCATGCAGATCAGCAAGAAGGGCGATCTGGCGAACTGGATGATCCCGGGCAAGATGATCAAGGGCATGGGCGGCGCGATGGACCTCGTGGCGGGCGTGAAGAAGGTCGTCGTGCTGATGGAGCACGTCGCGAAGGGCGACCAGCACAAGATTCTCGAGGAATGCACGCTGCCGTTGACCGGCGTGGGCGTGGTCGACCGCATCATCACCGACCTCGGCGTGATCGACGTGGTCGACGGCGGCTTGAAGCTGGTCGAACTGGCCGACGGCGTCACCGTCGACGAGATCAAGGCGAAGACGGGCGCGCCGCTCGACACGAGCGCAGTGGGCTGATTTTGTTCGTCCGGCTCCGCGCCGGATCGGGTTGACGTAAAGATTGATGGGAAGCGGGTGCGATGCAGGTCGCACCCGCTTTTTCATTTTGGCGTTTGTGCTTTTGTCCTATGCCGTTTCACCGATGAGAGACGAGGGCGAAGCGGTTTAGAATCGATCGTGTTCCGTGCGCCTTTTGCGCGCTGCCTGTTTCGATCGAGGGAATTCTGATGACCGCCACGCCCTTCGCCGTTTCGCCCGCAATCAGTCCCGCCGTGCCCCGTCAACGTTACGTGCAATGCGCAAGCCCCGTTGGCCTGCATCGCACCGCATACACAGAATGGGGTGCGCCCGACAACCCGCGCGTGCTGGTCTGCGTGCATGGTCTCACGCGCTCGGGTCGTGACTTCGACCGGGTCGCGGCGGCGTTGTCGTCGGTGTATCGCGTGGTGTGTCCTGACGTGGTCGGGCGCGGCTTGTCGTCGTGGCTCGCCAATCCCGCTTACTACACCATTCCGCAGTATGTCGGCGACATGGTCACGCTCGTTGCGCGGCTTGGCGTGGAGTCGGTGGACTGGTTCGGCACGTCGATGGGCGGGCTGATCGGCATGGCCTTCGCCGGGCTGAAGGATTCGCCCATCCGCAAGATGATCGTCAACGACGTCGGCCCGCATGTCGAGCCGGTCGCGCTCGAGCGTATCGGCAGCTATCTGGGGCAGCCGGTGTCGTTCGCCACGCAGCAGGAAGTGATCGATCATGCGGCGTTGCTCGCGCAATCGTTCGGGCCGTTGACGCCCGAAGAGTGGCGCGAGATCAATTCGCCGCTCGTGCATGAGCGTGACGGCGCATGGCGTTTTCGCTACGACCCGCGCATCGCGGAGCCGTTCACCAAGACCACGCCCGAACTGGCGGCGCTCGGCGAGGCGGCGCTGTGGCAGTCGTTTGCGGCGATCGAGGGACCCGTGCTCGTGGTACGCGGCGAGCAGTCGGATCTGCTGTCGCGCGAAACCGTCGCGCAGATGATCGAGAAGGGGCGCAATGTGTCGAGCGTCGAAATTCCCGGTGTGGGCCACGCGCCAGCCTTTCTCTCCGCTGATCAGATCGATATCGTGAAACGGTTCTTTATCGGGGACGGCGCTGACGCGTCATAATATGAGATTGGCGCGGCGTCGTTGACCGATCACAAAGAATCGGGGAACGCAAAACGCATCGCCGCGCAGCATCGTTTTTTATTCTCAACGGACAGGACATTTCATGGCAGTCATTCGTCATCACGTCGGCAAGCGTCTTTCGGAAACCGCCGTGCACAACGGCACGGTCTATCTTGCCGGCCAGATCGCCGAGGACACCGATCAGGACATCGTCGGTCAGACGCGCGAAGTGCTCGGCCACATCGACCGCCTGCTCGGCGAGGTCAACAGCGACAAGTCGCTGCTGCTGTCGGTGCAGATTTATATCTCGGACATGGTGCATTTCGCCGGCATGAACGCGGCGTGGGACGAGTGGGTCGCGCAAGGCAACACACCGCCGCGCGCCACCGTCGAGGCGAAGCTCGCCAACCCGAAGTGCCTCGTCGAAGTGGTCGTCGTCGCCGCGCAGCGCAGCTAAGCCAGCCATCACGTTTCAAGCATTCGCCTGAGTGCCCGCGTATGCCGCGGGCCGCCGCACGATGAACACCGACACCGTCACGACCGCTCCGAACCCAACGCCGTCTTTCGACGACGCGCTCGCGTTCGTGCGCGAGCACGCGGGCGATGCGCGCCTGTCGTCGGGCGAGCCGCTCGCCGATCATGCCGCCGGCACGGCGGCCATCATGCGCACGCTCAACGTCGATCCGCCTGCAGTGCTGGCGGCGGCGCTGTTCTCGCTGACGCCGCATCTGACGAACCCCGAGCAGACCATCGCCGACAATTTCGGCGAGGAAGTCGCGCAACTGGTCGGCGACGTGCGCAAGCTGCTGCGGCTCGGCACCGTGAGCATGCGAGCGGCGCAGAACGCGATGCCCGAAGCGGGCCGCGATGCGCAGGCCGCGCGCCGCGCGCAGGTCGAAGCGTTGCGCAAGATGCTGCTCGCGTTCGCGCAGGACATCCGCGTCGTGCTGATCCGGCTCGCTTCACGGCTGCAATCGCTACGCTACTACGCTGCGGCGAAGATCACGCCTACGCCGGACGTGGCGCGCGAGACGCTCGACATCTACGCGCCGCTCGCGAACCGGCTCGGCATCTGGCAGTTGAAGTGGGAACTCGAAGACCTCGCATTTCGCTTCGAGGAGCCACAAACCTACAAGCGCATCGCGAAGCTGCTCGACGAGAAGCGCGTCGAGCGCGAAACGTATGTGGCCGAGGCGATCGAGCGGTTGCAACAAGAGCTGGCTGCGGCGCATATCAACGCCGAGGTGAGCGGCCGGCCAAAGCATATCTACAGCATCTGGCGCAAGATGCGAGGCAAGGAACTGGACTTTTCCGAGCTGTACGATGTGCGTGCGTTTCGCGTCATCGTGCCGGACATCAAGGATTGCTATACGGTGCTCGGCATCGTGCACAACCTGTGGCAGCCGGTGCCCAGGGAGTTCGACGACTACATCTCGCGGCCCAAGCCGAACGGCTACAAGTCGCTGCACACGGTCGTGATCGGCGATGACGGCCGCGCGTTCGAAGTGCAGATCCGTACCCAGGAAATGCATCAGTTCGCCGAGTATGGCGTGGCTGCCCACTGGCGCTACAAGGAAGCGGGCACGCGCGGCTACGGCGGCCAGTTCAGTGCTAGCGAGAAATACGACGAGAAGATCGCATGGCTGCGTCAGCTGCTTGCGTGGAAGGACGATGTGTCCGAAGGCAAGCCCGGTGAAAAGGGCGCGGCCCGGCCGTGGGAGCAGCTTCGCCAGGCGACGCTCGACGACGACCATATCTACACGCTCACACCGCAGGCGCGTGTGATTCCGCTGCCCCAAGGCGCGACGCCGCTCGATTTCGCGTATCACCTGCATAGCGAACTCGGACATCGTTGCCGCGGCGCGCGCGTCGACGGCGCGATGGTGCCGTTGAACACGCCGTTGCAGAACGGGCAGACCGTCGAGATCATCGCGGTGAAAGAAGGCGGTCCGTCGCGCGACTGGCTCAATCCGCAGCTTGGCTATCTGCAAAGCCACCGCGCGCGCCAGAAAGTGCGGGCGTGGTTCAACGCGGTCGAAGTGCAGGAGAACATCGCGACGGGGCGCGCGATGGTCGAAAAGACCTTGCAGCGCGAAGGCAAGACGTCCGTCAATCTCGATCAGCTTGCCGCGAAGCTGGGTTTCAAGTCCACCGACGATCTCTTCTCGGTCGTCGGCAAGGAAGAGTTCAGCTTGCGGCTCGTCGAGCAGGCGCTGAACGACGCGCCGACCGCCGAGCCCGTCGTCGAAGCGCCTGAGCAGTTCGAGAAGCGCAGCAGTGGCGCGAGCGTTGCGCATGGCGCGTCGACGGGGGTGCTGGTCGTCGGCGTCGATGCGTTGCTCACGCAGCTCGCGCGCTGCTGCCGCCCGGCGCCGCCAGATGACATCGCGGGTTTTGTCACGCGCGGCAAGGGCATGTCGATCCATCGCAGCGACTGCCCGACGTTCCTGCGGATGGCCGAGCGTGCGCCGGAGCGTGTGCTGCAAACGGCATGGTCCGCGGACGTGATGAGCGGGCGCGGCAAGTCGGTCTATCCCGTCGATCTTTCGATCGAAGCCAGCGACCGGCAAGGTCTGCTGCGCGATATCTCCGAAGTCTTCGCGCGCGAGAAGATGAACGTGGTCGGTGTAAAGACGCAGTCGCGGCGCAACGCGGCGTTCATGCAGTTCACGGTGGAAGTGTCGAGTGCGGCGCAGATCCAGCGCGCGTGCGCAATGTTGGGGGAAGTAGCGGGCGTCGTTAGCGCGACGCGCAAGTGATGGCGTTGGCCATTCGCGAAAGCGGCATCGGGATTTTGATGTCGCCGCATAAAAACGCTTGCCAACTTTCTCTGCGCTCCATATAATCTCGTTTCTCTAGGCTCGTAGCTCAGCTGGTTAGAGCACCACCTTGACATGGTGGGGGTCGTTGGTTCGAGTCCAATCGAGCCTACCAACGAATCTGAAACTTCGGCTTGCCGATGTTTCGCAAACGCAAGTAGCAATAAGCGCTTCGGCGTAAATGGCGAACCAAGCGAACATGGTTATGACACCGCGAACGTTGACCGGAACTGTTTCGGAGCGACGCTAGTCGAGGACCACTTTCGCCCTTGTTGTTTGCAGCAGTTTTGCGGAAATGTGAATGCGGCCCCTCGAAAGCGGGGCCGCATTTTTTTTGTCGTGCTTTTTTGTCTTTAAGTCTTGTTGCCTGTGCCGCCGGCCGGCATTACGGAGAACGCAATGGTTTCGATACGACTGCCCGATGGTTCTGTTCGACAGTACGAGCATCCCGTCACCGTCGCTGAAGTGGCGGCCTCGATCGGCCCCGGTCTCGCGAAGGCGGCGCTTGGCGGCAAGATCGACGGTGAGCTGGTCGATACGTCCGCGCTGATCGATCGCGATGTCTCGCTCGCGATCGTCACGGACAAGGACGCCGATGGCCTCGACATCATTCGCCACTCGACGGCCCATTTGCTCGCGTACGCGGTGAAGGACCTGTTTCCCGAGGCGCAGGTGACGATCGGGCCGGTGATCGACAACGGCTTCTACTACGACTTCTCGTATAGCCGTCCCTTCACGCCCGAAGATCTCGAGAAGATCGAAAAGCGCATGCAGGAGCTCGCGAAGAAGGATGAGCCGGTGTCGCGCCGCGTGGTGTCGCGCGATGAAGCGGTCGAGTATTTCAAGAGCATCGGCGAAAGGTACAAGGCCGAGATCATCGAATCGATCCCCGCCAGCGACGAGATCAAGCTGTACTCGCACGGCGGTTTCACGGATCTGTGCCGTGGTCCGCACGTCCCGTCGACGGGCAAATTGAAAGTCTTCAAGCTGATGAAGCTCGCGGGCGCATACTGGCGCGGCGATTCGAAGAATGAGCAGTTGCAGCGTATCTACGGCACGGCCTGGACGAAGAAGGAAGACCAGGATGCGTACCTGCACATGCTCGAAGAGGCGGAAAAGCGCGATCACCGCAAGCTCGGCAAGCAGCTCGACCTGTTTCACATGCAGGACGAGTCGCCGGGCATGGTGTTCTGGCATCCGCGCGGCTGGACGTTGTGGCAGCAGGTCGAGCAGTACATGCGCCGTCGCGTGAACGATGCGGGCTACCTCGAAATCAAGACGCCGATGATCATGGACCGCTCGCTGTGGGAGGCGTCCGGTCACTGGCAGAACTATCGTGAAAACATGTTCACGACGGAGTCGGAAAAGCGCGACTACGCGATCAAGCCGATGAACTGCCCGGGTCACGTGCAGGTGTTCAATCACGGCCTGCGCTCGTACCGCGACCTGCCGCTGCGTTATGCGGAGTTCGGCTCTTGCCATCGGAACGAATCGTCGGGTGCGCTGCACGGCCTGATGCGTGTGCGCGGCTTCGTCCAGGACGATGCGCATATTTTCTGTACCGAAGACCAGTTCATCAGCGAATCGATCGCGTTCAATACGCTGGCGATGAGCGTTTATAAGGATTTCGGCTTCGATAACGTCGAGATCAAGCTTTCGCTGCGCCCCGACGCGCGCGCGGGTACGGATGAAACCTGGGATCGCGCCGAGCAGGGTCTGCGTGACGCGCTGACGGCATGCGGCGTGAGCTGGGAAGAATTGCCGGGCGAGGGTGCGTTCTATGGTCCGAAGGTCGAATATCACATCAAGGATGCGCTCGGCCGGTCGTGGCAGTGCGGCACGCTGCAGCTCGATATGGTGCTGCCGGAGCGCCTTGGCGCGGAGTACGTGGCGGAGGACAATAGCCGCCGCCGCCCGATCATGCTGCACCGGGCAATCGTCGGATCAATGGAGCGGTTCCTCGGTATTTTGATCGAGCACCATGCCGGTGCAATGCCTGCCTGGCTGGCGCCGATGCAGGTCGTTGTGATGAATATCGCAGAAAGTCAGGCGGAATACGCACAGTCTCTGGCCCAATCGTTGCAAAAACAAGGGGTTAGAGTAGAGGCCGATTTGCGCAACGAGAAGATTAGCTATAAAATACGCGAGCACACGCTTGAAAAGGTGCCGTATCTGCTGGTCGTCGGCGATAAGGAGCGTGATGCACAAACGGTAGCCGTGCGTGCCCGTGGCGGTGTCGATCTGGGCGTGATGTCCCTCGATGCCTTCAGCGAGCGTCTGCGCCAGGACGTGCAGACGTTCCAGTAACCACCAGGCAGCGCGGCTCGTTTTTTTAATCTTTAGAGGAAACGTAACATCGCTACTGATAAGTCGTCGCATCGCATCAACGGTGAAATTACTGCACCCGAGGTGCGTCTGGTCGGAATCGACAACGAACCGCTCGGCATCGTAAAACTCGCTGATGCTTTCCGCCTGTCGGAACAGCAGGACGTGGATCTGGTTGAAATCGCGCCGCAAGCGGTTCCGCCCGTCTGCCGCCTGATGGACTACGGCAAGTTCAAGTACCAGGAAGCGAAGAAGCAGCACGAGGCCAAGCTCAAGCAGAAGGTCATCCAGGTCAAGGAAGTCAAGTTCCGGCCGGGCACGGATGACGGTGACTACAACGTCAAGCTGCGCAATCTCGTCCGCTTCCTTGAAGATGGCGACAAGACGAAGATCACGTTGCGTTTCCGTGGCCGCGAAATGGCTCACCAGGAAATCGGCATGCGCATGCTCGAGCGTCTGCGCACCGATCTGGATGAAGTCGGTCAGGTCGAGCAGATGCCGAAGATGGAAGGCCGCCAGATGATCATGGTGCTGGCGCCGAAGAAAAAGAAGTAAGCAGACGTTCGCTGCGCATCTCAATGTGCGCAGCGCGTTTGTCGGAAAGTTTGAGTCGCGCGCCGTCGAAAGGCGGCGTGTGCAAGCAGGTTTCGGAATGCGCTCGCAGTTGTACAGCGCGCGCTCTTCCTGAAAAGCAGCGGCAAGCAGTTCAAGCCGTCTGCATACCAAGTGGAGTGGGTTTCAAAGGGCGGATGAGGGCTTTCTGAGCCAACCGCACACCCATGTCCATCAAATAATGGAGTTGTTGTCATGCCGAAGATGAAGACCAAGAAGAGCGCTGCAAAGCGCTTCGTGGTTCGTCCGGGCGGTACCGTCAAGCGCGGTCAAGCCTTCAAGCGCCACATTCTTACCAAGAAGACCACCAAGAACAAGCGTCACCTGCGCGGCGCCACGGCAGTTCATGATTCCGATCTGAACTCCGTACGCGCGATGCTGCCGTTCGCCTAACCCTTAACCGACACTCATAGGAGCGAAACATGCCTCGAGTCAAACGTGGGGTTACCGCACGGGCCCGCCACAAGAAGATCATCAACCTGGCCAAGGGTTACCGCGGCCGCCGCAATAACGTCTATCGCATCGCCAAGCAGGCGGTCATGCGCGCAGGCCAATACGCCTACCGCGATCGCCGCAACAAGAAGCGTGTGTTCCGCGCACTGTGGATCACGCGTATCAACGCGGCGGTGCGTCAGCACGACATGACGTACAGCGTGTTCATCAACGGCCTGAAGAAGGCGTCGATCGAACTCGACCGCAAGGTGCTGGCCGACATGGCTGTGTTCGACAAGGCTGCTTTTGCTGCGATCGTCAAGCAGGTGAAAGCCGCCGTTGCAGCCTGAGTGCGCTGTTAGCATCTAGTACTGCGTGGTTCGTTGCAGCGAACAGTCCGGTAGTCTCGGTGACGCTGCAACAAAAACGGGGCTCCTCACCGAGCCCCTTTTTTGTTGGTCGAGCCAGTTTTACTTCGATTGAATACTGACGTTGAAAAGATGGGATCAATGGATCTGGACCAGATTGTCGCCGACGCAAAAAGCGCCTTTGAACAAGCCTCCGACGTCACCACGCTCGAAAACGAGAAGGCTCGTTTTCTCGGCAAGTCGGGTGCCTTGACGGAACTGTTGAAGGGGCTCGGCAAGCTCGATCCCGAGACGCGCAAGACGGAAGGCGCGCGGATCAACATCGTCAAGCAGCAGGTCGAAGCCGCGCTGACGGCGCGCCGCCAGGCGCTTGCCGACGCGCTGCTGAACCAGCGTCTCGCCGCCGAAGCGATCGACGTCACCTTGCCCGGACGCGGCGCCGGTACGGGCAGTCTGCACCCCGTGATGCACACGTGGGAGCGCGTCGAGCAGATCTTCCGCACAATCGGTTTTGACGTGGCCGACGGCCCGGAGATCGAAACCGACTGGTACAACTTCACATCGCTGAACAGCCCGGAAAACCATCCGGCGCGTTCCATGCAGGACACGTTCTACATGGACGGCAAGGACGCAGAAGGCCGTCCGCTGCTGCTTCGCACTCACACCAGCCCAATGCAGGTCCGCTACGCGCGCACCAACACGCCGCCTATCAAGGTGATCGTGCCCGGCCGCACGTACCGCGTGGACAGCGACGCGACGCATTCGCCAATGTTCAACCAGGTCGAAGGCCTGTGGATCGACGAGAACATCAGCTTTGCCGACCTGAAGGGCGTCTACACGGACTTCCTCAAGAAGTTCTTCGAGCGCGACGATATTCTCGTGCGCTTCCGTCCGTCGTACTTCCCGTTCACCGAGCCGTCAGCCGAGATCGACATGATGTTCGAGCATGGCAAGAACGCCGGTAAGTGGCTCGAAATTTCGGGCTCGGGCCAGGTTCACCCAACGGTGATCCGCAACATGGGCCTCGACCCCGAGCGCTATATCGGCTTTGCATTCGGCAGCGGCCTCGAGCGTCTGACGATGCTGCGTTACGGCGTTCAGGACCTGCGTCTGTTCTTTGAAAACGACCTGCGCTTCCTGCGCCAGTTCGCCTGAGGCGAGCGAACGCGTAGGGCGCGAGCCAACAGGCTTTAAGCACGCGACGAGAGCGGCACGGCATTCGGCAACCTGAGTGCCCCGCCGCAAACAGCGCCTCCGGCCTAATGCCAACGCATTAGCCGGATGCGGACACAACCTGTTTAGAACGTACAGAACCATGCAATTCCCGGAATCCTGGCTCAGAACCTTTGTCGATCCGCAACTGACCACGGAAGAGCTCTCGCACGCCCTGACGATGGCTGGTCTCGAAGTGGAAGACCTGCGTCCCGCAGCGCCGCCCACGTCGAAGATCGTGGTGGGCCGCGTGCTCGAAGTGGTCAAGCACCCGGACGCGGACAAGCTCAACGTGTGTCAGGTCGACGCCGGTACAGGCGCGACATTGAACATCGTGTGCGGCGCGCCGAACGTGGCGCCCGGCATTAAGGTGCCCGTCGCCTTGGTGGGCGCGCAACTGCCGCCCGCCGAAGAGGGCGGCGCGCCGTTCGAGATCAAGCTGTCGAAGCTGCGCGGCGTGCAGAGCGAAGGCATGCTGTGCTCGGCGCGTGAACTGAAGCTGTCCGAAGATCATAGCGGGCTGCTGATCCTGCCGGAAGATACGCCGATCGGCCAGGATATCCGCGAAACGCTGAATCTCGACGACACCGTGTTCGAAATCAAGCTGACGCCGAACAAGGCGGATTGCCTGTCGGTGTTTGGCGTCGCGCGCGAGACGGCCGCGATCACGGGCGCGCCGCTGCGTCCGCTCGAGATCAAGCCCGTCGAGGTCAAGCTCGACGAAACGCTGCCCGTGAAGATTTCGGCGCCCGACCTGTGCGGCCGCTTCTCGGGCCGCGTGATCCGTGGCGTCAACGCGCGCGCAAAGTCGCCGGCGTGGATGGTCGAGCGCCTCGAACGTTCCGGTCAACGAAGCATCTCGGCACTGGTCGATATTTCGAACTATGTGATGCTCGAGCTCGGCCGTCCGTCGCACGTGTTCGATCTGGACAAGATTCACGGCAGCATGGACGTGCGCTGGGGCAAGCCCGGCGAGTCGCTGAAGCTGCTGAACGGCAACACCGTCGAAGTGGATGAAACGGTTGGCGTGATTGCCGACGATCACCACATCGAAAGCCTCGCGGGCATCATGGGCGGCGACAGCACGGCCGTCACGCTCGATACGACCCACATCTATCTCGAAGCCGCGTTCTGGTGGCCCGATAGCATTCGTGGCCGTTCGCGCCGTTATAACTTCTCGACGGACGCGGGCCATCGCTTCGAACGGGGCGTCGATTACTCGACGACGGTCGAGCATATCGAACGCATCACGCAGCTGATTCTCGACATCTGCGGTGGTGAGGCAGGTCCCGTCGACGACCAGATCGTCAACGTGCCGAAGCGCGCGCCCGTCAAGATGCGCGTCGCGCGCGCCAACCGCATCATCGGCGTGGCGATCAGCGGCGAGGAAATCGCGCAGATTTTCACGCGCCTCGGCCTGCCGTTCGAACGCGAAGGCGACGACTTCCTCGTGACGCCGCCGCCGTATCGCTTCGATATCGAAATCGAAGAGGACCTGATCGAAGAAGTCGCGCGCATCTACGGCTTCGAGAAGATTCCGGCGCGTCCGCCCGTGGCGCGCAGCGAGATGCGCCGCACGAACGAAACGCAGCGCTCCATTCACGCGTTGCGTCACGCACTCGCCGCACGCGACTACGCGGAGACGGTGAACTTCAGTTTCGTCGATGCCGAATGGGAGCTGGATTTCGCGGGCAACGACAAGCCGGTAAAGCTGCTCAATCCGATCGCGAGCCAGTTGTCCGTCATGCGCACGACGCTGTTCGGTAGCCTGATCAACGTCCTGCGCCACAACCTGAACCGTCGCGCGGAACGCATTCGCGTCTTCGAAGCGGGTCGCGTGTTCCTGCAGGACGCATCGGTGAAGGCGGGTGAACTGACGGTCGAAGGCTTTGCGCAGCCGAAAATGTTCGGCGCGCTCGCGTATGGTCCCGTCATCGAAGAGCAGTGGGGCGCGCAAACGCGTGCCGTAGACTTCTTCGACGTGAAGGGCGATCTCGAAGCATTGCTGGCGCCTGCCGTCGCGCGCTTCGTGAAGGCTGAACATCCGGCGCTGCATCCGGGGCGCAGCGCGCGCATCGAGCTCGATGGCCGCGCGGTCGGCTGGATCGGCGAACTGCATCCGCGCTGGATGCAGAAGTACGACCTGCCGCATGCGCCGATCCTGTTCGAAGTCGAAGCAGAGGCGCTGATGCAGCGCGCGCTGCCGACGCCGACGGAAGTGTCGAAATTCCCGCCCGTGCGGCGCGATATCGCGATCGTCGTCGATCAGAAAATCGAAGTTCAGGCGCTCTTCGACGAGATGCAAAAGGCGCTTTCGGACGAGGCTTGCAAGACCATTCAAAGGGTTGCGCTTTTCGACGAATTTCGTGCAAAATCAAATACTTCCGGCGGGCTGGCAGCGCACGAGAAAAGCCTTGCGTTCCGTGTAACCTTGCAAGATACTGGTGGCACCCTTCAGGATGAAACGGTCGATCTGGCCATTCAGACTCTGGTGGATCGTCTTGCTCGAGTATATGGCGCCCGGTTGCGCGGATAACTGATAACGGCTGTTCCGCAAGTTCCGTTCTGGTTGACGCGCCATTTGACAGATATGAATGAAATGAACTCGAGTGATTTCGAAGCCCTTCTTACGGCGCAGCGTAGCGCCATGATCCGCGATATCCCTACCTCAACCGCCAGCGCGTCGGGCGAAGCGCCGACGCTCACCAAGGCTGAGCTTGCCGAGCTGCTGTTCGACAATGTCGGGCTCAACAAGCGGGAAGCGAAGGACATGGTCGAAGCGTTCTTCGAGGTGATTCGCGACGCATTGGAGAGTGGCGACAGCGTCAAGCTGTCCGGCTTCGGCAACTTCCAGTTGCGCGACAAGCCACAGCGTCCGGGCAGAAATCCGAAAACGGGCGAGGCGATTCCTATCGCCGCGCGCCGCGTCGTGACGTTCCACGCAAGTCAAAAGCTGAAGGCGCTGGTCGAGAACGGCGCTGAAGAAAGCTTCGCGCGCTGACCGATTCGCGCGCCCGCGCAACCACTACGACGGTCATCCGACCGCTAACTGACGATGACAGCGACGATCGAAAAAGTCGTCTTGCCTCCGATTCCCGCGAAGCGCTACTTCACGATCGGTGAAGTCAGCGAACTATGCGGTGTGAAGCCGCATGTGTTGCGGTATTGGGAGCAGGAGTTCACGCAGTTGCGTCCGGTGAAGCGCAGGGGCAATCGCCGGTACTACCAGCATCATGAGGTGCTGCTGATCCGGCGGATCCGCGAATTGCTGTACGAGCAGGGCTTCACGATCAACGGTGCGCGCAACCGGCTCGATTCACATGGCGCCGGTCAAGCGGCGGAAGGTGAGGGGGAAGTGGTCGAAGGTACGGTTGTGCAACCGGCCGCGACTACGGCGACGGTCGATGTCGATCAGTTGCGCAAGGAGTTGCTGCAAGTGATCGACCTGCTTGGGCATTGAACGATTTAGTTGTATCAAGTTTGGTTGTTGCAGTTCTATTCGCGCGAAGGGTCTGTTATACTTTCATGCTTTCGGGGCGTAGCGCAGCCTGGTAGCGTACCTGCATGGGGTGCAGGTGGTCGGAGGTTCAAATCCTCTCGCCCCGACCAGAAAGACAAAAAGGACTTACGGTGTCATGCCGTAAGTCCTTTTTTCTTTTGCGCGACGGTTGTGTGTGCGCCCCGGATGCACATCGAACTGCATCGTCATCCTGATTAATCGATTTCCAGCGGGCACAACGCAGTCGCCGAACGCAGCACCAACTCACTTCTGCGCCAGAAACGCACCCAACGCTGCGCCAAGTTCCTCGTCGGTGACGGCCGGCGAGATTCTGAACGTGAAAATATCGCCCCATTGCAGCATCCACGCGGCCATTGGCCCCGTGCTGTCGGACTCGATGATCGCGCATCCGCTCAATTCGCCGATCGCATGCCAGCGTCCAAGCATCTTGATGCCATCGGGTGGCAGGGCGCCGCCCGTTTTCATGAAGCGCTCGACGGCCGATGGCTGTGCTGTCGGCAGCCCGTTCCACTGAACAATGAACTTCATTGCGCACCTCCACTTCAGTCGCGGCGATGCCGGCCAGTGGCGAGCCGTCACCGTGACGGGCGCTGCGGATTGCAGCGCTCGGGAGCCTGCACCGCATGCAGATTCATCCTACAGAATCCACAATCCGATGCCGCCACCTCGGCGTTTCAAAGAATGATAGGCACCCCGCATCGAACTTCCAGCGGCGAGTACGGAGCATTCTGGCGGGTTGTGTGCCCCTTACCGCATCCCGGCCAGCGAGCGCAATCGCTTTAAGTTTCCGTTAAGCCTGCGCTCATACATTGTTCGGGCGTTCGGACGATGCATGAGGTGCTGCGAGGAGTCGTCCGACGCTTCGTGGTCCGCCGGGGGGCGAACCAGACGAAGACCGTCGTCGATGCGCATTCGACCGCCGCAAGGTGACAGATGGCGTGTGGTAAGCGGCCGCGCGGCCTTCGCCCGAAGGCTGTGGGGGACGGCCATTCGAACCCGGTGTTCCACCGGGTTTTTCTTTTGCGTTGCGTGCCGACACGTGACGCGAGCGACGGGAGTCTGCGGCAGGATTGACTCGATTCCACGCTGAACTGCACGAAGTTCGCCGCGTCACACACTGGCCAATTGGCTTACGCCGTTCGCAGCGTTATCGTCGTGCAATCGGCGTGCAAAACTGTATAAACATACAGTATAGTATCCACCTATCCGGCGCGGCGGCCTCCCGCTATTTCGGCTCCACGCGCGGCAAGAAACTCGCCGCACGAGCACGCGCGGGCCCGACCGGCCTGCCATCATGCCCCGGCCAACTCATTCAGACGGACAGGCAAATTGTCATCTAACGGAACGATCCGAATTCGCGGCGCACGCCAGCACAACCTGAAGAACGTCGACCTCGACCTTCACACGGGCGAAATGACCGTCGTGACGGGGCCATCGGGCTCGGGCAAGTCGAGTCTCGTGTTCGACACGCTGTATGCCGAGGGGCAGCGGCGCTACGTCGAAACGTTCAGCGCATACGCCCGGCAGTTTCTCGACCGGATGGACCGGCCGCAAGTCGACCGCGTCGACGGTGTGCCGCCCGCCATCGCCATCGACCAGACCAATCCGGTGCGCAGTTCCCGCTCGACCGTCGGCACGATGACGGAGCTGAACGATCATCTGAAGCTGCTTTACGCGCGCGCGGCGGAACTGTTCGACCGCAAGACCGCACAGCCGGTCCGGCACGACTCGCCGGAGACGATCTATGCCGACCTGGACGCCCGCACGGCCGCTGACGATGCACGCATCGTCGTGACATTTCCGGTCGAGCTGCCGGAATCGACGAGCGAGGCGGAAGTCCAGCAATGGCTTTCCGCGAGCGGCTATACGCGTGTTCAGGCGCAGCGCGAAGTCGCGTCGCCCACGGGCATGCGCAAGGTGCTCGACGTCGTGGCCGACCGTTTTCGCCTGCATCAGGTCGAGAAAGCGCGGGTCGTCGAGGCGATCGAGGCGTCGCTCAAGCGCGGCGGCGGGCGCGTGAATGTCTATGTGCTGCCGCAGGCGCAAGAGGGCGAAGAAGCCGAGCCGCAGATCTGGCGCTTCTCCACTGGGCTGCACAACCCGGACAGCGATCTTCGCTATGCCGATCCGCAGCCCGCGTTGTTCTCGTTTAATTCGGCCTATGGCGCGTGCGATACATGTCGAGGCTTCGGACGGGTGATCGGCGTCGATCTCGGCCTCGTGATTCCGGACGAACGCAAGACGCTGCGTGGTGGCGCAATCAAGCCGATGCAGACGCCCGCGTGGAAAGAGTGCCAGGACGACCTGATGCGCTACGCGGCGAAGACCAATATTCGCCGCGACACACGCTGGTCCGAGCTCACGGAAGCCGAGCGCGACTGGGTCATCAACGGCTCGCCGGACTGGGACGGGGAGTGGCAGAAACAGTGGTATGGGGTGAAGCGCTTCTTCGGCTATCTGGAGTCGAAGGCGTACAAGATGCATATTCGCGTGCTGCTGTCGAAGTACCGTAGCTACACGCCGTGCGAGACCTGCGGCGGCGCGCGCCTGAAGACAGAATCGCTGCTGTGGCGGCTCGGTTCGAAACAGAATGCCGACGAGGTGCTGGAGCCGGCGCAGCGTTTCATGCCGCGCGGCGTCGACTGGAACCGCGCGCAGCTGGAAGCACTGGCGGGGCTGACGGTGCACGATCTGATGCTGCTGCCCATCGAGCGCATCCGGCGCTTCTTCGACGAGATCACGTTGCCGAGCGCGCTGCTGGACGACGCGTTGAAGCTGTTGCTCGCCGAAGTGCGCACGCGCCTCAAGTATCTGTGTGACGTCGGCCTCGGCTACCTCACGCTCGACCGCCAGAGCCGCACGCTGTCGGGCGGCGAAGTGCAGCGGATCAACCTGACCACGGCGCTCGGCACATCGCTGACCAAGACACTGTTCGTGCTCGACGAGCCAAGCATCGGCCTGCATCCGCGCGACCTGAACAGGATCGTCGAAGCGATGCAGCGCTTGCGCGATGCGGGCAATACGCTCGTCGTCGTCGAACACGATCCGTCCGTGATGCTCGCCGCCGATCGTCTGATCGACATGGGCCCCGGGCCAGGCGAGCGCGGCGGCACGATCATCTACGACGGCGCGCCGGACAAGATCCGTTCGGCGGGCACGCTGACGGGCGAGTATCTCGGCGGACGCAAGCATGTCGCGGATGCGGCGCACTGGGAGCGCCGGCCGGTCGACGCAAGCACGCCGCGTATCGTGCTCGAAGGCGCGCGCCAGCACAATCTGCGCGACGTGACGGTCGACATTCCGTTGCAACGTCTCGTGTGCGTAACGGGCGTCTCGGGCTCCGGCAAGTCCACGCTAATCCAGGATGTGCTGTACCCGGCGCTGGCGCGGCAGCTCGGCAAGGCGACGGAATCGCCGGGCGCGCACCGCAGTCTGACGGGCGTCGAGCAGATCAGTGACGCGATATTCGTCGACCAGTCGCCGATCGGCAAAACCACGCGCTCGAATCCCGCTAGCTACGTCGGCGCATTCGACGAAATCCGCAAGCTGTTCGCGAAGGCGCCGCTCGCGCTGCAACGCGGCTATGGCGCGGGCGTATTCAGCTTCAACTCGGGCGACGGTCGGTGCCCCACCTGCGGCGGCTCCGGCTTCGAACATATCGAAATGCAGTTCCTGAGCGACGTCTATTTGCGTTGTCCGGACTGTGACGGCAGTCGTTACCGGCCCGAAGTGCTCGAGGTGAAGATCGAGCGGGCAGGTCGCGCACTGAGCATTGCTGACGTGCTGGAACTGACCGTGCACGAGGCGGTCACCCTGTTCGCCGCGGATGGCGAAGTGCTGCGTGTGCTGCAGCCTATCGTCGATGTCGGTCTCGAATACGTGAAGCTGGGCCAGCCCGTGCCGACGCTGTCGGGTGGCGAGGCACAGCGTCTGAAGCTCGCGGGCTTCCTCGCAGAAACCGCCCAGGCGAAGACGGCGCGCAGCGCGAAGCAGGCGCCGGCGGCGCGCCTCTTCATGTTCGACGAGCCGACCACCGGTCTTCACTTCGACGACATCGCCAAGCTGATGCAGGCGTTCGGCAAGTTGCTGGCGGGCGGTCATTCGTTGATCGTGATCGAGCACAATCTTGACGTGATCCGTGCGGCTGACTGGCTGATCGATCTCGGCCCCGAGGGCGGCGACGCCGGCGGCCTCGTCGTATGCGCGGGCACGCCGGAAGAAGTCAAGCAATGCACGGATTCGCACACAGGTGAAGCGCTCGTCCAATACGACCGCGCAATGGGGCTCGCAATCGAGCCGACCGAGGCGGCCGAGAAGGCGGAAGCCGCTGCGCATGGCATGCCGCTGCAGACGGCGCTGAACGCGGCGCGCGCGCGGCGCGCGGTAGAAGGCGTGGATGTCGTGCGCATCGTCAACGCGCGCGAGCACAACCTGAAATCACTCGACGTCGATATTCCGCACGGGAAGTTCAACGTCATCACGGGTGTCTCCGGTTCGGGCAAGTCGACGCTCGCCTTCGACATTCTGTTCCATGAAGGGCAACGCCGGTATCTGGAATCGCTGAACGCGTATGCGCGCTCTATCGTGCAGCCCGCCGGCCGTCCTGAAGTCGATGCTGTGTATGGCATCCCGCCCACTGTCGCGATCGAGCAGCGCTTGTCGCGTGGTGGACGCAAGAGCACGGTCGCGACGACATCGGAGGTATGGCACTTTTTGCGTCTGCTGTATGTGAAGCTGGGCATCCAGCATTGCACTCACGACGGCGCGCCCGTCACGTCGCAAAGCGTCGAGTCGATCGTTGCGCAATTGTTGCGCGATCACAAAGGCGATCATGTCGGACTGCTTGCGCCACTCGTCGTGAACCGCAAAGGCGTTTATACCGACCTCGCAAAGTGGGCGAAGGCGCGGGGCAACTCGCACTTGCGTGTCGATGGCGAATTCGTGTCCGTCGATCCGTGGCCGAAGCTCGATCGTTTCCGCGAGCATACGATCGAACTGCCTGTGGGCGACATCGTCGTGTCGGCGGACAAGGAAACCGAACTGCGCCGCCTGCTCGATGCAACGCTCGAAGCGGGCAAGGGCGTGATCCATCTGCTTGCGCCGCTCGACGGCCTCGAACACGCGATGACCCGCAACGGGCCGACCGCGCATGTCGGCGAAGTGAAGGTGCTGTCGGTCAAGCGCGCGTGTCCTGTGTGCGGCACCAGTTATCCCGAACTGGACCCGCGCATGTTCTCGTACAACAGCAAGCACGGGTGGTGCACGACCTGCGTCGGCACGGGTCTCTCGCTGACCCGCGAACAGCGCGCCGCCTATGACGATACCGTTCTCGTCGACGACAACCGTGGCCGCGAACAGACCTTGCCGTCGGACGAGCAGGAACCGGAAGGCGTCGTCGACGAGCCGTGTCCGGATTGTCACGGCACGCGTCTGAATCCCTCCGCTCGCGCCGTGTCGTTCAGCGAAACGTCTATCGTCGATGTCGCGCAGTGGACCGTATCGGATACACGACGCTGGATCGATGAACTCGAACTGACTGGGCGCGATGCGGAAATCGCACGCGACGTGATCAGTGAAATCGGCAGCCGCCTGCAGTTCCTCGAGGAAGTGGGCCTCGGTTATCTGAGCCTCGACCGGGCAGCGCCGAGCCTGTCGGGCGGCGAAGCGCAACGCATCCGTCTCGCGGCGCAGCTTGGCAGCAATCTGCAGGGCGTGTGCTATGTGCTCGACGAGCCGACCATCGGTTTGCATCCGCGCGACAACCAGATTCTGCTGAACGCGCTGCGCAAGCTCGGCGACAAGGGCAATACGCTGGTCGTCGTCGAGCATGACGAAGACACCATACGCCGCGCCGATCACATCATCGATATTGGTCCGGGCGCGGGCAAGCGCGGCGGCACGCTGGTCGCGCAGGGACGCGTCGACGATCTCTCTGCACAGTCGAGTTCGCTGACAGGTCAGTTTCTTGCGCAGCCGATCCTGCATCCGTTGCAAGCGCGGCGTCCCGTTTCGCTCGCAACGAAGCGCGCGCCCGCCGTGCCGGAAAGGTGGCTCACCGTGCATGGCGCAACGCTGCATAATCTGCGCGATGTGACCGTCGGCATTCCGCTCGGGCGTCTGGTCGCCGTGACGGGGGTGAGCGGGTCGGGCAAGTCGACGCTCGCGCGCGACGTGCTAATGACGAATCTGCTCGATGCCGTCGGCCGGTCGGTGCTGTCGTCGCCCGCCGTGCGCCGCGCGCGCAAGGCCGCGCAAACGGAAGCGGCGCCCGCCGCGAACCGTCGTTCGAGCGTGCTCGCACGCAGCGCGCCCCGGCCGTCGCTAAACGTTTCGCACGCGTGGCAGGGCTGCGAATCGGTTAGCGGCTTCGAGTCGATCGACCGCGTGCTCGAAGTCGATCAGACGCCGATTGGCAAGACGCCGCGCTCGTGTCCGGCCACGTACATCGGCGTATGGGACACCATCAGACGTCTGTTCGCCGACACGCTCGAAGCGAGGGCGCGCGGCTACACAGCATCGCGTTTCTCGTTCAACACAGGCGACGGCCGTTGCCCGACGTGCGAAGGACAAGGCGTACGCACGATCGGCATGAGCTTCCTGCCCGACGTCAAGGTGCCGTGCGACGTGTGCCATGGTCAACGCTTCAATCCGGAAACGCTTGCGGTGACATGGCGCGGCAAGAATATCGGCGACGTGCTGACGATGGAAATCGACGAAGCCGTCGACTTCTTCGCGTCGATGTCGAACATCGCCCATCCGCTGCAGCTGATGAAGGACGTCGGCCTTGGCTACCTGACGCTCGGCCAGCCGTCGCCTACGCTGTCGGGCGGTGAAGCGCAGCGCATCAAGTTGGTCACCGAGCTGAGTAAGGTGCGGGATGACATCACACGCCGCGGACAAAAGGCGCCGCACACGCTGTACGTGCTCGACGAGCCGACTGTCGGCCTGCATATGGCCGACGTTGCGAAGCTGATTCGCGTGCTGCATCGGCTCGCTGACGCGGGGCACAGCGTGGTGGTGATCGAACACGACCTCGATGTGATCGCCGAAGCGGACTGGATCATCGATCTCGGACCCGAGGGGGGCGTGGGTGGCGGTTCGATCGTGGCTTCGACAGATCCCGAAGGCCTGGTGCGCGTCGCGGCGAGCCATACCGGGCGGGCGCTGGAGCCGGTGCTCGCAAGGTCGGCAGGCGAATCTGGCGAGACCGCAGCGGGGGCGCGCGTGAGTGTAGGGTGAGCGGCACGGCAGCGGTACGACATCGTTGACCGCGGGTCAGGGGGAGATCGTCGAGCGCTCTCCCGTAGTCCTGACGCGCTGACGTACCGCCGCTTGCGTGCGCCTGGTCCTGCGCGCGAGGCGATCGCGCTCGAAACCGGGTGCGGCGGAAACAGGTCTCTGACACGTTGCCGCAACGACTGCCGCACCGGGATCAGGCCATCGGGTAATCGGTAAACGGGCCGATGCGATAGGGGTGGAGCGAATGCTCGGTCGAGCCTGTACAGACCTGGCTACGGTGCGTCCGCGAGCTCCGTCCGCGAGCGCTGTCCGTTCAACAGCAAGCAAAGCGCACTCAACCGGTCTATATTTGTCCCTGTTTTCCGACTCAAGTTCACAAGGACCTTTCATGCCTGACCCATCCGTTTTCCCGATCGCGAAGAAGTGGCCCGCTGCGCATCCCGAGCGCATCCAGCTGTACTCGCTGCCGACGCCCAACGGCGTCAAGGTGTCGATCATGCTGGAAGAAACCGGTCTCGCGTATGAACCGCATCTGGTGCGCTTCGATACGAACGATCAGCTGTCGCCGGAATTCATGTCGCTCAATCCGAACAACAAGATTCCCGCGATCATCGATCCGAACGGCCCCGATGGCGAGCCGCTGCCGCTCTTCGAGTCGGGCGCGATCCTGATCTATCTCGCGGACAAGACGGGGCAACTGATGTCGCAGCGCGCGTCGGTCCGCTACGAGACGATTCAATGGGTGATGTTCCAGATGGGAGGGATCGGACCGATGTTCGGTCAGGTTGGCTTCTTCCACAAATTCGCGGGCAAGGACTACGAGGACAAGCGTCCGCGTGAGCGCTACGTCAACGAGTCGAAGCGGTTGCTCAGCGTGTTGAACGAGCGCCTCGCGACGCGCAAGTGGATCATGGGCGACGACTACACGATTGCCGATATCGCGACCTTCCCGTGGGTGCGCAATCTGGTCGGCTTCTACGAAGCTTCCGACCTTGTCGGCTTTGACGACTTCCCGCATGTGAAGCGCGCGCTCGACGCATTTCTGGCGCGTCCCGCTGTTGCACGAGGGTTGGAGATTCCGAAGCGCGCGTAACGGCCGCCAATAAAAAACCCGTGCCGTCTGCACGACGGCACGGGCGTTCACCTCGTAACCCACTTACTGTCCGCCCAGCGCCGGGTCGCTCATGCTCGGCTTGCCCGTCTCGACGTGACCTGCAAAACGGCGCGTGAACGACGCGTCGCTATCGACGGTGATCGTCAGGTCGTACCAGCCGTACACGTGACGCAGATCGAGATTCACCGTGTCGCTGTCGCCACCGCGCACCGTGTGCGTGAGCGGCTTGCCCGAGTCGTACGCATTGACGATCTTGAACTGGCAGCGCGTGTTGCCGTCGTTCTTCAGACGCAACTGCAGATTGCCGTTCGCCACGTCGTAGCCCTCCGCGACTTCCGGGTTCGCGCGATCGTGGCTATTCCAGACATGCCGTGCGACCTGCTTGCCGGCAAAGCGCCGCAGGAAGCCATTCGGCCCGTGCACCGTGAAATCGTACGAACCATCCGCCTTCACGGGCAACTGATCGACGAGACGCTTGCCCGCTTCGACCGTGTATGTGCGGGGCGCATCGGCGCTCAGCGCTTCGAACACGAGGAAGTTCGCGCCAGCGTCGCCAGTGTTGACGAAGCGCATCGAGAGCTTGCCGCTACTGTCGTCATTGATGCGGACGAACAGCTCATACGGCACTGCACGCGCCGGACGCACGCCGGGCTCCTGCTTCGGCACGGAGCCGACGGCAGGCGGCAGCGGCACGTAGTCGGGGTGACGGTTTTGATCCTGCGGCTTGTACGACGCGGTGGACGGCAGCGTCGGGAATGCATCGTTCGGATTCTTGAAGTTGAACGCCGACGTCAGATCGCCGCACACCGTGCGACGCCACGGCGTGATGTTCGACTCCGACAGCTTGTGCCCATGACCGAAACGCGCTTCGATGAACTGGATCACGGACGTGTGATCGAACACCTCCGAACACACCCAACCGCCTTTCGACCACGGCGATACGACCAGCATTGGCACACGCGGTCCGAGCCCATAGGGACCGGCCGCGTATTTGCCGTTGTTGCCGCCGGGATAGATTTCGTGGGTGGTGTCGACGGTTGAAAGGCCATTCGCACTCGACGTCGGCGCAAACGGCGGCGACATGTGATCGAAGAAGCCGTCGTTTTCGTCATAGTTGATGAGCAGCGCGGTCTTGCTCCACACCTCGGGGTTCGAAGTGAGAATCTGCAGCACCTGATCGACGTACCACGCGCCGTAGTTCGCGGGCCAGTTCGGATGCTCGGAGTAGGCTTCCGGCGCGACGATCCACGACACCTGCGGCAACTGGTTGCTCTGCACGTCCTTGCGCAGAACGTCGAAATACGTGCCGCCCGCTGACACGTTGGTGCCCGTGCGCGCCTTTTCGTACAGCGGATTGCCTGGCTGCGCGTGGCGATACTGGTTGAAGTAGAGCAGCGAGTTGTCGCCGTAGTTGCCGATGTACGGATTGTCCGTCCAGCCCCACGATCCGTTTGCATCCAGGCCCGTGCCGATGTCCTGATAGATCTTCCATGAAATGCCCGCTGTTTCCAGCACTTCGGGATACGTCGACCAGCCGTAGCCCAGTTCCGAGTTGTCCACGACAGGGCCGCCGCCCGAGCCGTCGTTTCCGACCCAGCCCGTCCACATGTAGTAACGGTTCGGGTCGGTCGCGCCCATCAGCGAGCAGTGGTAAGCGTCGCAGATCGTGAACGAGTCGGCCAGCTGATAGTGGAACGGGATGTCGTCGCGCGTGAGGTACGCCATCGTCGTCGTGCCCTTGTTCGGCACCCACTGATCGTTGCGGCCGCCGTTCCATGCGCCGTGCGTCGTCGGCCAGTCATGGGGCAGGTCTTGCAGGAACTGCAGGCCGAGATTCGGCGCCGTCGGACGGAACGGCAGCACTTCGCCGGCGCCGCCCGCCAGCGGCTGATGCCATACCGGTTTGCCGTTCGGCAGGTTGATCGCGCGCGTGTCGCCGAAGCCGCGCACGCCGCGCAGCGTGCCGAAGTAATGATCGAACGAGCGGTTCTCCTGCATCAGCACAACGATGTGCTCGATATCGCGGATGCTGCCCGTCTTGTTGTTCGCGGGAATCGCGAGCGCATTGCGAATGCCGAGGGGGAGCATCGTCAATGCGGTGGCGGAGCCGGCTGCCTGAGCGGCGGCTCGCAGAAAATCACGGCGGTTTTTTGAGGTCATGTTGCCTTTGATCCTGAGGGAAGAAACGGTAAGGGAGGGCATCCATGCGGGGGCAGGGAGCCCGAGCGGGCAGAACTCAATCGACGGTGTGAATCACGGGTGGTGCGAGAACGACGGAATCGGCTGCGCTGGCGCCGCCGGGAAATGCGGTTTGTGCCTGCGCGGCAGGGGATTGCGGTGCTTGAAGCGTGGTGACGGCGGCCGACGTGGATGACGTGGGCGTGGCGTTGAACGTCGTCGCGAGGGCGGGTTGTTGCGGGCGTTGTGCAGGTTGCGGCGGGTTCTGTGCTTGCGACACCGGCATTGAGGCGTCGTCGCCGCACGCCGTGACGGCGGTCGATGCAGCGATGACGACGAGCATCCAGTGCAATCGCTTGCGTTGCGGGCTATGTGCAGTTTTGTGCAGAGCGGGCATCGTCATCCTCCGGCGCCATGCTGAGAGACGCGTAAAGATAGCCATCGTGTGTGTAGCTATTGTGAAGCGTGAGGCGACGAAAGAAATGCCGGGGGAGCGCAGAAAAAAAATGCCGGGGAGCGCAGAAGGAAATGCAGAAAGATGCGTGTAAGGGTACGTGACAGCGCACGTATGCATCGAAGTGCAGCGGAATGCGCTGCATTCGATGCAGTGCGCATTCCCTGTGGCGGTTCAATGACTTGGGTGCGTTATCGGCAGGTTGTCCACAAGGTTGGTCACGGATTCTGTGGAGAACCTCGCGGGGTCTTTGCACGCGGAACATGCGTGCGCGATTGACGCAAGGTGGATGCAGCGCGTGAAATCCGAATTGCGTCAATAACTTGAGCAGATCCTGCCCAGGTTACCCACAGGCTTGTCAACGGATTCTGTGGAGAACTCCGCAGTGATGCGACGGCTACCCGATGCGACGAAAAGGAAAGGCTTGCTGTCGTGCGAAGCCATCCGGAACATAATCGCCAACGACGCCGTATTTCTCCGGGAAGCGGCGGCCTGCCTTGACGGCTGTGCCAAAAACATAGAGCCAGCCACTTTGACCGTTTGGATGCGGAACCCTTGACGCGCGCACTGTCGCGCATCCTCTACCGACGGCCAGGACGCGCGAGGGCGCAAATGTGAAGTTTGGTGCAAAGTCAACGGCTGGGTGTGAAGTGGCCATCGTTCCCTCAGGACCGCGTGCCGATCGGTTCGCGGACTGGCTCGCCGATTCAAGCTTGTGCAGCGCCGTCCTGCTTCTTGATGAAATCCACGATCGCGTCGTTGAGTGCTTGCGGCGCATCGCGATGTGGCGAGTGCCCGCAGCTGTCGAGCCTGGCCAGTTGAGCATGTGGAGCGCGCTGCGCGATCGTTTCGATCTGCACCATCGTGCCGTAATGATCGTCGTATCCCTGCACGGCCAGCAGCGGGCAGCGAATGCATTCGAGTTCATCGACGATGCTCCACGAGCGGAACGCCTCGCTCAGCCATACGTCGTTCCAGCCATAGAAGGCCGAATCGACGTCGTCGTGGTGACGGGCCAGCTTGCTGCGCAGGTCGGACTGCTCGTACGCCGTCTTCGCCTCTGCAATGCTCGCCACGGAGACGTCCTCGACCAGAACATGCGGCGCGACCACAACGGCACCCGCCAGTTCATCGGGAAAAGCGGCAGCATAAAGCAGCGTGATCGACCCGCCGTCGCTGTGTCCGATCACCCACATGCGTTTTCTTTCCTCAGCGCTCACATCGAGTGCATCGAGCAAAGCGGGCAGGATGTCGCGCGCCTGCACCGACATGAAATCGACGGGTAGTTTGACGTGGTGTGGACGCGGTGTCGAGCGCCCATAACCCGGTCGCGAATACAGGAGGCCGCGCATGCCGAGCCTGTCGCACACGCTCTGCGGCCAGTCCTTCCACATCGCAACGGAGCCGAGTCCCTCGTGCAGGAACACAGCAAGCGGCGCATCGGCCAGATGTGCGTTGAGCCAGCGGTATTCGATATCCAGCGCGCCGCGTTGCGCGGTCGCACGCAACGAGACGGACGCGCCAGCGGCGTCTTCGCGTAAGGTCGTGAGAGTTTCGGCCATTCCGTTCATCAGCTGTTGAGCCGTTCCCGCAGTTTGAAGCGTTGAATCTTACCTGTTGCCGTCTTCGGCAGATCGTCGACGAAGACGATGTCGCGCGGATACTTGTGCGGCGCGAGCTTATCCTTGACGAACGACTTGAGTTCATCCGCGAGTGCCTGGCATGCGTCGGCATGTCGTTTCAGCACGACGAATGCACGCGTTTTCACGAGGCCGCCATGATCGACTCCGACGACGGCGGCCTCGAGCACGGCACTATGTTGCACGAGGACCATTTCCACTTCGACGGGCGACACATACTGGCCGCTCACTTTCAGCATGTCATCGCTGCGGCCCGCATACTGATAGCAGCCGTTCGGCAGGCGGCAGTACTTGTCGCCGCTGCGGATCCATTCGCCGAGAAAGGTCGCGCGGGACTTCTCGCGGTTGCTCCAGTACATCAGCGCGGCGCTCGGCCCCTTGATGAAGAGATCGCCGACTTCACCGTCGGGCACAGGCTGGCCCGCCTCGTCGCGTAACTCCACTTCATATCCCGGTACGGGGCGGCCAGTTGTTCCGTACTCGACTGCACCTGGGCGGTTCGACAGAAAGATATGCAGCATCTCTGTCGAACCGATGCCGTCGAGAATCTCGCAGCCGAAGTGCGCAGTGAAGCGCTCGCCGATCTCGCGCGGCAACGCTTCGCCCGCCGATGCGCAGACGCGCATCGCGACCTGCTCGCGCGGCGGCAGATTCGGCGATACGAGCATGCTCGCGTACAGCGTCGGTACGCCGTAGAAGATCGTTGGCCGATGCTCGACGAGCCGCCTGAAAACGGCATCGGGTGTCGGACGCTCCGCCATCAGCACGGCCGACGCGCCGACCGACAGGGGAAACGTCAGTGCATTGCCGAGGCCGTAGGCGAAGAAAAGCTTGGCGGCTGAGAACACCACGTCGCGTTCGCTGATGCCGAGAATCGGCTTCGCATAGAGCTCTGCAGTCCAGTACAGGTTTGCATGCGTGTGCACCGTGCCTTTCGGTTTGCCGGTTGAACCGGATGAATACAGCCAGAATGCAATATCGTCGCCGCTACATGCATTGGGTTTCATCCACGGCGCGGCACCGTCGATCAACTGGCCAAGAACATATGTTGGTGGCGGATCGACCTGCACCGGCTGCGACACGATCAACAGACAGCCGTCGTGTTCCGCCTCGCTCATCGCTTTTTCGACGTTCGGTAGCAACGCGCCCGATGCGATCACGGCTCGCGCGTGGCTATGCGTGAGCATGTACAGATAATCGGCGGAAGTCAGCAGCGTGTTCGCGACCACGGGCACGACGCCCGCATAAAGCGCGCCGAGAAACGCGACGGGCAATTCAGCCGTGTCGAGCATCACGAGCAGAATGCGCTCTTCGGAATGCACGCCGAGCGAGCGCAGTGCACCAGCGAAGCGGCGCGCGCGGTCTTCTAGCTGCGCGTAGGTGGTGACGCCGGCGTCGTCGATATAGGCGGGCTTGTCGGGTCGCACGTCGTTGAGGCGGAACAGGTGCGACGCGAAGTTGAACTGCGCGGGCGGCGCTGCGACGGTTGGCGCGGGCTCGCCCGGGTGCGATTCCAGCAAGGCTTGCATGTTTCCTCCGGCGAGTTGAAGCGGAGTGCGTGGGAACGGTAATGGGGACGCGAAAGGGCGTGAAGTCGCTTCAGGCAGCGCTCGCGCCCTGCGTGAATTCGATTGCACCTTGCGGCAGCAGGTACAGCACGAGCGCCTGACCGTGCGCGACCGTCGGCCGATGTGCGCTGCCGGGCCCATATACGCACCAGCCAGCCGGATGACCGTCGAAGGTCGCACCGTCGCTGAGCGGCATGATCAGATCGATCTCGCCGTGTGGGTGTACGTGATGCGGACCCGCCATGTCCTGCATGTCGACGACGTCGACTGAAAAACCGTTCGTCTCGGGTGTGGGCTTGATCACCCGGCCGAAGCGGATGCCGCCATGCACGCGATTGCACAACCAGCCTTCGGCGACACCCGCGCGGCAGGCATCGGCGAGTTCGCAGTAAGTGGCGCTGCCGGCGGGCCAGGTCGCGTTGAGCCACCCGGCCAACGACGCGTCGAGCGGGCGGCCGTCCAGTTGTGCGGTCACGCCCGCAATCAGACGCCGAAAATCCTGAGGGGACATGCTTGCCTCCTGTCGACCCGAACCAGCCCGAACCAGCGCATGGAGCGAAGCCGACGCTTTCGTGCTTGCCTGCCCGCGCCTTGCTCAGGTCTCTCACGCAAGATGATTTTGCTGCCGGTCGACACGCACCTTAGTTCATGTGCTGTGCCGCCGACCGTCTCCGATTTTGCCTATGCCATCCGGTGGAGGGGCTTCCGGCGTTGTTATTGCATCGATATGCGGCGAAAATTAACCGTTCACCTTGAGCATGTCAAGCACTATAGTACATATACCTAGTCGATGAGGCTTTGCGACATGAACCAAACTTACTCCGCCGCTTCGGCGAACGCGCCTTCAAACCAGCGCGCAGACGACGAGGCGCCGAAAGCCGAGCGCGAAGAGCGCGATCCGTTCCTGACCGCGATGGGCGAGCGCGTGCGCCTGCTGCGCGCGCGCCGCGGCATGACGCGCAAGACGCTGGCAGCCGAAACCGGCTTGTCCGAGCGGCACCTCGCGAATCTCGAGTCAGGTGTCGGCAACGCGTCGGTGCTGGTGCTGCGGCAAATCGCGGCCACGCTGAACTGCCCGCTCGCCGAAGTGATCGGCGATGAAACCACGTCTTCCGCCGAATGGCTGCTGATCCGCGAACTGCTGCACGGGCGAGATCAGGCCGCGCTGCAACGCGCGCGCGTCGCATTGTCGGAGATGTTCGCGCAGGCGCCGCGCGACCCGCATCGCAAGGACCGTATCGCGCTGATCGGCTTGCGCGGCGCGGGGAAATCGACGCTCGGCCGCATGCTGGCGCAGGAGCGCAAGGTGCCGTTCATTGAAATTACGAAGGTGATCCAGCAGATGGCGGGCTGCCCGCCGGCAGAAATCCATTCGCTGTACGGCGCGAGCGCGTACCGCCGCTACGAGCAGCGTGCGCTCGAGGCAGTGATCGGCGAGCATGAGCGCGCCGTGATCGCCTCGCCGGGCGGGCTGGTGTCGGAGCCCGCCACCTTCAATGCGCTGCTCGCGCACTGCTTCACAGTGTGGCTGCAGGCCACGCCGGAAGAGCACATGCGCCGCGTCGTCGCGCAAGGCGACTTGCGGCCGATGTCGGGCAACAAGGAGGCGATGGAGGACCTGAAGCGCATCCTCGCTGGCCGGAGTGAACTGTACGGCCGCGCCGACATGACCTTCGATACCAGCGAACGCACGCTGGCCGACGCCTATCTGCAACTGCGCGACCGCCTCGCCGCGCGTCTTGCCGCTGAACTGGGCGATGAAACCTGATGCATGTGTCGAAATCTGGCCGGCGCAGATCGGGGTAGGGGATAACCCGAAAACATGAAGTAAAGTGCTTTACATGGCTGTGACGGTGCACTATTGTTCGTTCAAACAATTTGCATTCGTCTCAGGAGACGCCCCATGTCCGCCGCCATGTTCCCGTCAGAGACCGCCGCCGTGCGAGTCGATTACCGCACCGATCCCTCGCACTACAAGCACTGGAACCTCTCGTTCGATGGTCCGGTGGCCACGCTCGGTATCGACATCGCCGAAGACGGCGGCATCCGCGACGGCTACAAACTGAAGCTGAATTCATACGACCTGGGCGTCGATATCGAACTGCACGATGCACTCCAGCGCATCCGCTTCGAGCATCCGGAAGTGCGGACGGTCGTCCTCACCAGCCTGAAGGACCGGGTGTTCTGCTCGGGCGCCAACATCTTCATGCTCGGCCTGTCGTCGCATGCATGGAAGGTCAACTTCTGTAAGTTCACCAACGAGACCCGCAACGGTGTCGAAGACTCGTCGCGTCACTCGGGCCTGAAGTTTCTTGCAGCCGTCAACGGTGCATGTGCAGGCGGCGGATATGAACTGGCACTCGCGTGCGATGAAATCTATCTGGTCGACGACCGTTCGTCGTCGGTGGCGCTGCCGGAAGTGCCCTTGCTCGGCGTGCTGCCGGGGACGGGCGGCCTCACGCGCGTCACCGACAAACGCAAGGTGCGGCACGATCGCGCCGACATTTTCTGCACCGTGGTCGAAGGTATTCGCGGCGCGCGCGCGAAGGAGTGGCGTCTCGTCGATGAAGTCGTGAAGCCGAACCAGTTCGAGCAGGCGATCGCTGCACGTGCATTGGAACTCGCGCAGCAAAGCGATCGTCCAGCCGATGCGCAAGGCGTGGCGCTGACACGCATCGAACGCACGGATCGAGACGACGGCCTCACGTATGCGACGCTCGACGTGACCATCGACCGGGCGAAGCGCACAGCCACTTTCACGGCCAAAGCGCCCGCGACTGAGCAACCGGCGAACATCGACGCCATCGTCGCGATGGGCGCGAACTGGTGGCCGCTGCAATTCGCGCGAGAACTCGACGACGCGATCCTGTCGATGCGTACCAACGAACTCGATATCGGCACGTGGATTCTGAAGACCCAAGGCGATGCACGCGCGGTGCTCGCCGTCGACGCCACGCTGCTGCAGCACAAGGACCATTGGCTGGTGCGCGAGACGATTGGCCTGTTGCGCCGCACGCTCGCACGCATCGATGTGTCGTCGCGTTCGCTGTTTGCGCTGATCGAGCCGGGTTCGTGCTTTGCGGGCACGTTCGCCGAGTTCGCGTTCGCTGCCGACCGCACCTACATGGCCGCGCTGCCCGCGAACGAAGACGAAGAACCGGCTATCACGCTGTCGGAAGTCAATTTCGGTTTGTATCCGATGATCACGCAGCAGTCGCGGCTCGCGCGGCGCTTCTACGAAGAGACGGAACCGCTCGATGCCGCGCGCGCGAAGATCGGCCAGCCCGTGAGAGCCGTGGAAGCGGAGCGTCTGGGTCTCGTCACGGCATCGCCGGATGACATCGACTGGGCCGACGAAATCCGCATCGCGCTCGAAGAACGCGCGGCGATGTCGCCGGATGCGCTGACGGGTATGGAAGCGAATCTGCGTTTCAACGGCCGCGAGACGATGGAGACGCGCATTTTCGGCCGTCTGACGGCGTGGCAGAACTGGATTTTCAACCGGCCGAACGCGGTGGGCGAGAAGGGCGCGCTCAAGGTGTACGGCAAGGGCAGCAAGGCGCAATTCGACGTATCGCGCGTGTAGGCCCACGCGTGTAGGCCCATATCACGCCTGCATCACACCATCGCACCGCGCTCAAGGAACCGACATGTCCACGATCAATTACACCGACAAGATTCCGAACAACGTCAACCTCGCCGACGACCGCACGCTGCAACGCGCTCTCGAACAATGGCAGCCGAACTTCCTGTCATGGTGGGGTGACATGGGCCCCGACGGTTCGCATGATTTCGATGTCTATCTGCGCACGGCGACCAGCGTCGATCCCGGCGGCTGGGCGCATTTCGACTATGTGAAAATGCCCGACTATCGCTGGGGCATTTTTCTCGCGCCTGGTGATCAGGATCGCAAGATCAACTTCGGCGAGCACAAGGGCGAAGCGGCGTGGCAGGACGTGCCCGGCGAGCATCGCGCGAATCTGCGCCGCATCATCGTCACGCAAGGCGATACGGAGCCTGCTTCCGTCGAACAGCAGCGTCACCTCGGTCTGACGGCGCCGTCGATGTACGACCTGCGCAACCTCTTTCAGGTGAACGTCGAAGAAGGCCGGCATCTGTGGGCGATGGTGTATCTGCTGCATCGCCATTTCGGCCGCGACGGGCGCGAGGAAGCGGAAGCGCTGCTGGGCCGCCGCTCGGGTGACGACGACAACCCGCGCATTCTCGGCGCGTTCAACGAGAAAACGCCCGACTGGCTCGCGTTCTACATGTTCACGTACTTCACGGACCGCGACGGCAAGTTCCAGTTGAGCGCGCTCGCCGAATCCGGCTTCGATCCCCTCGCGCGCACCACCAGGTTCATGCTGACGGAAGAAGCGCATCACATGTTCGTCGGCGAATCGGGCGTGTCGCGTGTCGTGCAGCGCACCGCGCAGGTGATGAACGAACTGAAGACGGACGACGCAAGCAGGATTCGCGCAGCGGGCGTGATCGATCTGCCCACCATCCAGCGCTATCTGAACTTCCACTACTCGGTGACGATCGACCTGTTCGGCGCGGATCATTCGTCGAATGCCGCGACGTTCTACAGCTCGGGCCTCAAGGGCCGCTACGAGGAAACGAAGCGCGACGACGATCATCAACTGAACGGCCAGAGCTACAAGCTGCTCGACGTCGCGGACGGCAAGCTGGTCGAGCGCGAGGTGCCGATGCTCAACGCCATGAACGAAGTGCTGCGCGACGACTACATCAAGGATTCCGTGGCGGGTGTCGGACGCTGGAACAAGGTGCTCGAGAAGGCCGGTATCGATTTTCGCCTGACTGTGCCGCACAAGGCGTTCAACCGGCAGATCGGCACGTTTGCGGGCACGCGCGTGTCGCCCGATGGCCGCGTGATCAGCGAAACCGAATGGGCCGCGAACGAAGCGACATGGCTGCCGGGTGCGGAAGATCGCGCGTTCGTCGCCTCGTTGATGGGGCGCGTCGTCGAGGCCGGCAAGTTTGCGAACTGGATCGCGCCGCCCGCGATGGGCATCAATCGCCAGCCCGTCGACTTCGAATACGTGCGCTTCAACTGAACGCAACGGAACGCAACGTCAGCAAAAGGCGGAACCATTATGAACGCGCCCGTACCGGTCGACATTCTCAGGCAGCACCTGATCGATCCGGAGATCTGCATTCGCTGCAATACCTGCGAAGAGACCTGTCCGATCGATGCGATCACGCACGACGGCACGAATTACGTCGTGATGCCGGACGTGTGCAACGGCTGCATGGCATGCGTGCCGCCGTGCCCGACGGGCGCGATCGACAACTGGCGCTCGGTGCTGAAGGCAGACGCCTACAGCATCGATGAGCAATACACGTGGGACGTGTTGCCGGAGCAGGGTACGATGGCGTTGCCGTCATCGACGGAAACACCGGTGCAAGAAAACGCCGCGAGCAGCGACATGACCAGCGAAGCGCAAGGCATCGACGTCGATACGGTGCGCGGCGCCGTGGTGCCGCCGTGGTCGGCCGCGCGTCCCTACGTGAATCTGTACACGCACAAGAACCCGACGACGGCCACGGTCGTCGGCAACTACCGGCTGACGGACGAGACGACGCAAAGCGATATCCATCACATCGTGCTCGATTTCGGCTCGATGCCGTTCCCTGTACTGGAGGGGCAGTCGATCGGCATTCTGCCGCCGGGCAGCGCCGCCGATGGACGCACGCATCATGCGCGGCAGTACTCGATTGCCAGTCCGCGCGACGGCGAGCGGCCCGGCTACAACAATGTCTCGCTGACCGTGAAGCGTGTCACCCAGGACTATCGGGGCGACCCAACGAACGGCGTGTGCTCGAACTATCTGTGCGACCTGAAGAAGGGTGACGTGGTCAACGTGATCGGCCCGTTCGGCAGCACGTTCCTGATGCCCAACCATCCGAACTCGCATCTGCTGATGATCTGCACAGGCACAGGTTCCGCACCGATGCGCGCGATGACCGAGTACCGGCGCAGGCGCAGGCTGAAGGGCGCAACGGGCAAGCTGATGCTGTTCTTCGGCGCGCGCACGAAAGAAGAGTTGCCTTATTTCGGACCGTTGACGAATCTGCCGAAAGACTTCATCGACACGAATCTCGCGTTTTCACGCACGCCGGGCGAGCCGAAGCGCTACGTGCAGGATGCCATGCGAGAGCGTGCCGCCGACATTGCGCAGCTGCTGCGCGACGAGAATACCTACCTCTACGTGTGCGGACTGAAAGGGATGGAAGACGGCGTGTTGCAGTCGCTGAAGGACATCGCCGATCAGCATGGTCTCGACTGGGACGTGCTGTGGCAGCGGCTCAAGCGCGAAGGGCGCCTGCACCTGGAAACATACTGAGCGCGCGGGGCCCTCAGCGCTTCTCCGACGGAGACCTCGCCCCGCACGCGCGAATCACGAGCTGCACGACCTGCTCCGTGGTTGCGTCGAAGGCCTTTTGCGACAACGCGCGCTTGCCGCCCAGCGCGCGTATCTGCGCGTCGAAATCCGCGTAGTGCTGCGTCGTGGCCCAGATCATATACATCAGCGTTTGCGCGTCGACATTCGCGAGCAGGCCGCGTGCGATCCAGTCGTCGATGACGGTCACGCGCGTATCGAGCCACGGCTTCACGCGCTGTTCGAGAATGTCGAGCATGTGGTCCGCGCCGTGAATGATCTCGTTCGCCCACACCTTCGAGCCGAGCGGCCGCCGCCGCGACAACGCCATCTTCGCGCGCACATAGCCACCGATTGCCTCGACGGGATCGTCGCTGCCTTCGAAGGTATTCGCCGCCCGATGCCAGTCTTCGAACAGGTCTTCGAGCACGCGCCGGTAGAGCGCCAGCTTGGTCGGAAAATAGTAGTGGACGTTGGCTTTCGGTAAGCCGGCGCGTTCCGCGATCATCGCCGTGCTGGCGCCTTCGAAGCCGCGCTCCGCAAAAACGGCTTCCGCACAGGCCAGCAGATGCGCTTCATTGCTCTCACGAATATGAGCCTTGCGCCGCCGCAAAGGTGCGGGCGCTTCGTCGTTTCCGGTCTCGCTCACTATTGTGTCGTCGTGTCTCATCGTTAGCCTTTGTGCCGCGTCGCGCTTCATTCTAGCCGCTCGTGTCGCGATCGACATCAACGTATGCACCGTTTCATTGCGCGTGCGGAAAGGTCATGCTGCGTTGCAATGGCATGGTTCTCGCTCTCAGGTTCATCTGTTCCTGTCCGCACGAAAGACATTGATTTGATGTTTTTAATCGGCTACAACCTGTCCAATCGGACAGGATTCGCGAAGCGGCCGGTATCGAGGGTTTACCGCTAGAACGCGGGCTTGAAAGACCTGCACGCAAGCTGTGCACGCGTGCCCCAAAGCGAATTCGAACGCACCGCCGATGCACCAGTTTCACTTCGTCGCGAGCGCAAGCAAAGCCGCTCGCGGTTGAACTGCAAAGCGGGTTGATCCAGAGGAGCAAGACGAATGAATGCGGTATCCGAAGCGTTGAAGCGAGGACTCGATACGTCGATCACCGTCAACGGCAAACGTCTGTGGGACAGCCTGATGACGATGGCAAAGATCGGCGCGACGCAGAAGGGCGGTGTCTGCCGCCTCGCGCTGACCGATCTCGACAAGGAGGGGCGCGACCTGATCGTGAGCTGGGCGAAGGAAGCAGGTTGCACGATCAGCGTCGATCAGATGGGCAATGTGTTCATGCGGCGCGCGGGCGTGAACCCGAATGCGCTGCCCGTGATGACGGGCTCGCACGCGGACTCGCAACCGACAGGCGGCCGCTTCGACGGCATCTACGGCGTGCTGGGCGGTCTCGAAGTGATCCGCAGCCTCAACGATCGCGGCATCGAAACCGAGCATCCGATCGAAGTCGTGATCTGGACCAACGAAGAAGGCTCGCGCTTCGCGCCTGCGATGGTGGCGTCCGGCGTGTTCGCCGGCGTGTTCACGCTCGACTATGGTCTGTCGCGCAAGGACGTCGACGGCAAGACGATCGGCGAGGAACTGAAGCGCATCGGCTATGCGGGCGATGTGCCGTGCGGCGGCCGGCCGCTCCATGCCGCGTTCGAGTTGCACATCGAACAGGGGCCGATACTCGAAGCGGAAGACAAGACGATTGGCGTCGTCACCGATGCGCAAGGGCAACGCTGGTACGAAATCACGCTGACGGGCCAGGAGGCGCACGCCGGCCCGACGCCGATGCCGCGCCGCAAGGATGCGTTGCTCGGCGCGGCGCGCGTGGTGGATCTCGTCAACCGTATCGGGCTCGATCATGCGCCGCTCGCCTGCGCGACGGTCGGCATGATGCAGGTGCATCCGAACTCGCGCAACGTGATTCCGGGCCGCGTGTTTTTCACCGTCGATTTCCGTCATCCCGACGATGCCGTGCTCGCCAGGATGGACGCCGCGCTGCGCGAAGGCGTGGCGAAGATCGCGGGCGGCATTGGCCTCGAAACACAGCTCGAACAGATCTTCTATTACGAGCCCGTCAGGTTCGACGCGGCATGCGTGAAGTCCGTGCGCGCCGCCGCCGAGCGTTTCGGCTATCCGCATCGCGACATGGTGTCGGGCGCGGGCCACGACGCGTGCTATCTGTCGCAGGTGGCGCCGACATCGATGGTGTTCGTGCCGTGCGTGGACGGCATCAGTCACAACGAAATCGAAGACGCAACGCCCGAGTGGATTGAAGCGGGCGCGAACGTGTTGCTGCACGCGATGCTGGAGCGCGCATGCGAACCGGCATCGTAAGAGGCTGATCGCGCTGTAACGCTGGTCCCACACAACACGCCGTCCCGGCTTCGCTCACGCGAAGCCGGCAGGCACGGCTACGTCCTCACTTTGATCAAGGAATAGCTATGGCTATCAGGCAAACGGGCGACATCGCGGCACAGCGCCTGTCGTCCGAACAGCTTTCATGCGAATTCGCCGACATTGCGCCGCTGCTCGATCCCACTGCCGCGGCCGCGGCCGCGAGCCGCTGTCATTACTGCTACGACGCGCCGTGCGTGCAGGCGTGTCCCACGCAAATCGACATTCCGAGCTTCATCCGCAAGATCGGCAATGGCAATCTGAAGGGCGCCGCCACCGATATTCTGTCGGCGAATCCACTAGGCGGCATGTGCTCGCGCGTGTGCCCGACTGAAATTCTTTGCGAAGGCGCATGCGTGCGCAATCACCAGGATGCGAAGCCCGTCGCGATTGGCGCATTGCAGCGTCATGCAACTGATTGGGCAATGGCGCGCGATGCCGTGAAGTTCACGCGCGCGCCGGAAAGCGGGCGGCATGTGGCCGTCGTCGGCGCGGGTCCGTCGGGGCTGGCATGCGCGCATCGTCTCGCCGTGGCGGGTCATCGCGTGACGATTTACGACGCGCACGACAAAGGCGGCGGCCTCAACGAATACGGCATTGCCGCATACAAAACGGTCGATGACTTCGCGCAGCGTGAAGTGCAGTGGCTGTTGTCGGTAGGCGGCATTGAATTGAAGACGGGCATGACGCTGGGACATGACATGTCGCTCGATTTACTGCGTCAACAACACGACGCGGTGTTTCTTTCGATCGGCCTTGCAGGCGTGCGCGCGCTCGCACTCGAAGGCGAAGCGCTGAACGGCGTGATGAACGCCGTCGATTTCATCGAGCAGGTACGTCAGGCGAGCGATCTCGCGACCGTGCCCGTGGGTCGCCGCGTGATCGTGATCGGCGGCGGCAATACGGCTGTCGATGCTGCCGTGCAAAGCCGCAAGCTCGGCGCGACGAGCGTCACGATGGTGTACCGGCGCGGCGTCGAGTCGATGAGCGCGACGTGGGCCGAGCGCGATTTCGCGCAGACGCAGGGCGTGACGCTCGTCACGCATGCGCGGCCCGTGCGATTGACGGGCCGCGACGGAAATGTGACGGGCGTCGAGTTCGAGCGCACGGCGAGCGATGGCAGCGCCGAGCGTTTCACGCTCGAAGCCGACATGGTGCTCAAGGCAATCGGTCAGACGCTCGTGAGCGTCGGGCTCGATCACGAACTGTTGACGCTCGATCAAAGCCGCATCGCGGTCGACGCGGACCTGCGCACGTCGCTGGACAAGGTCTGGGCGGGCGGCGATTGCGCGGCATCGGGCGGCATCGATCTGACCGTGCAGGCGGTGCAGGACGGCAAGCTCGCGGCGGCATCGATCGACGCCGCATTCGCGCTCGCTGCCGTCAAAGCGGCCTGAAGCGAGAACGCAAGCACGCATCACGCGAAAACGACAAAACCGAATCCCCACGGAGCCGAACATGGCTGATCTTCGCTGCACGATTGCCGGCATCACGTCGCCGAATCCTTTCTGGCTCGCGTCTGCGCCACCGACCGACAAAGCCTATAACGTGAACCGCGCATTCGAAGCGGGCTGGGGCGGCGTCGTATGGAAGACGCTTGGGCTCGATCCGCATGTGGTCAACGTCAGTTCGCGTTACGGCGCGGTGCAATGGAACGGTCAGCGTATCGCGGGCCTGAACAACATCGAGCTGATCACCGACCGGCCGCTCGACGTCAATCTGCGCGAAATCACGCAGGTCAAGCGCGACTGGCCCGACCGCGCGATGATCGTTTCGCTGATGGTGCCGTGCAACGAGCGCGACTGGAAGTGGATTCTGCCGCTCGTCGAAGACACGGGCGCCGATGCCGTCGAACTCAACTTCGGCTGTCCGCACGGCATGAGCGAACGCGGCATGGGCTCCGCAGTCGGTCAGGTGCCGGAGTACATCGAGATGGTCACGCGCTGGGTGAAGGAAGGCTCGAAGCTGCCCTGCCTCGTCAAGCTCACGCCGAACATCAGCGACATTCGCATGGGCTCGCGCGCGGCCTTCAAGGGCGGCGCGGACGGCGTGTCGCTGATCAACACGATCAACTCGATCGTCGCCGTCGATCTCGACCAGATGGCGCCGATGCCGACCGTCGACGGCAAGGGCACGCACGGCGGCTACTGCGGCCCGGCCGTGAAGCCGATCGCGTTGAACATGGTCGCCGAGATCGCGCGCGACCCTGAAACGCCGAATCTGCCGATCTCCGGTATCGGCGGCATTTCGTCGTGGCGCGACGCGGCCGAGTTCATGGTGCTCGGCGCGGGCAGCGTGCAGGTGTGTACGGCCGCCATGCACTATGGCTTTCGCATCGTCTCCGATCTCGCGGACGGCCTGTCGAACTGGATGGACGAAAAAGGCTACGCGACGCTCGACGACATTCGCGGCCGTGCGGTGCCGAATGTCACGGACTGGAAGTATCTGAACATGAAGTAC